>NZ_JACYXC010000001.1:6070477-6677525 GCF_016031615.1 Streptomyces pactum
GGTAGTTCATGTCGAACGGGATGGACGCCTGCCGGATCAGGCCCAGGTACTCGTTGTTGAGCATGATGATCACGTACGGCACGTTGTACTGGGCCGCGACCGCCAGCTCCTCGACCATGTACTGGAAGCCGTAGTCGCCGACGATCCCGACGACCTCGTTGTCCTTCCCCTGGCCCTCCAGCGCCTTCTTCACGCCGATGGCCGCCGGGATCTCCCAGCCCAGCGGGCCGGCCTGGCCGCAGATCTGGTAGTGGCGCGGCTTGTACGCCTTCTGGTGCTGGCCGCCCCAGATCTGGTACAGGCCGATCGCGGTGACGAAGTAGGTGTCCTCGTCGAAGACCTCGTTGATCTCCTTGTACGCCCGCGGGGCCTTGATCGGGACGTCGTCGAAGTCCTCCCGCCGGGTCAGCGTCCGCCGCAGCTCCTGGACCCGGGCGACCCAGGCGCCGTCCGCGCGGCTGACGCCGCGGGCCCGGGCGGCGTCGATCAGCGCCCGCAGGAAAAGCTTGGCGTCCGAGACCACGCCCAGGTCCGGCTCGAAGACCTTGCCGATCTGGGTCGCCTCGATGTCCACGTGGATGAACTTCCGCCCACCCCGGTAGGTGTCCAGGGTGCCGGTGTGCCGGTCGCCGAACCGGGCGCCGACGGCGAGCACCGTGTCGGACTCCAGGAACGACTGGTTGCCGTACCGCTGGGAGGTCTGCACCCCGGTCATGCCGGAGTACAGCTCGTGGTCCTCGTCGATGGCGCCCTTGCCCATCAGGGTGACCTGGACCGGGATCCGCAGCAGCTCGACGAGTTCCCGCAGCTCTTCGGCGGCCTCGGCGATGATCACGCCGCCGCCGGCCAGGATCAGCGGCTTCTCGGCCGCCAGCAGCAGGTCCAGCGCCGCCTCGACCCGCGGCTGGTGCGGCCTGACCGTCTCCACCGTCAGCGGGGCGTCGATCTCCGGGTCGTACCAGATCTCCCGCTGGGCGATGTCCACCGGGATGTCGATCAGCACCGGGCCGGGACGCCCCGACCGGGCGATGCGGAACGCCTCGCGGAAGATCCAGGGGGCCTGCGCGGCCTCCTTGATCTGCACCGCCCACTTGGTGACCGGCTTGGCGATCTCCACGATGTCCACCGCCTGGAACGCCTCCTGGTGCAGCTTGGTGGAGGCGGCCTGGCCGGTGATGCAGATGATCGGGACGGAGTCCGCGATGGTGGTGTAGAGGCCGGTGATCATGTTGGTGCCGGCCGGGCCGGAGGTGCCGATGGCCACGCCCACCTTGCCGGTGGTACGGGCCCAGCCGTCCGCCATGTGGGTGGCGCCCTCCTCGTGCCGGACCGTCAGGTGCTCGATCCCGCCGACCTGCTCCATCGCCTTGTACAGCGGGAGGATCGCGGCGCCGGGGCAGCCGTACGCGATGTCGACACCCTCGGACCTCAGGACGTGGACGACCGCCTCCATGGCGGGCATCTTCCGCAGTGCCATCGCTCAGCCCTCGATCTTCCGGCCCGAGAGCCGCTCGACGCCGCGCAGCAGCGCGGAGTGGTCCAGGCCGCCGTCACCCTGGGCGCGCAGCGAGGCGACCAGGTTGGCGACCACGGCACCGACCGGGAGGGCGGCGCCGACGTTGCGGGCGGCGTCGGTGACGATGCCCATGTCCTTGTGGTGCAGGTCGATCCGGAAGCCGGGCTTGAAGTCCCGGTTGAGGAAGTTGTCCTTCTTCCGGGCCAGCACGGTCGAGCCGGCCAGGCCGCCGCCCAGGACGTCCAGCGCGGCGGCCAGGTCCACACCCGACTTCTCCAGGAAGACCACGGCCTCCGCGCACGCCTGGATGTTGACCGCCACGATCAGCTGGTTGGCGGCCTTCACGGTCTGGCCCGAGCCGTGCGGACCGCACAGCACGATGGTCTTGCCCAGCGCCTCCAGGATCGGCCTGGCCTCGTCGAAGTCGGCCTGCTCACCGCCGACCATGATCGACAGCACCGCCTCGATGGCGCCGGCCTCACCGCCGGAGACCGGGGCGTCCAGCACCCGGATCCCCTTCTCGGCGGCGTTCTTCGCCAGGTCCACCGAGGTCTGCGGGGTGATGGAGGACATGTCGATCAGCAGGGCGTCGCGCCGGGCGTTCTCCAGGATGCCGTCCTCGCCGTAGGCGATCGCCTCCACCTGCGGGGAGGCCGGGACCATGGTGATGATGACGTCGGCGTCCCCGACGGCCTCGGCTATGGAGGAGGCGGCGGTGCCGCCGGCCTTCGCCAGCCGGTCCAGCTTCTCCTGCTCCAGGGTGTAGCCGGTGACGGAGTAACCCGCCTTGATCAGGTTCTCGGACATGGGCGAGCCCATGATGCCGAGACCGATCCACGAGATCTTGGGGAGGTTGCTCATGAGAAGTGCCTCTCTGAGGTCGTACGAAGGTTCAGCGGGCGGGCGGTGCCGGGAGACGCTGCGCGCGGCGCGGGCGGTCAGGCCGGCAGCCAGCCGAAGGCCTCGGCGCTCGGGCGGTCGCCGGGCTTGTACTCCAGGCCCACCCAGCCGTCGTAACCGGCCTTGGCGAGCTGATCGAGCAGCCGCTCCAGGGGGAGCGAGCCGGTGCCGGGGGCGCCGCGGCCGGGGTTGTCCGCGATCTGCACATGACCGGTTCTGGCGGCGTAGGCGTCGATGACCTCGGGCAGGTTCTCGCCGTTCATCGACAGGTGGTACAGGTCCATCAGGAACCGGGTGTTGTCCAGGCCGGTGGCGGCGTTGACCTTGTCCACCACCTCGATCGCGGCCGGCGCGCTCGCCAGCGGGTACTGCGGGGACTCCGGGGCGTTGAGCGCCTCGATCAGCAGCACCGCGCCCACCCGGTCGGCGGCGCGGGCGGCCAGCACCAGGTTCTCCAGCGCCAGGCTGTCCTGGATCTGCGGGTCCACGCCCTCGACCCGGTTGCCGTACAGCGCGTTCAGCGCCGTGCAGCCCACCGACTTCGCGAAGCCGGCGGCGACGTCGATGTTGGCGCGGAAGCGGTCCGACTCCGCGCCGGGCAGCGACAGCGCGCCCCGGTCCGGGCCGGGCAGCCGGCCGGCGTAGAAGTTCAGGCCCACCAGCCGCGTACCGGCCCGCTCCAACGCGTCCCGCAGGGCGTCGAGTTCGGCCTGCTCGGGGGTGGGCGAGTCGATCCAGGGCCACCACAGCTCGACCGCGTCGAAGCCGGCCGCCGCCGCGGCGGCCGGGCGCTCCAGCAGCGGAAGCTCCGTGAAGAGGATCGAGAGGTTCACATCGAAGCGCTGGTCCGGGAAACCCACTGGCGCGCTCCTTCCGTATTGCGGAAGTAAGTTTCTGTGTGATGGAAGAGTGCAGGGGGCTGCGGCGAGCTGTCAAGTGGGTCCGGCCGATTCCGCCGTGCCGCGCGCTAGGTTGGCCGCGTGAGACTGAGGGTTGAATTCACGACCGAGCCGTTCGATCTGGACGAGGCGCCCCCGCACGCGGTGGTCGCCCGCGAGGTGGTCCACTCCGCCGACCTGGACGCGGTGGACGTCGGGCCCTTCGGCAACACCGCCGAGGGCCGGGCCGAGGTGGTGCTGGCCGCCGTGTCCGACCTGCTGCGGCGCTCCCTGGACGCCGGTGCCACCCGGGTGTCGCTCCAGGTCAACGTCGTCGGGGAGGGCCAGGGGTGACCGAGCCGGCCGACCACCCGTTCGTCGCGGCGGTCAAGCCGCTGGTGGATGCCATGGGCGGGGAGATGATCGCCCCCGGCAGCGCCGAGGGGGACGACGTGGTGCTGTCCTGGGAGGGGCGGGAGGTGGTCGCCGTCCGGCTTCCGCACCTGTCCGACTCCCTGGACCACCTCCTCGCCGAGCTGGAGCGGCGCCACGGCATGCCGCTCGCCGAGCTGGACCGCAAGACCAAGCAGTCGGTGGTGCGCATCCTGGAGCAGCGCGGCGCGTTCTCGGTGCGCCACGGCGTGGAGACGGTGGCCGGCGCGCTGGGCGTCAGCCGGTTCACCGTCTACAACTACCTCAACCGGGAAGGTGCCCGGGAGGGTACCCGCCGGGGCCCCGCCGCCGGCCGGGAGTGACCGCGGCGGGCCGCGCCGGGGCCTGACGGTCCGTCGCGGCGGCCGGTCCCGGACGGCCCCGCCGTGACCTCCCCGCGGCCCCGCGGCCGGGTCCCGGCGCGCCGCCGCCGGGCTGCTCGCCGGCCACCGGCCGCCGCGCCGCGGGCCGGTGGGCCCGCGGTCGCCCGCCGTTCATGCTCGCGGCGGAAGTTTTCAACAAACTGTTGACGTTCCGCGCCGGGGGCTCCTACCTTCCCGGTGTGACTTCCAGCGCATCGCCGGGTCTGGCCCGGCTCAACACGGCTGACGAGCAGGAAGTGGCCGGTTGGCTGCACGAGGTGTGCGCCAGCCGGTCGTGGGCCGCGGCGGTGGCCGGGGGCCGCCCCTACGCGGACCCCGAGGCACTGTTCGCGGCGAGCGACGCCGCCATGGCGGCGCTCACCCCCGAGGATCTCACCGAGGCGATGGCGGGCCACCCGCCGATCGGCCGGCCGAAGCCGGGCGACCCCACCTCGGCCCGGGAGCAGAGCGGGGTGCAGGACGCGGTGCGCGAGGAGCTGCTCGAACTCAACCTCGCCTACCAGGAACGGCACGGGCACGTCTTCCTCATCTGCGCCACCGGACGCACCGGTGACCAGATGCTCGCCGTGCTCAAGGAGCGCATCGGCAACGACACGGACACCGAACGCGAGATCGTCCGGACCGAACTGGGCAAGATCAACCGCATCCGGCTGACCCGGCTCGTAGAAGGAGATCTGTGATGACCGACCCGTCCGCGTCCTCCGCCGCACCGCACACCTCGGTGTCCACGCACATCCTCGACACCAGCGTCGGCCGGCCGGCCGAAGGCGTGGCCGTGTCGTTGTCGGTCCGGGCCGGCGGGTCGAGCCCCTGGCGGGACCACGGCGCCGGCCACACCGACGCCGACGGCCGCTGCAAGACCCTGCCGGCGCTGCCGGAAGGGACCACCCACGTACGGCTGGACTTCGTGACCGGGCCGTACTTCACCCAGCAAGCCGAGGCGCAGCAGGACGCCCCCCGCGTAAGGGACAGCGGTGCGTTCTTCCCGGAGGTGGCGATTGTCTTCGCCGTCGCGCCGGGCGAGCACTACCACGTACCGCTGCTGCTCAACCCGTTCGGCTACTCCGTTTACCGAGGGAGCTAGCAGGCACCATGACCGCCCATTCCCACCACCCCCGCCCTGCGATTCTCGGCCAGAACCAGTACGGCAAGGCGGAGAACCGCGTCGTCCGGATCGTGCGGGACGGCGACACCCACCACATCAAGGACCTCAACGTCTCGGTGGCGCTCTCCGGTGACATGGAGGAGGTGCACCTGTCCGGCTCGAACGCCAACGTCCTGCCGACCGACACCACCAAGAACACGGTGTTCGCGTTCGCCAAGGAGCACGGCATCGAGTCCGCCGAGCAGTTCGGCATCCACCTCGCCCGCCACTTCGTGACCAGCCAGGAGGCGATCCACCGGGCGCGCATCCGCATCGAGGAGTACAGCTGGGAGCGGATCGAGACCTCCGAGTCCAACTCCCGCTTCATCGGGGCGGACGAGGTCAAGCACTCCTTCGTCCGCAAGGGCCAGGAGACCCGCACCGCGCAGATCACCTACGACGGCTCCCGCTGGGAGGTGATCTCGGGTCTGAAGGACCTGACGGTGATGAACTCCACCAACTCGGAGTTCTGGGGCTACGTCAAGGACAAGTACACCACCCTGCAGGAGGCGTACGACCGCATCCTCGCCACCGAGGTCTCCTCGCAGTGGCGGTACGGCTGGTCCTCGGACGAGGACCGCATGCCCAACTGGGACCGGTCCTACGCGCAGGCGAAGAAGCACATGCTCGCGGCCTTCGCGGAGACCTACTCCCTCTCCCTCCAGCAGACGCTCTACCAGATGGGCGTACGCGTCATCAACAGCCGCAGTGAGATCGACGAGATCCGCTTCTCGCTGCCGAACAAGCACCACTTCCTGGTGGACCTCGAACCGTTCGGGCTGAAGAACGACCACGAGGTGTACTACGCGGCCGACCGTCCCTACGGCCTCATCGAGGCCACCATCCTGCGGGACGGAGCCGAGCAGCGGATCCCGGTCGACATGACCAACCTGTAGGGTCCGCGCCCACCCCCGACGCACGCGCCGGCGTCTGTTCCCAGGGGGAAGAGCGGGGGCATCTGCGCACACCGAGCACCACCGCGGTCCCGGTCGTCACCCCGCTCGACCCCCCGGGCCCGCGTCTCCACAGGGAAGAACGAGGAACCCCATGGCAGCTTCGCGCATCGTCATCGAGAACTGCGCCATCGCCACCGTGGACGCCGACGACACCGAGTACGCCTCGGGTCACGTCGTGGTGGCCGGCAACCGGATCGAAGCGGTGGGCGCCGGCGCGGCGCCGCGGGACCTGGACGGCGTCGTCCGCCGGATCGACGGCACCGGCCACCTGGCCACCCCCGGCCTGGTCAACACCCACCACCACTTCTACCAGTGGATAACCCGGGGGCTGGCCCAGGACCACAGCCTCTTCGACTGGCTGGTCGCGCTCTACCCGACGTGGGCCAGGATCGACGAGGAGATGGTGCACGCGGCGGCCCAGGGGTCGCTGGCGATGATGGCACGCGGCGGGGTCACCACCGCCATGGACCACCACTACGTCCACCCGCGGGGGGCGGGCGACCTGTCCGGCACCATCGTGGCGGCGGCCGCCGCCATGGGGATCCGCTTCACCCTGGCCCGCGGCTCGATGGACCGCGGCACCTCCGCCGGCGGCCTGCCGCCGGACTTCGCCGTGGAAACCCTGGACGGCGCGCTCGCCGCCACCGAGGAGACCATCGACCGGCACCACGACGCGTCCCCGGACGCGATGACGCGGATCGCGGTCGCGCCCTGCTCCCCGTTCTCCGTCTCCACCGAACTCCTGCGCCAGGCAGCCGGACTCGCCCGCCGCAAGGGCGTACGGCTGCACACCCACGGCTCGGAGACGGTGGAGGAGGAGAAGTTCTGCCGCGAACTGTTCGGCATGGGCCCCACCGAGTACTTCGAGTCCACCGGCTGGCTCGGTGAGGACGTGTGGATGGCGCACTGCGTCCACATGAACGACTCCGACATCGCGGCCTTCGCCCGGACCGGCACCGGCGTCGCCCACTGCCCCTCCTCCAACGCGCGGCTCGCCGCCGGCATCGCCCGGGTCCCGGACATGCTGGCCGCCGGCGTCCCGGTGGGGCTGGGGGTGGACGGCACCGCGTCCAACGAGTCCGGCGAACTCCACACCGAACTCCGCAACGCCCTGCTCATCAACCGCCTCGGCGGTCACCGGGAGAAGGCCCTGAACGCCCGGCAGGCGCTGCGGCTGGGCACCCACGGCGGCGCCCGGGTCCTGGGACGGGCCGACCACATCGGCTCCCTGGAGCCCGGGAAACTCGCCGACCTGGTGCTCTGGAGGATCGACGGCATCGGCCACGCGTCGATCGCCGACCCGGTCGCGGCCCTGGTCCTCGGGCCCCCCGCACCGGTGACCCTCTCCCTCGTCGACGGCCGCCCGGTCGTCGAGGACGGCCGGCTCACCACGGCCGACGAGGACGCCATCGCCCGCACCACACGGGACCAGGCACGACGACTGGCCCGGATCGCCGCCGCGGGCTGAGCCCGCCGCCACGGCACACGGTCCACAACAGCACACCAGATCTCGGTCGGGAGGGACGGCTCCCGGCCGGGCTCGTGGACCCCTTCGTCCACGAGCGCCGTGTCCGGGGGCGGGGGTCCGTACCTCACGTCCCCGGACACGGACGCACCTCGCGGAGGGAGCCCCACCGGGCTCCCTTCTTCCGTACGCGCACCCGTACGCGTATCCGCACCCGCACCCGTAGGCACCTTGTCGCACCGCGTCACCAGCACACCCCCCACAGCACCTCCCTGAAACCCGCGCCCGCAGCGGCGCGTCAACCGACAGGAGGATCGGCGTGCATCCGGTCGATCAGACTCTCCCTCCCCTCAAGATGTTCACCAGCGGGCTGCAGCACGTGGCCGCCATGTACGCGGGCGTCGTCGCACCGCCCATGATCATCGGCCCGGCGGTCGGCCTCTCGGCCACCGAGACCGCCTTCCTCATGGGGGCCAGCCTCTTCACCGCCGGCATCGCCACCCTGCTCCAGACGATCGGGTTCTGGCGGATCGGCGCCCGGCTGCCCTTCGTCAACGGCGTCTCCTTCGCGGGCGTCACGCCGATGATCGCCATCGGCAACGGCGCCGGCCCCGACGACGCGTTGCCGGTGATCTTCGGCGCCACCATCGTCGCCGGCGTCCTCGGGTTCGTGCTCGCCCCCTACTTCTCCAAACTGGTGCGGTTCTTCCCGCCCCTGGTCACCGGCACCGTGATCACCCTGATCGGGATCTCGCTGCTGCCGGTCGCCTTCAACTGGGCCCGCGGCGGCAACGCCGCGGCCGACGACTACGGCGACGGCACGTACCTGGCACTGGCCGCCATCACCCTGGTGCTCGTCCTGGTCCTCCGGCGGGTGCTGCGCGGCTTCCTCCAGCAGATCTCCATCCTGCTCGGCCTGATCGGCGGCACCCTCGTCGCCATCCCGTTCGGCGTCACCAACACCGACGCCATCCGGGACGCGGACATCGTCGGCTTCCCCACGCCCTTCCACTTCGGCGCCCCGCAGTTCGACGCCGCCGCGATCATCTCGATGTGTGTGGTGATGCTGGTCTGTATGACCGAGTCCACCGCGGACATGCTGGCCCTGGGCCGGATCGTGGACCGGCCGGCCGACGAGCGGACCCTGGAGGGCGGGCTGCGCGCCGACACCCTGGGCACCGCGGTCAGCCCGCTGTTCAACGGCTTCGCGTGCAGCGCCTTCGCGCAGAACATCGGCCTGGTGGCGATGACCAGGGTGCGCAGCCGGTTCGTGGTGGCGACCGGCGGCGTGATCCTGGTCGTGCTGGGCCTGTGCCCGATGGCCGCCTCGCTGATCTCGCTGGTCCCGCTGCCGGTGCTCGGCGGCGCCGGCATCGTGCTGTTCGGCTCGGTGGCCGTCAGCGGGGTGCAGACGCTCGGCGAGGCCGCGCTGGAGAAGGGCGAGAACGCCCTGATCGTGGCGGTGGCGCTGGGCGTCGGACTGATACCGATCGCCGCCCCGGACTTCTACCACGCCTTCCCCGAGGACCTGCTGGTGGTGCTGGACTCCGGCATCAGCACCGGGTGCCTGGTGGCGGTGGCGCTCAACCTCGCCTTCAACCACCTCGGAGCACGCGCGGCGGACGAGCGGACGGCGGAGGTCGTCCCGCACCCGGTCCCCGCTCCGCACTGACCCCGGCGGCCCCGTCCGCCCGACCGACCGGAAGCACACCGGCCCCCGCGCCGGCGCCGGCGGGCTCCGTCCGGCCCTGCCGTCCCCGCCCGGGACCACCCCGGACCACGCGGCTCCGCGCCGGAGCCGCCCGCCCCACACCGCATGACACACCCCACCACGCAGCACAGCCGCCAGGCCCCCGCGGGGCCCGGCGGCTGTGCTGTGCGGTGGGCCGGGTGGCCCAGGGGGCCAGTGGCCTCGGGGTCGGGCTGGGAGATCAGGGGTGGCCGGGTGGCCGGGCCCGGCCGGGGTGCTCCGGCGAGAAGGGACCGGACGGCCGGCGCGTCCGGGAGACGGACCGGTCCGCGGCCGGGCGCGGTGCGGTACGGCCGGGAGCGCGGGCACGGGTGCGGTACGGGTCCGGGTGCGGACGCCGTACGGGCGCGCGGAGGGCCGGGGAGGCAGCGGAGCGGCGCGGGTACGACCGGGCGGGCGGGGGAGCGGCGCGGGCCCCCCGGGCGCCGGGGGCCGCCACCGGTGTATCGGTGGAGGTCACCCGCGGTGCCGGGGGCCCGCGCCCGTCGGGGGCCGCCCGCGGTGGGCCGGCCCGGACGGTGTCAGTCCAGCAGCTCGTACGCCGGGAGGGTGAGGAAGTCAGCGTAGTCCTCGTCCAGGGCGACCTGCAGCAGCAGGTCGTGCGCCTGCTGCCAGCGCCCGGCGGCGAACGCCTCGGCACCCGTCTCCTCGCGCACGGCGGCCAGTTCCTCGGCGGCCACCCGGCGCACCAGCTCGGCGGTGACCGGCACCGTCCGGCCCTCGTGCGTGACCTCGACACCGGCGTTGATCCACTGCCAGATCTGGGAACGGGAGATCTCCGCGGTGGCGGCGTCCTCCATGAGGTTGAAGATGGCCACCGCGCCCAGGCCGCGCAGCCACGCCTCGATGTACCGGATGCCGACCTGGACCGCGTTGCGCAGGCCCTCGAAGGTGGGCTCGGCGTGCAGCGAGGCGATGTCGGTCAGCTCCGCCGCGGTGACGTGGACGTCCTCGCGCAGCCGGTCCTTCTGGTTCGGCCGGTCCCCCAGGACGGCGTCGAAGGCGGCCCGCGCGATCGGCACCAGGTCCGGGTGGGCCACCCAGGAGCCGTCGAAACCGTCGCCGGCCTCCCGTTCCTTGTCGGCACGGACCTTGGCGAAGGCGGCCCGGTTGACCTCCGCGTCCCGGCGCGAGGGGATGAACGCGGCCATGCCGCCGATGGCGTGGGCGCCGCGCTTGTGGCAGGTGCGCACCAGGAGTTCGGTGTAGGCGCGCATGAAGGGGGCGGTCATGGTCACCGCGTTGCGGTCCGGCAGCACGAACTTCCGGCCGCAGTCACGGAAGTTCTTCACGATGGAGAACAGGTAGTCCCACCGTCCGGCGTTGAGCCCGGAGGCGTGGTCCCGCAGCTCGTAGAGGATCTCCTCCATCTCGTAGGCCGCGGTGATGGTCTCGATCAGCACGGTGGCACGGACCGTGCCCTGCGGGATGCCCAGCCGGTCCTGGGCGAAGACGAAGATGTCGTTCCACAGCCGGGCTTCCAGGTGGGACTCGGTCTTGGGCAGGTAGAAGTACGGTCCCTTGCCCATCTCGACCAGGCGGCGGGCGTTGTGGAAGAAGTAGAGTCCGAAGTCCACCAGCGCGCCGGGCACCGGGCGCCCGTCGGCCCGCAGGTGCCGCTCGTCCAGGTGCCAGCCGCGCGGACGCATCACCACGGTGGCCAGTTCCCCGGCCGGGCGCAGCGCGTAGGTCTTCCCCTGGGGGCTGGTGAAGTCGATCCGGCGCTCGTAGGCGTCGATCAGGTTGAGCTGGCCGAGCACGACGTTGCGCCAGGTGGGGGCGGAGGCGTCCTCGAAGTCCGCGAGCCAGACCCGGGCCCCGGAGTTGAGCGCGTTGATGGTCATCTTGCGGTCGGTGGGCCCGGTGATCTCCACCCGGCGGTCCTCCAGCGCGGCGGGGGCCGGGGCCACCCGCCAGCTGTCGTCCTCGCGGATGTGCGCGGTCTCCGGCAGGAAGTCGAGGGTGCTGGTCCGGGCGATCTCCGCGCGGCGCTCGGCGCGACGGGCCAGCAGCTCGTCGCGGCGCGGGGTGAAGCGCCGGTGCAGCTCGGCCAGGAAGGCCAGGGCCTCCTCGGTCAGCACCTCTTCCTGACGATCCAGCGGCTCGGCGTCGACGATGGCCAGTGGGGACGGAGTCGGTGCGGACATGGCTGTCACTCCTTCTGGGACGGCACGGGGTGCCGCGGCTCGGCGGGCACGGTCGACGGCGCCGTCCGATGTTCGATGGTGCTCAGGGCGCTGCTGACCAGTGGAGAATAATTTCCGCATGGTAGAAGTTCAATGGTTTGTTGATGTCGAGATACATTCGGTCCGCCGGACGCGGTGAGCGGCGGCGCACAGTGCCGCGGAGCCCCGGGGGGATCGCGGCCGGCGCCCGCACCGGGACCGGCCGGCCGCCGCCCCGGCCGGTCCCTCACTCCAGCAGTCGCAGGTCGGGCGGGGTGTCGACGTCGTCCGGCGCCGCCACGTCCGAGCACTCCACCGGCGTCAGCCGCTCGCGGTGGGCGCGGAGGAAGTCCCGGGCGCCGCGGTCCCCGGTCGCGCTCGCCATCACCTCGGGCCACAGCGCCCGCCCGATGAGCACCGGGTGGCCCCGCTCGCCGTGGTACGCGGCGGCGGCCAGCGCGGTCCCGTCCCGGTGGGCGGCGACCAGCCTGGCCACCGCCTCCGCCCCGACCCGCGGCTGGTCCACCAGCATCACCAGCGCCGCCGCCGCGTCCGCCGCCCCCGTCGCGGCCAGCGCGGTCAGTCCGGCGCGCAGCGAGGAGCCCATTCCGGTGTCCCACTCCGGGTTCTCCGTCACCCGGCATCCGGACAGATCGGCCCGGTGCCGTACCTCTTCGGCCGCCGCGCCCAGCACCACCTGCACCGGGTCGCACCCGCCGGCGCGCAGCGCGGCCACCGCCCGTTCCACCAGGGGCCGTCCCCGGTGGGTGAGCAACGCCTTCGGCCGCCCGCCCAGCCGCCGGCCACCGCCGGCCGCCAGCAGCAGGCCGGCCACCGGACCGGAAAGTGACGCCAAACTGTCAGATGTGTGCGGACTCATGCCGATTGCATACCGCATCCGGTGTCCTGAAGCCGCTGCCCCAACCGCAGGTAAAAGATGAACCGTCAATTTCGCCCTCTGTGTGGCGGAGGGCGCGGAGAGTGGCGTTAACTGATCGGCAGCCTCTCGCCGCACTGGGAGCGTCGGCGGTGTGAGGTCCTGCGGAACGGGCGAGAACTCGTGCGAGGGTGCGCGAGGGGGAGAGGCGAGCGTTGTCCGACGATCGTGCGGAGACCGGGCGGTCGCCCGGGGCCCCGGCCAGGGAGGGCGCCGCGGTCGCGGCACGGGTGCGCGTGATCGGCGCCGACGAGGATCCCAGAACCATCGAACTGCGCCGGGCCGTCGCCCGGCTGTACCGGGAACTCGCCGCCCACCCCGCGGACCTGCCGGATCGCGCGGTGGCCGAGGAGGAACTCACCGCGCTGGGCGTGATGGCCGCGGCGGGCGCGCCGGAGCCCGCCGCGCTCCGCCATTCCCTGCTGCTGCTCGTCGGCGCGATCGGCTCGGTGAGCGCGCTGGCCCTCGCGCTGGACCTGCTGCGCCGGGCCATCGACCTGTTCGGCGACCCGCCGCCGCGCGGCCGGGGCTGACCCGGGACCGTACCGGGCGCGCGACGGCGCACGGCGGGGCGTCTCCGGCGGCCGGGTCCTCCGCGGCCGGGTCCCGGTCGGGTTCTCCGTGGTCGGGCCCCGCGGCCGGGCGCCCCGCCGGGTCCTGCGCGGTGGGACCCTCCACGGCCGCCCGGGGACGGGCGCGGTCACGTCTGTCGGCGGCGGCCGGCCCTGTTGCCCGGCCCCGGTGGGGCGAGGGGCGTACGCCCGGGGGGTCACGGCCCCGACGGGGCGTGCGTCGCCGCGGGCGGCCCGCCGGCGGGGGGACGCGGCTACGACCGGGACGCGGCCCGCACCAGTCGGAGCTGCCCGATCTCCGCCGCGTTCTTCATGAGTTCGGCGTTCACCCAGCCGATCATGTCGGCGACGGTGTACCGGGGGTCGCGCGGCCAGGGGAACGGCGCGGTGGCGTCCAGGCCGGCGTCGGTGAGCCGGTCCACCGCCGCCGACCACTGCGCGCGCAGGGCGCGCAGCCGGTCCACGGCCCGGTCCGGGCCGGACCAGTCGATCTCCTCGCGCTCGCGCGGTGTCCGGCCCCGCGCGTGATCGAGCGCCACGCTCCACCACCAGTCGATGTGCCAGCTCAGCCAGGCGATGGTGGGCACCGGCACCGGGTCCGGCTCGGTCTCCGCGAAGTCCGGCACCCACCGTCCGCCGGCGTCCGGCCGCACCGTCCAGCACAGCGGCGCGGGCTCCCACAGGAAGTCCTCCGGCTCCAGCCGCTCCAGGTGGTGGTCGAGCAGTGCCCAGGTCAGGTCGAACTGGCGGCGCAGCAGGTCGTGGCGGGATGAGGTCACCCGGCGACCCTGGCACATGCCCGTCCGGCCGGGAAGCGGTTTTCCGGTGGGGCCGCGCGCGGCCCAGGGGTGTTCCGGTCCCCGGCCCCGGGCCCGCCGGTCAGCCGGAGTTGGTGTCCGCCAGGGCGACCGATAGCTGGGCCGCCACCTCCTTGAGGACCGGGACGATCTCCTCGGTGGCCTCCTCGGTCACCCGGCCCGCCGGGCCGGAGATGGAGATCGCCGCCGAGGTGGGCGAGTCGGGGACCGGCACCGCCAGGCAGCGCACGCCCATCTCCTGCTCGTTGTCGTCCACCGCGTACCCGGCCTCGCGCACCTGCTCCAGCGCGGCGAGGAACTCGTCCGGCGAGGTGATGGTCCGGGGGGTGGCGGCCGGCATGCCGGTCCGGCCCAGCAGCGCCCGGACCTCCTCGGCCGGGGTGTACGCCAGCAGGGCCTTGCCCACGCCGGTGGAGTGCGGCAGCACCCGGCGTCCCACCTCGGTGAACATCCGCATCGAGTGGCGGGAGGGCACCTGCGCCACGTACACCACCTCGTCGCCGTCGAGCAGCGCCATGTTGGCCGTCTCGCCGGTCGCCTCCACCAGTCGCGCCAGGTACGGCCGCGCCCAGGTGCCCAGCAGCCGGGACGCGCCCTCGCCGAGCCGGATCAGCCGGGGCCCGAGCGCGTACCGCCGGTTCGGCTGCTGGCGGACGTAACCGCAGGCGACCAGGGTGCGCATCAGGCGGTGGATGGTGGGCAGCGGCAGCCCGCTGCTGGTGGACAGCTCGCTCAGCCCGACCTCGCCCCCGGCGTCGGCCATCCGCTCCAGGAGGTCGAAGGCGCGCTCCAGCGACTGGACGCCACCTGAGGTACTGGCGGACTTGGGCTCGGCGGACGGCGGCACGTCACGTTCCTTTCGGGACGGGGAGGGCCGAGCGGTGTGCCCCGGTGGTCCACAGCCGTTCGGCAACCGGCAGCCTACCCGCCCCCGGCGATCTACACAGCGGCTTGGACATGCTGTTATCGCCGGTCACGGGCTGTCCACCGGGCCCCGGCGGGGCCGGGCACAACCGCCCCCTGGTGTTCCACTGGAGAGAACTCTATTCTGTTGAGCGGAAATTCCCTTTCACTTTGTGGAAACGTCCGAAGCTGCCCGGAACCCCTCGGAGCGGGGCCGCGGCCGGACCGGAGAGGTCTTGACGCGACCCGGACCCGAGTGGAAGCTTCAACAAAACGTTGAGATCGGCATTCCGCTGGGCGGAAGACGCCGTGGGAGGGAGAGGTGGCCGACGTGGAACTGATGCTGCGTTCGACGCGCGTGATCACTCCGGAGGGCACCCGCGCGGCATCCGTCGCCGTCGCCGGGGGGAAGATCACCGCCGTCCTGCCGCACCGGACCGAGGTGCCCGCCGGATGCCGCCTGGAGGACCTGGGCGACGACGTCCTGCTGCCGGGGCTGGTGGACACCCACGTGCACGTCAACGACCCCGGCCGCACCGAGTGGGAGGGGTTCGGCCCGGCGACCCGGGCCGCCGCAGCGGGCGGTGTCACCACGCTGATCGACATGCCGCTCAACAGCGTCCCGCCGACCACCACCACCGAGGCGCTCGACATCAAGCGGGCCGTCGCCCGCGACCGGGTGCACGTCGACGTCGGCTTCTGGGGCGGCGCCGTCCCCGGCAACGTCCCGCACCTGCGCCCGCTGCACGAGGCCGGCGTCTTCGGCTTCAAGTGCTTCCTGCTCCACTCCGGCGTGGACGAGTTCCCCCAGCTCTCACCGGCCGAACTGAAGGACGCGCTTGCCGAGATCACCGGCTTCGGCGGCCTGCTCATCGTGCACGCCGAGGACCCGCACCTGATCGAGGCCGCGCCGCCCGCCACCGGCCCCCGCTACACCTCCTTCCTCGCCTCCCGCCCGCGCGCCGCCGAGGACCGCGCCATCGCCGGTCTGATCGGCCTCGCCCGCGAACTGGACGCCCGGGTCCACGTCCTCCACCTCTCCTCCGGCGACGCCCTGCCGATGATCGCCGCCGCCCGCCGCGAGGGCGTACGGCTCACCGTCGAGACCTGCCCGCACTTCCTCACCCTCACCGCCGAGGAAGTCCCCGACGGCGCGACCGAGTTCAAGTGCTGTCCGCCCATCCGGGAGGCGGCCAACCAGGACGCCCTCTGGCAGGGCCTGGCCGACGGCGTGATCGACTGCGTGGTCTCCGACCACTCGCCGTGCACCGCCGACCTCAAGGTCGGCGACTTCGGCCAGGCCTGGGGCGGCATCTCCTCCCTCCAGCTGGGACTGCCCGCGGTATGGACCGCCGCCCGGCGGCGCGGCCACCGGCTGGAGGAGGTGGTCCGCTGGATGGCCACCGCGCCGGCCCAACTCGTCGGCCTCGGACACAAGGGCGCCATCGAACCCGGCCGCGACGCCGACTTCGCGGTCCTCGCCCCGGACGAGACCTTCACCGTCGATCCCGCCGGGCTGCACCACCGCAACCAGGTCACCGCCTACGCGGGCAGGACGCTCCACGGCGTGGTGCGGTCCACCTGGCTGCGCGGCGTCAAGATCGCCGACCACGGAACCCCCACCGAACCCACCGGCCGACTCCTCGAAAGGCAGCGCACCGTATGACCGCCGCGATCCCTTCCTTCACCGGAGACGCCAGCCCGTACGGAGGCGGCGACCCCTACGCCGACTACCGCACCCCCGGGCCGTCCGGTTTCCCCTTCGCCCACCTCGCCGACCTCGCCGACCGACGGCTGGGCGCCGGGGTGATCGCGGCCAACGACGAGTTCTTCGCGGAGCGTGAGAACCTCCTCAAGCCCGAGGCCGCCCACTTCGACCCCGAGGCGTTCGGCCACAAGGGCAAGATCATGGACGGCTGGGAGACCCGGCGCCGGCGCGGCACCGGCCCCGACGTGCCGCACCCCGCCGACGACGACCACGACTGGGCGCTCATCCGGCTCGGCGCGCCCGGTGTCGTCCGCGGCATCGTCGTGGACACCGCCCACTTCCGCGGCAACTACCCGCAGGCGGTGAGCGTGGAGGCCACCTCGGTGCCCGGCTCGCCGTCGCCGGAGGACCTCCTCGCCGACGACGTGGAGTGGACCGTGCTGGTGCCGCGCACCCCGGTCGGCGGCCACGCGGCGAACGGCTTCACCGTGGACTGCGAACGCCGCTTCACCCACCTGCGGCTCAAGCAGCACCCCGACGGCGGCATCGCCCGGCTGCGGGTGTACGGCGAGGTGGCCCCGGCGCCCGAGTGGCTCGCCGCCCTCGGCACCTTCGACCTGGTGGCGCTGGAGAACGGCGGTGCGGTCGAGGACGCCTCGGACCGCTTCTACTCGCCGCCCACCAACACCATCCAGCCCGGCCGTTCGCGGAAGATGGACGACGGCTGGGAGACCCGCCGCCGCCGGGACAAGGGCAACGACTGGGTGCGCTACCGGCTCACCGAGCAGGCCGAGATCCGCGCCGTGGAGATCGACACCGGCTATCTGAAGGGCAACTCGGCGGGCTGGGCCGCGCTGTACGCGCTGGACGCCACGAGCGGAGCCGACCCGGCCGACCACACCACCGGCTGGGTCGAGATCCTGCCCCGCACCCGGCTCCAGCCCGACACCGTGCACCGCTTCCTGCCGGCGGACGCGCCCGCCGCCACGCACGTACGGATCGACATCTTCCCCGACGGCGGCATCGCCCGGCTCCGGCTGCACGGTGCGCTCACCGCCGACGGCGCCGAGCGGCTCGCCGCCCGCCACGCCGAACTGGAGGGCTGAGCCGCCACCGCGGACCGGAGAAACGTTCCGTCGCTGGTCGGCCGGTCGGCCGGTCGGCCCGCGGCGGGCGTTCCCGCCGCGGGTGGGGCCCGGCCGGCGCGGGCGGGCGTCCCCCACGGGCTGAGCAACCCGGTACGGGCCCGGTACGGGCCGAGTGCGGCCGCTACGGTCCGGCCGGTGGCACCGGCTTGGGCAGCCCGATGGGGTTGGGGAACCGCAGCGCGGTGCCGCAGGCGTGGGCCAGCGGGGTCAGCAGCGCGGCCAGCCGCCGCCGCTCCTCGACGGCCAGGCCCTGCCAGGGCCGGGCGGCCGCGCGGTCGGTGGCCCGCTCCACCGCCTCCAGCACCCGCCGGCCCTCCGCCGTCGCCGAGCCCTCCGGGTCCAGCAGGCCGCGCCCGGCCAGCCGGTCCCGGGCGGCCGCCCACTCCTGGTCGGTCCATCCCCGGTACGGCTGCAACTCGGTGCGCGGCAGGTCCACCCCGGAGCGCAGCACCAGGGTCTCGCACCCGTCCAGGTCGGCGGCGACCAGCGCCGCCACATGCCCGTCGCCCCGGTGCTCCCGCAGGATCGTGGTGGCGTGCCACAGCCGGTCCACCGGGTCCCGCGGCACCGGCAGCGCCGCGTTCGCCGCGCCCAGCACCCGGCCGCCCAGATCCAGCCGAACCGCGACGGCCAGCAGCGCGTCACCGGCCCGGGCCACCTCCTCCTGGTGCCCCTGGAGCAGTCGGCGCAGTGCCGCCCCCGCGCCCGCGCGCCGGATCTCCACGGCGCGCGCGGGGCCGGCGATCTGCCACACCGCCGGCAGCGCCCGGGCCACCATGGCGGGTGCGAAGCCGAAGAAGGCGGCCACCACCGGTTCCGGGCCGACCGGTCCCAGCGGTGCCGCCCGGCCGGCGAAGTAGCCGCGCCAGAAGCCCCGCAGCCCCGCCTCCTCGAAGGCGGCGCGCGCCTCCGGGGCGAAGTAGGTGACGGCGTGGACGGGTTCCAGCAGTGCCCACATGGCGCGGGCGCAGGTGGCGGCCGGGGTGGGGGTGTCGGTGGCGTGGGAGGTCATGGATCACCAGATTGCCAGAGCGGCGGCGGGAGTTCGAGGGACGGGAACGGGGTGGGCGGGCGACCGCCGTACGGCCGTCGGGGCCGCCGGGCCGTCGGGGAGCGCCGTCGGACGGGCGTGCGAGGATTTCGGAGTGAACGATCTCCGCTTCCGCCCGGCCACCGGGACCGACCTGTCCACCCTCGTCCGGCTCCGCGACGACGCGGCCCGCTGGATGCTGGCGCGCGGCGTCACCGGGCAGTGGCGGCCGGGGGAGCTGGACGAGGACCACTTCCGCCGGGTCATGGCACGCGGCGAGGTCTGGCTGGCGGAGGCTCGGGAGGGCGTCGTCGGCGCCTGGGAGCTGTGGTGGGAGGACGAGGCGGCCTGGGGCCCGCAGCCGCCGGTGGCCGGATATGTGCACCGGCTGATGGTGGACCGGAGCACCGCCGCGCCCGGCACCGGACGGTTGCTGCTGGAAGCGGCCGAACGCCGGGTGGCCGCGGTGGGACGCGGCCGGGTGCGCCTGGACTGCCTGGCCACCAACCCGCAGCTCAACGCCTACTACCGGGCGGCTGGTTACCGGGTGGTGGGCCACGCGGAGGGGAAGCCGCAGCCGGGCGGGGTGGCCAAGTCCTTCACGCTGCTGGAGAAGCGGCTCCGGGCGGCGGTGGACGGCTGACGCGTCCCGGGCCGCCCCTCCGGCGGGGTGGGGGGTCCGGGTTCGGGCGGGGGCCGCGGCCCGGGCCCCGGTGCGGCGCGGGACCGGCCGGCCCGGCACGGGGTTCCGGTGCGGTGCCGCCGGCCCGGCCCGGGATTCCGGTGGTGCCGTGCCGGGGACGGCCGCGCCGGTCAGCGCGGAACCGGGGTCGTCGTGCTCCGGCCGGGCCGCGTGCCCGCCGGCGGGTAGTCGCAGTCGAGGCTGCTCATCTCGCGGTCGCCGTCGTCCGCGTCGATGACCACCGAGCCGGTGCAGGCACGTCCGTGTTCGTCGGTCCAGGTGACGAGTTCGCTCTTGTCCGACTCCGCGCAGCCGGTGAGCAGGACGACCGCGATCAGCGGTCCGGCGAGCGCGGTCATCCTGCGCGTGCTCATGTCGCCCCCGCGGGACGGTCCTCCCGGTCTCTCGGACTGCCGGGCAGCATCGGGCACCGGCATGGCCACGTCGGGGCGCGCGGGTGAACACGCCGCCGACAACGGTGGGCCGGCCGCGACCGCGGTGCCGGGCACGCCGGCCCGCGCACGGGACCGCGGTGTGTCCCGCGCACGGGTCTGCGGCCTGCCCCGGGCGGAGGGGGTGAGCCGTTCGACGGCGCCGGGCCGGCCCACGGGCCACGGCAGCGCCACGGTGGCCGGGAGCCGTCGGGCCGTCCGGCGGGCGGCTCCGCGCGAGGGGTGTCCCGGGCGCCTATGCCCCGCCGAGGTAGAAGAGGAGGAAGAGGAACGCGGCGATGACGTGGACGCCGACGAGGTAGACGAAGATCCGGAAGGCGATCGCCCGAGGGGTGCGGTCCTCCTCGTTGACGGTGCGGTCCGGGGCCGTCACCGGCGCCCGTGCCGCCGGGGCGCTCGTTGCCGCAGCCGTTTCCGTCGACGTCTCCGCCCCTGCCGCCGTCTCCGTCCGAGCCGGCCGCTCCGTCTCCGCGGCGGGGTCGGGGGCGGCGGCCGGGTCGGTGTGCGTACCGGGGTGCGCGGTGTGCCGGGCTTCCGTCATGGGGTGCCTCCAGGCGTGGGCGGGATTCCGTGGCCGGGCGGGGTGCCGGGGCCCGCGGTGGGCGGGCCGCCGGGCGGTGCACCCGGCGGCCCGTGCGGGACGTCGCCGGGGAAGCCGGCCGGGGTAGCCCGCAGGGGTTGCCGCGGGCGGACCGGGGGACGCCCCGGGGAGGGGTCGCCCAGGCACAGCTCGGCCGCGCCGCTCTGGATCAGGGTGTGGACGAAGAGCAGGTCCACTCCGCCCCGGGAGGCCGCCGCCAGCCGGTGCGGGGTCAGCGAGTCGTAGTGCGCCGCGTCACCGGGCGCCAGGATGTGCGTGGCCTCGCCGAGGACCAGCCGCAGCTGCCCGTCGAGGACGTAGAGCCACTCCTCGCCCGGGTGCACCCGGACCAGGTCCTCCTCCGGGCTCTGCCGCGGCGGCACGTGGACCCGCAGGGCCTGCATCGCGCGCCCCGAGCCGCCGGCCCGCCAGTACGTCCAGCCGCCGCTGGCCGACGCCTCCATCCGGTCGCCGCGCACGATCGGGTCCCGCTCCGGCGGAACCTCGCCGAGCAGGTCCGATACCGTGGTTCCGTAGATACGTGCGAGGGCCAGCAGCATCGGCAGCGACGGCTGGCGGTGGCCGGTCTCCAGCCGGGAGAGGTGGGCGGGGGAGAGTCCGGCCAGCCGGGCCGCGGCTTCCAGGGTCAGTCCGCTGCGTTGCCGCAGGCCACGCAGACGAGGGGCGACGGCCGGCAGCGCGCCGCCGGCCGCGTCCTCGGTTGAGGAGGTCATACCTCCGGTATAGCCAGCTTTTCGCCTGTGAGGCAAAAGTTTTGCCTCTGAGGCAAAGCGGCCTCCGTCTGTGCCTGCGTCGGGGCCCGGGTCCGCACCCCGACCGACTCCCCGCGCGTCCATGGCCCCGGCTCGCGTCCCCGTCGTGCCCGGGCGCGCCCCGAGCTCCCGCCCCGCCCGTCCGGGGGCCGGGCCGGGCCGGGGAGCCTGGCCGGTACGTCGGCGCCGGGCGGGTGCGGCGCGGGTACGTCGGCGCTCACGCCGGTGGTCGGCGCCGGGCCGGTGCGTCGCGGGTGCGGCACGGGCGGCGTGCGGGCCGTACGGACGCGGGCGGGATCCGGACCGGGGTCGGCGCCGGTGCGGCGCGGGCCGGGCCGGCCCGCGTCGCATGGGGGCGGGGTTCGGGGGCGGCGGTGGTGGCGCCCGGTGTGAGCCGGCCCGGCGAGAATCCGCAGTGCCCGTCCCGGTGGTCCGGTGCGTACGGCGCGAGGCGCGCCCGCCGTGACATCCCCGCTGTGACGGACCCGCTGTGACGTCGACGGGGGCCCATCCGCCGCGGCGCGGCGGAGTCCCGGTGCGGCGGCGCCGGGCGCGGCCGGGGCCGGGGTCCGGCCCCATGGCCGGGGCGGCGACCGGTCCGGGAGGCCGGCGCGTTCCCGCGTACCGGTCACGGGTCCTTCACCGGTCGCTGACATGTCGTCCGGGTCGGTGACGTGTCGTTCGATGCCGTGAACTCACGCGGAACTCCGCGTCGTTGGCGTTGACATGACATCTCCGTGGCGGGCCATGCTGTCCCCATGAGAATCCCCCCACGGATCGCCCGCATCGGCGCGCTCGGCGCCCTCGCCTCGGCGCTGGTCCTCGCCGGACCCGCCGCGGCGGCCACCCCTGCCACCCCCGCCCTCACCGACGGCGCCCACGACCGGATCGCGGCCACCGCACCGGCCGGGACCGCCGCGGTCGGTGACATCTGCCTCTCCGACCTCCCCCGGGAAGCCCACGACACCCTGGACCTGATCGCCTCCGGCGGTCCCTACCCGTTCCCGCAGGACGGCACGGTCTTCCAGAACCGGGAGGGCATCCTGCCGCGGCAGTCCCTGGGCTACTACCACGAGTACACGGTGGTCACCCCGGGGTCGGACGACCGCGGCGCACGCCGCATCGTCACCGGCGACGGAGGCCGCGAGGACTACTACACCGCCGACCACTACCGGTCCTTCGACCTCGTCAACCACGGCTGCTGAGCCCTCCGGCCCCGGCGCCACTCCCCGCCGGTCCCCGCGGTCGCCGCTCCCCTTCCGGTGGCGACCGCGGTCCCCGGCCGCGCCCCGGGCTCGTTCCCGCACCCGCACCCGTGCTCGTGCCCGCGCGCACAGGGTTCCCGCGCCCCTGTCCGTGCCGCGCCGTGCCCCCGCGTCCCCCTGTCGGGCGGGCCACCGCGCCCGTACCCCGCCGGACGGCCCCGCGGGCCGCGAAGGGCGGCGGATCAGTGCGCCGGGACGCCCGCCGAACGGTCCTCGGCGAACGCGCCGACGAAGTCACGGATCACGGTCCGGTGGTCGTCCGGCCGCCAGACCAGGGCGAGCCGGCTGGGGGAGAGGCCGCCGACCGGCAGGGTCACCACCCCGGGGCGGCGGTAGATCTCGGCGTTCCCGGACGCCAGCAGCACCACCCCGCTGCCCTCCTCCACCGCCTCGAAGGTCTCGTCGGCGTTGGAGACGGTCGCGCCGATCCGCACCGGCCGGCCGCCGCGCTCCGGCACCGCCAGCCAGAAGTCCCGCAGCACCCCCGCGCTCTCCGGCAGCGCCAGGAACGGTTCGTCGAGCAGTTCCTCGAAGGCCACCTCCGAGCGGCCGGCGAACCGGTGCCCGGCCGGCATCGCCACCCAGCGCGGCTCGGTGGCCACCACCCGTACCGCGAACGCTTCCTGATCGGGGATCGGCAGCCACAGCAGGGCCGCGTCCACCTGCCCGGCGGCCAGCCCCGCCGTCGCGTCCTCCCAGTCCACCTGGCGTATCCGGATGCGCCAGGCGGGGTGCCGTTCGGCGAGCCGGGCGCGGGCGGCCGGGAGCAGTCCGCGGCCGATGCTGGAGGACACCCCGACGGTCAGCACCGCGGCCTCCGCGGCCGCGGCGTCGCTCACCGCCCGCTGCGCCTCGTCCCAGGCCCGGATGACCTCGCGGGCCTGGGGCAGCAGTGCCTGCCCGGGCGCGGTCAGGGTGACCGACCGCCGGTCCCGGTTGAACAGCCGCACCCGGAGCAGCTCCTCCAGCTGTTTGATCTGCTTGCTGAGCGCGGGCTGGGAGACGAACAACCGCTCGGCCGCCCGGGTGAAGTTGAGCTCCTCGGCGGTGGCGACGAAGTACCGAAGGTCACGCAGGTGAGCGTCCATAGCCGATGGCTATCACAACGGATCTTGGACACGCACCCGGCAACCGGCCCACCATCGACGGTATGACAGCAACCGCACCCGGCGCGCCCGCGCCCGGCCACCGGCCGGTGGCGCTGGTCACCGGGGCCAACCGGGGCATCGGCTACGAGGTCTGCCGGGCACTCGCCGGCCTCGGCCACACCGTGCTGCTCACCGCCCGCCTGGCGGACGCGGCCGGCGCCGCCGCCGGACGTCTCGCCGACGCCGGCGGTGACGTCCACCCGCTCCCGCTGGACGTCACCGACGACACCGGGGTGCGGCGGGCGGCGGCACAGGTCCGCCGCCGGTACGGCCGGCTCGACGTGCTGGTCAACAACGCGGCCACCGGCTACGACCCCGGCCGGCGGGCGGTCACCGCCGACCTGGACGCGGTCCGGGAGGCCGCCGAGACCAACCTCTACGGGCCGTGGCGCACCGTCCGCGCCTTCGCGCCGCTGCTGCGCGCCGCCCCGCACCCACGGATCGTCAACGTCTCCAGCGAGGTGGCCTCCCTCACCAACATGGGGGGCGGCAGCCCCGCCTACACCGCCTCCAAGGCCGCCCTCAACGCGCTGACCCGGATGCTCGCCGCCGAACTGCGCGCCGACGGGGTCCTGGTCAACGCGGTGTGCCCGGGATGGGTCGCGACCCGGATGGGCGGACCCGGCGGACGGCCGGTGGCGGACGGCGCGGCCGGAGTGGTCTGGGCGGCGACGCTGCCGGACTCCGGGCCGACCGGGGGATTCTTCCGGGACGGCCGCCCGCTGCCCTGGTGACCACCGCCGGTGCCGGCAGGCCGGTCGGGCCCGTCGGGCCCCGTCGGGCCTCGCCCGTGGGGCCGCCGCCCGCCGGCCTCCGCCGTCGTTGCGCCCGGTCCGCCGGCCTCCACCCGCCGGCCGCGGTCCGGCCCTCCCGGCGCGCTGACCCCGGCCGGGCGCTCCCGGCGTGCTGCCCCGGCCCGTTTGCGCTGGGCTTGTTGTGCTGCCCCCGGCCCGTTTGCGCCGGGCTCATGGTGCTGCTCCCGGCCCGTTGCGCCGGGCCCTTGGCTTCCGGGGTGCCGGCTCCGGCCGGAGGCCCCGCGCGTCGGACGGGCCGGGAAAACCACGTGCGCGCGGCGGGAGTGCCCCGTTAACGTGGCGAGCATGAAGCGCGCCGCCGACACCACGACGCCGGAGACCGTCCCGGCGCGCTGATCCCTGTCCTGACCGACGCAGCCCCGGGGCGAGTGCCCCGGGGCTCTGTCGTGGGCCCACCCGGCGGCGCCGGGGCCGGGGCTCGTCCACGGGGACCGAGGACCACCGTGAACGCCTCCCGCCGCCACCACGCCCCCGACGACCACGCCCCGGCAACCCCCGCCCCCGGCCGTGCCCCGGAAGGCCGGGCCGCCGACGGCCAGGCCGCGAACCGCCGGGCCGCCGGCTGCCACGCCGCCGACCGCCGTGCCCCCGACCACCGCAGGCTCGGCCGGGAACTCGGCCTGTTCGACACCGACCCGCTCATCGGCGCCGGCCTGCCGTACTGGCTGCCCGACGGCGCCGAGGTGCGGCACACCCTGGAGGAGTACATCCGCTCCGAGGAGCGGCGGGCCGGCTACCGGCACGTCCACTCGCCGGTGCTGGGCAAACGGGAGCTGTACGAGATCTCCGGCCACTGGTCGCACTACGGCGAGGACATGTTCCCGCCGATGGACCTGGGCGGTGAGCAACTGGTGCTGCGGCCGAGCCTGTGCCCGCACCACGCGGTGATCTACCGCTCCCGCGCCCGTAGCTACCGCGAACTCCCGCTGCGCATGGCCGAGTTGGGAGGCATGTACCGATCGGAGCTGTCCGGCGTCCTGGGCGGGCTGACCCGGGTGCGGGCGATCCAGCTCAACGACGCGCACATCTTCTGCACCCCCGATCAGGTCGCCGAGGAGGCGCGGGCCGCCCTGGAGATGATCGGCCGGGCGTACCGGGCGCTCGGCATCCGCCCCGCCCGCTACCGGCTCTCCCTGCCCGGCGCCGGCGGCAAGTACGCGGCCGGACCAGGGCTGTGGCAACGCGCCGCCGCCCTGCTCGCCGAGGCGCTCGACCGCTGCGGCCTGCGCTACGAGGCGGCCGAGGGCGAGGCGGCGTTCTACGGCCCCAAGATCGACGTCCAGGTCGCCGACGGCGCGGGCCGGGAGTCCACCCTCTCCACCGTCCAGATCGACTTCCACCAGCCCGAGCGCTTCGACCTGGGCTACACCGGCCCGGACGGCGCCCGGCACCGCCCCGTCATGATCCACCGCAGCGTCATCGGCAGCATGGAACGGGCCGTCGCCCACCTCATCGAGGCGCACGGCGGGGCGTTCCCGGCCTGGCTGGCCCCCACCCAGCTGACCGTCCTGCCGATCGGGGACGCCCAGTGGGCCCGGGCCGAGGCGATCGCCCGGGAGGCCGCCGAGCGGGGGCTGCGCGCGGAGGTCGCGGGCGCCGAACGCGGCAGTCTCGGCGCCCGGGTGCGGGCGGCGCGGCTGGTGCCGTACCTGGCGGTCGTCGGGGCGCGGGAGGCCGCCGACGGCTCCGTCGCCCTCCGGCTGCGCGACGGGCGCCGCCCGGCGGCCCTGCCCTCCGGCGAGGCCCTGGACCGGATCGCCGCGGTGGTCCGGGACCGCGGCGCCGACCTGTGGCCGGCCGGCTGAACCGGGGGAGCCTGCCGTGCGGCCCTCGTCGCGGGGGCGGGGACACGCCTGCCGTGCGGCCCTCGTCGCGGCGGGGCGGTCCCCCGGGACGGGGGCGCGGTCCCCGCGCCGCGACGGGCCACGGTCCGGGTGGGACAGCGCGTCCCGGGCCCGGGTGGGACGGCGGTGTTCGGGCCGTTGGGACGGCGGTGCGCGCCCCTGGGGACCGCCCGCCGCGACGAGGGCCGCACGGCAGGCGTGTCCCCGCCCGCGACGAGGGCCGCACGGCAGGCGCGTCCCGGCCCCGGCGCCCGTCCCCGGCCCCGGACCGGCCGGGCCCCGGACGGGGCCGCCCCCTCGGTCCGGCCTCCCCGATCCCGACCCGGGGTCGGGGAGGCCCGATTCCGGGTCGGGGGCACGGCCCCGCATTTGTCCGGACAACCTGACTTCGCATCTTCCGGTCATGTACCCATCGGACTACGCTCACCCCCGTGGCACCGCAGGAAGCTCATCCGCCCCGCGCCGCCGAACCGCTCCACCTCGGCGTGGACCGCGCCAGCCCCGTACCGCTGTACTTCCAGCTCGCCCAGCAGCTGGAGGCGGCGATCGAGGGCGGCCGGCTGCCCCCCGGCACGCTCCTCGGCAACGAGATCCAGCTGGCCGCGCGGGTGGGGCTCTCCCGCCCCACCGTCCGGCAGGCCATCCAGACCCTGGTGGACAAGGGACTGCTGGTCCGCCGGCGCGGAGTGGGCACCCAGGTGATGCACGGCAAGGTGCGGCGCCCGGTGGAGCTGAGCAGCCTCTACGACGACCTGGAGGCGGCCGGCCGGCACCCGGCCACCGAGGTGCTGCGCCACACCACCGCACCCGCGCCGGCCGAGGCCGCCGCCGCGCTGGAGATCCCCGCGGGCACCGAGGTGGTGCTGATCGAGCGGGTGCGGCTGGCGCACGGCGAACCGGTGGCCCACCTGCGCAACCACCTCCCGGTCGGCCTGCTGGAGCTGGACCGCGCGGAACTGGCCGGGACCGGGCTGTACCGGCTGCTGCGCGCCGCCGGGATCACCCTGCACAGCGCCCGGCAGACGGTCGGCGCGCGGGCCGCCACCGCCGAGGAGGGCGAGCGGCTCGACGAGCCCGCCGGGGCTCCGCTGCTCACCATGGAACGCACCGCCTTCGACGAGACCGGCCGCCCGGTGGAGTTCGGCAGCCACGTCTACCGGGCGTCCCGCTACTCCTTCGAGTTCCAGCTTGCTGGCCCGCCCTGAGGCCCGCACCCCCGCACCCCGTACCGCCCACCGCCCGCTGTCCCCACCCGCCGCCCCGTCCCCGTCACCGTCCCGTCCGTCCCCGTTCTCCCGGCCGTGCCCCGGTGGCAGTCCGTGTGACACCTCTTGACGGAGCGCTGCTACGCGCGTAGGTAGCTGACCTGACCGGAGCCGCCGGTCGGTGGTCAGGGATACTTGGCCGGTCGTGTGCCGATTTCCCGGCGCCCGGCCGCACCGGGTGGACGTGACGGAGTAGCGAGAAGGGCGAGTCTTGGTGGCAAGGGCTGGAAGAGGCGTACGGGCGATGACCGCCGTGCTCGCGGCGGTGCTCGGCGCGACCCTGGCGGGATGCAGCAGCACGGGCGGCAAGCGGGCCGAGGAACGGGCCGCGCAGGCCGCCGAGGGCCGCGCGGCGGTGAACACCCCCCGCTGGACCTTCGCCATGGTCACCCACTCCGGGGACGGCGACACCTTCTGGGACATCGTGCAGAAGGGCGCCGAGCAGGCCGCGGTCAAGGACAACATCAAGTTCGTCTACGCCCACCACGAGGAGGGCCAGCAGCAGGCCCAGCTGGTGCAGACCTTCATCGACCAGGACGTGGACGGGCTGATCGTCACGCTCGCCAAGCCGGACGCGATGAAGGGCGTCCTGGCCAAGGCCCGCAAGGCGGGCATCCCGGTGATCACCGTCAACTCCGGCTCCGAGGAGTCCAAGGAGTTCGGCGCGCTCACCCACATCGGCCAGGACGAGACCATCGCCGGCGAGGCGGTCGGCGAGGAGCTGAACGCGCGCGGCAAGAAGAAGGCCCTGTGCGTGCTGCACGAGCAGGGCAACGTGGGACACGAGCAGCGCTGCGACGGCACCGCGGACACCTTCGACGGCAAGCTGGAGAAGCTGTACGTGGAGGGCACCAACATGCCCGACGTGCAGTCCTCCATCGAGGCCAAGCTCCAGGCCGACGAGGACATCGACGCGGTCGTCACCCTCGGCGCGCCGTTCGCCGACACCGCGGCCAAGGCGGCCGACCAGGCGGGCAGCGACGCGGAGATCGACACCTTCGACCTCAACGCCAAGGTGGTCACCGCGCTGCGCGACGGCACGCTGGGCTTCGCCGTGGACCAGCAGCCCTACCTCCAGGGCTACCAGGCCGTGGACCTGCTGTGGCTGTACCGCTACAACGCCAACGCCCTCGGCGGCGGCCGCCCGGTCCTCACCGGCCCGCAGATCATCACCAAGGACCAGGCCGACGACCTGGCCGACTACACCCGGCGGAGCACCCGGTGAGCGCCGCCGCCCCGACCCGCGCGCCGGAGCCGGCCGCCGACGACCGGGGGCCGGCACACCGCTCGCCGGCCCGCAGGCTGCTCGCCCGCCCCGAGCTGGGCGCGGTCGTCGGCGCCGCCGCCGTCTTCCTGTTCTTCTCGGTGGTCGCCGACACCTTCCTGCAGTGGTCCAGCTTCGGCACCGTGCTGTACGCCTCCTCCACCATCGGGATCATGGCGGTGCCGGTGGCGCTGCTGATGATCGGCGGGGAGTTCGACCTGTCGGCGGGCGTGCTGGTGACCTCCTCCGCGCTGATCTCGTCGATGTTCTCGTACCAGATGACGGCGAACGTCTGGGTCGGCATCGGGGTCTCGCTGCTCGCCACCCTGGCGATCGGCTTCTTCAACGGGTTCATGCTGACCCGCACCAAACTGCCCAGCTTCATCATCACCCTGGGCACCTTCCTGATGCTCACCGGCGCCAACCTGGGCTTCACCCGGTTCATCAGCGGCGGGGTCTCCACCAAGACCATCGGAGACATGGAGGGCTTCCCGGCCGCGCAGGACGTCTTCGCCTCCTCGCTGACCATCGGCGACATCGAGCTGAAGGTCACCATCCTGTGGTGGTTCGGCCTGGTCGCCCTCGCCACCTGGATCCTGCTGCGCACCCGCACCGGCAACTGGATCTTCGCGGTGGGCGGCAACGCGGACGCGGCCCGCGCGGTGGGCGTCCCGGTCAACCGCATCCGGATCGGCCTGTACATGGGGGTCGCCTTCGGCGCCTGGATCGCCGGCCAGCACCTGCTGATGTCCTACGACGTGGTGCAGTCCGGCGAGGGCGTGGGCAACGAGTTCCTGTACATCATCGCGGCGGTCATCGGCGGCTGCCTGATGACCGGCGGCTACGGTTCGGCCATCGGCGCGGCCGTGGGCGCCTTCATCTTCGGCATGACGAACAAGGGCATCGTCTACGCGCAGTGGGGAGCGGAGTGGTTCAAGCTTTTCCTGGGGGCGATGCTGCTGCTCGCCGTGCTGCTCAACGCGTGGGTCCGCAAGCGGGTGGAGGCGAGGAAGTGACGAGCGAGCGACCGGCCGCCGGCCCGGCCGGGGCCACCGCCCCGCTGGTCGAGCTGGACGGGGTGGCCAAGCACTACGGCAACGTCAAGGCCCTCGACGGTGTCTCCATGACGGTGCGCGCCGGGGAGATCACCTGCGTGCTGGGGGACAACGGCGCCGGCAAGTCCACCCTCATCAAGATCATCGCGGGACTGCACCGGCACGACGCGGGCACCCTGCGGATCGCCGGCGAGGAGACCGTGCTCGGCTCGCCCCGGCAGGCGCTCGACCGCGGCATCGCCACCGTGTACCAGGACCTCGCCGTCGTCCCGCTGATGCCGGTGTGGCGCAACTTCTTCCTCGGCTCCGAGCCCACCCGGGGCCGCGGCCCCTTCCGCCGCCTGGACGTGGCCGCGATGCGCGAGACCACCCACGCCGCGCTGCTGCGGATGGGGATCGACCTGCGCGACGTGGACCAGCCCATCGGCACCCTCTCGGGGGGTGAGCGCCAGTGCGTGGCCATCGCCCGCGCGGTGCACTTCGGGGCGAAAGTGCTGGTGCTGGACGAGCCGACCGCCGCGCTGGGCGTCAAGCAGTCCGGGGTGGTGCTCAAGTACGTGGCCGCCGCCCGCGACGCCGGGCTCGGGGTGGTCCTGATCACCCACAACCCGCACCACGCCTACCTCGTCGGCGATCACTTCGTCCTGCTCAAGCGGGGCGTCATGGCCGGCAGCCACGCCAAGGAACAGATCTCCCTGGAGGAGCTGACCCGGCAGATGGCCGGCGGCAGCGAGCTGGAACAGCTCAGCCACGAGCTGGCCCGGGCGCAGGGCCCCGGCCTCCCCGACGGCCGCGGCGACGGCCACCGGGAGGGCCCCGCGGCGGGCTGAGCGCGGCCGGGCGCGGGGTCCGCCGACGGGCTCGCCATGCGCGGGCCCGGACCGGTGAGGCACAATCTCACGGCGGGCCCCGCCCGCACGACCGACGCACGCCGAGGCACCGGCCTCCCGATACCACCGCAGGGACGACGACTCTTGCGAGCACGCACCTGTCGAAACGCGGCCTCGCCGCGCGGCGCCAGCGACCGCACCCCCGCCCAGCGACCCGCGGCCCCGGCGCCGGGCGGCGTCAGACCGCGGGACCCGGCGGCCGGCCGGCGCGGCGGCCGCCACGGGGGAGCGGCGGCCGCGGCCGGAGGGGCGTGGCGATGAGCATGTACCGGGACCGGGTGCACCGGGGCGCGGCGCGGGCCACCGTGCTGCGCACCGTCGGCACCCGTGAGCGGCGCTCGCATCTGAGCGCGCCGCGGGTGCCCACGGTGGGCATCGACATCGGCGGCACCAAGGTGGCCGCGGGCGTGGTGGACGCCGACGGGAACATTTTGGAGCGGCTGCGGACCGAGACCCCCGACAAGTCCAAGAGCCCCAAGGTCGTCGAGGACGTCATCGTGGAGCTGGTGCTGGACCTGTCCGACCGGCACGACGTGCACGCCGTCGGCATCGGCGCGGCCGGCTGGGTGGACGCCGACCGCAACCGCATCCTCTTCGCCCCCCACCTGTCCTGGCGGAACGAGCCGCTGCGCGACCGGATCGCCCAGCGGCTCGCGGTGCCGGTGATGGTGGACAACGACGCCAACACCGCCGCCTGGGCGGAGTGGCGGTTCGGCGCCGGCCGCGGCGAGGACCACCTGGTCATGATCACCCTGGGCACCGGCATCGGCGGCGCCATCCTGGAGGACGGCCAGGTCAAGCGGGGCAGGCACGGGGTCGCCGGGGAGTTCGGCCACATGCAGGTGGTGCCCGGCGGGCACCGCTGCCCGTGCGGCAACCGCGGCTGCTGGGAGCAGTACAGCTCCGGCAACGCCCTGGTCCGGGAGGCCCGGGAGCTGGCGGCGGCCGAGTCCCCGGTCGCGTACGGGATCATCGACCGGGTCGGCGGCAACATCGCGGACATCACCGGACCGCTCATCACCGAGCTGGCCCGGGAGGGCGACGCGATGTGCGTGGAGCTCCTCCACGACATCGGCGAGTGGCTGGGCGTGGGCATCGCCAACCTGGCCGCCGCGCTCGACCCGTCCTGCTTCGTCGTCGGCGGCGGGGTCAGCGCGGCCGACGACCTGCTGATCGGGCCGGCCCGCAGCGCCTTCCGCCGCCACCTCACCGGCCGCGGCTACCGCCCGGAGGCCACCATCGTCAAGGCCCAGCTCGGCCCGGAGGCCGGCATGGTCGGCGCCGCGGACCTGGCCCGGCTGGTCGCCCGCCGCTTCCGGCGCGCCAACCGGCGCCGGGTGGAGCGGTACGAGCGGTACGCGCAGGCGGGCCGGTGACCGGCGCCGGGCGGACCCCGCCGGAGCGGCCGCAGGGCCCCGGGCGGGCGGAGGATGCGGGACCGCCGGAGCGGTCCGGGGGCGAACAGCGGCACCACCGCTGGCTCACCGCCGTCGTGGTCTTCCTGCTGATCACCATCCCGGCCGGGTACCTCGTCATCTCCGCCCTGCAGAGCCGCGACAGCGGCGAGGAGAAGCAGGAGAACGCGGCGGCCACCGGCCTGTCCGAGGGCTGGCCCAGCAAGGTGCAGCGGCGCATCTACGACGTGTGGATCCCGCCCTACTCGGCCGACGTCGCCTTCTACGAGCGGAACTCCTGGCGGTCGAGCGCGATGTACGTGCAGTTCATCACCTCCGCCGAGGGCCTGGACAAGTTCCTGGGCACCCTGGGCGCCGACCGGGACGACCTCGACCCCGGCCGCGTCACCATCAGCCGCGAGGAGGCCGGCCCGGTCGGCTGGCGGCTGGGCCCGGGCGCACAGTGGTCCGGGCTGGTGGTGGACCAGAAGGACCCCCTGCCGACCCTCGACGTCACCGTCGATCTGGACAACCCCGCCCACCCCGAGGTGTACGTCCTCTCCACCATCACCCCCTGAGGAGGGGCCCGCGGCGGGCGGCAACCCGGCGGGCCGGCGTCCGGCCCGCCCCCGCCCGGGGCGCCGGGCGACACCGCCGCGGGCGGGGCCGGCGGCCCGGCACGCCCCGGCCGCACCGGGCACCCCGGCGCGCGAGCGCCCCGGCGCGGGAGGTACGCCGGTACCGGGGCCCGGCACACGCGCCGGCGGCCGGGAGCGCGCCGGCACCGGGGCCCGCCCACGCCGCCAGCTGCGGGGACCCGGACTCCCCAGGTCCATGACCGCCGGGTGGCGCGGACCGGCGCACGAGCGGCGCCGCCGTCCCGTCCTGCCGCGGCCACCGGCGACCCCCGCTGCCGGTCGCGTGAGATCATCCGGCCATGAGTGGCGACCTGGAAGTGAGTGCGGCGGCGATCAACGTCACGATCCCGGAGGCGCTCCGCTGGACGGACACCCGTCGCGGCGAGACGTTCACCCTGACCACCCTCAACGTCCGGCTCCTCCCGGACGGCCGCCTCGCGGCGAAGGCGTACGGGCGACCGGTGGCCGGCGGCAGGGGCGCATACGTCTCGTTCCCGGTCCCCGACCGGCCCGAACTGGCGGCCCTGATAGCCGACGCCGCCAGCCACGCCGCGACCCTGTGGTCCGCCCACCGCGGCCTCGGCTGACCCGGCCGGGGGCTCGTGGGCTCGGGTGAGCGGTCCGGGGCCGTGCGCGGAGCCCTGCGCGACTCCGGCCCGGCCGCGGCGGATCAGCCGGGCAGGTCCTCGTCGCGGCTGAAGGTGTAAGCGCGCTCCACCCGCGCGACCTCCACGCTGTACGAGGCGTACCAGCGATCCCGCCCCAGCCGCTGGGCCTCAAGGTGTTCGGGGTGGGCCTTCCACGCCGCTATCGACGCCTCGTCCGCGTAGTAGATGACGGTGAGGTCCCGGCCGTCCTCGTCCGTCAGCGACTCGCGGCCGAGGTAGCCGGGCTGGGCCTCGCCCAGCTCGGTCATGCGGCGGCCCATCGCCGCGTAGCCTTCGAGGTCCTCGGTGGGGCGGGTGGTGATGATGACCGCGTAGTACGGCGGCGCCGGGCGGACGAACGGGGTGGTCATGCGGGGCTCTCCATCGGTAAGGGGCGAACGCCGCAAAGGCTACTGACGGGGATGCCGCGGGGGCCACCAGATTGATCACGGGCAGCTGGTGCGGCGTCCGGACGGCACGGGCCCGCCCGGCCCCGGAACCGGGCGCTCTCGGGCCGTGGCCCCCACGCATGGCCGTGACGGCTTCCACCGGGCCGCCCCGCATCAGGACGCCGACTCGCGCGGCCGCCCCGGTGCGCCGGTCATCCGTCCTCCGCCGTGCGCAGCTCCGCCCACACCCGCTTGCCCCACGGCAGCGCGTCGGTGCCCCACTCCGCGGCCAGTTCCGCCACGAGCGCGAGGCCGCGCCCGTCCTCGTCCCGGGGACCCGGTGCCCCGAGCACCGGCCGTGCCCGGGAGAAGTCCACCACGCCGATGCGCAGCCGGGTCGCGCCGGGACGGTCGATGACGACCCGGAGGGAGGCGCGCCGCGCGTGCCGGACCGCGTTCGTCACCAGCTCGGAGACGATCAGGGCGCCGTCCTCGGCGAGGTCGGTCCGCTGACGCCGTGGCGGCGCGCGCATCGGCGAGCAGGTCCGGCAGCGCCTTCATCACGGTGTCGAACTCGGCGGAGTGGTACTGCGTCCAGCCGTCCGCGATCTGCTCGCGGAGACGCTCCGGCGAGAAGTCCGGCCCGGGCGGCCCGGGCTCCGGCGCCCGGAGCGCCGGCATGATGGCGCGACGCACCGCCACGAAGCGCGGTCCGTCGTTCTCCCCCGTGGAGGAGACCGCGGGCGGGTCGCCGAGCAGCGTGGTCAGCTCCACGCCGAGACCGTTCGCCAGCGCGTGCAGCGTGGGCAGACGTGCCGAGTGCTTCCGCCCCTGTTCGAGCTGGCGGACCACGTCGACGGACACACCGGAGCGCTCGGCCAGCTCTTCCTGCGTCAGGGAGGCCAGCCGGCGCAAGCGGCGCAGGGTACGTCCCAGGTCTTCGTTCGCCACGCGGCCACGGTACGCCGCCGCGGCGGGGGCCTGGACGGGGAAGACCGGAACCCACGGACGGCACGTGCGTCGGGTCGAGCTCGGGGAGCGGTGGTGTGGTTCCCACGGCGCGCGGAGGTCCCGAGTTCGCGGGTCAGGGGCGCGAAGGCCGGTCCATGTCGTCACCGTCTCGTACGCGGACCCGGGCCGGCAGACCGCCCAGCGCCGCGAACAGTCCCAGCAGGGCACACAGCTCGGTGGTGCTCGCACAGCTCTCGACGGACAGGCTCCCGATGAAGATCCAGGCCGTGCCGCAGCCCATGCGCGGCACCCGATCCGCATCCTGGCGTGCCACGTCCAACCCCGCGGCGCGGGTCTCCGGGGCGGGCCCGTGCGGGGGCCGGGGCCGGCGGGCGGGGCGACCCCCGTCGGTGGGAGGGCGTGGGATATGGGAGCGTGAGCGGGTGAGCACGACGACGACCAAAGCCCTGCAATACCGCTGCGACGGGCCGGAGCAGGCCCCGGTCCTGGTCCTCGGCCCGGCGCTGGGCGCCACCTGGCACATGTGGGACCGGCAGATCCCGGAGCTCTCCCGGCACTGGCGGCTCATCCGTTTCGATCTGCCCGGTCACGGCGGCTCGCCCGCCCACCCGGCCGGCTCCGTCGCGGAGCTCGCCGACCGGCTGCTGGCCACCCTCGACGACCTGGGCGTGGGCCGCTTCGGCTATGCCGGCTGCTCGCTGGGCGCGGCGGTCGGGACCGACCTGGCGCTGCGCCATCCGCAGCGGCTCGCGTCGCTCGCGCTGGTCTCCGCCGCCGCCCGCTTCGGGACCGCCGACTCCTGGCGGCAGCGCGGGGTGGTGGTCCGCGCCAACGGTCTGGAGAGCATCGCCCGAGCCACCCCGGAACGCTGGTTCACCCCCGCCTTCGCCGCCGCCCAGCCGGCCATCGTGGACTGGTCCGTGCAGATGGTGCGGACCACCGACCCCGGCTGCTACATCGCCGCCTGCGAGGCGCTGGCCTCCTTCGACGCGCACGCCGCGCTCGGCCGGATCGGCGTCCCCACCCTGGTGCTGGTGGGCTCCGAGGACGGGGTCACCCCGGCCGCGGACGCCCGGGTGCTGGTGGCCGGCATCCCCGACGCCCGGCTGGCCGTGGTGCCCGGGGGCTCCCACCTGACCCCGGTGGAGCAGCCCGCCGCCGTCACCGACCTGCTGGTCCGGCACTTCTCCGGCTCCTGGCCGGCCGCCGCCGAGCCGGTCACCGGTGCCACCGCGGTCCCGGTCGCCGGCGCCACCGCGGTTCCGGCCGCCGCGCCCCGGCCGCAGCTCACCCCGGTCGCCCCGGCGGGCCCCACGGCATCGGCGGGCCCCGCCGCGCCGGTGGTCCCGGCCGCGCCGGTGGCCCCGGCGTCCCCGGTGGCCGAGCTGGCCGCCGCACCCGACGCGCCGGCCGCGCCCGGCCCGGACCTGCACGAAGCGGGCATGAAGCTGCGCCGTGAGGTGCTGGGCGACGCGCACGTGGACCGGGCCGAGGCCGGCGCCGACGACTTCACCCGGGACTTCCAGGACTTCGTCACCCGCTACGCCTGGGGCGAGGTGTGGAGCCGGCCCGGCATCGACCGGCGCACCCGCAGCGTGGTGACGCTCACCGCGCTCGTCGCCCGCGGCCACCTCGACGAGCTGGCCTTCCACACCCGCGCCGCGCTGCGCAACGGCCTCACCCCCACCGAGATACGCGAGGTGCTGCTGCACACCGCGGTGTACTGCGGGGTGCCCGCCGCGAACTCCGCGTTCGCGGTGGCCCAGCGGGTGATCCGGGAGGAGACCGGCAGCCAGGGCTGACACCGCGGGCCGACCGGCGCGCACCCGCCCGCCGGAAGGGCCGGCACGGCAGGATGGTGGCCATGAAGCTCACCAAGAAGGGCCACGCCTGCGTCCGCGTCGAGAAGGACGGCCGGGTACTCGTGATCGATCCCGGCGGCTTCAGCGAGCCGGACGCCGCGGCGGGGGCCGATGTGCTGCTGGTCACCCACGAGCACGCCGACCACTTCGACGAGGGCCGGCTGCGCGCCGCGCTGGAGGCCCGCCCGGAGGCCGAGCTGTGGACCCTGCGCGCCGTCGCCGACCAGATCTCCGCCGCCTTCCCGGGCCGGGTGCACACCGTCGGCGACGGCGACGCCTTCACCGCGGCCGGCTTCGACATCGAGGTGCACGGCGAGCTGCACGCCGTGATCCACCCGGAGATCCTGCGGATCACCAACGTGGGGTACGTGGTGGACGGCCGCGTCTTCCACCCCGGCGACGCGCTCACCGTCCCCGGCCGGCCGGTGGACACCCTGCTGGTGCCGGTGCAGGCGCCCTGGAACAAGCTCTCCGAGGTCGTGGACTACGTCCGGGAGGTCCGGCCGCGGCGCGCCTACGACATCCACGACGGCCTGCTCAGCGAGGTCGCCCACCCGGTCTACCAGCGGATGCTGGGTCCGCAGGGCCGGCCCGGCCTCGGCGCCACCGAGCACGCCCGGCTGACCCCCGGCGAGAGCGTGACGCTCTGAGTGTCGGACCCGGGAGGTAGGTTGGACGGCATGCGTATCGCCACCTGGAACGTCAACTCGATCACCGCCCGGCTGCCGCGGCTGCTGGCCTGGCTGGAGAGCACCGGCACCGACGTGCTGTGCGTCCAGGAGACCAAGTGCGGCGTGGACGCGTTCCCCTTCGAGCCGCTGCGGGAGCTGGGCTACGAGGCGGCGGTCAACGCCGACGGCCGGTGGAACGGCGTGGCGCTGCTGTCCAAGGCCGGCATCGAGGACGTGGTCACCGGGCTGCCCGGCGGCCCCGCGTACGAGGGCGCCGTCGAGCCGCGGGCGATCAGCGCCACCTGCGGCCCGGTCCGCGTCTGGTCGGTCTACGTGCCCAACGGCCGGGAGGTCGGCCACCCCCACTACGCGTACAAGCTCCAGTGGCTGGACGCGCTGCGCGCCGCGGTCGCCGAGGACGCCGCGGGCGACCGCCCGTTCGCGGTGCTGGGCGACTACAACATCGCGCCGGCCGACGAGGACGTGTGGGACCTGGCGGCGTTCGACGGGGCGACCCACGTCACCGAGGCCGAGCGGCAGGCCCTCGGCGCGCTCCGCGGCACCGGCCTGTCCGACGTGGTGCCGCGGCCCCTGAAGTACGAGCACCCCTTCACCTACTGGGACTACCGCCAGCTGTGCTTCCCCAAGAACCGGGGCATGCGGATCGACCTGGTCTACGGCAACCCGGCCTTCGCCAAGGCGGTCACCGACTCCTACGTGGACCGGGAGGAGCGGAAGGGCAAGGGCGCCTCGGACCACGCCCCGGTCGTGGTGGACCTGGCCCTGGAGGTCCAGCAGTTCTGACCGGACCACCGGCCGCCGGTCATGGGCCATCGGTCACCGGACCACCGGACCGTCCGCCGGTCATCGGCCGTCGGTCGCCGGCCGCCGGCGGTGCGGACACGGTGCCGGGCGGTCCCGCCGGCCCCGGTGGCGGGCCGGGGTGGCCGCCGGCCCGCGTGCCGGTGTGGTGCGCGCCGCGCGGCGGTGTCACTCTGAACCTCATGAACATCCCTTTTCTGGGCAACTGGCGTAGGCGGCACGGCGCGCGGCACGGTCCGGTCCCCGCCGGGATGGGGGACCAGGACCCGGACGGGATCGCCGAGCTGCTGTCGGAGTGCGAGCTGCTGCGCGACCGCGCCGCTGCCGCCGGTGTGGAACTCGACGACACACCCGCCTCGTTGGCGGCGCTGGACCAGCTCCAGCCGCGCTGGCGGGACGACCCGGAGGAGCTGTTCCGGCTCGGCAACGACGCCGGGCTGTACCTGGGCACCGTCGTCGTCCGCACCGTGCCGGGTGCCCACTGGCGCATCGGGGGAGACGGCCGGGCGCTGATCCGGCTGCCCTCCGGCCGCGAGGTGGACGTGGTGGAGGCCGGGCTGGAGTGGGCCGCCGTCGGCGCCCCCGAACTCTCCCGGCGCTACTCCGAGGTCCGCGAGGACTGAGGCCGGGCCCGCCGTACGGCCCGGCGCCCGGCCCGCCCGCCGTACCGGCCCCGGCGCCGGTCCGCCGTACCGGCCGGGCGCCGCCGCCCGGACACCCCGCCGGTACGTCCCCGGGGCCGCCGCCCCGGCACCTCCGCCCGACCGTCCCCGGGACCGCGGTGCCGGACCTCCTCGGCCCGGGACGTCCTCGGGCGGCGTGCTCCGGCCGGCCCGGCGCCGGGCAGCCGGAGCGCGGTGCCGAGGGCGGCGCGCCCGAACCCCTGAACCGGTGGCCGCCCGTCGTGGTGGTTGTACACCCACCGATGCGTGTCGCCCGGAAAGTACCGCATCGTATGGATATTTTGCGCTGACCGCGACCTGGCGACGAGTGGGTAGGGCAGCGTATGGCCGTCGATCCGTTGATCGAGCTGCGTGACGTCAACAAGTACTTCGGCACCCTGCATGTGCTGAGGGACATCAACCTCACCGTGGACCGCGGGGAGGTGGTGGTGGTCATCGGTCCCTCCGGGTCGGGGAAGTCCACGCTGTGCCGCGCGATCAACCGGCTGGAGACCATCCAGTCCGGGCGGATCACCGTGGACGGCGAGCCGCTGCCGGAGGAGGGACGGGCGCTGGCCGCGCTGCGCTCCGAGGTCGGCATGGTCTTCCAGTCCTTCAACCTCTTCGCGCACAAGACCGTGCTGGACAACGTGATGCTGGCCCAGCTGAAGGTGCGCAAGCGCCGCAAGGACGAGGCCGAGCGGCGCGCCCGGGAGCTGCTGGACCGGGTCGGACTGGCCGCCCATGCCACCAAGTACCCCGCCCAGCTCTCCGGCGGCCAGCAGCAGCGGGTGGCCATCGCCCGGGCGCTGGCGATGGACCCCAAGGTGATGCTCTTCGACGAGCCGACCTCCGCGCTCGACCCGGAAATGATCAACGAGGTGCTGGAGGTCATGCGGCAACTGGCCCGGGACGGCATGACCATGGTCGTCGTCACCCACGAGATGGGCTTCGCCCGCTCCGCCGCCAACCGGGTCGTCTTCATGGCCGACGGCGCGATCGTGGAGGACCGGGCGCCGGAGGAGTTCTTCACGGCGCCGCGCAGCGACCGCGCCCGGGACTTCCTGTCCAAGATCCTCAAGCACTGAGCGGGGTGGGGACCGTGACACGCACCCGCCGCTTCCTGGCCGCCCTCGCGGTGGCCCTCCTCGCCGTCGCCTGCGGCAAGGAGGGCAGCCCGCCGGTCAAGGGCCCGCGGATCGACAAGCTGCCCGTCTACACCGTGGCCACCGGGTTCCGGCTGCCGGACTCCGCCACCTGGCGCCGGGCCCACGCCCGCGGTCACTTCGTCGTCGGCGTCAAGGAGGACCAGCCCTACCTCGGCGAACGGGACCCGGCCACCGGCCGCTACTCCGGCTTCGACATCGAGATCGCCAGGATGATGTCCGCCTCGCTCGGCTTCGCCCCGGACACCATCCGCTTCCGCACGGTGGCCTCCGCCAACCGCGAGACCGCGCTGCAGAACGGCCAGATCGACTACTACGTGGGCACCTACACCATCAACGCGCTGCGCAAACGCCAGGTCGGCTTCGCCGGACCGTACTACCTGGCGGGCCAGTCGCTGCTGGTGCGCGACGACGAGGACGACATCAAGGGGCCACGCGACCTGGACGGCAAGAAGGTCTGCTCGGCGGCAGGCTCCACCCCGCTGCGCCGCATCGAGTCCGACTACCCCGAGGCCGAACCGGTGGCGTACGACACCTACTCCATCTGCGTGGACAACCTCCTCACCCTCCAGGTGGACGCCGTCACCACCGACGACACCATCCTGCTGGGCTACGCCGCCAAGGCCCCCGACGAACTGAAGGTCGTCGGCAGGCCCTTCTCCGAGGAGCCCTACGGCATCGGCGTCCCCCGCGGCGACAACGCCCTGCGGTTCGCCCTCGACGACGCCCTGGCGGCCCACGAGAAGAACGGCGACTGGAAACGGGCCTTCGAGGCCACCCTCGGCCTGTCCGGGGCCCCCGCCCCCGAGCCGCCGCCCATCGACCGCTACCCGGCCGGCTGATCAGGAGGGCCGCCTTCATGGACGTACTCACCGAGAACTGGTCGCTGTACGGCGAGGGACTGCTGGGCACCGTGGAACTCACCGTCTACGCCTCGCTGCTCGCGCTGGCCCTGGGCGTGCTGATGGCCGCCTTCCGGGTCGCCCCGGTCGCCTCGCTGCGGTTCATCGGCGCCGCCTGGGTCACCGTGCTCCGCAACACCCCGTTGACCCTGCTGTTCTTCGCGGTACTGCTGGGCATGCCCCGGTTCGGTGTCCAGTTGTCGTTCACCGCCTTCGCGGTGCTCGCCCTGGGCTGCTACACCTCGGCGTTCATCTGCGAGGCGGTGCGCTCGGGCATCAACACCGTGCCGGTCGGGCAGGGCGAGGCGGCCCGCAGCCTGGGCATGACCTTCGAGCAGACCCTGGGCTCGATCGTGCTCCCGCAGGCGTTCCGCTCCGTCATCCCGCCCATCGGCTCGACGCTGATCGCGCTCGCCAAGAACTCGGCCATCGCCGGCGCGTTCAGCGTCACCGAACTGCTGGGCACCTACCGGTCCCTCAACGAACTGGGGTACAGCATCATCTGGTCCTTCATCTGGATCGCCGTCGGCTACCTGATCGTCACCCTCACCATCAGCGCCCTCTTCCACCTCCTGGAGAAGCACTGGGGAGTCGCCCGATGACCGGCACCGCGCTCTACGACCTCCCCGGCCCCCGGACCCGGCGGCGCCACCGGCTCTACGGCGTGGCGGCGACGGCGGTGCTCCTCGCCCTGCTCGCCTGGATCGTCCACCGCCTGGTGGACACCGGCCAGTTCGAGGCGGACAAGTGGCGGCCCTTCCAGTACGAGGGCATCCAGCGGCTGCTGCTGGAAGGGCTCGGCAACACCCTCAAGGCCTTCGCCATCGCCGCCGTGCTGTCGCTGGCGCTGGGCGCGGTGCTGGCCGCCGGCCGGCTGTCGGACTTCGCGGTGGTGCGCTGGGCCGCGACGCTGGTGGTGGAGTTCTTCCGGGCCATGCCGGTACTGGTGATGATCTTCTTCGTCTTCGTGGCGCTGGAGGTCGAACCGCTGCCCGCCCTGGTCACCGGCCTGACCCTCTACAACGGCTCGGTCCTCGCCGAGGTGTTCCGGGCCGGCGTCAACGCGGTGGAGCGCGGACAGCGGGAGGCGGCGTACTCGCTGGGCTTGCGGAAGACCCAGGTGATGACGTACGTCCTGGTCCCGCAGGGGGTGCGGGCCATGCTGCCGGCCGTCATCAGCCAGCTGGTGGTGGCGCTGAAGGACACCTCGCTGGGCTTCCTCATCACCTACGAGGAGTTCCTGCACGCCGGCAAGCTGATCGCCAGCAACCTCGACTACGACCTGCCGTTCATCCCGGTCGTCCTGGTCATCTCACCCGTCTACATCGGGATGTGCATGCTGCTGTCCTGGTTCGCCAACTGGGTGGCCCGCCGGCAGCGCCGGAGCGTGAAGACCGAGGCGGCTCGGGTGGCCCCGCCCGAGCCGGGCACCCTGCTGCCGGGCGACCGGCCGCACTGACCGGACCCCGCGGACGCCCGGCCGGGGTGGTCCGGGGCGGGGCGCGGGCGGTGGTCCGGACGACGGCCCGCGGTGGCCCGGTGAGAGCGCGGCGGTCCGGTGGTGGTCCGCGGCGGCGCTCGGGGCACGACGGCCCGGCGGCGATGGTCCGGGGCGGCCCGCGGCGGTGGTCCGGCCGCGCGGCGGCCCGCGGGGGCACCGGAGCCGGCCGGTCCGCGGTCAGTCGCCCTTGCCGGCCCGCCGGGAGGGCGGCGCGGTGGACGTCGCGGTACGGCTGACATCCGCCACCAGCTCCACCACGTCCGGTCCGTACGCCTGGGAGTTGACCACCTTCAGCAGCAGGCAGAAGGTGCCGTCGGGGCCGTACTTGCGGGCCAGCCGGGCCTGGTTGCGCACCAGGTGGCGGACCGCGGCCCGGTGCGTCACCGGCCGCTGCCCGGCCGCGAGGAACACCGGCCGGCCGCCCTCCCCGCCGGTGAGCCGGGCCAGCAGCACGTACTCCACCGCGCCGGGCTCCATCCGGTAGGCGGTGCCGCCGATGGTGAACGTGCCCCGGTCGGCGCCGGCCTCGTCGCCCGGGTGCACCCGCACCCCCGGCAGCAGGTTCGCCAGGTGCGCGGCGAGCCGGCGGTGGGCGGTGGGGTCGCCGACGCAGAACTCGGTCCGGGCGCCGAACCCCTGCAGGCCGGTGTCGTGCGGGGCGATCTCCGGGTGCGCCCCGCAGCCCTCCACCACCGAGGCCAGCCCCAGCAGGGCGAGCGCGTCGTGGCGCGGGATGCTCCAGTGTGCCGAGGCGCTGTCCCGGTGCGTCACCAGGACGCACTCGGAGCCGTCCGGCAGTCCGAAGAACCGCTGCCGGCGGGCCCGTCCGCGGCGGTGCACGGCCGAGCGCACGGCCCAGCCCAGTACGAGACCCACGACGAGGGCCGCTCCGGAGGCGATCACGTCCTGCACGGTGTCGGTCATGGCCGCGCATCGTAGCGGCACACGGGCAGGCGTTCGAGGCCCGCTGGTGGCAGGCGGACGCCCGCCCTCCGGGGAGCCGGAACGTTCTCGGTCACGCGGTGACGGGTCCACCGGGCGGGGCGTTCTCCGGCGCGCGGTGCCCGTGCCACCGGGCGGGCGCGTTCTTCGACGCGCGGTGCCGGTTCCGCCGAGCGGGGGCGTCCTCCGGTCCGTGGCGGCCGTCCGGTGCCGGTGCGGGACGGCCGGCCCCCGGCGCGCGGCGCGGGGTGCTGGGCCCTCCGGGGCCGCTGCCCTTCCTCCGGTGTGTGCGGTGCGGGGCCTTCCGGGGCCGTCGCTGCCCGTTCCCCGGTGCGCGGTGCGGTTCTCCGGTACGGGTACCCGTCCTCCGCGGTCGCCGCGGCGGTCCGTCCGGTGCCCCCGCGGGGCGGGGTGACTCACCCGGCCGGCTCTGTCGCGGCGGCCCGGCGGGCGAGTATTCTCCGCCCCCTGCCGTTCATATGGAGGTATGCATGCGGCTCGCCGTCCGAGCAAGCGCACCCACCACGTCCCCGGCCGCCCGGCGCCGGCTGTCCGTCCTGGCCGCGGCGGCCCTGGTCGCCGCCGCGCTCGGCGCCGCGCCGGCCACCGCCGGCGACACCGGCACCGCGGCCCCCACCGCCACCCCGCCCGCCAAGTCACCGGTGGCCACCGGCTACGGCGGGGCCGTCGCCAGCGTGGACCCGGACGCCTCGGCGGCCGGGATCGAGGTGCTGCGCCGCGGCGGCAACGCGGTGGACGCCGCCGTGGCCACCGCCGCCGCGCTCGGCGTCACCGAGCCGTACTCGGCGGGCATCGGCGGCGGCGGGTTCTTCGTCCTCTACAACGCCGAGCAGCGCAAGGTGTTCACCATCGACGGCCGGGAGACCGCGCCGCTGAGCGCCGACGTGAAGCTGCTCCTCGGCGAGGACGGCAAACCGATCCCGTTCGCCGAGGCGGTCACCAGCGGACTGGGCGTGGGCACCCCGGGCACCCCGGCCACCTGGCAGGAGGCGCTGGACCGCTGGGGCAGCCGCTCGCTGGCCCAGGTGCTCGAACCCGCCGAGCGCCTGGCCCGCGACGGCTTCACCGTGGACGCCACCTTCCGGCAGCAGACCGCCGACAACCGGGACCGGTTCGCGGACTTCCCGGCCAGCGCGGAACTCTTCCTGCCCGGCGGCGAACTCCCCGAGGTCGGCTCCACCCTCCGCAACCCCGACCTGGCCCGCACCTACGCCCTGCTCGGCGAGCGCGGCACCAGGGCCTTCTACCAGGGCGCCCTGGCCCGCGACATCGTACGGACGGTACAGCGTCCGCCGGTGCGCCCCGGCGCCTCCCGGGTGGTCCGCCCCGGCGACCTGACCCTGCGCGACCTGCGCGGGTACCGGACCAAGCACCAGGCACCGACCCGCACCGGCTACCGCGGCCTCGACGTGTACGGCATGGCGCCCTCCTCCTCCGGCGGTACCACCGTCGCGGAGGCGCTCAACATCCTGGAGCGCGGCGACCTGTCACGCCTGGACGAGAGCACGTTCCTGCACCGCTACATCGAGGCGAGCCGGATCTCCTTCGCCGACCGCGGGCGCTGGGTCGGCGACCCGGCCTTCGAGGACGTGCCCACCCGGGGGCTGCTCTCCCAGCGGTTCGCCGACTCCCGGGCCTGCCTGATCAAGGACGACGCGGTCCTCACCAGCCCGCTGCCGCCCGGTGACCCCACCCGGCCGTCCGGCGGTGACTGCACCGTCCGCGGCACCGCCACCCCCACGCCGTACGAGGGGGAGAACACCACCCATCTGACGGTGGCCGACAAGTGGGGCAACGTGGTCGCGTACACCCTCACCATCGAGCAGACCGGTGGCAGCGGCATCACCGTGCCCGGCCGGGGCTTCCTGCTCAACAACGAGCTGACGGACTTCTCGTTCGCCCCGGCCGACCCCGCCGTGCACGACCCGAACCTGCCGGGGCCGGGCAAGCGGCCCCGCTCGTCGATGTCCCCGACCATCGTGCTCGACCACGGCCGGCCGGTCCTCGCCCTCGGGTCGCCCGGCGGTTCCACCATCATCACCACGGTGCTGCAGACCCTCGTCAACCACCTCGACCGCGGCATGCCGCTGGTGGACGCGATCGCCGCACCGCGCGCCAGCCAGCGCAACTCGGCGACGACCGAGCTGGAGCCGGGACTGTGGAACAGCCCGGTGCGGGCCCGGCTGGAGGCGCTGGGGCACACCTTCAGGCAGAACCCGGAGATCGGCGCGGCCACCGGGGTCCAGCGGCTGCCGGACGGCCGGTGGCTCGCCGCCGCCGAGACGGTACGGCGCGGCGGCGGGTCGGCGATGGTGGTCCGGCCGTCCGGCGGCACCGGCTGATCCACCGCACCGGGTACGCCCGGCGGCGTACGGCACCGGGCGCGGCCCCGGCGCTCCGCACGGGTACGTCTGCCGGGCGTGCGGTACCGGGTGGGTACGCCGTCGTGCGTACCGCGCGGGTCCATGCGCCCGGCGCACCGCGCCGGGACCGCGCGACGGCGTACCGGACCATGAGGAGCCGTGCGCCGGGGCCTGGGGGCGTGGGCGCCGGGGTGCCGCCGGGTTGTGCGGGCGGGCGTGCCGACGGGCCGCGCGGGCGAGGTGAGCGTCGCCCGCGCGGCCCGTCGTGCGTTCCGGGCCGGCGCCTCGCGCCGCTCGTGCCGCCTCACGCCCCGGCGCACCGCGCCGCTCGCGCCACGCCCCGCGCCCGCGCCCCTGCGCACGGCCCGCACCCCGTCCTCCCCCGCACACGGCCACCGCGTCCCCGCGTCCCCGCGCCTCCCCTGTCTCGCGCCCCCTGCGTACAGCCCCGCGCCCCGCGCGCCCCCCCGCGCCCCGCGCCCCCCGCCCCGCGCCCCCCCGCCCCGCGCCCCCCGCCCCGCGTCTCCCGCCACCTTCCGCCGCCGCGTCTCGGCCCCGGCGCCCGGCGGCCGCCTCCGTCCTCCGCGCCCCGCGCCCGCCCCGGGACGGTCGCCGCCCCCGGCCCCCGCGCTCCGGCGCCGCCCCGGCAATCCCGTCGCCCCCCACCCCACCGGTGCGGGCGACGGCGCGGGTCGGGACGCGCGCCGGGAAAACGCTCCGCCTCGTTGATTGCCGCGGGCGGTCTTGTCACGGTGGGGAGCGGGTCGTAACTTTCTCCCTCTACGCCCGCTCTCTACGTGCGTAGACACGTCTGACGTGCAGTCAAAGGAGCCTTCATGGCCGAGATTGTCCGTGCAGCACTGGTCCAGGCGACCTGGACCGGCGATACCGAGTCGATGATCGCCAAACACGAGGAGCACGCCCGGGCCGCGGCGGCGCAGGGCGCCCGGGTGATCGGCTTCCAGGAAGTCTTCAACGCCCCGTACTTCTGCCAGGTCCAGGACCCGGAGCACTACCGCTGGGCGGAGCCCGTCCCCGACGGCCCGACCGTACGCCGGATGTGCGACCTCGCCCGGGAGACCGGCATGGTGGTGGTGGCGCCGGTGTTCGAGGTGGAGCAGCCGGGGTTCTACTACAACACCGCGGCGGTCATCGACGCCGACGGCAGCTACCTCGGCAAGTACCGCAAGCACCACATCCCGCAGCTCAAGGGGTTCTGGGAGAAGTACTACTTCCGGCCGGGGAACGCCGGCTGGCCGGTCTTCGACACCGCCGCCGGGCGGATCGGCGTCTACATCTGCTACGACCGGCACTTCCCGGAGGGCTGGCGCCGGCTCGGTCTGGGCGGGGCGCAGCTGGTCTACAACCCGTCCGCCACCTCGCGGGGCCTGTCCGCCCACCTGTGGCAGCTGGAGCAGCCCGCCGCCGCGGTCGCCAACGCCTACTACATCGCCGCGATCAACCGGGTGGGCCGCGAGGAGTACGGGGACAACGACTTCTACGGCACCTCGTACTTCGTCGACCCGCGCGGGCAGACCGTCGGCGGGACCGCCTCCGACCAGGAGGAAGAGCTCCTCGTCCGGGACCTCGACCTGGGTCTGATCGACGAGGTGCGGCAGCAGTGGGCGTTCTACCGCGACCGCCGCCCCGACGCGTACGAGGGGCTGGTGCGGCCGTGAGCGACATCCACGCCGCGCTGCACGCCCGGCACCGCGCGGTCCTCCCCGACTGGCTCGCCCTGTACTACCGGCAGCCGATCGAGATCACCCACGGCGAGGGCCGGTACGTCTGGGACGCCGAGGGCAGGCGCTACCTGGACTTCTTCGGCGGCATCCTCACCACCATGACCGCGCACGCCCTGCCGGAGGTCACCGAGGCGGTCGCCGCACAGGCCGGCCGGATCCTGCACACCTCGACGCTCTACCTGGACCGCCCCATGGTGGAGCTGGCCGAGCGGGTGGCCCGGCTCTCCGGCATCCCCGACGCCCGGGTGTTCTTCACCACCTCCGGCACCGAGGCGAACGACACCGCGCTGCTGCTCGCCACCGCCTACCGGCGCTCGCACCAGATCCTGGCGATGCGCAACAGCTACCACGGCCGCTCCTTCTCGGCCGTCGGCGTCACCGGCAACCGCGCCTGGTCGCCCACCAGCCTCTCCCCGCTGCACACCCTCTACCTGCACGGCGCGGTGCGCACCCGCGGGCCGTTCGCGGCGCTCTCCGACGCCGAGTTCACCGCCGCCTGCGTGGCGGACCTGGAGGACCTGCTGGGGCAGGTCGGCGGCGACGTCGCCGCGCTGATCGCCGAACCGGTCCAGGGGGTGGGCGGCTTCACCGCGCCGCCCGACGGGCTGTACGCGGCCTTCCGCGAGGTGCTGAACCGCCACGGCATCCTGTGGATCAGCGACGAGGTGCAGACCGGCTGGGGCCGGACCGGGGACCACTTCTGGGGCTGGCAGGCACACGCCGCCGCCGGCCCTCCGGACCTGCTCACCTTCGCCAAGGGCATCGGCAACGGCATGTCCATCGGCGGGGTGGTGGCCCGCGCCGACATCATGAACTGCCTCACCGCCAACTCCATCTCCACCTTCGGGGGCAGCCCGGTCACCATGGCCGCCGGGCTGGCCAACCTCGACCACCTGCTGGCGCACGACCTCCAGGGCAACGCCCGCCGGGTCGGCGGCCTGCTCATCGAGCGGCTGCGCGCCGCGACGGCCGGGAACGAGGCGGTCCGGGAGGTGCGCGGCCGGGGCCTGATGATCGGCATCGAACTCGCCGGCCCCGACGGGCCGAGCGGATCCGGTGCACCGACCGCGGCCGATGCCGCCGCCGCGGTCCTGGAGGCGGCCCGCGAGGGTGGGCTGCTGATCGGCAAGGGCGGCGGACACCACGGCGCCGTGCTGCGCATCGCCCCGCCGCTGAGCCTCACCGTGGCCGAGGCAGAGGAGGGCGCGGCCATCCTCCAGGCGGCCCTGGACACCGTGCGCGTCACCCGGACGGGAGAGGTGGGGACATGACCCGGACCCTGATCACCGGCGGTCTCGTGGTCACGGCCGCCGACGAGCTCCACGCCGACGTGCTGATCGAGCACGGCCGGGTGGTGGCGCTGGCGGCGCCGGGAAGCCAGCGGTGGACGGCGGACCGGGTGATCGACGCGTCGCGGAAGTACGTGATCCCGGGCGGGGTCGACGCGCACACGCACATGGAGCTGCCGTTCGGCGGCACGTTCGCGTCGGACACGTTCGAGACGGGGACCCGGGCCGCGGCGTGGGGCGGGACGACGACGATCGTCGACTTCGCGGTGCAGTCGAAGGGGGAGTCGCTGCGGGCCGGCCTGAACGCCTGGCTGGAGAAGGCCGACGGGACCTGCGCGATCGACTACGCGTTCCACATGATCATGTCGGATGTGAACGAGGCGACGCTGAAGGAGATGCCGGGCCTGGTGGAGCAGGGCGTCACCTCGTTCAAGCTCTTCATGGCGTACCCGGGGGTCTTCTACTCGGACGACGGGCAGATCCTGCGCGCCATGCAGGTGGCCGGTGACACGGGCGGGCTGATCATGATGCACGCGGAGAACGGCATCGCGATCGACGTCCTGGTGGAGCAGGCCCTGGCGCGCGGCGAGACCGGTCCCCGCCACCACGGGGAGGTCCGCAAGGCGCTGCTGGAGGCCGAGGCCACCCACCGGGCGATCCAGCTCGCCCGGGTCGCGGGTGCGCCGCTGTACGTGGTGCACGTGTCGGCGCAGGAGGCGGTGGCGGAGCTGGCGGCGGCCCGGGACATGGGGCTGCCGGTCTTCGGGGAGACCTGCCCGCAGTACCTGTTCCTGTCCACCGACAACCTGGCGGAACCGGACTTCGAGGGAGCCAAGTACGTCTGCTCGACCCCGCTCCGTCCCAAGGAGCACCAGGCGGCGCTGTGGCGGGGGCTGCGGACGAACGACCTCCAGGTGGTGTCCACGGACCACTGCCCGTTCTGTTTCACGGGCCAGAAGGACCTGGGCCGAGGTGACTTCTCGAAGATCCCCAACGGCCTGCCGGGGGTGGAGAACCGCATGGACCTGCTCCACCAGGCCGTCGTGGACGGGCACCTCTCGCGGCGCCGCTGGATCGAGATCGCCTGCGCGACCCCGGCGCGGATGTTCGGCCTGTATCCGCGGAAGGGGACGATCGCGCCGGGCGCGGACGCGGACGTCGTGATCTACGACCCGCACGCCACCCAGACCCTGTCGGCACGGACCCACCACATGAACGTCGACTACTCGGCGTACGAGGGGAGGACGGTCACCGGTCGGGTCGAGACGGTCCTCTCCCGCGGCGAGGTCGTCATCGACCGGCGTTCGTACACCGGCCGCGCCGGCCACGGCACGTTCGTACCCCGTTCCACCTGCCAGTACCTGGGCTGAAACACCCCAGGACCCTCACCGCCCCGACCCGAACTCGGAGGTTCCCCGCGTGGACTTCGGACTCGTCCTGCAGACCGACCCGCCCGCCTCGCAGGTCGTCGGCCTGATGCGCCGGGCGGAGCGCAACGGCTTCCGCTACGGCTGGACCTTCGACTCCGCCGTGCTGTGGCAGGAACCCTTCGTCATCCACAGCCGGATCCTGGAGCACACCACCAAGCTGCACGTGGGGCCGATGGTGACCAACCCGGGGACCCGCACGTGGGAGGTGACCGCCTCCACGTTCGCCACGCTCAACGACATGTTCGGCAACCGGACCGTGTGCGGCATCGGCCGCGGTGACTCCGCGATGCGGGTGGCCGGCCGCAGGCCGAACACCCTGGCCCGGCTGGGCGAGGCCATCGACGTCATCCGCGACCTCGCGGAGGGCCGTGAGGCGACGGTGGACGGCACCCCGGTCCGCATCCCGTGGGTCAAGGAGGGGAAGCTGCCGGTGTGGATGGCGGCGTACGGGCCGAAGGCGCTGGCCCTGGCCGGGCGGAAGGCCGACGGCTTCATCCTCCAGCTGGCCGATCCGTTCCTGACCGAGTGGATGGTCAAGGCGGTACGGGACGCGGCCCGGGAGGCCGGCCGCGACCCCGACACCCTCACCATCTGCGTCGCCGCCCCCGCCTACGTGACCGCCGACGACTCACCCGGCGCGCTGGCCCACGCCCGGGACCAGTGCCGCTGGTTCGGCGGCATGGTCGGCAACCACGTCGCCGACCTGGTCACCAGGTACGGCGAGGGCTCCGGCATGGTGCCGGAGGAGCTGACCGCGTACATCAAGGACCGGCACGGGTACGACTACTCCCACCACGGCCGCGCCGGCAACCCCGACACCGCCTTCGTCCCCGACGAGATCGTCGACCGCTTCTGCCTCCTCGGTCCGGTGCAGGCCCACCTCGACAAGCTCCGGCGCCTGCGGGACCTGGGCGTCCACCAGTTCGCCGTCTACGCCATGCACGACGCGAAGGAGGCCACCATCGACGCGTACGGCACCGAGATCATTCCCGCGGTCAACTCCTGACCGCCCGCCGCCTCTTCGAGTGAAAGCCTCGCACCGGCCGGGTTACTCCCCACGGGGGACGGCGGGGCGGTACGTTGCAGGGGAGAAGAGTCGGGGGCGACACGAAGGGCGGGTGGGGGCTTTGCTGGCCGAGGCGTTGGCCGCGTTGGCCGCGGCGGGCGGCGGGGCGGTGGTCCAGGCCGCGGGGACCGATGCCTGGCAGGGTGTGCGGCAGCGGGTCGCCGCGCTGTTCGGCGGCGGCGACGCGGAGCGGGGCCGGGCCGAGCTGGAGCGCCTGGACCGGACGGCCCGGGCCCTGGAACCGGGCGCCGCCACCGATCCGGACCGGGAGCTGTCGCGCCAGGAAGGGGTGTGGCAGGAGCGGTTCGAGGCACTTCTGGAATCCGTCGACCCGGAGGACCGGGAGCGGGTGGTCCAGGACCTGCGCGCCCTGCTGGCCTTCGTCGCCGGTACGGGGGAGGACACGGCGCTGGCGACCGGGAACGCCCTGGCGCGGGACGGTGGCAGCGCCGTGACCGGGGTGAAGCGGTCCGGCGGCCGGCGGCCGGCGCGAGCCGTGAACACCGGGGACGCGGAGGCCGCCGGCGCCGGGTCCAGCGCGGTCAGCGGCATCGTCACCGAGTAGACGGCCGGGCGGCGGTAATGGCCAAGTGGCGTTGGGGCAGAAGGCGCGACCCGGGCAGGCGCACCCTGGCGGCGGGCACGGTGGGCGGCGCCGCACCCGCCCAGCAGGTGTCGGGCAGCGGGCACGCGACCGCGACGCACGGCGGCATCGCCGTCACGGGCATCTACAACGACCATTCCAGCGTGGTGCTCCCGCCGGAGGCCGTACGGCCGGTGGGCGAGGTGAAGGCCCGCCCGGGACTGGACAACCTGCCCTACCGCACCGCCCACTTCGTGGGACGCGCCGCCGAGCTCGCCCGCCTCGACGCCGTCCTGCGGAAGCCCGGGGGCGTGTGGCTCCAGGCCGTGCACGGCCTCGGAGGGGTCGGCAAGAGCACCCTGGCCGTGCACTGGGCGGCCACCCGGGCCCGCAGGCACCGCCTCGCGCCCGTCCGATGGATACCCGCCGACAGCGCGGCGAGCGTGCAGCAGGGCCTGGCCGCCCTGGCCACCGCCCTGCAACCCGCCGCCTCCAAAGCGCTGACGGTGGAAGCCCTGGCCGAGAACGGCATGCAGTGGCTGGCCACGCACAGCGGCTGGCTGCTCATCCTGGACAACGTCAACCACCTCGCGGACATCGCCCCGCTCCTGGCCCGCACGCCCGGCGGCCGCTTCCTCATCACCAGCAGACTCGCCACGGTGTGGCACGACGCCACCGAGGTCATCCGGCTCGACGCCCTGCAACCGGCCGAATCAGTGGCGCTGCTCACCCGCGTCGCCGGCGGCGGCCGGGACCTGTCCGGGGCGGCCGAACTCTGCGCGGAACTGGGCCATCTGCCGCTGGCCGTCGAACAGGCCGCCGCCTGCCTCGCCGAGAACCCCCTGCTGACCCCGCGCACGTACCTGGACCTGCTCCGGCGGAACCCCGGTCCGCTGTACCGGCAAGGCGGCGAGGGTTTCACCGTCGCCGAACGCACCGTCGCCCGCGTCTGGCGCGTGACGCTGGACCGCATCGGCGAACGACAGGCGCTCGCCGCCGACCTGCTGCGCACCCTGGCCTGGTACGCGCCCGAAGGCATCCCCGCCGGGCTCCTGGACGGCGAGGGCGAACCGGCCGAGGTCGCCGGCGCGATCGGCACCCTGAACGCGTACAGCATGATCACCGTGGATCCCGCGACGCGGGTCCTCTCCGTCCACCGGCTGGTCCAGTCCGTCGCTCGGACCGCCGACGCCGACGACCCGCACCGCACGCCCGGCCTGGTCACCGCGGCCCGGGAGCGTGCCACCGCCACACTGGAGGCCGCCGTCCGGCCGACCGACTGGCAGGACCCCGCCACCTGGCCCGCCGGGCGCGCCCTGCTCCCGCACATGGACGCACTGGCCGACCACACGCCGCGGTCCGCCGACACCGGCACCACGGCGCGGGTGCTCGACCACGCCGGCGTGTTCCTCATCAGCCAGGGACTCGGCACCCGGGCCACCGCGCACCTTGGCCGGGCCCTCGCCCATCACGAGCGGGAACTCGGCCACGACGACATCCACACGCTCACCTGCCGCCACAACCTGGCGCACGCGTACGAGGCGTCGGGGCACGTGAAGCAGGCCATTCCCCTGTACGAGCGGGTGCTGCGCGACGGGGAACGGGTGCTGGGGCCGGCACACCGGCTCACCCTCGCCGGCCGCAACAACCTCGCCGACGCGTACCGGGCCGCCGGCGACCCGGGCAGGGCGCTCGCCCTGCTCGGGGAGCCCCCCGGGGCCGGCCCACTTCCCGACCCCCTTCCCGGCGCACCCGGGGGCGGCACGGACCTGCCCGGCCTCGCCGCGCGCAACACCCTCGCCCGTGCCCGGCAGGCGGCGGGACGGCACGACGAGGCCGTCCGCCTGTACCAGGAGAACCTCGACGCCTGCGTTCGCGCGCTCGGCCAGGACCACCACCTCACCCTGGTGGCGCGGAGCAATCTCACGGTGGCGCGCGTCGCGTCGAAGGATCCGCACGAGGCCGTCCGCCTCCTCGCGGCGATCGCCGGCGACATGGAGCGCGTCCTGGGCGAGGAGCACCCCGACACCCTCCTCGCCCGGGCCAACCTGGCGGGCGCCCACCGGGAGGCCGGTGAGCCAGACCGGTCCGTCGCGCTCTTCGACGAGGTACTGCCGGTCATGGAACGCGTGCTCGGCGAGGACCACGGCACGACCCGCGCCGCCCGCGTCGCCCTGGCCCTCGCATGCCGGGCGGCCGGCGACCCGGACCGGGCGGTGCGCCTGGCCACTGCACGACCGGAGCCGCCGGCCGGCGACGGAACGGCGGCGCACCGTACGGGCCCCACCGGTCCCGGTGCGGTGGCGGCCGGTGCGGACGAGGGGTGCCGGCCCGGTGTCCACGGCTCCGACATCGGCTACGGGCTGCTGGCCGCCGGCGACGCGGAGCGGGCCGTTCCGCTGCTGGAGCAGGCGGTCCGCGACCACCGGCACCGGCCGGGCGAGGACGACCCCGGCGCGCTCACCGACCGACACAACCTCGCAGTGGCCCACCTCATGGCGGGCGCCCCGGAGCGGGCCGTCCCGCTCTTCGAGCAGGTCCTCCGGGCACGCGAGCGCCTGCTGGGCGAGGACCACCCCGACACCCTCACCAGCCGCCGGCACCTCGCCGACGCCCACCGCGAGGCCGGCGACCACGCCCGGGCCGTCCCGCTGTACGAGCACACCTTCCGCGCGCGGTCGCGGGTCCTCGGCGCGCACCACGGGGACACCCTCGCCGTCCTCGGCATGCTCGCACACACCCACCGGCTCGCGGGCCGGCCGGACCGGGCCGCGCCCCTCTTCGAGCAGGCGCTCCAGGCACAGCAGCGGACGCACGGCCCCCACCACCCCGAAACGCTCGCCCTCCGCAACAGTCTCGCCGGGACGTACCAGGAGGCGGGTGAACTCCGCCGGGCCGTGCTGCTGCACGAGGAGAACGCCGCCGCGTGCGCCCACGTCCTCGGGGACGATCACGCGCACACCCTCACCGCCCGCCACAACCTGGCGGTCGCCCACGCCACCTCCGGAGACTTCGGCCGGGCCCTCCCGCTGCTAGGGGACACGTACCGGCGGCAGCGCGGCACCCTGGGCGCGGACCACCCGGACACCCTCGCCACCCAGCTGAGCCTGGCCGGAATGTGCCTGACGATCGGACTGCGGCGCCGGGCCCGGCGCCTGTACAAGCAGACCCTGGCCACGTGCCGTCGCACCCTCGGCGAGAGCCACCCCCTGACGCGGGACGCACACGAGCGGCTGACGTCCGCCGAGCGGTCCGGACGCTGAACGGCTTGGCAGCCCACCGGGACGCAGGCGGTTCCGGATGGGGGTGAGCCGCCCCGCGCCCGTGCCCGGGACGACCTCGGGGCCGGCGTCGGCCGCGTCCACCGCCCGGGAGCCCCGGGCCGCCCCGGGAGGACCCGCCCGCTCCCTCGTACCCGGCGGTGCGCCGTTCCCGGCGGAACGGACGGCAGCCGGCGGCCGAACCGGCCCACCGGGCGTCAGGCGGAGGAGGTCCAGCGGGGGGCGGTCCGCGCCCACGCCGTCTCCCAGGCGGCGAGGTCCCGCCGTTCCAGCTCGTACCGGACCGCGCTGTAGGCGGCGGCCCCGGCGAGGGCGACCGCCCCGGCCGCCACCAGCCCCCACCCCAGGGCGCCGTTGCGGACCTGTTCACGGGTGAGCGGAGGTTCGGTGACCCGCCCCCGGTCGTCCACCCACACCCGGGCCGTGCTGCCCGCCGGCAGCCCCTGCGGCACCTCGGCCTCGACGGTGCGGACCCGCCCGTCCGGCCCGGTGAAGCGGACCGGCACCGGGTACCGGGCCGCCCGGGCCTCGTCCGACCCCGGCTCCGGGTGGCGCGGGGCGGCGTGGACCAGCACCACCTCGATGTGCTGCCGGGTCCGCGCCTGCTGCCGGGCGTCCTGCCCCAACCGGTGGTGCGCGGCGTCACCCACCAGCAGCGCCACGGTGGGGGTGGCGGCCAGCAGGACCACCGCCAGGACCGGGCCCAGCCACGCCCGCGCCACGTCCGTGGGGCGGCGCAGCGGGTTGCGCGGCCGGCGCCACGGCGCCGGACGGCCCACCGCCGCCGGGGGCGGCTGCGCCCGGGGTACCTCGCCGGTCACGTCGGCTCTCCTTTCCCGCGCGGCCGCACCGGTCCCCGCGGGCGGGCGTCCGCGGGGACCGGTGCGGGGCGCCGGTGCTAGTGGGGCTGGACGGGGGCCGGCGGCCGGCCGGACACCGACGGATGGGCGCACGCCGCCTCCAGCAGGACGGCGGCGCCGCGGACGGCCGCGGTGCGCGGCGCGGGCACCGGCTCGACCGGGCTGTGCAGCCGGCCGGAGAGGTGGTGGACCAGTTCCGGGCGGAGCGCCCCCTCACCGGCCAGCAGCGGTCCGCGCCGCAGCGCGTCGAGCATCAGCGAGGTGCGGTCCTGCCGGAGCATCGCGGTGAGCATGACGACCACCGCCTCGGCGAGCCGCGCTCGGCCGCCGCCGGGCAGGGCGGCGGTGCCCAGGGCGGTGCGGCGGGCGTCCACCACCGCGCCGTCGCCGAGCAGCACCACCTCGGTCAGCCGCTCGCCGACGTCCACCACCAGCAGCGGACGCGCCAGGTCCGCCCCGGTGGCCAGGGCCACCGCACGGGCACCGGGGACGGTCAGCACCGCCCGCGGCCGCAGCACCGCCACCGCGGCGCGGGCCGCGGCCCGGTAGGCCACCCCGTCCAGCACCGGCGCGGTCACCACGACCAGCGGCCGGCCGCGGCCCGCCAGCCGGGGACCCAGCAGCCGGTCCAGCAGCGGTCCCGCGGTCGCGGGGTCCACGCCGCCGCCGGGCGGTACGGGACGGGTGGCGCCGGTGTCCGGCACGGCCGCCGCGGGCACGTCCAGGATCGTTTCCTCACCGGTGACCCAGGCCCGGGTGCGGGCGCCCCCCAGGTCCAGGGCGACCCCGCAGCACGGCCGGCACCGCGACCGGTCCCGGTCGGCGGCCCGCGACCGCTCCCGGTCGGCGCCCCACAGGGGCGTGCGGGCGACGGTCCACGCGCGGCGGGTGCGGGTCACCGCCCGGCCTCCGACGCCCGCCGGCAGGCGTGCTGGCAGCCGGCGCAGTACCGGGCCTGCGGCACCACCGTCAGCCGGTCCCGGTCGATCGGCCGGCGGCACCGGTGGCAGGCCCCGTAGCGGCCCTCGTCCATGCGGCGCAGCGCGGCCTCGACGTCGGCGAGGACCATCCGGGCGGAGGCGGCCAGCTTGACGCGGACCTCGACCTGGGAGGGCGCCCGCCGCTGGAGCGCGTCGTCGGCGCGGGACGGGGCGGCGGACGCGAGCTGCCGCAGCTGCTCCCGCCGGAACAGGAGCTGCTCGTGCAGGTCCGCGCGGAGCGCGCCGAGCTCCTCGGGCGTCAGGAACATGGCGCGGTCACCGATGGTCTGGTGGTTCACCGTTTCACCCCTTTGGGCACGGCGTGGGACGGAGGGGGAAGGGCCGCGGCGCCGCCGCGCCGCCGGCGGGCCGGGCGGCGGGGTCCGCCGGCGCGGCCGGGCGGGGGCGCCGTCAGGCCGAACGGCGCTGGCAGCCGACGCAGAACCGCGTGTACGGCAGGATCTCCAGGCGCTCCGCCGGGACGGGCTTGGCGCAGCCCAGGCAGGTCCCGTAGGTGCCGGCGGCGATCCGGGCGAACGCCTCGTCGATCTCCGCCAGCACCCGCCCGATGGCCTCCCGCTGCGCCGACATCAGGTGGTCGTCCGCGGTCTGGCCGGTCCCGCCGAGGGCCTGGAGCTGCGTCAGCCGGGCGTTGCGGGCCTGCTCCAGGCGCTGCCGGGCCTCGTGCACGGTCAGCCGAGCGGGACGGGGTTCGGTCCGGGGCGGGTCGAGCGACATGGGTGTCCCTTTCTCGGGCGGTGGACGTTGATACGCGGCAGGGCGCCGCCGGGACGGCCTCGCGGACCGGCCGCCGGGACGCCGCCGGCATCCCCTGCCGGGCCATGTCCCCACCATGACCTTTCTCCCGCCCGGTACCTATCCGGCGCAGGCCCCATCTCCCGGGGGCCGGGCACCCCCACCGCACCGGGAAATGGGTACGGCGACCACCCGGAAATGGGGCCCGGACCCCATCGACCCGGCCCGGGCCGGCGGGCAGCCTGGGCCGCAGGCCCGGTCGGGACCGGGGCCGCGGCTCACCTGGGGTGCGCGATGCCCGACAGTAGAGGCGAAGCGTTCATGTGAGGAGGCGTTCCCCCGGTGTCCCTGTTCTGGCGGATCTTCGGGCTCAACGCCGTGGTGCTGGGCACGGCCACGGCGCTGCTGCTGCTGGCCCCGGTGACCGTCTCGGTCCCGGTCGTCCTGACCGAAGCCGTCATCCTGGTGTGCGGCCTGATCGTCATGCTGGTCGCCAACGCGGCCCTGCTGCGCTGGGGACTGTCCCCCCTGGAGCGCGTCACCCGGCTGATGACCACCGTCGACCTGCTCCGCCCCGGCCAGCGGATCGCCGCCGACCTGGGGCAGGGCGGCGAGGTGGCCGAGCTGACCCGCACCTTCAACGCGATGCTCGACCGGCTGGAGTCCGAGCGGGCCGCCAGCAGCGCCCGGGTGCTGATGGCGCAGGAGGCCGAGCGCCGCCGGATCGCCCACGAACTCCACGACGAGGTCGGCCAGAGCATGACCGCGATCCTGCTCGCCCTGGAACGCGTCGCCGACGAGTCGGACGAACCGCTCCACGGCGAGCTGCGCCAGATCCAGGAGATCACCCGTGCGAGCCTGGACGAGGTCCGCCGCCTGGTGCGTCGGCTGCGCCCCGGCGTCCTGGACGACCTCGGCCTGGTCAGCGCGCTGACCTCGCTCACCAACGACTTCGCCACCCACGCCGGGCTGCGGGTGCGCCGCCGCATCGACGCCGACCTGCCGGCCCTGGACCGCGAGACGGAACTGGTGCTGTACCGGGTCGCGCAGGAGAGCCTGACCAACGTCGCCCGCCACGCCGACGCCACGCACGTGGAGGTGAGCCTGCGCCGGGCCGGTGACACCGTGGAGCTGGCCGTGGCGGACGACGGCCGCGGCACCGCGGCCACCTGCGAGGGCGCCGGCATACGCGGTATGCGGGAGAGGGCCCTCCTCATCGGCGCCACCTTCGACATCGCCCCCGCCCCCGGGGCCGGCACCCGGGTCCGGCTGACCGTCCCCGTCATCAGGAAGCCATCGTGACCATGTCCGTACCGTCCCCGATCCGCATCCTCCTCGCCGACGACCACGCGCTGGTGCGCCGCGGGGTCCGGCTGATCCTCGACCGCGAACCGGACCTGCAGGTGGTCGCCGAGGCCGGGGACGGCGCCGAGGCCATCGACATGGCCCGCAGCCACGACATCGACCTCGCCGTCCTGGACATCGCCATGCCCCGGCTGACCGGGCTGCAGGCCGCCCGGGAGCTGGCCGCGCTCAAACCCGGGCTGCGCATCCTCATGCTGACCATGCACGACAACGAGCAGTACTTCTTCCAGGCCCTGAAGGCCGGCGCCGGCGGATACGTGCTGAAGTCCGTCGCCGACCGCGACCTGGTCGCCGCCTGCCGGGCCGCGATGCGCGACGAGCCGTTCCTGTACCCGGGCGCGGTCACCGCCCTCATCCGCAACTACCTGGACCGGGTCCGGCACGGCGAGGAGACCCCCGACCAGGTGCTGACCGCCCGCGAGGAGGAGGTGCTCAAGCTGGTCGCCGAGGGCCACTCCTCCAAGGAGATCGCCGAGATCCTCTTCATCAGCGTGAAGACCGTCCAGCGGCACCGGACCAACCTGCTCCAGAAGCTGGGCCTGCGCGACCGGCTGGAACTGACCCGGTACGCCATCCGCGCCGGCCTCGTCGAACCCTGACCCCGGCGGCCACCGGCCGCCCCCACCCAGCACCGGGCCACCCGCCGGAGCGCCCCGCGCGCCCGGCCCCGGTCACACCGAAGGGACGGTGCATGCACCGGTCACCACGCACCGCCCCGGGCGTGCGCGGCCGTCGCCGCCCCGCGGCCGCGCTCGCCGCGCTGGTGGCCGCCCTGGTGCTGGCCCTCGCCGTCGCCGGCACCGGCGCGCCGGGCCCGCCCGCCGGACCGGTCACGGCGGGCGCGGCCGCCGCCCAGCACCTCGACGCCGCCCAGCACGCGGACGACGGAAGCCTGCCGGGGCCCACCGCCCGCGTCCGGCTCCCGCGCGACCCGCTGGGCGAGCGCACCACGCCCCCGGGCCACCACCCGCTCCCGCCGCGCGGCGCCGCCGCCGTCCCGTCCGGCCCGGTCCGCACCGCGCCGGCCACCTCGGACCTCCCTCTCGCCACCGTCCCGCAGTCCCGGGACCGCGGGCGCGCCCCACCCGTACCTCCAGGCAGCTGACACCCGCTCCCCGCTCTTTCTTCCCCCTTCACCGCGCCGTCCGGCGGCCGCGGTGTGCCCTGGAGGCTCCTGGTGAGAAAACGTTCCACAGCAAACCGTTCGGCACGGCTGAGGGCGATCTTCGCCCTCCTGGTGGTCGGCGTGTCGGTCTGGGTCGCCGTCGCGGTACCGGTCCGGCTCGGACTCGATCTGCGCGGCGGCACCCAGATCGTGCTGGAAACCCGCTCCACCCCCACCGTCGAGGCCGACGACGAGGTCACCGACCGCACCCTGGAGGTGCTGCGCGGCCGGATCGACGCGCTGGGCGTCGCCGAACCCACCATGGTCCGCTCCGGCAGCAACCGGATCATCGTGGAACTGCCCGGCGTGCAGGACCCCGAGGAGGCCGCCGAGACCCTCGGCCGCACCGCCCAGCTCACCTTCCACCCGGTGCTGGGCACCGCCCCCCGGGACGAGCCGAAGCCCGGCCGTACCCCCGAGCGGGACAAGGAGAGCGTGCTGCCCGACGAGTCCGGCACCCCGCTGCGACTGGGCCCCGCCGCCATCACCGGCAAGGACGTCAAGGGCGCCGACGCCGGCTACGACGCGCAGGGCGGCGGCTGGCACGTCACCGTGGACTTCCGCGGCTCCGGACGGGACAGCTGGGCGAAGCTCACCGGCGAGGCGGCCTGCCAGGCGGCCGGCGACCCCACCCGCCGGGTCGCCATCGTCCTGGACGACACCGTCATCTCCTCCCCCCAGGTCGATCCGTCCGTCTCCTGCCGCGTCGGCATGACCGACGGCTCCACCCGCATCACCGGCTCCTTCGACCGCGACGAGGCGCGCCAGCTGGCCCTGCTCATCAGCGGCGGCGCGCTGCCGGTGCCGGTGGAGATCGTCGAGCAGCGCACCGTCGGCCCCACCCTGGGCGAGGAGGCCATCCGGGCCAGCGCCTGGGCCGCCGCCATCGGCACCGCGCTGACCGCGCTCTTCGTCATCGCCGTCTACCGGCTCATGGGCGCGCTGGCCACCCTGGCCCTGCTCGCCTACGGCGTCATCTCCTACGCGGCGCTGGCCGCGCTCGGCGCCACCCTCACCCTGCCCGGCCTGGCCGGCTTCGTGCTGGCCATCGGCATGGCCGTGGACGCCAACGTCCTGGTCTTCGAACGGGCCCGGGAGGAATACGCGGCCCGTGGCCGGCCCAGCACCCGCTCGTCGATGGCCGCCGGGTTCCGCAACGCCCTCAGCGCCATCGCCGACTCCAACATCACCACCCTGATCGCCGCCGCCCTGCTGTTCTTCTTCGCCTCCGGCCCGGTCCGGGGCTTCGGCGTCACCCTCGGCATCGGCGTCCTCGCCTCGATGGTCAGCGCACTGGTGATCACCCGGGTGCTGGCCGAGTTCGCCGCCGGCCGGCCCGCCGTCCGGAAGCGGCCCCGGATCAGCGGCATCGCCCACACCGGCGTCGTCCGGGACCGGCTGCTGCGCCGTGGTCCGCAGCTGATGCGCCGGCCGCGGCGCTGGCTGGCCACGTCCCTGATCGCCGCCGTGCTGGCCGGTTCCGGCATCGCGGTGCGCGGCCTGGACCTGGGCGTGGAGTTCACCGGCGGCCGGCTCATCGAGTACCGGACGTCCGCCTCCGTCGATCCGGACCGGGCCCGCTCCGCGCTCGCCGACGCCGGCTTCCCCCGCGCCGTCGTCCAGTCCTCCGGCGACCGCAACCTCACGGTGCGCACCGGGAAACTCACCGAGGCCGAGGAGGAGAAGGTCACCTCCACCGTGAAGGAGCTGGGCGGGAAGAGCACCGGCAAGCTCCGCGACGAGCTGATCGGCCCCAGCCTCAGCAAGGAGCTGCGGCAGGGGGCGCTGATCGCCCTGGCGGTGGCCCTCGGCGCCCAGCTGCTCTACCTCGCGGCGCGCTTCCGCTGGGTGTTCGGCGCGGCCGCGGTCGCCGCCCTCGCCCACGACGTGGTCATCCTGGTGGGCGTCTTCGCCTGGCTCGGCAAGTCGATCGACGGGGTGTTCCTGGCCGCGCTGCTGACCGTCATCGGCTACTCGGTGAACGACTCGGTGGTCCTGTTCGACCGCGTCCGGGAGCTGTGCCGGCGGGACCGCGCGGAACCGACCGCGCGGCTGGTGAACGACGCGATCCTGCAGACCCTGCCGCGCACCGTCAACACCGGCATCGGGGCGGGCTTCATCCTCACCGCCCTGGTGGTGCTGGGCGGCGAATCGCTCACCGACTTCGCCTTCGCGCTCCTGCTCGGCCTGGTCGTGGGCACCTACTCGTCGGTCTTCACCGCCGCCCCGGTGGCGGTCGAACTCGCCCGGCACGACCGCCGCTCCGCCCCGGGACGGCGCCACCGCGGCGGCGAGCCGGCCGGGAAGCGGCCCGGGACCGGACCCGCGGCCGGCCCGGAACCCGCGGACGGGCCCCGCACACCGGCCGGGCGCGCCGGGCGGGACGCGAGCGGGTGACCGGCCGGGACGGCGACCGGGTGACCGGCCGGGAGGAGGACCTGCGCACCCGCGGCGGCCCCGCCCGCTGACCGGCCGGACGCCCGGCGGGTCCCCGTGCCGTCCGGGCCGGGCCGGTGGGTCCCGGTCCGGACGGTCCCGTCCGGTCGCGGGCAGGTCTCCCGGGCGGGTCCGGCACGGGCCCCGGCCGGGGTGGCCCCGGGGCGGCCTCCGGGGCCGTTCGGCCTGCCGGGCGGCCGGCGGGCCCGGGCGGGCGGTCCCCGGACGTCCGTGACCGCCACCGCGCCCGGGCCGGTACCGCCCGGTCCCGGCCCCCGGCGGGGGTCCGGCGGGGACGTCCGCCCGGTTCCCCGGCGCCGCCCCGTGCCTCGGCCCCGGCCGGGGCACGGGGCCCGGGGCCCGCGCCCCCGCGGGGACGTCCGCCCGGGCCCGGAGATCCGCGGCCGGGAGCGCGCGGGCGGCGCCGTGGGGCCGCGTTCACCCTGCGGCCATCCCCCGGTGACGGGCGGGCAACCGGGTGTCGGATGCACATGGTTCGATGGGGGGCATGATGGAGCAATTTCTCGCCAGTGACCTCTCCGACGTCGAGGAGGCGGTCCGCAAGGCGGCCGCGGCCGAGGTCCTGCCGCGCTTTCGGCAGCTGGCCGACCACGAGGTGCTGCGCAAGAACGGCCCGCACGACCTGGTGACCGTCGCCGACCGGCTCGCCGAGGAACACCTCACCGCCTCGCTCACCGCCCTGCTGCCGGGCTCCGCGGTGGTCGGCGAGGAAGCGGTGCACGCCGACCCGTCGCTGCTCGTCGCGCTCAGCGGCGACGCCCCGGTGTGGATCGTGGACCCGGTGGACGGCACCCGGCAGTTCGTGCACGGCGATCCGGGCTTCGCCTGCCTGGTGGCGCTGGCGCACCGGGGCGAGGTGCTGGCCTCCTGGACGTACGCGCCGGCCCTGGACCTGATGGCGGTGGCGCGCCGCGGGCAGGGCGCCCGGCTGGACGGCGAGCCGCTGGCCGCCGGCTCCCCGGCCCCGGGCGCGGTGCTCCAGGTGGCGATATCCCACTACGACTTCACCACCGACGAACAGAAGCGCGCCCTGGCCGGGCTGACCACCGACGGGGTGGCGCCGCGCCCGTGCGGCTCGGCCGGCCTGGAGTACCTGGCCGTGGCGCGCGGCGCGCTGGACGCCGTCGCGTTCTCCTGGGAGAACGCCTGGGACCACGCGGCCGGGCTGCTGCTGGTGGCGGAGGCCGGGGGAGCGAGCGCCACCGTCGCGGGCGAGCCGTTCCGGATCGCGGGCGGTAACGCGCTGCCGTTCACCGCGGCGCGGGACGAGGCGACCGCACGGCATATTCTGAGCCTGCTGGCCACGGCCGGCTGACGGGTCCTCGGCGCAGGCCGCCAAGGGACGCCCCGCGACGGCGAGGAGGACGAGGTGGCGTCGATGCTCGATGCGGTGGTGGTGGGGGCCGGCCCCAACGGGCTGACCGCGGCCGTCGAACTCGCCCGGCGCGGACTGTCGGTGGCGGTCTTCGAGGCCGCGGACACGATCGGCGGCGGCGCCCGTACCGAGGAGCTGACGCTGCCCGGCTTCCGGCACGACCCGTGCTCCGCCGTGCATCCGCTCGGCGTCGGGTCGCCCGCCTTCCGGGACATGCCGCTGCACCGGCACGGGCTGGAGTGGCTCCACCCCGAGCTGCCGCTGGCCCACCCCTTCCCGGACGGGACCGCCGCGGTGCTGGCCCGTTCGGTGGGCGAGACCGCGTCCTCCCTGGGCTCCCGTGACGCGGGGGCCTACCGGCGGCTGGTCGCGCCCTTCCTGGGCCGCTGGGACACCCTGTCCCAGGACGTGCTGCGGACCCAGTGGCTGGGCCTGCCCCGGGACCCGGTCACCTGGGCCCGCTTCGGTCTGCTGGCGGGCCCGCCGGCCGCCCTCCTCAACCGCCGGTTCCGCAACGCCAGGGCCCGCGGCATGCTCGCCGGGCTCGCCGCGCACGCCGTCGCCCCGCTCACCGGGATCGCCACCGGCGGCATCGCCCTCACCTTCGCGCTCGCCGCCCACGAGGTCGGCTGGCCGGTGCCGCGCGGCGGCTCCCAGGCCATCTCCGACGCCCTCGGCTCCTGGCTGCGGGAGCTGGGCGGCGCGGTGCACACCGGGTTCGAGGTCAAACGGCTGGACGACCTGCCGCCGACCCGGGCGTACGTCTTCGACACCTCGCCCACCGCGCTGGCCCGGATCGCCGGACTGGGCGACGCCTACCGGCGCTACCGCTACGGCGCCAGCGTCTTCAAGATCGATTACGCGCTGACCGGGCCGGTGCCGTGGACCGCGCCCGCGGCCCGCCGGGCCGGCACCGTCCACCTCGGCCCCACCAGCGGCGACATCGACGCCGCGCTGCGGGCCGCGGTCGAGGGCCGGGACCCCTCGGTACCGTTCCTGATCACCGCTCAGCCCTCGCTCATCGACCCCACCCGGGCCCCGGAGGGCCGGCACACCTTCTGGGTGTACGGGCACGTGCCCAACGGCTGGACCGGCGACGCCACCGAGGTGATCGAGCGCCAGATCGAGCGGTTCGCGCCCGGTTTCCGGGACCTGGTCCTGGCCCGCGCCACCGCCGGGCCGCCCCAGGTGGCCGCGCGCAACGCGAACTACGTGGGTGGCGACTTCGCCTGCGGCGCCTTCCAGGGGCTCACCGCGGTCCTGCGGCCCAAGCTGACCCGGGTGCCGTACACCACCGCCCACCCGGCCGTCTTCCTGTGCTCGGCCGCGACCCCGCCCGGCCCCGGGGTGCACGGAATGTCCGGTCACCACGCGGCCCGCGCGGTGTGGCGGCGCCTGCGCGCCCGGCCCTGACCCGGCCCCGGCCCGGCTGCCGACCGGCCCCCGGCTCGGGCCGCGGGCCCGTCCGCGGCTCCGGGCGTCCCGGGCCCCGGCACGTCCCCGGCCCTGGCGCGCCCTGCGGAGGCGGGGCGTATCCCGTCCGCCTCCGCCGGCGACCGGCCGGAACGGTTCACCGGCCGGAACACCAGGCCGGCCGTCCGCCGGCCGGTGCGGAGACAGGAGACAGGAGGCCGGGGGCGGGAGACAGGAAGGGGAGACGGAGGTGGGGCGCCGGCGGAAAGGGGGAGAGTTCCGCCGGCGCCCCCGGGCGGGCACCGCTGCTGAGAGGCGTCAGCGTCGCGGCGGCCCGCCGGTCCGGTGACCCGCCCCCGCCCCCCGGGCACTCGGGAGGGGAGCGCCGCGCCGGGCACTCGGGGGAGGAGGATGCCGCGCGGGGCGGGGGCGGGAGTTCGTCGGGGCGCGCGGCTTTGCGTCATCCCCCGGGCGGGTTCCGCCGGGGGCGCGGCCGTTCGCGCCGTGGGGCCGAGGTGCCGGTCAGCGGTCGTCCGGCCGCCGCCGTGGCCGGGGCTCGAAACCGACCCGCCGCCCCCGCAGCCGGTCGGCCCCGCGCGGCGGGGCACCGCAGGTCCGGGTGCCCGCGGCACCGGCCGCGGCGGGCGCCGGGTCGCCGGGCGGATCGTCCGCGTCCGGCTGCCGCCCGCCGGCCGGACGCCGGCACCGGTGCGCGTTCTCCCGCATCCGGTACTCCAGCTTCTCCCGCTCGGTGGGGCTGCGGAAGAGCGTGGCCTCCCACGGGTCGCCGCCGTCCGCCGGCCGGAGCGTCAGCGCGCCCTTCGCACCGTCCCATCCGACCACCTTCCCCACCCGCATCCGGAGCGTGTCCGTCACCACGGCCCCCGGGCCCGGCACCGGGTGCGGCGCCTTGCCCTCCGCCGCCAGTCCCTTGGTGATCAGCTCGGTGAGCCGCCGCACGTCCGCGACCGTGGCCCCGCCCAGCTCGACCCGCGCCGTGGGCGTCGCCTGCGCGATGCTGCGCGTCGTCGCCAGGTACGGCAGGGCCACACCGGCCGCGGTGAGTGCGGCCCGCAGCTGAGCGGTTGCCACGCCGGCCTCTCGGGCCGCGTCTTCCCACGTGGTCATGGGTCCTCCGGGGACGGGTGTACTTTCCTCGCCCTACGCAACCGTCTGGCCGCGGCTATCGGTACCGTCGGGGCCCGAGCGGTTTTGAAACGCGTAAAACGGGGTTTCGTACGGGGAGTTGACAACATGGCGCAACGAGAGCCGAACGCGGCGATGGAACTGCTGTACCGCGAGACCGGTTGGACGTTGCGGCAGTTCGCGCAGCAGGTGAACCGGATCGGGACGGAGTGCGGGACACCGACGACCTACAGTCCGCAGACCGCGCGGGCATGGCTCAAGGGGCACGTGCCGAGCGAGAAGGCGCGTCCGCTGATCGTCGAAGCGCTCTCCCGGAAGCTGGGACGTCCGGTCGCGCACGCCGACGCTGGCCTACCTTCGTCTACTGATCAAGGGGAACACGCCGCAGACTTGGTGACACGGCTACTGGAACTCGGAGAGGCAGACATGCACCCGACGCGCCGCAGCATGCTGAACGCAGGGCTCTACTCGGCCGCCCTCGCGGTACCTGCCTTCCGGGACCTCCTGCCCGACGGCGCACCGCGGAGGGAGGAGCCGCGGAGCCCGGTCCGCATCGGCGCCGGGGACGTGGCGACGGTCCGCACCACCACGGACCGGATCGCCGATCTCCTGGACGAACTGGGCGGCGGCGTGGCGAGGCCGATGGCGGCGGCGTTCCTGGTCAACACCGTGGGGCCGTACCTGCGGGCGTCGGCCACCGACGAGGTCCGCCAGGACATGCTCTCCGCCGCCTCCGACCTGGTGTACCTCACCGGCTGGATGGCCATGTACGAGCGCGAACACGGGCTGGGCCAGCGGTACTACCTCAAGGCGCTCGGCCTGGCGGCGGAGGCGAACGACAAGGTCACGTACTGCCGTACGCTCCGCGGGATGTCGCTGCAGGCGGCCCACCTGCGGTACGGCCGCAAAGCACTGGAGCTGGCCGACTCGGCGGCGGAGGCGGCACCGGCCGCCGGCCCCCGCCTCCTGGCCTTCCTGCGCGGGCAGCAGGCCCACGCCGCCTCGCTGGTCGGGGACGGCCGCCAGGCACGGACGCGGCTCCGTGAGGCCGAGGCGGCCCTGTCGAAGGCCGACTCGCGGCGTGAGTCGGTCGGCGGTTACGACGCCAGCGCCTACCAGTTCCACGTCTCGCACGTGCTGTACGAGGGCGGGGACCTGCAGGGCTCCATCAAGGCGATGCAGACCTGCCTGAAGCTCCAGCCGCGCCAGGAACGGCAGGGGCGCATCCACGCGAACGGGCTGCTCGCCCAGCGGCAGCTGGAGTTCGGTCACCTGGAGGAGTCGTGCCGGACCTGGCACGCCTTCCTCGACGACTACGCGTCCGTGACCACGGCGCGCGGCGACGAACACCTGGTGACCCTGCGCACGCGCATCGCCCCGTACCTGCGCAACCGGGAGGCCCGCGCCCTCGACGAGCGAGCCCGCGACATCGCCGCCGTCAAGCGCGTGGCGTGAGCCGGCGCCGCCGGGTCTCGCACCCGGCGGGGTGACCGCTCGCCGCGGTGCCCACCGCCCGGCGTCCCACGGGCCCGCCGCCGGCCCGCCCGTACCGCGGCAATCCAGGTGCCCCGGCCGCGGATGCCCGGGTAGCGTGCGCCGGGTGGTGAGCGAGGAAGTGATGCAGGACGGCGTCCACCGCCGGGTGGTGCGTGTCGGGGACACCGTGCGCAGGCCCGTGCAGCCGTGGACGTCCACCGTCCACGCCCTGCTGCGGCACCTGGCGGAGGCCGGCTTCCGCCACGCCCCGCGGCCGCTGGGCATCGACGACCAGGGGCGTGAGGTCCTCACCTTCATCGAGGGCGACGCCGGGCCGGCGGGCTGGGCCGCGGTGGTGGACCGCCAGGGCCTGCGGAACTTCGCCCGGCTGCTGCGCGACTACCACGACGCCTGCGAAGGCTTCTCGCCGCCGCCCGGCGCCACCTGGGCCACCGGCCCGGCCGTCCCGGGCGGTGACGAGGTGGTCTGCCACGGGGACTTCGGCCCCTGGAACGTCGTCTGGCGGGGGAACCGGCCGGTGGGAATCATCGACTGGGACTTCGCCCGCCCCGCCCCGCGCCTGCACGACGTGGCCTACGCGCTGGAGTACACCGTGCCGTTCCGCGGCGATGCCGAGTGCCTGCGCCGGCTGCGCCATCCGGCGCCGCCCGACCGCCGGGCCCGGCTGGCGGACTTCTGCGCCGCCTACGGCCTCGACTCGACCGAGGGCGTCGTCGACGCCGTCATCGCCCGGCAGCAGGACAACGCCGACCTGGTGCGCCGGCTGGCCGAACAGGGGCACGAGCCGCAGGCGACCTGGGTCGCCGAAGGGCTGCTGGGCGAACTCGCCGACCGGATCGGCTGGAGCAGGGAGCACCGGCACCTGGTCGAGTAGCCCCGCCGCCGGCCCCGGCCGGGGCCCGCCCGGGCCCCGGCGTCCGCCGCCCGCCGGCCCGGGCCCGACGCCCGCCGTGGCCCCCGGGGTGCGGCCGGGCGGCGGGTACGGCGCCCGGATACGGCGCCGTCCCGGCCGCGTACCCGGGGGCACGCCACGACCGGCGGGCGGTGCCGTACCCGGGCGCGGGGCGGGCGGTCAGTGCGGGATGCGGTCGATCAGCTCGCGGGCGCCCTGCCGCAGCAGGGCCACCGCGACCGAGGTGCCCAGGGTCGCCGGGTCCAGCGGGCCGGCCCACTCGTGGGCGTCCAGCACGGTCTTGCCGTCCGGGGTGAACACCCGGGCGCGCAGCGACAGCCGGCCGTCCGGTTCGGCCCGGGCGTAGCCGGCGATCGGCGAGTTGCAGTGCCCCTGGAGCACATGGAGCAGCATGCGTTCGGCGGTGATCTCCCGCCACGCGTCGGCGTCCCCGAGACCGGACACCGCCTCGATGGTGCGGCTGTCCTCCTCCCGGCACTGGAGGGCGAGCACCCCCGCGCCGATCGGCGGGCACATGGTCTCCACCGGCAGCACCTGGCTGATCCGGTCGGCCCGCCCGATCCGCTCCAGCCCGGCGACCGCCAGCAGCAGCGCGTCGAACTCGCCCGCGTCCAGCTTCGCCAGCCGGCGGTTGGCGTTGCCCCGGACCGGTACGCACTCCAGGTGCGGGTGCGAGATGGCCAGCTGGGCGCTGCGCCGCACCGAGGAGGTGCCCACCCGGGCCCCGGCCGGCAGCTCGTCCAGGGTCAGCCCCCCGGGGTGCACCAGCGCGTCCCGGATGTCGTCGCGCCGGAGGTACGCGGCGAACACCGTGCCGGCCGGCAGCGGCCGGTCGGCGGGGATGTCCTTGACGCAGTGCACCGCCAGGTCCGCCTCGCCGGCGACCAGCGCCGCGTCCACCTCCTTGGTGAACGCCCCCTTGCCGCCCAGCGCCGACAGATCCCCCAGCCACCGGTCGCCCGAGGTCGTCACCGGCACCACCTCGGTCCGGATCCCCGGTCGCAGCACGGCCAGTTCGGCGCGTACCCGTTCGACCTGGGCCAGGGCCATGGGGGAGGCGCGGGAGACGATGCGGAGGGTGTCGGCGGGGCCGGAGGCGGAAACCATGGCGTCCACCCTAGGGCTCCCGGGCGGTCGGGGCGCGCAACGCTCCGGGCCGGCGGGCGGGTGGAGAACCGGGGCCCCGCCGGCCGGTCCCCGCGGGCGGCCCGTCCGGCGGCCCGCGCCGGGACGGGCCCCGGCCTCCGAGGCGAACGCCCGGCCCCCGCCGGCTCCCGTGGGCAGCCCGTCCGCGGGTCCTCGCGGGACCGCCCCGCCCGCCGGTCCCGGAGGCGGCCCCGGCACCCCTACCGGACCCGCGCCGACGGCCATGTCGTTTTTCCGCGAGCCCGGCCCGCCCGCGGTGCCCGATGCTGGACCCATGCACACCGACCACGACCGGTGCGTACGCGCCGTGCAGTCCAAGGACGCCCGTTTCGACGGGTGGTTCTTCACCGCCGTCCTCACCACCCGGATCTACTGCCGTCCCAGCTGCCCGGTCGTCCCCCCGAAGGTCCGCAACATGACCTTCTACCCGAGCGCCGCCGCGGCCCAGCAGGCCGGGTTCCGGGCCTGCAAGCGGTGCCGGCCGGACGCCACGCCCGGCTCGCCGCGGTGGAACGAGCGGGCCGACGTGGTGGCCCGCGCGATGCGTCTGATCTCCGACGGCGTGGTGGACCGCGATGGGGTGCCCGGGCTCGCCGCCCGCCTCGGGTACAGCACCCGCCAGATAGAGCGCCAGCTCCGCGCCGAACTGGGCGCCGGCCCGCTCGCCCTGGCCCGCGCGCAGCGGGCCCAGACGGCCCGGCTGCTCATCGAGACCAGCACGCTGCCGATGGCGGACATCGCGTTCGCCGCCGGGTTCGCCAGCGTCCGGACCTTCAACGAGACGGTACGGGAGGTGTTCGCGCTCACCCCGGGCGAGCTGCGGCGGCGGGCCCGGAGCGGCACCCCGGTGGAGACGCCCGGGGTGATCCGGCTCCGGCTGCCGTTCCGGCCCCCGCTGTGCCCGGACAACCTCTTCGGACACCTCGCGGCCACCGCCGTGCCGGGCGTCGAGGAGTGGCGCGACGGCGCCTACCGGCGCACCCTGCGGCTCCCGTACGGCCGGGGCGTGGTCACCCTGCGGCCCCGCCCGGACCATGTGGAGTGCCGGCTCTCGCTCACCGATCCGCGCGACCTGACGGGTGCCATCAGCCGCTGCCGGCGGCTGCTGGACCTGGACGCCGATCCGGAGGCGGTGGACGGCTCGCTCGCCGCCGACCCGGTGCTGGAGCCACTGGTGCGGGCCGCCCCCGGCCGGCGGGTGCCGCGCACCGTGGACGGCCCGGAGTTCGCGGTCCGGGCGGTGCTGGGCCAGCAGGTGTCCACGGCCGCCGCACGGACCCTCGCGGGCCGTCTGGTCGCCGCGCACGGGGAGCCGGTGGAGGACCCCGAGGGCGGGCTGACCCACCTCTTCCCGGACCCGGCCGCCCTCGCCGGGACGGACCCCGCGGCCCTGGCCATGCCCGGCGCCCGGCGGGTCACCTTCGCCGCGCTGGTGGACCGCCTCGCCTCGGGCGAGCTGCGGCTGGACGCCGGGAGCGACTGGGCGGAGGCCCGCCGGGAGCTGGCCGCGCTGCCCGGCGTCGGCCCCTGGACCGCCGAGATCGTCGCGATGCGCGCCCTCGGCGACCCGGACGCCTTCCCGCACACCGACCTGGGGGTGCGCAAGGCGGTCCGGGCGGCCGGGCTGCCGGCCACCCCGGCGGCGCTGCTGCGGCACTCCGCCGCCTGGCGGCCGTGGCGCGCCTACGCGGTGCAGTATCTGTGGGCGACCGACGACCATCCGATCAACCGCCTGCCCGAGCCGTCCGGGTGACCGCGCGGGCCGCCCGCCCACCACGCCGGACCTCTCCACCCCACCCCGCCCACCACGACCCGGAAGCCCGCGACCGAGACCATGACCCGCGTCCACACCGTCATCGACAGCCCCTACGGCCCGCTCACCCTGGTCGCCACCGACGGCGTCCTCAGCGGCGTGTACATGGAGGGCCAGCGCCACCGCCCCGCCGAGGAGACCTTCGGTACGCCCGACGACACCCCGTTCACCGAGACCGTCCGGCAGCTGGAGGCGTACTTCGCGGGCGAACTCACCGAGTTCCGACTTCCGCTGCGGATGGCCGGCACCCCGTTCCAGCTGCGGGTCTGGGAGGAGCTGCGGCACATCCCGTACGGCACGACGGTCTCCTACGGGGAGCTCGCCGAACGGCTGGGCCACCCCACCGCCTCCCGCGCGGTGGGGCTGGCCAACGGGAAGAACCCGATCAGCATCATCGTCCCGTGCCACCGGGTCGTCGGCTCCTCCGGCGCGCTCACCGGCTACGGCGGCGGACTGGACCGCAAGCGCCGGCTGCTGGACTTCGAGAGCGGGGCCGCCGACCCGGCCCGACTCTTCTGAGCCGTCTCCGGCCGGGCGGGTCCCGTCCGCCGGTGCGGCTCATCCGCCGCTGCCGGTGGCCCCGCCCGCCCGTCCGGACCGGTGCCCGTCCCGCCCGCGCCCGGTGGGCGGCGGGCCCGGGCCGGACGGGCCGGCACCCGGTCGGTCAGTTCTGCGCGGCGACGCGGTCCAGCAGCGCGGGCAGCGCCGTACCGATCGGCTCGCGGACCACCTCCGCCGCCAGCGGGTCGTACGGCGTCGGCTCGGCGTTGACGATGATCAGCCGAGCGCCGTGCTCCGCGGCCAGTCCGGCGAGCCCCGCGGCCGGGTGCACCTGGAGGCTGGTGCCCACCGCGATGAAGATCTCGCACGCCTTGGTGACCGCGACCGCCTCGCCCAGCACCTCCGGGTCCAGCGACTCGCCGAACATCACCGTGGCCGCCTTGAGGATGCCGCCGCACTCCCGGCACGCCGGGTCGTCCTCGCCCGCCTCGACCCGGGCCAGCGCCTCCTCCATCGTCGAGCGCGCGTGGCAGCCGGTGCACCGCACCGCCCGCGCGGTGCCGTGCAGTTCCAGCACCTTCCGGTCCGGCATCCCGGCCAGCTGGTGCAGTCCGTCCACGTTCTGGGTGATGACCCGGACCGGCACCCCCGAGCGCGCCAGCCGGGTCACCGCGTGGTGGGCCGCGTTCGGCCGGGCACGCAGCGCCTCGCTGTCCCGCCGCATCAGCCAGGAGCGGCGCCGGACGTCGGGGTCGGCCATGTAGAAGTCGTAGGTGACCAGCTTCTCCGCTTCCGGGTCGCGCCGCCACAGTCCCCGCGGGCCCCGGTAGTCCGGGATGCCGGAGTCGGTGGAGATGCCGGCCCCGGTCAGGAGCGCCACCAGCGGGCGGCGTGTCGCGTCGCTGCTCATGGGGGCGAGCGTACGCAGCCCGCGGGGGCCGCTGCCAGCGCTTTCCGGCACGGCCGGTAGAGTCCGGCGGGCCCATGACGGCACCGGCACGGAACGCGGACAACGGGGGAGACGGACGGTGGGACACGTCATCTGGCTGCACGACCCGAGCACGGGCGGCGCGTCCGGCGCCAGGGGCGGGTGGCGCGAGCCCGAGGACGGACGGGTCTTCCGGGAGCTGCGCGTCGCTGACGGGCCCACCCCGGAGCAGCGCCCCACCGCACGGCCGCTCGCCTACGTGGAGCGCGTGCTGCCGCCGGGCGGCGGGTCCGGCGCCTACCTCGCCGCGCGGAAGCAGGGGGCCCGGGAGCTGGCGCTGTGGGCCGACCCGTACCGGCGGCAGCTGCTGGCCCACGTCCGGACCGTCTCGGCGGCGAAGGGGGCCCCGGCCACCTTCGAGGTGCTCGGCGCGGACGGCGCGTCCCTGGCCCGGATCATCCGGGAGCCGGCGGCCAGGGGCGGCCGGGTCCGCACCCGGTGGACCGTGCGGCAGGCCGGCGCCGAACCGGCCGTCGGATACAAGGGCCGGCCGTTCTGGTGGGTCGTGTGGTGGCTGATCTCGCCCGTGCAGGCGGCCATCGTGGTCGCCAGCATCCTGGGCGGCGGCGACATCGCCCGCACCCCCCGCCGCACCCGGTGGCGGCTGGGCGGGCGGACCGTGCTGGACTACGCGTCCGGGCCGGGCGGGTTCGAGCTGGAGGTGCTCGCCGACTGGTGGGACCCCCGCGTCACCGCGTCCCTCGTCGCCCTCCTCACCAGCCATGACAGCTGGCTCGGGAACGCCTGGGACGCCGCCGCGCGCTAGCCGCCCGGCACACCGCGCGTATAAGGTCGCAGCGGCGCGACTCCTGTGGATCAAGCAAGGGGTAGCAAGGTGACGGACACCAGCGTGCTCATCGCCGCGGACAAGTTCAAAGGGTCGCTCACGGCCGCACAGGTCGCCGAGCATGTCACCACCGGCCTGCGGCGCGGCGCGTCCGGCACGGTGCGGGTGGAGACCCTGCCGGTCGCCGACGGCGGCGACGGCACGGTCGAGGCCGCGGTCGCGGCCGGTTTCGAACGCCGTGAGGTGCGGGTGACCGGTCCGCTCGGCGAACCGGTGACCGCCTCGTACGCGCTGCGGCAGGACACCGCGGTGGTCGAGATGGCGGAGGCTTCCGGGCTGCGCCACCTGCCGGCGGGGGTCTTCGCGCCGCTCACCGCCACCACGTACGGCACTGGCGAGCTGCTGCGCGCCGCGCTGGACGCGGGCGCCCGCACCATCGTCTTCGGCGTCGGCGGCAGCGCCACCACGGACGGCGGGGCCGGGATGCTCGGTGCCCTCGGCGCCCGGCTGCGCACCGCGGACGGTGAGCCGGTCGCCCCCGGCGGCGGGCCGCTGCGCGAGCTGGCGAGCGCCGACCTGTCCACCCTCGACCCGCGGCTGGCCCGGACCGAGATCGTGCTCGCCAGCGACGTGGACAACCCGCTCACCGGCCCCACCGGCGCCCCGGCCGTCTACGGCCCGCAGAAGGGCGCCGGCGAGGCGGAGGTGGCGGAGCTGGACGCCGCACTCGCCCACTACGCCGAGGTCCTGGAGCGCGCGGTCGGCGGCCGGGCCGCCACCTGCGCCCAGGCCCCAGGCGCCGGCGCGGCGGGCGGCCTGGGGTACGGCGCCCTGGTCGGGCTCGGCGCGGTCTTCCGGCCCGGCATCGAGGTCATGCTCGACGTGCTCGGCTTCGCCCCGGCCCTGGAACGGGCGGACCTGGTGATCACCGGGGAGGGGTCGCTGGACCGGCAGACCCTGCACGGCAAGGCGCCGGCGGGGGTGGCTGCCGCGGCCCGGGCACGCGGCAGGCGGGTGCTCGCGGTCTGCGGCCGGCTCGCCATCGACCGGGAGGCGCTCGCCGCCGCGGGCATCGAGCGGGCGTACGCCCTCACCGACCTGGAACCGGACCCGGACCGCTGCATGGCGGAGGCGGGGCCCCTCCTGGAACGCACCGCGGCCCGGCTCGCCGCCGACGAGGGCCTGTGAGCCACCGAGGAGGGCCTGTGCGCCCGGTGGGCACCGCGCCCTGACGGCCCGGGGGGCCGGCTCGCCTCCCGGGGCACCGGGCCCGGGTCCGGTGCCGACCGCGACCCGAGGCGTCTCCCGCCTCGGGTCCCTCCGGCCCCCGAGGCCGCGCGCCGGGGCCTCGCACGGCCGTCGTACGGGCCGCTACCGACGCCCTCGGCCGCCGCCGGGCCTCGCCGCCGGTATCTGGTCCTGCCAGCGCCTGCCAGGGCGGTACCGGACCTCTCGGGACGTACCAGAGCGCACCCGGGCCTGTGTGGGGCCCTACCGGGCTCCGCGGGCCGTACGGGGCGTCCGGGGCCCTCGGCCCGTACCTGTGCGCCTCCGCCGCACCCGGGTCCCTCCGGCCCGCCCCCCCGGCGCCGCCACCGGTCCCGGTCCGCACCCCCGGCCACATCCCGCCCCGGGCGCCCCCGGCAGCCGCGGGCGCCCGGCACACCGCCCGGCCGCGGCGGAGCGGGAACGCGGGAACACAGCCCCGCCCCGGGGCGCCACCGCCCCGAACGCGACGTGGGCCCGGGCGATCGGATCGATCGCCCGGGCCCACGTCCCGGAACTTCGTGGTGGCCGCCGCCCGCCGGGGCGGCCGCGCCACCGGCTACGGCAGCTGCGCCGCCCGGGCCTCGCGCCGGTTGTCGCGGAAGGTGTTCACCCGCCGCGCCGTCGCGAAGAGCGGGATCACCGCGCCCATCACCAGCTGGAGCGAGCACCCGGTCTGGAGCAGCAGCTCACCGCCCGGGGCGTCGAACGCCCAGGCCGCCAGCAGCGCCATGCTGGTGACGATCCAGCTGAGCATCGCCACCGCGAGCCGGCCGCGGGGCTTGGGGTACTCCACCCGGCTCACCATCAGCCAGGCCACCCCGACGATCGCCAGCAGGGTCGGCACGAACGGCAGGCCCAGCAGGACCACCGAGACCACCGTGAGCGCGCCGAACGGGCTCGGCATGCCCTGGAACACGCCGTCCTTCAGGGTCACGCAGGAGAATCTCGCAAGCCGCAGCACCACCGCCAGCAGCACCACGATCGCGGCCACCGCCGACACCCGCTGGTACGCGTCGTCGGCGACCATGCCCCACACGAGCACGAAGTAGGCCGGGGCCAGTCCGAAGCTGATCAGGTCGGAGAGGTTGTCCAGCTCCGCACCCATCGCCGAGCTGCGCAGCTTCCGCGCCACCAGACCGTCGAAGAGGTCGAACACCGACGCCAGCAGCATCAGCATCACGGCGGTGGCGGCGCTGTGCCGCGCCATGCCGCCGTCCTCGTTGCCGGTGAGGTGGGGGATGAGCACCCCGGTGGTGGTGAAGTACACCGCCATGAACCCGCACGTGGCGTTGCCCAGGGTGAGCGCGTCGGCTATCGACAGCCGCGTCGACAGCGGCATGTCGTCCGTGTCGTCCACCTCGACCTCGGCCTCCGGGACCCAGGCCGAGGTCTTGGTATCGGGATCAAGCACGGTCAAGACGAGTCACCCCCGCCACCGTGGTCTGTCCCACCTCGACCGCCACGTCCACGCCCTCCGGGAGGTAGAGGTCGACGCGCGAGCCGAAGCGGATCAGGCCGATCCGCTCGCCCTGCTCGACCTTCACGCCCTCCGGGAGGTAGGGCACGATGCGGCGGGCGACGGCGCCGGCGATCTGCACCATCTCGATGTCGCCCAGCTCGGTGTCGAAGTGCCAGACGACCCGCTCGTTGTTCTCGCTCTCCTTGTTGAACGCCGGGACGAACCCGCCGGGGATGTGCTCCACGGACGTCACCGTGCCGGCCAGCGGCGCGCGGTTGACGTGGACGTTCAGCGGACTCATGAAGATCGCGACGCGGGTGCGCCCGTCCTTCCACGGCATGATGCTCTGCACCACGCCGTCCGCCGGAGAGATGACCCGGCCCTGAGCGATCTCTCGCTCGGGGTCGCGGAAGAACCACAGCATGCCCGCCGCGAGCGCGGTGGTGGGCACGGCGACGGCAGCCCAGCGCCCGGAGCGGCGGACCGTTGCGGCCGTGAGGCTGACCGCCGCCGTGGCGACGGTGGGCAGGAGCCACGGCGATGCTCCGCGCGCGAGGCGTACGCCGGCAAGGCTGTCGCGTGGTGCAGAGGTATGGCTGTGGGGCATGGATGACCTTCGTAGCGGAGGGTGCCGCGTTGCGAAAACGGGGACGGCGGCTTTACCGGATGGTATCGGTTGCGAGCGGTGACTGGGCAAGCGCCGAGGTCGCACGGTGGCCGAAGTCCCATGGCCCGGTGTGATCTTGTTCGCGGATATACCATACCGAACCGGACATTCAGCCTTGTATGCGGTACTCCTCCAGCAGGCGGCGGCCGATGATCATTTTCTGAATCTCGGCGGTCCCTTCACCGATGAGAAGCATCGGTGCCTCCCGGTAGAGGCGCTCGATCTCGTACTCCTTGGAGAAGCCGTAGCCGCCGTGGATGCGGAACGCGTCCTCCACGACCTCTTTGCAGTACTCCGACGCGAGGTACTTCGCCATGCCCGCTTCGAGGTCATTGCGCTGGCCGGAGTCCTTCTTCCGGGCCGCGTTGACCATCATCGCATGGGCCGCCTCGACCTTTGTCGCCATTTCGGCGAGTTTGAACTGGATGGCCTGGTGCTGGGCGATGGGCTTGCCGAAGGTGCTTCGCTGCTGTGCGTACGCAACGCCCAGCTCGAAGGCGCGCCGGGCGACACCGCAGCCGCGGGCCGCCACGTTGACCCGGCCCACCTCCACCCCGTCCATCATCTGGTAAAAACCTCGCCCGGTGGCCCCGCCGAGCACCCGGTCGGCCGGGACCCGCACCCCGTCCAGGATCAGCTCGGTGGTGTCGACGCCCTTGTACCCCATCTTCTCGATCTTGCCGGGGACGGTGAGACCCGGCCGGACCTCGCCGAAGCCCGGCTCCTTCTCGATCAGGAAGGTGGTCATCGACCGGTGCGGGGCGGTCCCCTCCGGGTGCCCCTCGTCGGTCCGGCAGAGCACCGCCACCAGCGAGGAGGTGCCGCCGTTGGTCAGCCACATCTTCTGTCCGGTCAGGACGTACTCGTCGCCGTCCCGCACGCCCTTGGTGGTGATCGCCGACACATCGGAGCCGAGCCCCGGCTCGGACATCGAGAAGGCGCCGCGGATATCGCCCAGCGCCATCTTCGGCAGGAAGTGGTCCTTCTGCTCCTGGGTGCCGTGCTGCTTGAGCATGTACGCGACGATGAAGTGGGTGTTGATGATGCCCGACACGCTCATCCAGCCGCGGGCGATCTCCTCCACGCACAGCGCGTAGGTGAGCAGCGACTCACCCAGCCCGCCGTACTCCTCGGGGATCATCAGCCCGAAGACGCCCAGCTCCTTGAGACCCTCCACGATCTGCGTCGGGTACTCGTCCCGGTGCTCCAGCTCGGTGGCGACCGGGATGATCTCCTTGTCCACGAAGTCGCGGACGGTGTGCAGGATCTCCTGCTGGATGTCGGTCAGTCCGTCGGTCTGCGCCAGCCGTCCCATGTCACTTCCCCTGTTCCCGCGGTTCCGGCCGGCCGGGCTGCTCGCCGCCGCGCTCCTCGATGTAGGTGGCGGTCGGCACCATCACCTTGCGCCGGAAGACACAGACCAGCGTGCCGTCCTGCTTGTACCCCCTGGTCTCGACGTGGACCACGCCGCGGTCGCTCCTGGACCGCGAGGGGGTCTTGCCGAGCACCGTGGTCTCGCCGTAGACGGTGTCCCCGTGGAAGGTCGGCGCCACGTGCCGCAGCGACTCGACCTCCAGGTTGGCGATCGCCTTGCCCGACACGTCCGGCACCGACATGCCCAGCAGCAGCGAGTACACGTAGTTGCCGACCACCACGTTCCGGCCGAAGTCGGTGGTCCGCTCCGCGTAGTGCGCGTCCAGGTGGAGCGGGTGGTGGTTCATGGTGAGCAGACAGAACAGATGGTCGTCGTACTCGGTGACGGTCTTCCCCGGCCAGTGCTTGTAGACGTCACCGACGGTGAATTCCTCGTAGGTGCGGCCGAACTGCATCGCTTACGCCTCCGGGGCCTGGAACGTGGACGTACGGGTCATCCCGGCGGCGCGGCCCTTGCCCGCGATCACCAGGGCCATCTTCCGGCTCGCCTCGTCGATCATCTCGTCGCCGAGCATCGCCGAGCCCTTCTTGCCGCCCGCCTCGGAGGTGTGCCACGCGTAGGCGTCGAGGATCAGCTCGGCGTGGTCGTAGTCCTCCTGGGAGGGCGAGAACACCTCGTTGGCCGCCTCCACCTGGCCGGGGTGGAGCACCCACTTGCCGTCGAAGCCCAGCGCCGCGGCGCGCCCGGCCACCTCCCGGTAGCCCTCCACGTTCTTGATCTGGAGGAAGGGGCCGTCGATCGCCTGGAGGTCGTGGGTACGGGCCGCCATCAGGATGCGCATCAGGATGTAGTGGTACGCGTCCGCCGGGTAGCCGGGCGGCTGCATCCCCACCACCAGCGACTTCATGTTGATGGAGGCCATGAAGTCGGCCGGGCCGAAGATGATCGTCTCCAGCCGGGGCGAGGCGCCGGCGATCTCGTCGACGTTCACCAGGCCCTTGGCGTTCTCGATCTGCGCCTCGATGCCGATCCGCCCGACCTCGAAGCCCATGGTCTTCTCGATCTGGGTGAGCAGCAGGTCCAGCGCCACGATCTGCTGGGCGTCCTGGACCTTGGGCAGCATGATGCAGTCCAGGTTCTGGCCGGCGCCCTCCACCACCGTCACCACGTCCCGGTACGTCCAGTGCGTGGTCCAGTCGTTGACCCGCACCACCCGGGTCTTGCCGGTCCAGTCGCCCTTGTTCAGGAAGTCCACGATGGTGTGCCGGGCACCTTCCTTGGCCAGCGGCGCGCACGCGTCCTCCAGGTCCAGGAAGACCTGGTCGGCCGGGAGGCCCTGGGCCTTCTCCAGGAAGCGCGGGTTGCTGCCCGGCACGGCCAGGCAGGAGCGGCGCGGGCGCAGCCGGTTCACCGGGGAGGAAGAGGACTCGGTCATGCGGGGACCTCCAGGGGGTCGAGCTTGTTCGCTGTCCGGATCTGATCGACGATACGGCCGATGATCTCAGTGATGCCGAAGTCCTTCGGCGTGAAGACGGCGGCCACCCCGGCCTCACGGAGCGCCGCCGCGTCGGCGGCGGGGATGATCCCGCCGGCGATGACGGGGATGTCACCGGCCCCGGCCCGGCGCAGCCGGTCCAGCACGTCCGGCACCAGGGCGGCGTGCGAGCCGGAGAGGATGGACAGGCCCACGCAGTGCACGTCCTCGGCCACCGCGGCCGCCACGATCTGCTCCGGGGTGAGCCGGATGCCCTGGTAGACCACCTCGAAGCCGGCGTCCCGGGCCCGTACCGCGATCTGCTCGGCGCCGTTGCTGTGCCCGTCCAGGCCCGGCTTGCCGACCAGCAGCCGCAGCCGGCCGGTGCCCAGCTCCGCGGCGGTCCGTTCGACCTTGGCGCGCACCGCCGCCAGCGGGGTGCCGGCCTCGGCGGTGACCGCGACCGGCGCGCCGGACACCCCGGTCGGCGCCCGGTACTCGCCGAAGACGTCGCGCAGCGCCCAGGTCCACTCGCCGGTGGTCACGCCCGCCCGGGCGCACTCCAGGGTGGCCGCGAAGAGGTTCTCCTCGCCCGCCGCGGCCTTCTTCAGCGCCGCCAGAGCCGCCTGGGCACGGTGCTCGTCCCGCTCGTCCCGCCACCGGTGCAGGGCGGCGACCACCCGGGCCTCGTTCTCCGGGTCCACCGTCTGGATCGCGGTGTCCAGGTCGGCGGTGAGCGGGCTGGGCTCGGTGGACTCGAAGCAGTTGACGCCGACGATCTTCTCCTCGCCGGCCTCGATCCGGGCCCGCCGCCGCGCGTGCGAGGCGACCAGCTCGGACTTGAGGTAGCCCGACTCCACGGCGGCCATCGCACCGCCCATCTGCTGGATGCGGTCGATCTCGGCGAGGCTGTCGGCGACCAGGGACTCCACCTTCGCCTCGACCACGTGCGACCCGGCGAAGATGTCGTCGTACTCCAGCAGGTCGCTCTCGTGCGCCAGCACCTGCTGGATGCGCAGCGACCACTGCTGGTCCCAGGGGCGGGGCAGACCCAGCGCCTCGTTCCAGGCCGGGAGCTGCACCGCGCGGGCGCGGGCGTCCTTGGAGAGGGTGACGGCGAGCATCTCCAGCACGATGCGCTGGACGTTGTTCTCCGGCTGCGCCTCGGTCAGCCCCAGCGAGTTGACCTGGACGCCGTAGCGGAAGCGCCGCTTCCGGGGGTCGGTGATGCCGTACCGCTCCCGGGTGATCGTGTCCCAGACACGGCCGAAGGCGCGCATCTTGCACATCTCCTCGACGAACCGGACCCCGGCGTTGACGAAGAAGGAGATCCGGCCGACGACGTCGCCGAACCGCTCCGGCGGCACCTGGCCGGAGGACCGCACCGCGTCCAGCACCGCGATGGCGGTGGACATCGCGTAGGCGATCTCCTGCACCGGGGTGGCCCCGGCCTCCTGCAGGTGGTAGCTGCAGATGTTGATCGGGTTCCACTTCGGCAGGTGCGCCACCGTGTGGCTGATCATGTCGGTGGTCAGCCGGAGCGAGGGGCCGGGCGGGAAGACGTACGTCCCGCGCGACAGGTACTCCTTGACGATGTCGTTCTGGGTGGTGCCCTGGAGCCGGGAGATGTCGGCGCCCTGTTCCTCGGCGACCACCTGGTAGAGCGCGAGCAGCCACAGGGCGGTCGCGTTGATGGTCATCGAGGTGTTCATCCGCTCCAGGGGGATGTCCTGGAACAGCCGGCGCATGTCACCGAGGTGGGCCACCGGGACCCCGACCCGGCCCACCTCGCCGCGGGCGAGCACGTGGTCGGGGTCGTAGCCGGTCTGCGTCGGGAGGTCGAACGCCACCGACAGGCCGGTCTGGCCCTTGGCGAGGTTGCGCCGGTACAGCTCGTTGGAGGCCTGGGCGGTGGAGTGCCCGGCGTACGTCCGCATCAGCCACGGACGGTCCTTCTCACGCTCCGTCATGAACGCGGTCCTGCCCCTCGGGTGGTCAGATGTTCCGGAACCGGTTGATGGCGTCGATGTGGCGGGCGCGCATCTCGTGATCACGCACACCCATACCCTCCTCGGGGGCCAGGCAGAGCACGCCGACCTTGCCCTGGTGCAGGTTGCGGTGGACGTCGTAGGCGGCCTGGCCGGTCTCGGCCAGGGTGTACGTCTTCGACAGCGTGGGGTGGATCTTCCCCTTGGCGATCAGGCGGTTGGCCTCCCACGCCTCGCGGTAGTTGGCGAAGTGCGAGCCGACGATCCGCTTGAGCGACATCCACAGGTAGCGGTTGTCGTACTCGTGGCGGTAGCCGGAGGTGGAGGCGCAGGTGACGATGGTGCCGCCCTTGCGGGTGACGTAGACGCTGGCGCCGAAGGTCTCCCGGCCGGGGTGCTCGAAGACGATGTCCACGTCCTCGCCGCCGGTCAGTTCGCGGATGCGCTTGCCGAAGCGCTTCCACTCCCGGGGGTCCTGGGTGTGCTCGTCCTTCCAGAACCGGTAGTCCTCGGCATTGCGGTCGATGATCGCCTCGGCGCCCATCGACCGGCAGATCTCCGCCTTCTGCGGGGAGGAGACCACACAGATCGGGTTGGCGCCGCCGGCCAGGGCGAACTGGGTGGCGTACGAGCCCAGGCCGCCGCTGGCACCCCAGATCAGCACGTTGTCGCCCTGCTTCATCGCGGCGCCGTTGCGGGACACCAGCTGCCGGTAGGCGGTGGAGTTGACCAGGCCCGGCGCGGCGGCCTCCTCCCAGCTGAGGTGCGCCGGCTTGGGCATCAGCTGGTTGGACTTCACCAGCGCGATCTCGGCCAGGCCGCCGAAGTTGGTCTCGAAGCCCCAGATGCGCTGCTCGGGGTCGAGCATGGTGTCGTCGTGGCCGTCGGCACTCTCCAGCTCCACCGACAGGCAGTGGGCCACCACCTCGTCGCCGGGCTTCCAGGCGTTGACCCCGGGGCCGGTGCGCAGCACCACGCCGGCCAGGTCGGAGCCGATGACGTGGTACGGCAGGTCGTGCCGCTTGGTCAGCGGGGAGAGCTTGCCGTACCGCTCCAGGAAGGCGAACGTCGAGACCGGCTCGAAGATCGACGTCCACACGGAGTTGTAGTTGACCGAGCTGGCCATCACGGCGACCAGGGCCTCGCCCGGGCCGAGTTCGGGCACCGGGACCTCGTCCAGGTGGAGGGACTTGCGCGGGTCCTTCTCCCGCGTGGACAGGCCGGCGAACATCTCGGCCTCGTCCTTGTGCACGGTGATCGCGCGGTACGACTCGGGCAGGGGCAGGGCCGCGATGTCCGCTGGCGTGCTGTCGGTCGCGAGGATCGCGTCCAGGATCTCGTTCACGTGGGCCTCCGGCGAAGCGTTTGGGGACGCTTGGGGGAACGCAGGGGTCGGGTCTGAAGGGTGTGGTGCGGTGCCGTCGGTTCGGCGGAGGTGGAGCTCGGCGGTGCGCTGGTGACGCGGGGTCCCCGGACCGGACGGGGCCGGGGAGGTGCCTGTGACGCAGGCGTCCGGACGCGCAGGCGTACTGCGGGGACAGCCGGCGCCCGGCGGCCCGTACCCCGGACGTTCGCCCGGGGGATGCCTCCGGTGTGCCGGTCGCCCGGACGTCCTTCACGTTATGGCACGCCGTGCCAGCGTTCAAGACACTGGGTGCCAACAATTTCTCTCAGCTGTCATACGCGCTGCACACATGAGCAAAACGGCCACCCCGGGGAGGGGCGGCCGTGACGGCGCGTGTGGGGTTGTGTGCGAATCGGTGAGCCGGGGGGAGGGTGCGGCCGGAGCCCGGGCGTGGGCGCGGCCGGCGCCCGGGTGCGGGTGCGGGCGGTCGCCGGGCGGCCGCTGCGGCACGGCGGGCGCGCCGGTGCCGGGGGCGGCCGGTTTTTCCGGGCGCGGGTCTCCGAGGACCGGACGGGGGGCGGCGCCGGGGCGGGGTCCGGGCACCGGGGCCCGCGGGGCGGCGCGGGGCCGGGCAGGGGCACCGGACCGCCGGACGGGCCGGACCGTGCGCGGGCGCGGCGGGTGCGGCAAGGCGGGCGTGCGTCGGTGTCGGGCGCGGGTGGCCGTGGGGGGCGCGGGTGGCCGGGGACCGGACGGGGGCGGCGCCGGGTCAGGCCCCGGGCGCCACGGTCGGCGGGGCGGACCCGGGCCGCAGTCCGAGTCCGGAATCCGCGGGGGCGGCGCCGGGGCCGGGGCCCGGGCGCCGGTGTCCGGGGCGGACCGGGTCAGCGCTTGAGGGCCCGTTCGATGGCCCGCATCACCTCGTCCAGCGGGGCGTCGGTGCGCGCCACCGCCACCAGGACCTCGCTGTCCTTGGAGACGGTCGCGGCCGGCCCCCGGCCGGGCTCGGTACGGCCGGCCCCGATCCCGGTCCCGAAGGTCTCCCGCACGATCGCGAAGGCGTGGTCCAGCTGGGCCTCCACATCGCCCTGCCCGCCCGCGCGCAGCCAGCGCCGCAGCACGTGGTTGTGGGCGGTGACCACGGCGGACGCCGCCACCTCGGCCAGCAGCGGGTCGTCGTCCCCGGCCTGGTGCGCGCCCTCGTCGAAATGGCCCAGCAGGTACCGGGTGAACAGCCGCTCGTACCGTGCCACCGAGGCGATCTCGGCCTCCCGCAGCGCCGGCACCTCACGGGTCAGCCGGTAGCGCTCCACCGAGGCGGCGGGCGAGGCGGCGTACATCTTCATGACCTCTTTGATGCCCCGGCACACGGTGTCCAGCGGGTTCTCGTGCGCCGGCGCCGCCTCCAGCACCGCCTCGGCCCGCACCAGGGTGTCGTCGTGGTCCGGGAAGATCGCCTCCTCCTTGGAGCGGAAGTGGCGGAAGAACGTGCGCCGGGCGACCCCCGCGGCCGCCGCGATCTCGTCGACCGTCGTCGCCTCGTAGCCCTTCGTCGCGAACAACTCCATCGCGGCGGCGGCCAGTTTGCGGCGCATGGTCAGACGCTGGGCCGCGGCACGGCGGGCGCCGGCGCTCTCGCCGCTGTCGGACGAAGACGTTCGGTTCGAACGGGCGGACTTCACGGGCTGGGACATGTGGGGAACGTAACACGCCGGTGAGTGCGTGTGCCGGGGCGGACCGCCGGCCGGTTCCAGCAGCCCGCCCCAGCCCGGATCCGGGTCAGGCCTTCGCATACTCGCGGAAGCCGCGGCCGGTCTTCCGCCCCAGGCAGCCCGCCGCCACCAGGTGCTCCAGCAGCCGGGCCGGGGCCAGGCCCGGATCACGGAACTCGCGGTGCAGCACCTTCTCGATCGCCAGCGACACATCCAGCCCGACCACGTCCAGCAGCTCGAACGGGCCCATCGGGTAGCCGCCGCCCAGCTTCATGGCGGTGTCGATGTCGTCCGGCGAGGCGTAGTGCTCCTGGACCATCTTCACCGCGTTGTTCAGGTACGGGAACAGCAGCGCGTTGACGATGAATCCGGCCCGGTCCCCGCAGTCCACCGGGTGCTTGCCGAGCGTCCCGCACACCTCCCGGACGGTGGCGTGCGCCGCGTCGGAGGTGAGCACCGTACGCACCACCTCCACCAGCTTCATCGCGGGCGCCGGGTTGAAGAAGTGCATCCCGATCACGTCCTGCGGGCGGGAGGTGGCCCGGGCACAGGCCACCACCGGCAGCGAGGAGGTGGTGGTGGCCAGCACCGCCCCCGGCCGGCACACCGCGTCCAGCTCCGCGAACAGCCGCTGCTTGACCTCCAGGTCTTCGGCGACCGCCTCCACGGCCAGGTCCACGTCCGCGAACGCCGCCCACGACCCGGCCGGGGTGATCCGGTCCAGCGCCTCCTGCCGCGCCGTCGCGGTCAGCCGCCCCTTGGCCACCGACCGCTCCAGGGACCGCCCGATCCGGGCCTTGGCCCGCTCGGCCCGGGCGGCGTCGCGGCCGGCGAGCACCACCTGGTACCCGGCCTTGGCGAACACCTCGGCGATGCCGCCGGCCATGGTGCCCGAGCCGGCCACCCCGACCCGGCGCACCGGGCGGGCGCCGCCGGCGGCCTCTTGGGGCGCGGCCGGGGTGAGTCCGTCGGGCACCACCTCGGCACTGCCCGGGGCGGCGTAGGTGTAGAAGCCGCGGCCGGCCTTGCGGCCGGTGAGCCCGGCCGCGCTCAGCTGCCCCAGCACCGGTGCCGGTGCGTGGAGCCGGTCCCGGGACCGTTCGTACATCGCCTCCAGCACGGTCCGCGCGGTGTCGATGCCGATCAGGTCCAGCAGCGCCAGCGGCCCCATCGGCAGCCCGCAGCCCAGCCGCATCGCGGCGTCGATGTCCTCCCGGGTGGCGTACCGGGACTCATACATGGCCGCGGCCTGGTTGAGGTAGCCGAAGAGCAGGCCGTCGGCGACGAAACCGGGCCGGTCGCCCACCGCCACCGGCTCCTTGCCCAGTTCCCGGGCGAGCGCGGTGACCGCGGCCACCGCCGTGGGGGAGGTGAGCACCGAGGAGACCACCTCCACCAGCCGCATCGCCGGCGCGGGGTTGAAGAAGTGCAGTCCGACCACGCGCTCCGGGTGCGCCGACTCCGCGGCCAGCCGGGTGACCGACAGCGCGTTGGTGCCGGTGGCCAGGATCGCGTCCGGCCGGACCACCGCGTCCAGCGCGGCGAACACCTCCCGCTTGAGGGAGTGGTCCTCCGGCACCACCTCGACGACCAGGTCGGCGGCGGCCGCCGCGGCCAGGTCCGGGGCGGTGCCGAACCGGGCGAGCGCCTCCGCGCGCTCCGGCCCGGTGAGCCGTCCCCGGGCCACCGCGCGGGCGGTGGAGGACTCCAGCGCGGCGACGGCCCGCCGCGCGGCCGCCTCCTGGACGTCGATGCCGATCACCCGGCGGCCGGACCGGACCAGCACCTCGGCGATGCCGGTGCCCATGGTGCCCAGGCCCACGACGGCCACGGTCCGCAGCGCGGCGGCGGGGGACGGGTCGGGGAGCGCGGCACAAGAAGGGGGCGGGGGGAGGGGGAGTTGGCGGTGGAGAGACGGCCCATGGCGAGACTCCATAGGTGAGTTCCCCGGCGACGGGGAGAAGTGACGACTGGGGGAACGCCCGATCCGCGAACACCGAACCCGAGCGTTCGCGGGAAAGGGAGTTATGTGCTCCTGGGCGGGCACCACTGGTCGTAGACAACCCGCGAAGAAGGCGTGTGGCGGGCCCTGTCCCGGGGCCGCACCGTGGCTGAGTGCCGAACCGACGTCACTCCTGGCGGCTGCGTCACCAGGCCGCCCGAGCAGGAGGACTGCTCGTGTCCGGGAGCTTAACTCGCCGGTAACCGGGAACGCCAGAGCTCGTCAGGACTCTCGCGCTGTGGCGCGCGCCACGGCGCGCTGCCACATGGGGAGGGATCGGGTCATGGAAGACGACTTCCGCGCACTGGCCGACAGGGTGCGGGCTTCACTCACGTCCCCCGAGGAGACCGCCGCGTACGCATCGCTGCTGGCCCTCGTCCGGGACCGCACCCCCGCTGCGCGCGAGAAGCTCGCCCGTGTCCTGGTCGCGCCCGAACAACCACTGTGGGCCCGGGAGACCGCGGCCTACGTGCTGGGCAGCGCCGGGGACCGGCGGGCCTTCGAGACGCTGGTGCTGATGCTCAACTACCGGGACCCGGTGCGCTGTGTCACCGCCGCCCGCGCCCTGGCCCGGCTGGGCGACCCGCGCACCGCCCGGGCCGCCGCCGCGCTGGCCACCAACCCGGTCCGCACCCACTACGCGCTCCACCCCATCCGGCTGCTGGTCGAACTGCGCGCACCGGAGTCGGTGCCGGCGCTGATCGCCACCCTGGAGCGGCTGCTGGCCGCCCGTGACCACCACTGGCCCATCGCCCGCGCCTGTGTGGAGGGGCTCGGCGCGCTCGGCGACCCCCGGGCCATCCCGGTGCTCACGCTGGCGAGTTCCTACCCCCAGCTGACCGCCGCCGCCTCCGCCGCGCTGGCCCGCGCAGAGGCCCACCCGGACGCCCGGGCGGCCTCCGGCACCGGCCCCCGCCGGGAGGGCCGGTCCGGTCCGGGCGCCCCGGGCACCGCCGGCGGGCGGTCCGGCCGGGAGCCCGGCGCGGCCGGCCGGCCGGCCCCCGGGGCCCGCTCCGGCCCGGGTGCCCGCCCCGGTCACGGCGGGCGGCCCCGCCCCGGCCGGCGGCCCGGGGCGGGGTGACTTGACCTTGACGCCGGCGGCAGGGTTCGACACTCCCGCCATGACGCGAACGCCACACCGCATCAGCGGCTCCGACCCCGCCCGCACCACGCGGCCCACCGGTCACACCGACCCCGGCGACCGGGCCGGGCACACCGGCCCCGGTGACCCCACCGACCCCGCCGGAACCCCGGCTCACACCGGCCCCATCGGTTACGGCACGCCGGACCTGCGCGGGAAGGTCGCCGTGGTCACCGGGGCCGGCACCGGCATCGGACGGGCCACCGCCCGTGCCCTGGCCGGCGCCGGGGCCGAGGTGGTGGCCCTGGGCCGCCGCCCGGAGCCGCTGGCCGCAACCGCCGAGGGCCACCCCGGGGTGCACCCGCTGCCCGCCGACATCACCGCCGACGGCGCGCCCGAGGAGATCGTCCGGCGGGTGCTGGCGGACCACGGACGGCTGGACGTCCTCGTCAACAACGCCGGTGTGGTGCGCCCCGGCACCTTCGGCGAGGTCACCCGCGAGCTGTTCGGGCTCCAGCTCGCCACCAACCTCGTCGCCCCGGCGCTGCTCGCCCAGGCCGCGCTGGAACCGCTGGCGGAGGCGGGCGGGGTGATCGTCAACGTCAGCACCGCCGTCGGCCTGCGCGCCTGGCCCGGCGGGTGGGTGTACGCCTCCACCAAGGCGGCCCTGGACACCCTCACCCGCAGCTGGGCGGTGGAGCTGGCACCGCGCGGCATCCGCGTGGTGGCGGTGGCCCCCGGTGCCGTCGAGACCCCGATCGGCGAGCACGGCGGATTCACCCCCGAGCAGCGGGCCCGTACCCGGGAGTGGCAGCTGGCGAACACCCCGGCCGGCCGCGTCGGCCACCCCGGGGAGGTGGCCTGGGCGATCACCCAGCTGGCCTCGCCCGGAGCCTCCTTCGTCACCGGGGTGGTGCTCCCGGTGGACGGCGGCGCGGTCGTCGGCTGACGCCCGCGCGGCGCCCGGTCCCCGCCGTCCCCACCGCCCCCGCCCTCCGGCGGACGCTTCTGCCGTTCGGTGGAGGCTCCCGCCCTTTGGTAGAACAGGCGGCGAGGAGGTGGCGCGGGTGCGCATCGGTGAACTGGCCCGGAGGACCGGCACGACGCCCCGCGCGCTGCGCCACTACGAACAGCAGGGGCTGATCGGCTCGGACCGGGCGGCCAACGGCTACCGGGAGTACCCCGAGCGGGCGGTGCGACGGGTGCGCAACATCCGCCACCTGCTCGACGCCGGCCTCACCCTGGAGGACGTGCGGTTCTTCCTGCCCTGCCTGGACGGTGACGTCACCGCCGGCCCGGCCGGGGCGGAGGGGCTACGCATCGCCCGCGACCGGCTGGCGGTGCTCGACGCCCGGATCGAGGCGCAGACCCGGGTGCGCGACCGGCTGGCCCGCGCGGTCGCCGAGGCGGAGGCCGGAGCCGTGGCCCCGGCGGGTGCCGGCGCGGGGGTCAGGGCCGCCGGTCCTCCGCGGTGATCGCCAGCGCCTCCACCTCCAGCAGCAGTTCGGGCCGGACGAGCGCCGCCACCTGCACCGCCGAGCCGGCCGGCGGCCGTGCGGTGTCGATCACCTCGTCCCGCGCCCGGCGGACCGCCGGCAGGAACGCCATGTCGGTGACGAAGTAGGTCAGCTTCACCACGTCGGCGAAGGTCGCCCCGGCCGCCGCCAGGCAACGGCGCAGGTTCTCGAACACCTGCCGGGCCTGGGCGTCCGGGTCGCCCTCGCCGACCAGTCGTCCCTGCTCGTCGAGGGCGATCTGCCCGGAGACGGCCACCAGGCGGCCGGTGCCCCAGACGACGTGGCTGTAGCCGTTGCCGGGGGCGACGCCCGCCGGGGCGGCCACATGGCTGAGCCGGGTCATGCTGTCTCCTCGCGGTTCACGGAAGGTACGGCCGGACCGGTCGCCCGGCACCGGCCGATCATGACTCACAGCAGGGACAGCTGGGTGGCCGGGGGTGGGCCGTCCGGTGCCGGGGCAGGCCGGGACACCCGGCGGGCCGCCCCGGCCGGCGCCGGGCCGATGCCGTACTCCGCGGCCAGTTCGTGCACCTGCCGGGTGATCCGCCGCTGGTACGCCGTGGGCGCGTAGGCGCCGTTCGCGTACAGCGCCTCGTAGCGCGGCACCAGTCCCGGGTGGTGGCGGGCCAGCCAGGACATGAACCACTCCCGGGCGCCGGGCCGCAGGTGGAGCACGAGCGGGGTGACCGAGGTGGCCCCGGCCGCCGCCACCGCCCGCACGGTGTCCCGCAGCTGGTCGGGGCGGTCGCCCAGCCAGGGGATCACCGGTGCCATCAGCACCCCGCACGGGATGCCGTGGGCGGTCAGGGTGCGCACCACGTCCAGCCGCCGGCCGGGGGAGGGCGTGCCCGGTTCGACCGTGCGCCACAGCTCCGGGTCGGTGAAGCCGACCGAGACCGAGACCCCCACGTCGGTCACGTCCGCCGCCGCCCGCAGCAGCTCCAGGTCGCGCAGGATCAGCGTGCCCTTGGTGAGGATGGAGAACGGGTTGGCCCGTTCGGTGAGCGCGGCCAGGACGCCGGGCATCAGCCGGTACCGGCCTTCCGCCCGCTGGTAGCAGTCCACGTTGGTGCCCATGGCGACGTGCTCGCCGCGCCAGCGGGGGGACGCCAGCTCCCGGCGGAGCAGTTCGGGGGTGTTGGTCTTCACCACGATCTGGGAGTCGAACCCCAGCCCGGTGTCGAGGTCGAGGTAGCCGTGGGACTTGCGCGCGAAACAGTAGACGCACGCGTGGGTGCAGCCGCGGTAGGGGTTGACCGTCCACTCGAACGGCATCCGGGAGGCGCCCGGCACCCGGTTGAGGATCGACCGCGCCCGCACCTCGTGGAAGGTGATCCCCCGGAACTCGGGGGTGTCGAAGGTGCGGGTGGTCACCGCACCGGCGCCGAAGAGGGCGGGGGCGGCGGCTCCGCCGTCGGGGGCGAGGTTGTCCCAGCGCATCGTCACTACCTCCGTCACCCCCCGTCGGCCGTTCTCGTTCAGAATAGAACATATGTTCGTCATCGACTCGGTCAACCCCTGATTTGGGCGGTCCGGCCGCTGGTGATTGGCTGGCCGGGGCGGCGGACGCCGCCGGTGCGACACAGGAGGAGGAAGAGCCATGGGGCAGGTCGAGGCCACCACGGAGCGGGTCGTCAGGGGCAAGCCGGAGGACGTGTTCGACGCCCTCGCCGACTACCGCGGAACGCGCCCCGAACTGCTCCCCGAGCAGTTCAGCGAGTACGAGGTGCGCGAGGGCGGCGACGGCGCGGGCACCGTGGTGCACTGGCGCCTGCAGGCCACCAGCAAGCGGGTGCGCGACTGCCTGCTGGAGGTCACCGAGCCCAGCGAGGGGCAGCTGGTGGAGAAGGACCGCAACTCCTCCATGGTCACCACCTGGACCGTCACCCCGGCCGGGGAGGGGCTCTCCCGGGTCACCGTGACCAGTGTCTGGAACGGCGCCGGCGGCATCGGCGGCTTCTTCGAGCGGACCTTCGCGCCCAAGGGGCTCGGCCGCATCTACGACGCCGTACTCGCCCGGCTGGCCGAGCGGTTCGAGAAGTAGCCCGCCCCCGGCCGGAGCGGCCGTCACCGGTTCGAGTGGTTTTCCCGGCGCGCCGGTGAGGCGGTGCCGTCCCTCCGACCGGGGAGAAAGCCGGTTGCGTCCCTCTCGTCGGTGAATTACCGCCCCTGAGCGAAGTTGCTCGCCATTGTCGCGTAATGCGAGAAATGGGCGGCGGCGTAGTGCGACGAAGGGGAGAGGTATACGTGGGCATCACCTTGCTCAGGGACGACGAGTGGCCGGACACACCGGCCGGCACCGGGACACTCCCCGGGGTCGTCCCCGAGGCCCCCTCCCGGCACCCCCGTTCGGCCCCCGGCCGGCCGGCCGCCGCCCCGGCGGACCCGGCCCCGCCGCCCGGCCCCGCCCCGGTGCCGGGGCCGGGCGCCCGCCCGCCCCCGGCGCCCACGGTCCCGGCGGCCCCTGCGGACCCCCCGCGGGCCGCCGCCGAGGGCCAGGCACCGGTCCCGCTCTCCCCGGCCAGGGTCCGGATGGTCTTCCTCGGCCTGATGCTCACGCTGCTGCTGGCGGCGCTCGACCAGACCATCGTGGCCACCGCGCTCCCCGAGGTCGTCGGCGACCTGCACGGCCTGGACAAGATGTCCTGGGCCGTCACCTCCTACCTGCTGTCCTCCACCGTCGTCCTGCCCATCTACGGCAAGGCCGGGGACCTCCTGGGCCGCAAGAGCGTCTTCGTCTTCGCGATCGCGGTCTTCGTCGTCGGCTCCGCCTACGCGGGCTGGGCCGACACCATGAACCAGATGATCATCGGCCGGACCATCCAGGGCGTGGGTGGCGGCGGGCTGATGATCGGGGTGCAGGCGATCATGGCGGACATCGTGCCGCCCCGCCGCCGCGGCCACTACATGGGCATCATCACCGGCACCTTCGGGCTCGCCTCGGTCGCCGGCCCGCTGCTCGGCGGCTTCTTCACCGACCACGCCTCCTGGCGCTGGTGCTTCTACATCAACATCCCCTTCGGCCTGGTCACCCTCGCGGTGGTGCTCACCGTCCTGGACCTGCCCCGGCCCGCCGTCCGGCCCCGCTTCGACGTGGTCGGCGCCGCGCTGGTCACCGTCGCCACCACCTGCCTGGTGCTGCTCACCAGCTGGGGCGGCACCGAGTACGAGTGGGGCTCCGGGGTCATCCTGGGCCTGGCGGCCGGAGCCGCGGCCTCGGGGGCGCTGTTCGTGCTGGTCGAGCACCACGTCCCCGAACCCCTCCTGCCGCTGCGCCTGTTCCGGGACTCCACCTTCAACATCACCGCGGTGGTCGGCGCGCTGTCCGGGCTCGCGCTGTTCGGCGCCGCCAACTACCTGCCGACCTTCCTCCAGATGGTCGACGGCGCCAGCGCCACCGAGTCCGGCCTGCTGATGCTCCCCATGATGGGCGGCCTGGTGCTCGCCTCCGCCGTCGCCGGGACCATGGTCAGCCGCACCGGCCGCTACCGCGTCCACCCGATCGTCGGCGGCGCCCTGTCGGCCGTTGGCATGTGGCTGCTGTCGCTGCTGGACGAGGACACCCCCCGGCTGGAGTACAGCCTGTGGATGGCGGTGCTCGGCGTGGGCGTCGGACTGGTGATGCCGGTGCTGGTGCTCGCCGTGCAGAACGCCGCGGACCCCGCCGACCTCGGCGCGGCGACCAGCGCCAACAACTACTTCCGGCAGATCGGCGGCAGCATCGGCGCCGCCGTCTTCGGCACCCTGCTCGCCGACCGCGTCGCCGACCGGATGGCCCAGGAGCCGCCCGCCGCCGAAGGGCCGTCCGACGTCCCGCTCCCCGACCCCGAGTCCATCACCCCCGAGATGGTGCACGCGCTGCCCGCCGCCGTGCGGGACACCTACATCGGCGCGTACGCCGACGCCATGCCGCGGATCTTCCTCTACCTCGTGCCGGTGCTCGTCCTGGGCTTCCTGCTCGCCTTCCTCCTCAAGGAGAAACCCTTGGTCTCCACCGACCACGCCACCGACCCCACCGCCGACCAGAGCGTCCCCCAACGCCCGCCTCAACGGCAGCGTGCCGCCCCCGCCCCGGCCGGCGCCCCGCCGTGCGCCGGGATCCCGGTGTGCGGCACCGTCGCCCACCCCGATGGCACCACCGTGCCGCGCGCCGCGCTCACCCTCATCGACGTGGCCGGCCGGCAGATCGGCCGCGGCGCGACCGGCAGCGACGGCCGGTACGCGCTGAGCACCCCCGGCGCCGGCTCCTACGTGCTGATCGCCTCGGCCGGCGGCCACCAGCCGCAGGCGGTCACGGTGTCCGTCGGTGAACGCCCGGTGGAGCTGGACGTGGTCCTCGGCGGCGCCGGACGGCTCGCGGGGACGGTCCGCACCGCCGACGGCACGCCGGTGCGCGACGCCATGGTCACCCTCACCGACGTCCGCGGCGAGGTCGTCGCCTCCACCCGCAGCGGCCGGGAGGGCGGCTACGTCATCACCGAGCTGGTCGCCGGCGAGTACACCCTCGCCTCCAGCGCCCCCGCCTTCCGCCCCACCGCCCTCCCGGTGACCGTGCAGGCCGCCCGGGAGACCCGCCAGGACATCGAACTGGCCGGCGGCGCGGTGCTGCGCGGGGTGGTGCGGGCCGGCGGCGGACGGCTGGTGGAGGACGCCCGGGTCACCCTGCTGGACGCCGCCGGCAACGTGGTGGACACCGTGACCACCGGCCCGGACGGGTCGTTCCGCTTCATCGACCTGTCGGCGGGCGAGTACACCGTGATCGCCGCCGGTTACCCGCCGGTCGCCACGGTGCTCCAGGTCGCCGGCGGCGGCCGGACCGAACGCGACCTCCAGCTCGGGCACGAGGACGGCTGACCGGCACCGGTCCCCCTCACCCGTTCGGGCTCCGGCGGTGGCCGGGGCCCGAACGGTTGTCCACAGCCCGTTGTCCACAGCCCTGGTCCGGCCGTTCGACGGCGCGTAACGTGATGAGGCATGAAGATCCGCACGCCGTCCGGCCGGGGCCCCGGGACCGCCCCCCGCGTCGCGGCCCCCCGGTGCCCCGGACACCGCCGGTCCCCGCCGCGCGGCGGCCGGCGCGCACCGCCGCCCCGGTGCCGGGAGCGGTGCCGCGTGAAGATCCTCATCAGCGCCGACATGGAAGGCGCCACCGGTGTCACCTGGCCCGCCGACGTGCTGCCGGGCACCCCGGAGTGGCAGCGCTGCCGACGGCTGTTCACCTCCGACGTCAGCGCGGCGATCACCGGCTTCTTCGACGGCGGCGCCGACGAGGTGCTCGTCAACGAGGCCCACTGGACCATGCGGAACCTGCTGCTGGAGGAGCTGGACGAGCGGGCGGCCATGCTCACCGGCCGGCACAAGAGCCTCAGCATGGTGGAGGGCGTGCAGCACGGTGACGTGGACGGCATCGCCTTCGTCGGCTACCACACCGGGGCCGGCACCGAGGGGGTGCTCGCCCACACCTACCTGGCCAACTCCGTCACCGGGGTCTGGGTGGACGGCGTCCCGGCGAGCGAGGGCCGGCTGAACGCCCTGGTGGTCGCCGAGTTCGGGGTCCCGGTGGTGCTGGTCACCGGGGACGACCGCACCTGCCTGGACGCCGAGGGGTACGCCCCCGACGCCCGCAAGGTGGCGGTCAAGGACTACGTGTCGCGGTACGCGGCCGTCTGCCGGACCCCGGCGCGCACCGCGGCCGACATCCGCGCCGCGGCCGCGGAGGCGGTGGCCCTGGCGCGGCGGCACGACCCGGTGCGCGGCGGGCCGTTCACCGTGGAGCTGGAGTTCGACGCCGAGCACCTGGCCGGGGCGGCCACCGTCGTCCCCGGGGTGGAGCGCAGCGGCGAGCGGCGGGTGGCCTACACCTCGCCGACCATGTACGAGGGAATCCGGTGCTTCAAGGCGGTCACCACCGTCGTGTCGGCAGCGGTGGAGGAAGCATATGGCTGACCGTGAGGAAGCGATCGACGCGCGGGCGCTGGAGGAGGTGGTGCGGTTCACCTCCGAGCTGATCCGCATCGACACCACCAACCGGGGCGGCGGCGACTGCCGCGAGCGGCCGGCCGCCGAGTACGTCGCCGAGAAGCTCGCCGAGGCGGACATCGCCCCGACCCTGCTGGAGGACGAGCCGGGGCGCACCAACGTGGTGGCGCGGGTGCCCGGACGGGACCCGGGTGCCGGCGCCCTGCTGGTCCACGGCCACCTGGACGTGGTGCCCGCCGAGCCGTCCGACTGGACCGTGCACCCGTTCTCCGGGGAGATCCGGGACGGCGTGGTCTGGGGCCGGGGCGCGGTGGACATGAAGAACATGGACGCGATGATCCTCGCCGTGGTGCGTGCCTGGGCGCGGGCCGGGGTGCGCCCCCGCCGGGACCTCGTGCTCGCCTTCACCGCCGACGAGGAGGACAGCGCCGCCGTCGGCTCCGGCTTCCTCGCCGACCGGCACGCCGGGCTCTTCGAGGGCTGCACCGAGGGCATCAGCGAGTCCGGGGCGTACACCTTCCACGCCGGACCCGGCCGCCGGATCTACCCGATCGCGGCGGGGGAGCGCGGCACCGCCTGGCTCCGGCTCACCGCCCGCGGCACCGCCGGTCACGGCTCGAAGGTCAACCACGCCAACGCGGTCAGCCGGCTGGCGGCGGCGGTGGCACGGATCGGCGAGTACCGGTGGCCGGTACGGCTCACGCCCACGGTCCGGGCCGCCCTGGTGGAGCTGGCCGCGCTCCAGGGCGTGGAGGCCGCGCCGGAGGCCCCCGACTTCGATGTGGACGCGCTGCTGGAGAAGCTCGGCCCGGCCGCCGCGCTGGTCGAGGCGACCGTACGCAACAGCACCAACCCGACGGTGCTGGAGGCCGGCTACAAGGTCAACGTCATCCCCGGCAGCGCCACCGCGTACATCGACGGGCGGACGGTGCCCGGCGGCGAGGAGGAGTTCCGGGCCACCCTCGACCGGCTCACCGGGCCCGGTGTGGACTGGGACTTCCACCACCGGGAGACCGCCCTCCAGGCCCCGGTGGACACCCCGGTGTTCGCGGCGATGCGGGCCGCGGTGGAGCGCTTCGACCCCGACGGCCATGTGGTGCCCTACTGCATGTCCGGCGGCACCGACGCCAAGCAGTTCTCCCGGCTGGGCATCGCCGGATACGGCTTCTCCCCGCTGAAGCTCCCCGAGGGCTTCGACTACCAGGCGCTCTTCCACGGTGTGGACGAGCGGGTCCCCGTCGAGGCGCTGCACTTCGGCGTCCGGGTACTCGACCACTTCTTGCAGGAGGCATGACCCATGGCGTCCACGGCCCCGTACGGGACCTGGAGTTCACCGATCGACGCCACGCTCGCCGCGTCCCACGACGGCAGGCCGGAGTTCGTGGGCGTGGTGGGCGAGGAGGTGTGGTGGACCGCGCCGCGCCCGGCCGAGGGCGGCCGGCGCACCCTGGTGCGGCGGCGCGCCGACGGCACCGAGGAGTCCGCGCTGCCCGCGCCGTGGAACGTGCGCAGCCGGGTGATGGAGTACGGCGGGGCGCCGTGGGCGGGCGCCGCGCGGCCCGGCACCGGCCCGCTGGTGGTGTTCGTGCACTTCGACGACCAGCGGATGTACGCCTTCGAGCCGGACGGCGGCGGCACGCCGCGGCCGCTGACCCCGCTCTCCCCGGTCGGCGGCGGCCTGCGCTGGGTGGACCTGCGGCTGCACCCCGAGCGCGGCGAGGTGTGGTGCGTCCTGGAGGAGTTCACCGGTGACGGCCCCACCGATCTGCGCCGGGTGATCGTCGCGGTGCCGCTGGACGGCTCGGCCGCCGAGGACCGCGCCGCGGTGCGTGAGCTCTCCGACGGGGCACACCGGTTCGTCACCGGGCCGGAGCTCTCCCCGGACGGACGGCGGGCCGCCTGGATCGCCTGGGACCACCCGCGGATGCCCTGGGACGGCACGGTGGTGATGGTCGCCGAGGTGACCCCCGGCGCCCCCTTCGGCGCGGCCCGGCCGCTGCTCGGCGACCTGTCGGCGGTGGGCGCCGCCCCGGGCGGCACGGCGGCCGGGGGCGGGGCACCCGGCGGCGGCGAGGCGGTGGCCCAGGTCGCCTGGGCCCCCGACGGCACGCTGCTGTACGTCTCCGACGCCACCGGCTGGTGGAACCTGTGGCGCGCCGACCCCACGGCGACGCCCCGGGCCGGGGACGGCGCCGTGCCCGGCACCCCGCTGTGCCCGCGCGAGGAGGAGTTCGGCGGGCCGCTGTGGCGCACCGGGCAGCGCTGGTGCCACCCGCTGGAGAGCGGGCTGGTCGCCGTCCTCCACGGCCTGGGCGGCAACAACCTGGGCATACTCGACCCGGAGACCGGCGACCTGGTGGACGTGGCCGGTCCGTGGACCGAGTGGGAACCCACGCTCGCGGTGCACGGCACCCGGGTGATCGGGGTCGCCGCGAGCCCGCGCACCGGCTACGAGGTCGTGGAGCTGGACACCTGTACCGGCCGGGCCCGGGTCATCGGCGCCGAGCACCGTGACGTCGTGGACCCGGCCTACTGCCCCGAGCCCCGGGCGCGGGTGTTCAAGGGCGTGGACGGCAGGGAGGTGCACGCCCACATCCACCTGCCGCACAGCCCGGACCACACCGGGCCGCAGGGCGAGGCCCCGCCGTTCGTGGTGTGGGCGCACGGCGGCCCGACCGGCCGGTCTCCGCTCGTCCTCGACCTGGAGATCGCCTACTTCACCTCCCGCGGCATCGGGGTCGCGGAGGTCAACTACGGCGGCTCCACCGGGTACGGCCGCGCCTACCGCGACCGGCTCCGGGGGAACTGGGGCGTGGTGGACGTGGAGGACTGCGCGTCGGTGGCGACCGCGCTGGCCGAGGAGGGCACCGCGGACCGCGCCCGGCTGGCCATCCGCGGGGGCAGCGCCGGCGGCTGGACCGCCGCCGCCTCGCTGGCCTCGACCACGGTGTACGCCTGCGGCACCATCATCTACCCGGTGCTGGACCTCGCCGACTGGGCGGACGGCGGCACCCACGACTTCGAGTCCCGGTACCTGGACAGCCTGATCGGACCGCTCGCCGAGGTGCCCGAGCGGTACCGCGACCGCGCCCCGGTGAGCCGCGCGGACCGTATCCGCGCACCGTTCCTGCTGCTCCAGGGGCTGGAGGACCCGGTCTGCCCGCCCGTGCAGTGCGAGCGGCTGCTGTCCGCGATCGCCGGACGCGGCGTCCGGCACGCGTACCTCACCTTCGCCGGCGAGGGCCACGGCTTCCGGCGGGTGGAGACGATGGTGAGCGCCCTGGAGGCCGAACTGTCGCTGTACGACCAGGTCTTCGGCCTGGGGCGGACCGATGTGCCGGTGCTCCCGCTGACCACCTAGGGGCGCCGGTCGGCACCCCGCCGGGTGTCCCGGTCCGGAGTGCCGGTCCCGCTGTCCCGCGGCTCCGGGCTCCGGCGGCCCTGCGGCCCCCGGCTCCGGCGGCCCGCGCGCCCGGGGCCGGCCGGGTGCCGGCCCGCACGCCCGGGCCGCGCCGGGTTGCCGGCCCACCCCTCCGGCAGTCGTGACGGTGGAGGCGTGGCGGAGAGGCCGCCGCCCGGCAGTCGTGACGAGGAACGCGCACCGGGGACGGGACGGCGGTGTGGCCCGGGCCGGGGCACACCGGCCCGGGCCGACCGACCGGCGGGCGCACCGCGTACCGCGTGCCCGGGGCGCACCGGCGGCCCGACCGGCGGGCGTACCGCGTGGACCTGCTCAAGCGAGCCTGGGCGAGGGGAACTTGAGCACCTCTCGCCCCGCCCGGTGCCCGGCGACGGTAGCGTGATCACCAGGGCACAGCCGTTCCGACGCACTGGGGGAGACCGATTCCATGACCGATGTCAGCGTGCTGGGGCACGATCCGCTGCCCGCGGCCGTCACCGCCGGCCGGCCGGGCCGGCCGCAGTCCTGGGTGCTCAGCGTCCCCGACTGCGGCGACGCCCTGGGCCTGGACCCGGAGAAGGTGCTCGACGCGGCCGAGCGGGAGCGGGCCGCCGGCTTCTACCGGGCCGAGGACCAGCAGCGGTACCGGGCCGCCCACGCCGGGCTGCGGGTGCTGCTGGGGGCGTACCTGGACCTGGACCCGGCCGCGGTGCGCTTCATCCGGGAGCCCTGCCCCGGCTGCGGCGAACCGCACGGCCGGCCCGCGGTGCCCGGCACCCCGCTCCACTTCAACATGTCCCACGCCGGTGACCTGGTGCTCTTCGCGTTCGGGGATGCGCCCATCGGTGCCGATGTGGAGAAGTTCCAGTCGCCGGAGACGGTCGCCCAGGTGACCGCCAGCCTCCACGCCCGGGAGCGCGCCGAGCTGGCGGGGCTGCCCGCGGCCGACCGGCCCGTGGCGTTCGCCCGCTGCTGGACCCGTAAGGAGGCGTATCTCAAGGGGCTGGGCACCGGGCTGTCCCGCGACCCCGCGCTGGACTACGTGGGCACCGGCCCGGACCCGGTCCCGGTGGGCGACTGGTCGCTGGTCGACCTGTCGCTGGACCACGTGAGCCCCGGCTACGCCGCCGCCTACGCGATCCTCGGCGTCACCCGGACGGCGTAGCCGGAGGCGGCCCGGGATGCACGCCGCACCGGGCCGAACATGCTGGACCCACAGAGACAGCGCGCGGCCGGGCGTCGTCCGGCCCGGCCGCCGCTCCGGCTCTCACGGAAGGTCCAGCCATGAGCCGCAGCAGACAGCGGGCCGGCGACGGCCGGCACGCGCCGGAGACCGCGCGGGGGTTTGCCACGCCCGCCCGGATCGCCACGCTCGTCATCGGGGTCCTCGCGCTCGTCTTCATCTTCCAGAACACCCGGAAGGTCAAGATCCGGCTGCTCGTGCCCGAGGTGACCATGCCGCTGTGGCTGGCCCTGCTGGGCGTGTGGCTGATCGGCATCCTCTGCGGCGCGTTCCTCTTCGGGCGCCGCCACCGCTGACGTCCACCGGTCCGGGGCCCGGAGCGGGGCCGGGGCGCGGCGTGCGCGAGGCCGTCGCCGGACCACGCCGGCCCGAGCGGAGCGGTGCCGTCCGTGGAGCGGTGCCGCGGCCGGGGCTGTCCGCGGCCGGGGCTGTCCGGTGCCGGGGCTGTCCGGAGCAGGGCCGGCCGGGGCCGCGGCCGTGCGGGGCCGACAGTGTCCGGAGCCGGCCGGCCGGTCCGGGGGCGGCCGGGGCCAGGGGCACCGGTGCGGTCCCTACGATGGCGCGATGTCCGATTCCCCGTATCTCGCGGTGGCCGCCCGGGCCGCCATCCGCCGTGTCGAGCGCCGGGACGGCGCGGAACTGATCCGCCGGGCCCGGGACAGCGTGGCGCTGCACCGGCCGTGGCTCTTCCCTCCGCTCACCGAGGACGCCTTCGCACGCCACTTCGCCCTGCTCCAGCAGCCGGACCGGGAGGGGTTCGTCGTCTGCGTGCCCGGGACCGGCGAGATCGCCGGCTTCGTCAACATCAACAACATCGTCCGGCACGGCTTCCAGTGCGGGGCGGTCGGCTACGGGGCGTACGCGCCCCACGCCGGGCGCGGCCACATGTCCGACGGTTTCGGGCTGGTGCTGCGGTACGCCTTCGGGCCGCTGGGCCTGCACCGGCTGGAGGCCAACATCCAGCCCGGCAACGACGCGTCGATCGGCCTGGTGCAACGGCACGGCTTCCGGCTGGAGGGCTTCTCACCGGACTTCCTCTTCATCGACGGCGCGTGGCGGGACCACGAACGCTGGGCGATCACCGCCGACATGCTGTCCGCCGCGCGGGGCGGCCCCGGCCGGCCGGGATAGCTGAGCCCCGCGGAGCCGCCGTCCGGCGCGTCGCACCGGAGTGCGTGGCGCGCGGTGGCCCGGACCGGGTGCGCTGACGAGCCGAGCGCGGAGCGAACGCCGAAACACGGCCCTTGCATTAGTCGGCGCCTGCAACTATTGTCTGTGCACGTAAGGCGCGCTTGCATTCAGATGCGGCGCTCGCAAGGGCCACCGCGGCCCCTTCCCCCACATCTCGCAAAGGCACTCCTCATGTCGCTGAAGAACCTCCTTCCCGGCCGTCTCGGCTTCGGCACCGCCCCGCTCGGCAACATGTTCCGCGCGATCCCCGACGACGAGGCCCGCGCCACGGTCGAGGCCGCGTGGGACCACGGCATCCGCTACTACGACACCGCCCCCTTCTACGGCGCCGGCCTGGCCGAGGAGCGGCTCGGCCAGGTTCTGGCGGCCAGGCCCCGGGACTCCTACGTGCTGTCCACCAAGGTCGGCCGGGTCGTCCTCGACGAGCACGAGACCGACGTGCCCGACTTCGGCGAGAAGGGCGGCCTGTTCGAGCACGGCAACCCGAACAAGGTCCTCCACGAGTGGACCGCCGAGGCCACCGAGCGCTCCATCGAGGGCAGCCTCAAGCGCCTCGGTGCCGACCGGCTCGACATCGTCTGGGTCCACGACATCGCCCAGGACTTTTACGGCGACGCCTGGATCCAGAAGTTCGAAGAAGCCCGCACCGGAGCCTTCCGCGTCCTGTCCCGCCTGCGTGACGAGGGCGTCATCAAGGCCTGGGGCCTGGGCGTGAACAAGACCGAACCCATCGAGCTGACCCTCGCCCTCGACGAGCCCCGGCCCGACGGCTTCCTCCTCGCCGGCCGTTACACCCTCCTGGACCACGAGCACGCCCTCACCCGGCTGCTCCCCATGGCCCAGGAACAGGGCGTGGAGATGGTCGTCGGCGGCCCCTACAGCTCCGGCGTCCTCGCCGGCGGCACCCACTTCGAGTACCAGCAGGCCCCGCCGGCCATCATCGAGCGGGTCGGCCGGCTCAAGGCCCTCGCCGGGAAGCACGGCGTGAGCATCAAGGCCGCCGCCCTGCAGTTCTCGCTCGCCCACCCGGTGTCCGCCGCCGTCATCCCCGGGGCCACCCGGCCCAGCCGCATCACCGAGGACACCGCCGCCCTCGACGAGACGATCCCGGCCGCCTTCTGGACGGAGCTGCGCGCCGCCGGCCTGGTCAGTCCGGCCGCCCCTGCTCCCCGGCAACGCCTGAGCCCGCGCCCCCCGGCCACCCCCTGACCGCTCCGTCCCCCACCTCCCCCCCACACGCGGCACCAGGAGCACCACCATGGCGTCCACGTCCGTCTCCCGCGTCGTCCCCGCCTCCCCCCAGCAGGTCTGGAACCTCATGGCGGCTTCGACGCCCTCCCGGACTGGCTCCCCTGCATCCCCGAGAGCACTCACCCCTCTCGCCGTCGCCCTGATCACCGCGGTCCTGCGGAACGCCCACGGGGCATGACCCGGCCGGTTCACGCATCGCCGCCCCCGGGGGCGTACCTCCAGGGGCTGTGGCAGGCCCGCCCGTGGTCCCAGGGGCGTCGGGCCGGCCCCCCCGGCCGCACCGCGGGTGGCACAGCCCGGACGCGGTGCACCGGGCCACGTGTCGCAGCCGTGCGGCCCGGTGCACCGCGACGCGGCCCGGTACACCGGACGCGGCCCGGTGTCCGACGGCCGGCGGGCCGGCCCCGTCCGCCGTCCCGTGGTGCCCCCCGCACCGGGGGCGAACCCCCGGTCATAGGCGTCCGGCTATGACCGGGGTGGGGAGTGGGTCTTGGACGGCGGGCGGGGCGGGCTGCTGTGCTGAGCACATGATCGAATCCACCGAACGACAGGTGATCCGTCGGCGCTCGCTGCTGGCCGGTGCCGTGGGCGGCGTGGTGGCGGGGGCGGCCGGGGCGTCCCTGCTGGACCGGTCGGCCACCGCGGCCCCGGCCGGGGAGCGACCCCCGGCCGCGGCCTCCGCAGGGGGTGAGGCGGCCGAGTTCCGTTGGTTCGGCACGGCCGGCTGGCGCATCGGCTCCGGCGACCGGACCGTACTCTTCGACCCGTACCTGACCCGTTTCCCCACCGGTCTGTTCACCGGCGCGTTCGACCCCGCCACCCGGCTGCGGGTGGACGAGCCGCTGATCGACCGGCACCTGAGCGGGGTCCGGCCGAAGCTGGTGATGGTCAGCCACAGCCACTGGGACCACCTCAACGACGTGCCGTACATCGCCCGCTCCACCGGCGCCCCGGTGATCGGCACCGAGACGACGTACCACCTGCTGCGCGCCTTCGGCGTGGACGCCGGCCAGTTGATCGTCGTCAAGGGCGGTGAGGTGCTGGACTTCGACGGATGCGTGGTGGAGGTCTTCTCCGGCCGGCACAGCCGCAACGCCCGGCACTCCTACTTCGCGCCCGGCACCCTGGTCGCCCCGCCGCGCAGACCCCGGACCATCTCCGACCTCCCCGAGGGCGACACGCTGTCCTTCCAGGTGACGCCGGACGGCGGCCCGTCGGTGTTCCTGATGGGCGGCAGCGACTTCGCCGAGCGGGAGGTGGCGGGGGTCCGTCCGGACATCGCCATGGTGGCGACCCCCGCCACCTCCGCCACCCACCGGTACGCGTCCCGGCTGATGACCGCCCTGGGCCGGCCGCGCACGGTGGTGCCGGTGCACTGGGACGACTTCGAGACCCCGCTGGACGACCCGGTGCGTGCGGACCCCACGGTGGACCTGGACCGCTTCGTGGCCCAGCTGCGCGAGGCGGCCCCGGAGTCCCGGATCGTGGTGCCCGACCGCAGCACGACCTACCGCTGGTCCTGACCCACCACCCGGGGGCCCGGGTTCCCGGCCGGGCGGGACCGGGCAGGACCGGTTCGGGGCGGCGGCCGTGCCCCGGCCGGGACCGGCTCCCGGTGGTCAGGCGGAGCGACGGTCGACGTACTCGAAGACCGAGCCGTCCGGGTGACGGGCCACCAGGTTGCGCCCGATCGGTGTGGGGAGCGGGCCGGCGATGATGTCCGCGCCCACCGCCGTCAGATCGGTGACCGCCTCGTCCACGTCCCGTACCGCGAGCGTCGCGGTGATCTTCCGGAGGATCGACAGCTCCGCCTCCGGACCGCTCATCAGGAAGAAGCAGCCGACCGCCGCGACCGAGACGCCACCGCGCTGGAAGCGGACCGCCTCGGCCCCGGTCAACCGTTCGTAGACCGCGACCGCCTTGTCCAGGTCATCGACGCACACCCGCAGAGAGGTCCCCAGAATGTCCATACGGGGGAGCCTAGTTGGTGTGCCCCGCCGGTATCCGCCGGTTGCCGCCCTTGGTGCGCCGTACCCCTCCGGTACGGCGCCCCGGACCCGCCGCCGGCCCCCTCCGTGAGGAACGGACCGGGCGGACGGACCGGGCGGACGGACCGGGCGGACGGACCGGGCGGACGGACCGGGCGGACGGGCCTGGTGGGTCCCGGGCCTGGCGGGCCCGGTGGGACCCCGGCGGGTCCTGAAACGCGTGCCGGGCGCCCGGGGGCGGGCGGAGCGGGCGGGCGGGCCGGGTCCGGTCCGGCGCCGGCCGGTGCCGTCAGGGCGTGGCGCCGGCCGGGGGCGGTACGGCAGCGCACCTCCCCGTGCAGCACCGCGAACCAGCCGTCCTCCCGGGCACCCCACTCCCGCCAGGCGCCGGCGATCCGCCGCAGGTCCGCCGCGGTGGCGTGCCCGCCGTCGACCGCCAGCCGCGCGTAACGGGACTCCACCGTGCGTTCCGCCCACAGCCCGCTCCACCAGGCGCGTTCCTCGGGGGTGCTGTAGCACCAGGTGGCGGCGGTCGCGGTGACGTCGGTGAAGCCCGCCCGGCGGGCCCAGGAGAGCAGCCGGCGCCCGGCGTCCGGCTCGCCGCCGCCGGCGCGCGCGACCCGCAGGTACAGCGCCCGCCACTCGTCCAGCCCGGGGACGAGCGGGTACCAGGTCATCGCCGAGTAGTCGGAGTCGCGGGCCGCCACCACCCCGCCCGGACGGCACACCCGGCGCATCTCGCGCAGCGCGCCCACCGGATCGGCCAGGTGCTGGAGCACCTGGTGCGCGTGGACCACGTCGAACGTGCCGTCGGGCATCCCGAGCCGGTGCACGTCGGCGACCGCGAACCGGATTCCGCTCAGCCCGCGCTCCTCGGCCACCGCGCGCGCCCGCGCCAGCACCGGGGCCGCGGCGTCCACCGCGGTCACCTGCCCGGGGGCCACCAGCTCCGCCAGATCGGCGGTGATGGTCCCCGGCCCGCAGCCGATGTCCAGCAGTGACATCCCCGGCCGCAGCTCGCCCAGGAGGTATCCGGCGGAGTTGGCGGCGGTGCGCCAGGTGTGCGAACGCAGCACCGATGCGTGGTGCCCGTGGGTGTAGACGGCGGTCTCCTGCGGCATGACGGTTCTCCCCTTCCCCGGCGGGTTGTCCGGTGTGCCGCCACGGTACGCGGGCGTCTCGCGTGGTGAGAACTGCGTCTCGTATTCCGGTACGCGCGGCGTGGCTCGGTGCATCGCGGCGAACCTCGCCGCTACCTTCCGTGCGCGCCCGGTCACACGTGCCCCCGCCGTGGCCGTGCGAGCCCGCGACCCGAGGCGCTCCGCGCCGGCCCCACCTTCCCCCGGGAGAGACCATGACCTCCTTCCCCCCGCACGTCCCGGCCGCCCCGGACGAGGCCGACTACGACCGGGTGAGGCTGCGCCAGTGGCTCGCCGGGACCGCCAGGGCCGACGGGTTCGGCCGCCGTGAGCTGCTGCGGCTGCTGGCCGCCGCCCCGGCCGCGGCGGCGCTCCCGGCCCTCGGCGCCACCGGCGCCGCGGCCGCGTCCGGCCACCCCGCCCACGCGTCCGGGCGTGCCGCCTCCTCCGCCACGCCCGGAGGCGCCCCCCGCGCCGCGGGCGCCGCGCGGGGCCGCGCGGCCGCCGCCCCGGGCATCGTCAAGCCGCTGCCCGCGGAGTGGTTCGTGGTGCGCGACACCAACGCCGAGACCCGGTGGAGCGCGCTGCGCGGCACCGGACCGCACACCCCCCTCGACCGCTTCTTCGTCCGCAACCACGTCGCCACCCCGCGGCTGGACGCGGCCCGCTGGCGGCTGAGGCTGTGGGGGAGCGGGCTGCGCGGGGCCCCGACGTACGACCGGGCCGTCGAGATCGGGTACGAGGAGCTGCGCTCGCTGCCCTCGGTGACCCGCTCCGCGTTCGTGGAGTGCGCGGGCAACGGGCGCGGCTACTTCGCCACCCAGCAGGGCGAACCGGTGAGCGGCACCCCGTGGACGCTGGGGGCCATCGGCTCGGCGCGCTGGCGCGGGGTGCCGCTCGCCACCGTGCTGCGCCGCGCCGGCCTGCTGGAGCGGGCCGTGGACGTGATGCCGCGCGGGCTGGACGACGACTACCTCAGCGACGGCGTCAACCTGGGCCCGGTCCGCCGGCCGCTGCCGGTCGCCAAGGCGCTGAGCGACGTGCTGCTCGCCTACGAGATGAACGGGGAGCCGCTGCCCCACGACCACGGCCACCCGGTGCGGGTCCTCGTCCCCTCCTGGAACGGGGTGGCGTCGATCAAGTGGGTCGGGGACATCGAGGTTTCCGCGGAACCCCTGTACTCCCCGTGGAACACCCGGATGTACCGCCTGTTCGGCCCGGCCCACCCCGAGGGGGGCGCACCGCTGACCCGGGCCGGAGTGCGCAGCGCCTTCGAACTGGATCCGCACCAGCGGTTCGCCGCCGGCCGCACCCACCGGCTCACCGGGCGCTCCTGGTCGGGGGCGGCCCCGGTGCGGAGCGTGGAGGTGAGCTTCGACGGGGGCGCGCGGTGGAGGCAGGCCCGGCTGCTGGACCGGCCCCGGGCCGGCGACTGGGTGCGCTGGACGGCCGACTGGCTGCCGCGCCACCAGGGGACGGCCGCCCTGCTGGCCCGGGCCACCGACGCGGCCGGCCGCACCCAGCCGGACCGGGCGGTGTACAACACCCACGGCTACCTCTTCGACGCGGTGGTCCGCCACCTGGTCGAGGTGGTCTGAGGAAGCGGTCGCCGGTCTGCGGGCCGGCCCGGCCGGGAAGCTCCGCCGGCCGGGCCGGCCGGAGAGTCCGTCGGGCCGTCCGGTCGAGGGACCGAGGGCCGAGGGGGCCGAGGCGGCAGGGCGACCGGGGGAAGGGGCGGGCGCCCGCAGGGCCCCCCGTCCCCCTTGGGGATCCGCCGGGCGGATCCCCACCGGACGGGATCCGGCGGGCCGGGCAGGAAACGGCGGGCCCGGCCGGGAGGGGAGCCGGCGGGCCCGCCGGCCGGGCCGGCATCCGGCCGGCCGCTCAGCGGCGCCGGCTGACGTCGGAGGCGACGTCCTCGACCGTGCGGTAGGTGCGGTCCGGCGGCAGCGACTCCACCATCTCGATCACCTGGTCCGGTGCGTGCCGCTCGTGGAGCATGCGCAGCAGCGCGCCGCGCTTGGCCGGGAACGGGGTGCGCCCCAGCTGACGGGCGAGTTCGAAGCGCATCGCCTCGTAACCGCCGCTGGTACCCGGCCGGGAGGCCGGCCCGACGCCCGGGCTCGGGTCGTCGTCCGCCCCCGGCTCCGGGTCGTGCCACTCCTCGGACCTGGTGGGGTGCCCGGACCTCAGCAGGCCGTCCAGCTCGTGCTTCCTCTCCTCGTCCTGGCGCGGACTCAACCGGTCACTGCCTCGCTGCATGACCGTCCTCCTCTCGCTCGGGCGCCGGGTCCACCGCCCGCGTCCCGTCCGCCGCCCGCCGGGTCGGGCGCCGGGTCGGCGGGTCGGGCGCCGGGCCGGCGCGGGCATGGTCGCGCGTGGGGCCCGGGTACCCGTTCGGCGGCCGGCCACACGACCGACCACACGGCCGGGCCCGACCCCGGCATCGCGCGCGGCTCGCCTCGCCGGGCGGGCGGGGCCCGGCGACAATGGGGGCATGGCTGACCGCATCGCACCGAACACGCTGCTCGCCCGGTACGACGAGGCCCTGGAGTTCTTCTCCGACCGGGTGCACGCCGTGCGGCCGGGGCAGTGGGACGCGCCGACGCCGTGCACCGAGTGGTCGGTACGGGACCTGGTGAACCACCTGACCGTCGAGCAGCTCTGGGTGCCCCCGCTGCTGCTGGAGGGCAGCACCATCGAGGAGCAGGGCGACGCCTTCGAGGGCGACGTGCTCGGCGACGACCCGGTGGCCGCGTGGGACCGTGCGGCCGGGGCGGCCCGCGACGCGTTCCACACCACCGGGGCGCTCGACCGGACCGTCCAGCTGTCGTACGGGGAGACCCCGGCGCGCGACTACTGCTCGCAGATGACCGCGGACGCGGTGGTGCACGCCTGGGACCTGGCGCGCGGCATCGGCGCGGACGAGCGGATCCCCGAGGAACTGGTCGCCTTCACGGCGCGGGAGGTCGCGCCCTACGCCGGCGGCCTGGAGCAGAGCGGACTGTTCGCCGCCCCGGTCGAACCGCCTCCCGGGGCGGACGCCCAGGCCGAACTCCTCGCCCTGCTGGGCCGCCGCGCCTGAGTCCCGACGGGCCGCCTCGTCGCGCCTGCGCCCCGACGGCGTCCCGCCTGAGCCCCGACGGGCCTCGCGCCTCGTCGCGCCTGCGCCCGGACGGCGTCACGCCTGAACCCGACGGGCCTCGCGTCCGAGCCCGGCCCGACGGGCGTCGTGCCCTGCGCCCGGCCCGTGGGGCCGGGGCCCCGGCCGTCGGGCCCGAGCCGGCCGACGTCGCGCCCGAGCCGGCCGACGTCGCGCCCGAGCCGGTCCGCCTTGCCCGGTCCCGGCCGGGCCCGCCCGTGAGAAACCGGCCCCACGGTGCGGCGCCTCGCGGCTGCGGGCCGCCGGCGCCGACGGCCCGGGCATACCCCATGCCACCGTCCGCCCGGCCGGACCGGGCGGACGGTGACGGCGGGGGCGGCACGCCGGGCGGCGTGCGTGGCCGCGCTACAGGGCCGACTGGGCGGACTGCACCGCCTTGTCGAACACCTGGAGGAAGGTCTCGTGGAAGGCGCGCAGGTCGTCCGGCTTGCGGCTGGTGACCAGGGTGTTGGGACCGGCCTCGCAGACCTTGACCTGCTCGTCCACCCACTGGCCGCCCGCGTTGGTGATGTCCGTCCGCAGGCTCGGCCAGGAGGTGAGGGTGCGGCCCCGCACCACATCGGCCTCCACCAGCGTCCAGGGCGCGTGGCAGATCGCGGCGACCGGCTTGCCCGCGTCGAAGAAGTCGCGGACGAAGGCGACCGCGCCCTTGTCGGTGCGCAGCTGGTCCGGGTTGGCGACGCCGCCGGGGAGCACCAGGGCGTCGAACTCCCGGGCCGAGGTGTCGGAGACCACGGTGTCCACCGGGAAGGTGTCGGCCTTGTCCAGGTGGTTGAACGCCTGGATCGTGCCGGGTGCGGTGGACACCAGGACGGGGTTGCCCGCCCCGGCCTTCACGGCCTCCCACGGATCGGTCAGCTCGACCTGCTCGACCCCTTCCGGGGCGACGAGAAAGGCGACCTTCATGGATGTCACGTCCTCTCGTTCGGTGTTCGGCGCGCGCCGTCGGGTCGGGCGCGCGTCGTTCGGGGCCGGGGCGCCGCGCGACGCTCCGGGTCCGGCGCGTGGCGGGACATGCCCGGTCCGGGTCCGCGGCCGGTGGCGCCGCGCGCACCGCCGTGCGGTCACGGGCACCGCCGCGCGGGCGGGTTGCCCACCGCGGCACGCGGCCACATGGCACGCCGCCGTGCGCGACCGGAACCGTCCGGTGCCGGCGGCGCCTGTTCACCGTCCGCACCGCGCGGCCGGGGCCCGGCACCACGCCGGACCGGGGCACCGCACGGAACGCACCGCGACCACCGCGCGTCCCCGTCGCCCCCGCACCGCCGCGGCGCCCGGCGCCGCGGCCGGACCCGGAGCCCAACGGGTCCGGTACCCGGCGTCGGCCACGCGCCGCGGGGGTGCGGGCACGCCCCGGCGCCCCCGGCGTCCCACTCCTCGGGTTGCCGGACGGCGGTGTCCGAAACCCGCCTCCGCGACCGGGCCGCCCCGTGTCGGCCGCCCGGCCGGCCGGGCCGGTCTGCCAAGGTGGACGGACCCGCAACCGTGGTCGCAGGGACGAGTCGCAGGGAGAAGGGGCATCCGTATGCAGTCGCACCCACCGATCCCGGCCCCCGCCGAACCAGACGGCGGCCTGCCGGTGCTGCCGGACCTCGCCGCACGCTTCACCGGGGCCGCGGAGGACACCGCGCCGGCCCCGGTCGGCGGCGGCGCCGCGCTGCGGGACGCGGCCGTCGGCTACTGGGCGCGCCGCGGGGTGGACGCCACGGCCGACCGCGTCCTCGCCGCCCCCGGCGCCCAGCCGCTGCTGCTCGCGCTGTTCGCCGCGGCCGGCGGCGACGTCCTGCTCAGCCGCCCCTGCGCCGGATGGTACGAACCCCTGGCCCGGCTCGCCGGGCGGCCCGCCTACCGGGCGCCGGTGCCGGCCGAGTGCGGCGGGGTGCCCGATCCCTTCGCGCTGCTGGAGACGGTGCGCCGGGTACGCGCCGAGGGCGGCGAGCCCCGGGTGCTGGTGCTGTCGGTCGCCGACGACCCCACCGGCACCGTCCCGCCGCCCGAGCTGCTGCACGAGGTGTGCGAGGCGGCGGTGGCCGAGGGGATGCTCGTGGTGAGCGACGAGACCTGGCGGGACACCGTGCCCGAACCGCACGGCACGGTGCTCGTCAGCCCCGCCGAGATGCTGCCGGACCGGGTGGTGGTGCTCAGCGACCTGGCCGGGGCGCTGCTGCCCGCGGGCTGGCCCGCCGCGGTGGCGCGGTTCCCGGACACCCCGGACGGCGCCGGGCTGCGCTCCCGCGCGCTGGCCATGCTCGCCGCGGTCCGCGGCACGCTCTCCGCCCCGGTCTCCGCCGCCGCCGCGTACGCCCTCGACGAGCCGGAGAGCGTGCGGAGCCGGGCGGCCGCCGCGGCGGCGGCGTACCGGGCGGTCGGCGCGGCGGCGTACCGGGACCTCACCGGCGCCGGGGTGCTCGGGCTGCCGCCGCGGGCCGGCCGCCACCTGTACGCCGACCTGTCCGAGCTGCGGCCGGCTCTGGAGCGCCGGGGCGTCACCGACTCGGTGGAACTCGCCGACCACCTCACCCGGTGGCTGGACATGCCGGTGGCCGGCGGTCACCTCTTCGGTGACGCCCCCGACGCGCTGCGGGCGCGGCTGCCGCTGGCCCCGCTGCTGGGCGCCGACGAGCGGCGGCGGCGCACCGCCGCCGAGTCCCCCGATCCCACCGAACTCCCTTACGTGCGCGCGGCGTTGGACCGTCTGGCCGAGGTGGTCACGGAGCTGTCCGCCGCGCGCCCGGGGTGAGCCGGCGGCGTCCCCGGCCGGTGGGTGCGGGGCGGGGGTACGGGGTGCCGGCCGGCGCGGACCGCCCTCACTCCTGATGCGGACATAAGTGGCGAATTGCCGCGCTGACTCTTAGCTTCCAGGCATGTACATACGACACCTGCGCCATGTCGCGCCCCTCGCCACGCTCGCCGTCCTGGAAGCCGCGCTCGTCCCGGCCGCGGCGAGCGCCACGCCCGACCACCACCCGGCACGCCACACCGTCCGGCCCGGGCAGTCCATCCAGGCGGCGGTGGACGCCGCCCGCCCCGGGGACACCGTGCTGGTGCTGCCGGGCGTCTACCGGGAGAGCGTCCACATCACCGTGTCCGGACTGACCCTGCGCGGCTCGGGCCGGGCCACCGTGCTGATGCCGCCCGGCAGCGGGAGCGGACCGGGTTCCGACGGCCGGACGGGCTCGGACGTCCGCAAGGACCCCGACGGCAGCCCGGGCTCAGGCGCCCGGAAGGAATCCGACTCCCGGAAGGACTCCGGCACCCGGAAGGACTCGGAGGCCCGGAAGGAATCCGGCGGCCGGACCGGCGGTGCCGCCGCGGGGACCGGACGCGGTACCGCCGCCACGCCCCGGAACGGGGGCGGCGCCAAGGCCGAGACCTGCGCCGCCGCCGGACACGGCATCTGCGTCACCGGTACCGAGCGCCGGCCGGTGGACGACGTCGCCATCCGCACCCTGACCGTCTCCGGCTTCCGCGGCGACGGGATCCGGGGCAACCGCACCGACCGGATGAGCGTGCACGGGGTGCGGGCGGTGCACAACGGCCGCCACGGCATCAGCCAGGAACGTTCGGTCCGCGGCGACCTGCGCGGCAACGAGGCCCGCCACAACGCCGAGTCGGGCATCTTCCTCGCCAACATGACCGACGCGGAGGGCGGCGCCCTCGACACCCGCGGTGCCGTGATCAAGAGCAACAAGCTCTCCGGCAACCGGATCGGCGTGGTGCTCCGCCGCACCAGGAACCTGACCGTGGAGCGGAACACGGTGAACGACAACTGCGGCGGTGTCTTCGTCGTCGGCGACGAGTCCACCCCGCGCGGCGGCGCGCTCACCATCACCCGCAACACCGTCCACCACAACAACCGTCACTGCCCGGCGACCGCCCGCCTGCCCATCATCGAGGGCACGGGCATCCTGCTCACCGGCGTGGAGGAGACCCGGGTCACCGACAACGAGGTGCGCGGCCACACCGGCAGCTCGCCGATGTCCGGCGGCGTGGTGCTCTTCAAGAGCATGACCGGCGCGCCCAACGCGCGGAACACCGTCAGCGGCAACGAAGTGCGCGGCAACACCCCCGCCGACCTGGCCGACCAGGACCGCGGTCCCGGCAACGCCTTCACCGGCAACCGCTGCGACCGCTCCGTACCGCAGGGGTGGTGCTGAGGTGACCGCCGCACCCACCGTGGCAGCCGCACAGCCGGCCCCACCGCAGTCCGGGATGCGGCTGCGCGAGATCGTGTTCGGGGCGGCGCGGGCCGCCGCCGTGCGCGCCGCGGCCCGGCTGGGTGTGGCGGACGCGCTGGGCGAGGCCCCCGCCACCGCAGAGGACCTGGCCACCGCCGTGGGGGCCGACGCGGGGGCGCTGCGCCGCCTGCTGCGTGCGCTCGCCTGCGAGGGGGTCTTCGCCGAGACGGCGGACGGCCGGTTCGCCCACACGGAGATGTCCCGGCTGCTCCGCGAGGACGCGCCGGGCAGCCTCCACCACATCGCCCTGTGGTGCACCGAGCCCTGGACCTGGCAGGCGTGGCCCCTGCTGGACCAGGCGGTGCGCTCCGGCGGCCAGGTCTTCACCTCGCTGTACGGCAAGGAGTTCTTCCCCTACCTGCACGAGGACGCGCCGGAGTCCGCACGGGTCTTCGACCGGGCCATGACCGCCTCCAGCCGGCAGTCCGCGGCGGACGTGGCGGACCTGCTCGACCTGGGCGGAGTCGGCCACGTCGCCGACATCGGCGGCGGCCAGGGCCACGTCCTGGCCGCGCTGCTGGAGAAGTACCCGGCGCTGCACGGCACCCTGCTCGACCTGCCCGGGGTCGTCGCGGGCGCCGACCCCCGGCTGCGGCCCGGCGGCGCGCTCGCCGACCGGGCCAAGCTGGTGCCGGGGGACGTCCGCCGGGACATCCCCGTCGCGGCGGACCTCTACCTCATCAAGAACATCCTGGAATGGGACGACGACAGCACCCGGCGCACCCTGCGCAACGTGGTCGCCGCCGCACGTCCCGGGGCCCGGGTGGTGGTCGTCGAGAACCTCGTGGACGACAGCCCCTCGATGCGGTTCACCACCGCCATGGACCTGCTGCTGCTCCTCAACGTGGGCGGGCGCAAGCACACCACCGGGAGCCTGCTGGCCCGCATGGCCGAGGCCGGGCTGGAGGTGGGCGAGGTCCAACCGGTCAACGCCTACCTGCACGCCTTCCACGGCACCGTGACCGGCCGTCCGGTGCCGGCGGAGGAGGCCGCCGCCGGCTGAACCGGTCCGGCCGCGCGGCGGCGCACGGCGGTGCGGCCCCGGGAGATCCGAACCACCGGCTCCCGGGGCCGCACCGCTGCCGTCCGCCGTGCCGGACCGCCAGGTCCGTCGTGCGGGTCCGCCGTATCCGTCCGTCGTGCGGGTCCGTCGTGTCCGTCCGCCGTGCCGGTCCGCCCTGTCCGTCCGCCGTGCCCGTGCCGCCTCCCACGGCCGGCGTCGTGCGGCCGGTCCGTGCCGGTCCGGTCCGCGTCACGTCCACGTCCGGTCCCACCGTGTGGGGCGACGTACGGCCGGCCCGGTCCGTGTCGTGCGGGCGTGTCGTGCGGGGGAGGGGGCGCCTCGGTGCGTCGTGTCCGCCGCCGGTACGGACCGCCGGCGGCCCGTGGTGCCGCCGGCGTGGTCCCGGCGCGGTCGCCGGGACCGGGGCGCGGGCCGCGGTGCCGTCAGGCCCAGGCGAACGAGTCGAGGTGGGCGAAGACCACCACGTTCGCGGTGTAGTCGCGGGCCTGGCGGTCGTAGGAGCCGCCGCAGGTGATGAGCCGCAGCTGGGCGTTGGGGGTGTCGCCGTACACCCGCTCGTCGGGGAAGTGGTCCTTGTCGAACGTCTCGACCTCGTCCACCACGAAGGTGGCCACGATCCCGTCGGCCCGGGTCACGGTCACCTTCTCCCCGGGCTTGATGGAGGCGAGCGCCCAGAACACCGCCGGACCGGTCCTGGTGTCCACGTGCCCGGCCACGATCGCGTTGCCCCGCTCACCGGGGGAGGCCCCTTCCCGGAACCACCCGACCAGGTTGTTGTCGTCGTCCGGCGGGGCGTTGAGCTGACCGGAGGCGTTCAGCGTCAGCTCGGTGAACGGCGCGTCCACACCGACCGTGGGGACGGCCAGCCGTACGGGCGCCGAGCGCGGGAGCGCCGGGCCCCGGCTGGGCTTGGGTGCCGGTGAGGCACCGCCACCCTTCGCCGAGGCGCTCGCCGCCGGCTTGTCGGGAGGGGAGTCGGGCGAGGCGTCGACGGAGTTGTAGACCAGCAGCGCGCCGACCAGGGCCGCCGCGGCGGCCCAGCGCAGGATGCGCGCGCTGTTGTCGCGGCGGTCCGGCGGGGTGGCCGCCGCGTCCCGGTGCGGGGGCTCTCCGGCGTCCGCCTGCGGGGGGTGTTCCACCATGGCAGCGTTTGCCTTTCTTCGGGCCGGTCGGTCGAGGTCGGTTGTGGGGGCGTGACCGGTTGTGGGGGGTTGTCGACGGTCGTGGGGCGGGTGCTCCGCGCCGGACGGGACGGGGGAGGGGCGGCTACGGGCCCGGCCGGACGCGGTGGCGGCCAGCCACGCCGGGCCGGCCGGGCCGCGACCGGCCGGGGTGCGGTGTGCGGTGCGGGGGAGCGGGCGGGCTCTTCGTGCGGGCCGGCGAACTGCCCTCCTCCCCCCGCGGGCCGGCGGTCGGTGGCGGTCGGTGCGAAGGCGCGGGCGGGCGGGCGCCGCCGGCCCGCCGGGGCACCGGCGGGACCCGCTCCGGGCACGGGTGGCGGACGCCGGACGGGCGAGCCGCTCCCCGGGCGGCCGGTGCGCCGCGGCCGGACCCGGGGAGCGACAGCGCCGTGGTCACCGCCGGTGTGAACGGCGGTGACCACGGCTGGCTGGACGGACTTCCGAAGAGGCCGCGACTCAGACCGCCTTGCCGGCCGGGGTGCGGCGGCGCAGCACGTACACGCCGGCGCCGAGCCCACCGGCGAGCAGGACCGCCCCCGCGGCGAGACCGCTGCCGCTGTCCAGGGCCATCCCGCCACCGCCGGTGTGCACACCGCCGTGCGGCTTGTGGTGGCCGCTCCAGCCGCCTTCCTTGCCCTTGCCCTCCCACGACTTGTGGTCGCCGTGCTTCTGCTGCCACTCCTCGTGGTGGCTGCTGCCCTCCTTGCCCTGCCAGGACGAACCCTGCTCGTCGCGGCGGGAGTCGGAGGATGAGGAGGAGCCGGAGTCCTGGCTGTTCGAGCCGTCCTGCGTACGGGAGTAGCCGTGGTCGGACCCGTGGTCGGACCCGGGGTCGGTGGCCGCGTAGGCGGCCGCCGGGCCACCCAGGGCCAGAGCGGCGCCGAGAGCCGCACCGGCGATGAGCGTGCGAGTGGAACGCATGGTTAATTCCTTCCGGCGCTCCGGGACTACTGACCATCTGTCAGCTGAGGGGGATCACGGAGCCGCCTTTCTCACCGTCAGCCAGAACCCCGGGTGCCGCCACCGGACACCGGCGCATTCGAGTGGCGGTGTGCGCCCTCCGGGTGGCCGCGTCGGCGTGTCGTCACCCGTTGGCAGCAGGGGTCCGGCGGCGGCGTTCCGGCCGGTGCCGCTCGGCCGCCCGTACGCCCGTGCCCTTCCCGGCACGGCTGCGGAGGGGCGGCGGCGCGGGTACCCGCACGCGTACCGCGCCCGCCGCCCCGCCGCACCCCGGCGCCGCCGTCCGGGGCACCGGCGGGCGGCGATACGGGGTGCGGCGGGGGTCCGTGCCCGGCCGGTCACGCCCGTTCCCGTTGCGGCGGGGCCGCCGTCGGCACCCGCCTGCCCCGCCGTGCAGCAGCTTCCGCCCGCGCGCCCGTCACGCCCGCCCGGCGGCCCCGGCCGCGCGCCGCACCCGTGCGCCTGCCCCGGTGCGGGGCGCGGACCCGGCCTCCGCGCACGGGGTGCAGGGGGTGAGGCAACAGCACACGCGGGATGGCCGGCGGGACCGCGCGACGGGCACCGCGAACGCCGGGGCCGGGGCGGCGCGGGCCCGGGGCACCTGACAGCCGGCCCCCGCGGCACCGGGCCGGGCGTGCGTCCGTGAGCCGCGAACAGCCGCGAACAGCCGAGGTCAGCCGCGCAGCCTCACTCCGTACCGGGAGCGCAGCCGCACCACTTCCCACCAGGCGATGGCCGTCACCGTGGCCGGACCGCCGACGAGCAGCAGCCAGGCGAGCGGCGACGGACCACCGGGCAGCCCGCCGAGAGCCGCCAACTCCCACACCAGAACGCTCGTCAGCACGGCCGGCGCGGCGGGGTGCACCGCCGCCGCGCCGAAACCGGTCCGGGCGACCGCGACCGACGCGAACAGGATCACCATCAGTGCCCACGGGATGCCCAGCACCACCACCGCGAACACCAGCAGACCGGGCAGGCCGCTCACCTCATCGGGTGTGACGACGAAGAAGCCGGTGAACAGGGCCGCGATGACGGCCAGTACCCCGATGAAGCGTCCGAACTCCCGCAGCGGCACGCGCAGGGCGGCCCGCATCGCCCGGCGGCGCGGGGGTGGCGCCCACCGGATGAGGACGGCGAAGACGACCGGTCCGGTGGCGATGAGCAGCCAGGGCGTCAGGAAGAGCGTGGCCCAGTGCTCCGAGATCCGGTCGTCCAGGTGGTCCGTCGCGCTCCCGTAGGCCGCCAGCACCGCGAGCGACACCACGGCCGCCGTCCACGTGCGCAGGGTCTTCACACGCGCCACGGCCGGATCGTGAAGGGGAGCGAGGCCGCCGCCCCCGACGAGGCGCCGGGCGACGTGGCGCGCGCTGCGGGCGAGGGTGTAGAGCACCAGCAGGGGAGACGACAGCAGCAGCACCGGGGACAGCACGAGCAGCACGCCGTGGGGCAGCCGGCTCAGGAGCGGCCACAGCGGTGGCCAGGCCCCGGCGCCCCCGGGGCCGCGGTGACCCCCCGGTGGCGGCACGGGCGCCGGCGGGGGCACGGGCCCCGGCGATGGCGGCACGGGCCGCCCGGGATCGTTCGCTGCCGGCGTGCCTGCCATGGCTGCGCACCTCACCTTCCGGCGCCGCACCCCCGCACCGCACCCGCGTGGCAGGGCCCTGTCCGTGAGGACGAGTGCCCGTGCGGCATGGTTCCCCGACGCCGTCCTCGCACCGGACCGGTCCGGTGCGCCCGGCGGCACCCGGCCAACCGGGTGCCGCCGGGCGCGCGGAACCGGCCGGCCTCCGTCCGCCGGACCCGCCGACGGGTCCGGCGGGTCCCGCGGTCGCGCACGCCGGTGCAGCACCGGGCGGCTTCACGCGCGACGCCGTGCGGGTTCACGGTGGTGCCGGACCGCCGACCGCCGACCACCGAGCGTCGAGCGCGACTCCCGGCCGTCGGCGGCCCCCCGCGGACCAGCCCGCGCCCGCGTCCTGGCGGACCCTCGCGGACCAGCCCGCGCCCGCATCCCGGCGGACCGTGGCGGACCGGCCCGCGCGCCCGCGTCCCGGCGGCCGTCCCCGGGCGCGGGTACGGCCGCCGGCCCGCTCACCACCGTGGCGGTGGTGCACGGACCGGCGGCCGTGCGGCACGGTGACCGGGCTCCCGCGCCGACCCGCACGGAGCCCGCACGGGAAGCCGCGCCGCCCCACCCGGCGCGCGGGCGGGACGCCCCCGCACCGCCGGCGCGGACGGGGACGTCCCCCGCGCCGGCGGCCGGTGCGGGGGACGCGGGGCCGGCGTGTGGGCGGCCGGCGGGCGCGGGCGGGCACGCCGGCGTGGCGCGCCCGGGCCGGCGGGCGGTCAGCCCCCGTCCCGGTCCCAGCGGTAGAACTCCCGCGCCATGGCGTCCCGCGGACCGCGCCAGGTCGCCGGGTCGTAGGCGGCCACGAACGGCGACAGCCGCTCGCTGATGTCCCGGAACTCCGGGTGCCCGGCGTGGTCGGCGACCCGCGGGCCGGGCGGCGCGTCCGCCTCGATGAGGTGCAGGTACACATCACCGAACTGGAACAGGCTGCGGCCGGTCACCCCGATCAGCCGGGGCAGTTCGCCCCGCGCGTCGGACTCGGCGAAGACCGCCGCGATGTCGGGGGCGGAACCGGGCCGCATCCGGGCCACGATGAGGCTGCGGTGCATCGGCCGCCCGCCGCCCGGCTCCCGGGGGCCGTCCCCGCCGCGGGCCGGTGCCGGGCGGGTCGTGGCGTCCCGGCCGGCCCCCGTCCCCGCGGTCACGTCCCCACCCGGGCGCGGGCGCGCTGCTCCACGCGGTCCCGGATCAGCTCCATCTGGACCTTGGAGTTCTGGTTGATCCGCTCGGTCATCTGGGCGTCGTCGACGGGGGCCTCCGGCTTCATCTCGAAGTCCTGGGTCCACCGCATCAGGGTGCCGCGCGCCGTCTCCTCGTACTCCCACCGGATGTTCATGTAGGCGAACGGGCCGGTCTCCACCCGCCGGGCCCAGACGGTGCGCGCCTCCCGGTCCGCCTCCCGCTCCGAGACCCAGCTCCACACGGTGCCGTTCTCGTCCGGGTGCATGGTGAGGCGGAACGTCGTGGTGTCCCCGTGCTGCTCCAGGATCTCCACCGAGGCGTACTCGCTGAACAGCTGGGGCCAGCCGGCCACGTCGTTGGTGACGTCCCAGACGAAGTCCAGCGGGGCGTCGATGAGGATCTCGTTGTCGGTGTGTCCGGCCATGTCACGCTCCTACGGTGAGGGATTCGTTGACGACCTCGACGAAGTCGCCCGGGGTCTTGCACGCCTCGGCCCGCGAGTCGATCTGCACGCCGTAGCGCTGTTCCAGCTCGGCGACGATGGCGAGCAGGCCGAGGGAGTCCAGGCCGAACTCGGCGAGCGGGGCGTCCTGCCCGCCGCGGAGCCGGTCCGCGTCCACGGTGATGCCGGCGCAGCTCTTCATCAGCGCCGCCAGCTCCTCGTGCGTCAGTTGACTGGCCATCACTTCTCTCCTTCCGCGCGGCGCAGCAGCAGCGCCGCGTTGGATCCCATCAGCCCCCGGCTCAGCACCAGCGCGGTGCGCAGCTCCGCGCTGCGGGGGCGGCAGACCACCAGGTCCAGGTCGTGGCAGACCTCGGTGACCTGGGGGGTCGGCGGCACCGTGCCGTGTTCCAGGGCGAGCACCGCGGCGGCCACGTCCAGCGGCGGGCCCCCGCAGTAGGCGCGGCCGTACCCGGCCTTGGGCGCGGTCACCGGCACCCGGGCCGCGCGGGGGCCCAGCGCGTCGGCCAGCGCCAGTGCCTCCGCCCGGTCCGCCTCGACGGTGCCGAGCGCGTCCGCGAAGACCACGTCGATCTCCTCCGGGGTGCACTCCGCGCGCTCCAGCGCCACACCGATCGCCCGGGCCAGCCCCTGCCGCGACTCCGCCCAGCCGGAGGGCCGGCCGAAGGTGGCGCCGTGGCCGATGACGCGCGCCCGCACCGGGGCGCCGCGGGCCACCGCCGCGCGCTCCTCCTCCACCACCAGCATCGCGCCGCCCTCCGCGGGGACGAAGCCGCACGCCCCGGCGGTGAACGGCAGGTAGGCGCGCTCGGGGTCGGCACACCGGCTCAGCTCCCGGTACCCCAGCTGGCACACCACCGAGTACGGGGCCAGCGGTGCCTCGGTGGCGCCCACCAGCACGGTGTCCGCCCCGTTGCGCACCGAACGGCAGGCGTGCGCGAAGGCGTCCAGACCGCCCGCCTCGTCACTGGCCACCACCCCGCACGGCCCCTTGAAGCCGCCGCGGATGGAGATCTGGCCGGTGCTGGCCGCGTAGAACCAGGCGATGGACTGGTACGGACCCACGTACTTGGGCCCCTTGCCCCACAGCCGTTGCAGCTCCCGCTGACCGAACTCGCCGCCGCCGGACCCGGCGGCGGTCACCACGCCCACCGAGTACGGCGGCAGGCCCTGGTGGGGCAGCTGGGCGTGCTGCATCGCCAGGTCCGCGGCGCCCATCGCGAAGTGGCTGAACCGGTCGGTCTGCACCAGGAAGCGCTCCTCCACCGCCGCCCCGGCGTCGAACTCCCGCACCTGGCCGGCCACCCGCAGCGGGTAGCCGGTGCAGCCCTCCCGGGAGAGGCGGTCCAGCACCACCACGCCCTCCCGGGTCGCCTTCCAGAACGCGTCCGTGCCGATGCCGTTCGGGGCGACGACGCCCAGACCGGTGATGACCGTGTGCCGTGCCGTGCCGTTCATCGCGACCTCCCGTCCGGCCGGCCGAGGACCACCGCGGACTGGAAGCCGCCGAAGCCGCTGCCCACCGACAGCACCCGGCGCAGCGGTCTCTCCCGCGCGGTCCTGGGCACGTAGTCCAGGTCGCACTCCGGGTCCGGTTCCTCGTAGTTGGCGGTCGGGGGGACCACCTGGTGGGCCAGCGCCAGGGTGCAGGCGGCCAGCTCGATGGCGCCGATCGCGCCCAGCGAGTGCCCCACCATCGACTTGATGGAGCTCATCGGGGTGGCATAGGCGTGTTCACCCAGCGACCGCTTCACCGCCGCGGTCTCGTGCCGGTCGTTCTGCTTGGTGCCCGAGCCGTGCGCGTTGATGTAGTCGATGTCGTGCGGGTCGATCCGGGCGTGGTCCATGGCCGTGTCGATCGCCCGGGACATCTCCAGCCCCTCCTTGGTCAGCCCGGTCATGTGGTAGGCGTTGCCGAACGTGGCGAAACCGCTGACCTCGCAGTACACCTCGGCCCCCCGCCGCCGGGCGTGCTCCAGCTCCTCCAGCACCAGCACCGCGGCGCCCTCACCCATCACGAACCCGTCCCGCCGGGCGTCGAACGGCCGGGAGGCGTGCTCGGGGTCGTCGTTGTTCGCCGACGTCGCCTTGATCGCGTCGAAGCAGGCCACCGTGATCGGCGATATGGGGGAGTCGGAGGCGCCGGCCACGTACACGTCCGCCAGCCCCTCCTCGATGGCCTGGAAGGCGTACCCCACCGCGTCCAGCCCGGAGGTGCAGCCGGTGGAGACGGTCTGCACCGGGCCGTGCGCGCCGAACCGTTCCGCCACCCCGGAGGCCAGCGCGCTGGGGGAGAACGCGCGGTGCAGGAACGGGCCGGCCCGCCGGTGGTCCACGTCCCAGCGCGCACCCTCGCCGCTGACCAGGGCGTAGTCGTGCTCCAGCCGGGTGGTGCCGCCCACCGCCGTGCCCAGCGACACCCCGACCCGCCAGGGGTCCTCGGCGGCCATGTCCAGACCGGCGTCGCGCACCGCCTCGTCGGCGGCGACCATCGCGAACTGCACGTACCGGTCGGCCGCCGCCACCTCGTCCGGGCCCAGGCCGCACGCCGCCGGGTCGAAGTCGCACTCGGCGGCTATCCGGGAGCGGAAGGCGCCGGCGTCGAACAGCGAGATGGTGCGGGTCGCGGTACGGCCCGCGGTCAGCATCTCCCAGAACGCGCCGGTCCCCACCGCCCCCGGGGCGACGACCCCGACGCCGGTGACCGCGACGCGCCGGGTCACGACGCCCCCCGGGCCGCTTCACCACTCGGGGCGCCCGCCCCGTCCGCGAGCTCCTCGGTGTCCACGTGGCCCAGGTCGGGCCGGGGCGCCAGCGGGCCCAGGTGGAACACCAGGCGGGCCTCGCCGTCCCCCACGTTGCGGAACCGGTGCCGCATGAACGGCGGGATCAGCAGGGCCTGGTCGGCCACCAGCCGGTGCGGGGTGCCGTCCAGGTCCACCTCCACCTCGCCGCGGACCAGGAACACGAACTCCTCCGAGTACGGGTGGTAGTGCTCGGTGATCCGCTCCCCGGGCCCCATCACGCCGAGCCCCATGAACCCGCTGGTGGCGCCGGCCGTGGTCGGGGTGAGCAGAGCGCGGGTCTCGCCGCCGCGGCGGCGGTTGGGCGGCACGTCGTCCAGGCTGACGACACGCGGCGCCATGGCCGCGGGGGTGGTGGTCGGGGTCTGCTGGCTGGTCATGCGATACCTCCCGGGGAGGACGGTGCGGTCGACAACGGTGCGGTCGAGGACAGAGCGGGGCGGCCGGCCGGGCCGCCGTGGGACCGGGGCCCGGCGGCCGGCCGGCACGGGGCGTGACACCCGTGCCGGCCGGCGGCGGGCCGCGGGGCGGGCGGCGCGGTCACCGGTCCTCGGGCGCCGCCCGCCGGTCGGTGACCGGGGACATCAGACAGCGGGCGAGGAACCGGCGCCGCCCGGCCTCGTCGGACAGCTCGCCGTCCGGGCCCAGGTCCACCAGGCGGCCGAGCACCGCCGCGGCGCGCCGGCCGGCGATGCCGAGCGCCAGCGAGGCGTGCCGCTCCAGCGGGGCGGTGGAGTCCACCATCCGCATCACCAGGTCGTCCCGCTGGAAGATGGTGGCGGCCACCACCGGGTTGGACCGGTCGGCCGAGGCCAGCTCGTCCTGGCGCTCCAGCAAGGTGGCCACCGCCGCCCCGCACCCGGTGCGCACCGGGTACAGCAGCGCGTGCCGGCGCACTCCCGCCGGCCGCAGCCCGGACACCGCCCGGTGGTGCGCCATGGGCAGCGCCGCGCGCAGGAAGAAGTCCCGCGCCGACTCCGGGTCGTCCAGGTCCCGGGCCACCTCCAGGTACGGGTTGATGGCCTCCTCCACGGCCCGCACCTGGGGCTGCCGCGCCACGTGCCGCAGCGCCGCCACCAGGTCCCCCTTGACCTCCACCGCCCGCACCACCCGGTTGCCGCGCATGAACAGCGAGGTGCGCAGCAGCCGGGTCGAGTCGTCCACCCGGGCCTCGGGCGGCTCGTACGCCGCCAGGATCTCCGCCACGGTGTGCTCGCTGCCCGGCCGCACGGTGAACGTCAGCGCGTGCCGCACCACGCCGTCGCCCACCCTGGGTTCGGTGAGCAGTCCGTCGGTGGTCACCGGCCCCAGCGGGCCGTGCGTCGTCTCCCGCATGACGGTGTACCGCAGCGACCGGGTGTCGTTGACGCACCCGTGCAGCGGTTTGACCATCTCGCGGTGTTCCTCGCTCTCCACCCAGGCCAGGAACGGCGCCGCGCTCTCCCACTCGCTGGTGATCAGCCACTGGCACGGGTTGTCGATCGACTGGCACAGCTGGTCGCTGATGTGGCCGGGGACCTCCGCCACCTGGTGGCACAGCTGGTCGTAGGCGTCCAGGAAGCGCTGCTGGGCGCCGTGGCGGACCTCCAACATCAGCACCACCCGCAGCCGCGCGTCGGCACCGGAGGCGCCCCGCGAGGTACGGGCGGGACGGGTGGCCGCGGCCCCGCGCGCGCCGGTGCGCGGGGGCCGGGGGGTTTCGGACAGGGTGCTCATGATCTACATCTCCTTCGCGGTGCGCCGCTCCTCCGCCGGGTGCGCCGCCGAAGGGTGCGCCACCCGCTTCCCGATCGTGGAGCGCTCCCACGGATGGCGCGAGACGTGTGATCCATCCGGGGGAACGGGCGGCCTGCCTCACCGGAGTCCCGGGCGTGGCAGGGCATAGCCAGGAAATGACGCCACATGCCCCGCACACCGACGCCCCGGTGCCCGTCCTGATCGTCGGCGGCTCCCTGGTGGGCCTGTCCACGTCGCTCTTCCTCGGTCGCCTGGGCGTCCCGCACCTGCTGGTCGAGAAGCACCCGGGCACCTCCCTGCACCCCCGGGGCCGGGGGAACAACGTGCGCACCATGGAACTGCTGCGCACCGCCGGGGTCGCGGACGCCGTACGGGAGGCGGCCTCGGTCCTGGCGGACAACCACGGCATCCTGCAGGCCCACTCGCTGACCTCCGGGGACCGCGGCTGGCTGTTCAAGGACATCGACCCGGGCGGCCGGCTCGCCCGGATCAGCCCGGAGGGCTGGTGCCTGTGCAGCCAGAACGACCTGGAGCCGGTGCTGCTGCGCGCCGCCCGCGACCTCGGCGGCGACCTGCGCTTCAGCACCGAGATGACCGGCTTCGAGCAGGACGCCGAGGGGGTGACCGCCCGCCTCACCGACCGGGCCACCGGCCGGCGGTACACGGTCCGCGCCGCCTACCTGGTCGCGGCCGACGGTCCGCGCAGCCCGGTCCGCGAGCACCTGGGCATCGGGCAGACCGGGCGGGGCGAGCTGTTCCACAACGTGAGCATCACCTTCCGCGCCAAGCGCCTGGCCGAGGTGGTCGGCGCGGACCGGTTCATCGCCTGCTACCTCACCAACCCCGACGCGGGCGGCGCGCTGCTGCCGGTGGACAACAGCGAGCACTGGGTCTTCCACGCCCCCTGGCACCCGGAGCACGGCGAGGAACTGGCGGAGTTCACCGACGAGCGGTGCGCCACCCACATCCGGGCCGCCACCGGCGTGCCCGACCTGGAGATCGACATCACCGGAAAGGCCGCCTGGCACGCCGCCGAACGGGTCGCCGAGCGCTACCGCGAGGGCCGGGTCTTCCTCGCCGGGGACTCCGCCCACGAGATGGCACCCACCGGCGCGTTCGGCTCCAACACCGGCATCCAGGACGCGCACAACCTCGCCTGGAAGCTCGCCGCGGTGCTCGGCGGCTGGGCCGGACCCGGACTGCTGGCCAGCTACGGCGCCGAGCGGCGGCCGGTCGCCGTCGCCACCAGCGCCCGGGCCGCCGCCCGTTCCGCCGAACACAGCCACCCCGGGTACGCGGCCCCGCCCACCACCGGCCGGCAGAGCGACGTGCTCGCGGTGGCCCTGGGCTACCGCTACCCGCACGGCGCGGTGGTCGGCGCCGACCCCGGGCAGCAGCCGGTGCCCGAGCGGTTCGAGCCGTCCGGCGCGCCCGGCTGCCGGGCCCCGCACCTGTGGCTGCTCCGCGCGGGCGTGCGGATCTCCACCCTCGACCTGTACGAGCGCCGCTGCGTGCTGCTCACCGGCGCCGCCGGCGCCGCCTGGCACACCGCGGCCGGCCGGGCCGCCGCCCGGCTGGCGGTGCCGCTCGACCGCTACCGGGTCGGCGACGGCCCGGACGCGGACCTGGTGCCGGTCCCCGGCGCGGACTGGGCCGGCGCGCACGGCACCGCGGAGGACGGTGCGGTGCTGGTGCGCCCGGACGGGTTCGTCGCCTGGCGGTCATGTGGGGCCGTCGCCGACCCGGAACAGGCCCTCACCGCGGCCCTCTCCTCGGTCCTGTCCCTGGGCGCCTGACGCCGGCGGGGCGGGGCCGGCGCTCCGCGGGCCCCGGGAACGGCCCGGGGCGCGCGGGAAGGTGAGTGACGGGGACGGGGCCCGGCGGCTTCGCCGTCGCTCGGCGGCCGGGTGCCGGGCGGCCCGGTGGTGGGCGGCCCGGTGTCCCCGAAGCGCGGGGCGGACGGTGCGGGACGGGGAGGGGCGCGAGGGTGGAGAGGGGGCGAGGGCGGTGCGGGGGTACCGGGCGTACGCCGCGGGTGTGCGGTGCGGGGGCGCGCGGGCCGGGGGGACGACGGGGCCGGTGCGGGGACGCGCCGGCCGGGGGCGACGGCAGGGACGGTGCGCCGACCCGGCGACTCCGCCCGGCGGGCCGGGTGCGGCCGGACCGACCCCGGCCCGCCGCCCCGGCCGGTCACCGCTTCGCCCGGCCGGGCCGGGATCCCGGGCCCCGCCGGGGCGGACCGGCCGGCCGGCTCGCTGCGGGGGGCGGGTCAGCCGGCCGGCTCCCGGTGGGCACGGCGGGCCCGGCGCCACAGGGCCGGGGCCGCGCCGACCACCACGGTCAGCGCCACCGCGGCCACCACGCCCTCCCACGGTTCGGCGAACAGCGAACCGCCCAGAATCCCGATCACCTGGTAGGTGGCCGCCCACGCCAGCGCCGCCGGCAGCGCGCCCCGGGCGAACCGCCGTACCGGCATCCGGGAGAGCAGGCAGGCGAGCATCACCGGGATGCGCCCGGCCGGCAGCAGCCGGGACAGCACCAGCACCGTGACCCCGTGCTCCTCCAGCCGGTCCCGGGCCTGCGCCAGCCGCTCCGGCGCCGCCCGCTCCTGGATCCGGGCCAGCCACCGCGACCCGTTCCGGGACCGCACCCCGCGCTCACCCAGCCAGTACAGGCCCAGGTCCCCGCAGAACGCCGCGAGCGACGCCACCGCGAAGACGATCAGCAGGGAGAGCGGCGCGGTCTGGTGCAGCGCCACCACCGCCGCCGAGCTGACCACCGCGCCGGTCGGCACCACCGGCACCAGCGCCCCCAGCACCACCAGCAGGAAGAGCGAGGGGTACCCGACCGCCTGCTGGGTGGACTCGGGCGGCACCGCGCGGACCGCGCCCGCCAGATCGTCGATCACCTGGCGGCCTCCAGCAGCGCGGTGTCACCGTGCCCGAGCAGGTGCACCGCCGCGTCCGGGGCCAGCTCGCCCGCGTGCCGTACGAAGTCGTCGCCGGGGGAGTGGAACTCGTGCGGCCGGACCGCGTCCATCCCGATGGGCCAGTACGTGCCGTAGTGCACCGGCACCGCGCTGCGCGCCTCCAGCCGGGCCAGCGCCTGCGCCGCCCGCCGCGCGTCCAGGTGCCCGTGCCCCAGGTACGGGCCCCAGCCGCCCACCGGCAGCAGCGCCACGTCGCACGGGCCCACCACCGCCGCCATGTCGTCGAAGAGCCCGGTGTCCCCGGCGAAGTAGGTGGTGGTCTCGCCGTGCACCACGTAGCCCAGCGCGGGCGCCCGGCGCCGCCCGTAGGGCAGCCGCCGTCCGTCGTGCGCGGCCGGCACCGCCCGTATCAGCACCTCGCCGACGCGCACCTCGTCGCCCGGCGCGACCTCGGTGACCCGCAGCCGGCGGGCCGCCGCCACCCGCCGCAGCCCGGGCACCGCCGCACCCGCCCCGGCCGGCACCACCAGCCGGCTGCCGGCGCCGAGCCGGGCGAGCGAGGGCAGGTGGAGGTGGTCGGCGTGGAGGTGCGAGACGAGCGTGACATCGGCGACGGCCGCCGCCGGGGGCGGCAACGCGCCCCGCCGGCGCCGCAGATGCGCCAGCCGCCGCGCGAAGAGGGGATCGGTCAGTACGGTGACGTCCGAGTCCCGCACGGTCGCGGTGGCATGACCCCACCAGGTGACTTCCACCGGCACCCGGAACCTCCTGTCGCCCGATCGAGCACCCCCCGAGCCTAGTTCAGCCCGCCACGGGCCGACGAGCACGCCCGCCGCACCCGCCGCACCCGCCGGAACCGGCGCCCGGCCCCCGCCTGCCCCGGACCGCGCGGCCCGAACCCCGGCCCGGGGTGCGCCGGGTTCCGGGGGCGTCCTGGGGAACCTCTCCCGTCCGGACCCCGCCCGCCCGGGGCGCAGGGGGAGGGCCCGTACCTCGCCCGGCCGTGCCGGCCCCAGGGGCCGTGCGGCCGAACCCCCGCCCCGGGGTGTGCGCCGGTCCGGCGGCGCGACCCGCCCCCTCCCGGCCGTGCCGCCCGCCGGGACCGCGCCCCCCGCGCCCACCCCCGGCCCGACGCGCGGCCCGGGGCGCCCACCCCTGGGCACGCGGCCCCGGCCCGGCCCCCGTCCGCGGCGCGGAGCACCTGCGGGGCTGTGACAGGCTGGGGAGGCGGGAACGGCGGAACGAGGTGGAATGAGCATGCGGAGGCCCGGCTGGCGGTCCGTGGGCGGCACGGCTCTGCGGGTCCTGGCGGTGTGGGCGGTCTCGACGCTGACCATGCTGGTGCTCGCCGCCGCCCTCCCGGACTTCCGGCTCCAGTCCGCCGACGGCGACAGCGCCACCCGGACCGGCGTCACCGCCGCCCTCGGCGCCGGGGCCTTCGGCCTGCTCGGCGCCCTGGTGTGGCCGCTGCTGGTACGGGCGCTGCTGCTGGTCCCGGCGTTCGTCCTGGGCCTGCTGGTGTTCGTCCTCAACGGCTCGCTGCTGCTGATAGCGCTCAGCCTGCTCCCCGACGGCCGGGGCTCGGCGGAACCGGAGACCGCCGTGGTGGTCGCCGCCGTGATGTCCGCCGCCTCTTCGGCGACCAGCACCTTCCTCACCGTCCGCGACGACGGGGCGTACCGGCGCCGGCTGGCCCGGATGGCCGGCCGCGGCCGGCGCTCCCTCGGCCGTCAGGACGGGCACCGGCCGCCGCCCGGCACCGTCTTCCTCCAGCTCGACGGGGTGGGCCACGACGTGCTCAGCGCGGCCGTACGGGGCAAGCGGCCGCTGATGGAGACCGTCGCCCGCTGGCACCGCACCACCCACGCCCTCACCCCCTGGCGCACCGACTGGTCCAGCCAGACCGGCGCCAGCCAGCTGGGCATCCTGCACGGCTCCACCGAGGACGTCCCCGCCTTCCGCTGGTACGAGAAGGAGACCGGGCAGGTGATGGTGAGCAACCGGCCCACCAGCGCCGCCGAGCTCCAGCGCCGCGCCACCGCGCGCACCGGCGACGGCGGGCTGCTGACCGTGGACGGCGCCAGCCGAGGCAACCTGTTCACCGGCGGTGCCGACCAGCTCGCCCTGGTGCTCTCCGTCGCCGCCCGGCGCGGCCGGCACAACCGCTCCCGGTCCGGCTACTTCGCCTACTTCTCCGACCCCGCCAACGCCACCCGCACCGCCGGCTCCTTCATCGCCGAGGTGTTCCGGGAGATCGGCCAGTCCACCCGGGCCCGGCTGCGCCGCGAGACCCCGCGCCTGCGCCGCGGCGGCCTGTACCCCTTCATCCGGGCCTTCGCCACCGTCGTGGAGCGCGACGTGGTGGTGGCCGCGGTCATCGGCGACATCCTCTCCGGGCGCACCGCCGTCTACGCCGACCTCGTCGCCTACGACGAGGTGGCCCACCACTCCGGCCCGTACAGCCGCGACACCCACCAGGTGCTGCGCCGCCTGGACCGGGCCGTGGCGCTGATCGCCAAGGTCACCGAGCACGCCCCGCGGGACTACCGCATCGTGCTCCTGTCCGACCACGGGCAGAGCCCCGGGGAGCCCTTCGCCGACCGCTTCGGCCTCACCCTGGAGGACCTGGTACGGGCCGGCTGCGGCCTGCCGGTCTCCCGCCGCGCCCGGAGTGCCGCCTCCGGCGCGGAGGCCCGCGACACCGCCCGGGCCGCGCTGCGCCGCCCCGAGAGGGAGGGTGGCGACGGCTCCGGCGGCGGGCGGGGGCCGGTGGTGCTCGCCTCCGGCAATCTGGGCCTGGTCTCCTTCCCCGACGTGCCCGGGCGGATGACCCGGGAGCAGATCGACGCCCGCCACCCGTCGCTGCTGCGGGTGCTCGCCGACCACCCCGGCATCGGCTTCCTGCTGGTCCGGTCCGCCGAACACGGCCCGGTGGTGCTCGGCGCGGGCGGCGCCGAGCACCATCTCGACAGCGGGCTGGTGATCAAGGAGAGCCCGCTGGCCCCGTTCGGTGAGGGGGCGGTGGAGGCGGTCCGGCGCACCGACCGGTTCCCGCACACCGCCGACATCATGATCAACTCGGCGTACCGTCCGGAGACCGGGGAGGTGCACGCCTTCGAGAGCCAGATCGGCTCGCACGGCGGCCTGGGCGGACCGCAGAGCGACGCCTTCCTGCTGTGGCCCCGCGAGCTGACCCCGCCCACCCTCGACGGGAGCCCGCCGGTCGGCGCCGAGGCGGTGCACCGGGTGCTGCGCCGCTGGCTGGACGAGGCGCACGGCCCCCAGGTGCCCGCGGAGGAATCACCGCTGACCGACGAGATCACCACACCATTTCCGGCCATCACCCGAGTGATACCGGACAAAACCCGGTGATTTGGCGGGATGCTTTCCATCCCTGACCATGGCTGGGCGTTCGGCACCCACGCGCCATCGCCGAGCCGCGGCCCCAGGAGAGAAGCACCACCCCATGCACCACAGCCCCACCCGCCGTCCGCCCGCGTCCCCGACGGGGACGGCCCCGGTGCCGTCCCCCGGCCCCCCGCCCCCCTGCACCGTCCCGGCCCCCCCGCCCCCCGGCGCCGCACAGGTCCCGGTCCCGGCGAGCGCCCCGGCCACTTCGCCGCCCGCGGCCCCCGCCCCGTCCGGCACCGCCCGGCGGTTCGGGCTGCCCACCGCCACCGCGCTGGTGATGGGGAACATCATCGGCGGCGGCATCTTCCTGCTGCCCGCCTCCGTCGCCCCGTACGGCACGGTCAGCCTGCTCGCCTTCGCCGTGCTCACCGTGGGCGCGGTGGCACTCGCCCTGGTCTTCGGCCGGCTGGCCCGCCGCGACCCGCGCACCGGTGGCCCGTACGTCTACGCCCGCGAGGCGTTCGGTGACTTCGCCGGGTTCCTCTCCGCCTGGTCGTACTGGACGATGAGCTGGGTCAGCAACGCCGCCCTGGCGGTCGCGGTGGTCGGCTACGTCCACGTGCTCTTCCCCGGCCACGGCAACGGCGCCACCGATCTGACCGTCGCGCTGCTGGCGCTGTGGCTGCCCACGCTCGCCAACCTGGCCGGCACCCGCTGGGTGGGCGCGGTGCAGCTGGTCTCGGCGGTGCTGAAGTTCCTGCCGCTGCTGTTCATCGCCGTCGCCGGACTGTTCTTCTTCGACGCCGGCAACCTCGGGTCGTTCACCGAGGGCGGCGGCAGCCCGCTGGGCGGACTCTCCGCCGCCGCGGCCATCCTGCTGTACTCCTACGTCGGGGTGGAGTCCGCGGCGATGAGCGCGGGCGAGGTCCGCGACCCGGAGCGCAACGTCGGCCGGGCCACCGTGCTGGGCACCATCGGCGCCGCCGTGGTCTACCTGCTGGGCACCCTGGCCGTCTTCGGCACCGTCGCCCACCAGGACCTGGTGACCTCCGACGCGCCGTTCTCCGACGCCGTGGACGCCATGTTCGGCGGCGCCTGGGGCGGCACGCTGATCGCGGTGGCCGCGGTGATCTCGATCCTCGGCGCCCTCAACGGCTGGACGCTGATGAGCGCCCAGGCCCCCTACGCCGCCGCCCGTGACGGGCTGTTCCCCGCGGTCTTCGCCGTCCGCCGCCGCGGCGTCCCCACCGCCGGGGTGCTCATCGGCACGGTCCTCGCCTCGCTGCTCACCGTGATCAACCACCTCGGCTCCTCCGACCGCGTCTTCGAGGTCCTGGTGCTGATCACCACCTTCTCGGCGACCGTGCCCTACCTGCTGGCCTGCGGCGCCCAGCTGTACTTCCTGGTCTCCGGCCGGTCCGACCGGGTGCGCGGCGGCCGCTTCGCCCTGGACGTGCTGCTCGCGGTCACCGGCTTCGGCTTCTCCTTCTGGCTGGTGGCGGGCGCCGGCTACGCCGCCGTCTACCAGGGCGTGCTGTTCCTCTTCGCCGGCGTCCTCCTCCACGCCTGGCTGGCCGCCCGGAAGCGGCGGCGCGCCGGGGACGCCGCCATTACCTGACGCGTAATCGACCCCGCGCGCCGGTGGCGGCAGGGTGAAGGCACCGGATGTCCCGGCCGGCGCACTCCGGCCGGGACATCCGGGCACACCCGCACCCACCGCAGCCGGAGGTACCGTCATGACCACCACCCACGCGACCCCCGCCACCGTCCCCGCCACCGCCTCCCGCACCTGGCTGCGCCGCTTCCTCGCCCTGGACGCTGTGGTCACCGGCGGCAACGGACTGGCCTACCTGGCCGCCTCCGGACCGCTGGGCGACCTGCTGGGCGTGGAGCGGGCCCTGCTGATCGGCCTCGGCGCGTTCCTCACCGTCTTCGCGGCCGGCGTGGGCCTGCTGGCCGCCCGCCCGCAGCCGCCCGCGTTCGGCGTCCGCTGCGTCGTGGAGGCCAATGCGCTGTGGGCGGTGCTCAGCGTCGTCGCGCTGTTCCTGTGGCTGTCCCCGACGACCGTCGGAACCGTCTGGACGCTGCTGCAGGGGGCCACCGTCGCCGGCTTCGCCGCCCTCCAGTACGGCGCGCTGCGCGCCACGGCCGGCGGCTGACCCGGGAGCGGAACGGGCCCGGCGCGCGGCGGCGCGCCGGGCCTCCGCCGTGCGCCGGCCGCCTCTGCCGTGTGCCCGTCGCTGCTGCCGTGTGCCGGGTTCGGGCCCCGTCGGCGGGTCCCGCCGGCGCGGGTGGCGCGGTCCGGGGCGCGGGTCCGGGGGCGCAGTGCCGCCCCGCCCCGCCGTGGGCCGGGGCCCACGGTTCCGCGCCGCCCGTCCGCCGTGCGGCGTCAGGCCGGCCGGCGGTGCAGATACGCCGCGGTCGCGGCGTCGGCCGGCAGGAACGTCTCGATGGCCAGCTCGGAGACGGTGACGTCCATCGGGGTGTTGAACGTGGCGATGGTGGAGATGAAGGACAACACCCGCCCGTCGTGCTCGATCACCATGGGCAGGGCGAACGGGCAGTGCTCGGACTCCGCCGCCACCTCGTCACCACCGGTCCCCGGCAGCGGATAGCCGGCCACCTCGTCGTACAGCGCCCGCAGCGGAGCGGACCGCATCAGCGCCAGCTGCCGCTCCATCTGGTCCAGCAGATGGCGGCGCCACTCCCGCAGGTTCCGGATCCGTGGGGCCAGGCCCTCGGGGTGCAGGGTGATGCGCATCCCGTTCAGCGGGGGTTGCAGGAGGTGCGGCGCGACCCCGTCCACCAGCGCCATGATGCCGGCGTTCGCCGCGAGGATGTCGTACCGGCCGTCCGTCACCAGCGCCGGGAACGGCTCGTAGGCGCGCAGCAGCTGGTCCATGCCCGCCCGCAGGGTGCTCATCGTCGGCGCGTCCAGTGAGGTCTCGGCGTAGCGCGGGGCGTAACCGGCGGAGATCAGCAGCGCGTTCCGCTCCCGGACCGGTACGTCGAGGTGGTCGGCGAGGCGGAGCAGCAGCTCCTCGCTCGGCCGCGACCGGCCGGTCTCGACGAAGCTGATGTGCCGGGCGGAGGAGTCGGCGCGCAGCGCCAGCTCCAGCTGGCTGATCCGGCGCCGCTCCCGCCATTCCCGCAACAGCGCGCCGACTCCGGGGGCAACCACGACAGTTGTCATGCCCGAACGGTAGCCGAACGGTGCGGTGTCCCGTCCGGGGGAGCGGCGGGGCCGGGGGCGGCCCCTTGGGCGGTGACCGGTCCGTCGGCCGCCGGACCGGTCGCGGCGCGGGTGCGCACCCGCCCGTCCCGCGCCGGTACCGCCGGCCGGCCCGTTCCGCCGTCGTTCTCGTCGTCCACGCCGGCCCGCCCGGCCCGGCCCGGTCCGGTCCCAGTCGTCCCTGTCGGGTTGCCGCCCGGCACGGCCCGGTCGCGGCGGCGTTGCGGAAACGGCAACGAGAATTGCGCACCCGGCGGCCGTCCGGACACGCTGGGCGCGGACGGGGACGGCCACGGCGGGCGTTCCACGGGCAGGCGGGCGTACCACGGCCACGGCGGGCGTCCCGGCCGGCCGCCGGGGCGCACGTCCGGAACGAGACACGGAGGCAGCATGAGCGGGCACCACCACCACGGGCACCACCACGACACCACCGATCTGGACTGGGACGACCTCGGCCCGCACCTGGAGGCCCAGGCCGAGATCAGCATCCCGCTCCTGGAGCAGGTCACCGACTGGCTCCGCGGCCTGACCGGCCGGGACGCCACGGCCGTCGGCCGGGTGTGGGACGTGGGCAGCGGCCCGGGCGTGGCCGGCTGCCTGTTCGCCACCGCGTTCCCGGCCGCCGAGGTGGTGGCCGTGGACGGTGAGCCCGCGCTGCTGGAACGGGCCCGGGACCGCGCCGCCCGGACCGGCGTCGGCGACCGGCTGCGGACCGTGCACGCCGACATCACCGACGGGCTGCCCGACATCGGCGACGCCGACCTCATCTGGTCCAGCAAGGCCCTGCACCACGTGGGCGACCAGGGGGCCGCCGTGGCGACCCTGGCCGGCCGGCTCCGCCCGTCGGGGGTGCTCGCGGTCGCCGAGGGCGGACTGCCGGCCCGCCGGCTGCCGCGCGACTTCGGTATCGGCCGCCCGGGGCTGGAGGCGCGGCTGGACGCGGTCGCCGAGGACTGGTTCCGGCGGATGCGGGCCGGACTCCCCGGGTCCCGGGAGACCGTGGAGGACTGGCCGGCCCTGCTCACCGCGGCCGGCCTGGAGCAGGTCCGCAGCCGCACCTTCCTGCTGGACGTGCCCGCGCCGCTGGACGACTCGGTGCGCCGCTTCGTCCACGCCGACCTCACCCGCACGCGCGAGGTCCTGGCGGACGAGCTGGACGCCGAGGACCGGGCCACCCTCGACCGGCTGATCGACCCGGACGACGCGGCGGGGGTGCTGCGCCGTCCCGACGTGTTCCTGCTCAGTGCGCAGACCGTGCACACCGGGGTCCGCCCGGCGGCCTGACGGCACCGGACCGGTACCGGCCGGCGCGGCCGCCGGGCCGGCCGGTACGTCCCCGGGCGCCCCTGGGTTCCGCTTCCCGGGTTCCGCGTTCCCGACGTTCGGCGTCCTCGGGCCCGCGTTCCCGAGTCCCGTGCCCCCGGGTGTCCCCGGGGTCCGCGTCCCCGGGTTCCGCGTCCGCGGCGGGGACGGTCGCCGCGGCCGGTTCCGTGACCGGTCCGGCGGCCGGTCCCGTGACGGGGCCCGCGGCCGGGTCCCGTGGCGGGGCCCGCGGCGGCCGGTTGCCGCGGCCGGCAGCCCCGCGGACCGGCCGGGGCCGGCGCCGCGAAGGGACCGGTCCGGCGGGAAGGCCCCGGCCGCGGCTCACCCGTGGTAGAGCGCGTCGACCTCGAACGCGTAGGCGTGCTCGATCGCCTTCCGCCGCAGCTTCAGCGACGGCGTCAGCAGACCGTGCTCCTCGGTGAACTGGGCGGCCAGTATCCGGAAGGTGCGGATGGACTCGGCGTGCGAGACCTGCGTGTTGGCGGCGACCACCGCCCGCCGGATCTCGGCCTCCAGGTCCGGGTCCCGGACCAGTTCGTCGCTCCGCATCCGGTTCTTGCCGCACATCAGCAGCCAGTGGGTGACCGCCTCCGGGTCCAGCGTCACCAGCGCCGCGACGTACGGCCGGTCGTTGCCGACCACGATGCACTGGGACACCAGTGGATGCGCCCGCACCCGCTCCTCCAGGACCACCGGGGAGACGGTCTTGCCGCCGGAGGTGACCAGGACCTCCTTCTTCCGCCCGGTGATCGTCAGATACCCGTCCCCGTCCAGCGAGCCGAGGTCGCCGGTGGCCAGCCAGCCGTCCCGCAGCACCGCCGCCGTCGCCCGCGGATCACCGAGATAGCCGGAGAACACCTGGCCGCCGCGGACCCAGATCTCCCCGTCCTCGGCGATCCGGACCGAGGTGCCCGAGATCGGCTTGCCGACGGTGCCGAACCGGGTCCGCTCCGGTGGGTTGGCGGTGGCCGCGGCGGTGGACTCGGTGAGCCCGTACCCCTCGTAGACGGTGATGCCCGCACCGGCGAAGAACAGCCCCAGCCGGCGCTCCATGCCCGAGCCGCCGGACATCGCGTGCCGCACCCGGCCGCCCAGCGTCTCCCGCACCTTGCCGTACACCAGCTTCTCGAACATCTGGTGCTGCACCCTCAGTGCCGGCCCGGGCCCCGGGCCGGTGCCGAACGCCTTGGCCTCCTGCGCCTCCGCGTACCGCACCGCGACCTCGACGGCCTTGTCGAACGGCCCCGCCTTCCCCTCCGCCTCCGCCCGCCGCCGCGCCGCCGCGAACACCTTCTCGAAGATGTACGGCACGGCGAGCACGAACGTCGGCCGGAAGGACCGCAGCACCGGCAGCAGCGCGGCGGCGCTGAGTTCCGGCTGGTGACCGAGTTTCACCCGCCCGCGGATCGCGGCGACCTGCACCATCCGGCCGAAGACGTGGGCCAGCGGCAGGAACAGCAGGGTGGCCGCGGGCTCCCCGGGGCGGTTGCGGAACACCTGCGCGTAACGGGCGACGATGTTGTCGCACTCGGCCATCAGGTTGGCGTGGGTGATCACGCATCCCTTGGGCCTGCCGGTGGTCCCGGAGGTGTAGATGACGGTGGCGGTCGCGTCGGGCGTCAGGGCCAGCCGGTGCCGGTCCACCGCCACGTCGTCCACCCGCGCGCCCGCCGCGACCAGGTCGGCGAGCGCCCCCGCGTCCAGCTGCCACAGGTGCCGCAGCTCCGGCAGCCGGTCGATGACCGAGCCGACGGTCATCGCGTGGTCCTCGTGCTCCACCAGACAGGCCGAGACCTTCGCGTCGTGCAGTGCCCAGCGGACCTGCTCGGCGGAGGAGGTCGGGTACAGCGGCACGCTCTGCGCGCCCACCGTCCAGACCGCGAAGTCGAACAGCGTCCACTCGTACCGCGTCCGGCAGATGATCGCGATCCGGTCACCGAACCGGATGCCGGCGGCGAGCAGTCCCTTGGCGAGCGCCAGCACCTCGTCGCGGAACTCGGCCGCGGTGACGTCCCGCCACCCCCCGTCCGCGGTGCGGCGGGCGAGCACGGGCAGCTCCGGGGTTTCGGCCGCGTGCTCGAAGACGGCGTCCGCCAGTCCGCCCACGTGGGGGACGGTCGCCGAGGCAGGGACGGTGATCTCGCGCAATGACGTGCTCCTCGAAGCGCTCCGCACAGCGCCGCGACCGTACCGGATGGCGCGGGGCGCCGGGAGTGGCCGCCACCCCGCGGAACGTACGTGCATATGCCCTTGTCAGTGGGGAAAACCGGGGCACTTCGGCTGAAGATCGGATGATTGATGACCAGCGACACCGGTTGACGTGGCTGATTTCTGCACCGAATCTCTCCGCGGACCGCACAGGCTCCATCGATTTTCAGCCGTCGGGCGAGTGGGGTTCACCCGGCGGACCGGTGCCGGGCACGGGCCGCCGGGGCCGGGGACCGAGGGACGCCCGGGGGCCGGGCCGGAGACCGGGGTGCCGGGGCCGGGCCGGAGACCGGGAGTGCCGGGGGCGCGGGACGGGAGGTCGCGGGGGCGCCGGGAGTGCGGGCCGGAGGCCCTCAGGGTCACCGGGTGAGTCCGAAGGTCGCCGGGAGGGGCCCGGTGGGTCACCGGGACGGGGCTCGCTGCAGCCGGTCGCCGCCCGCCAGCACCGCGGCGGCCAGGGCCTCCGCCGCCGCGCGCGCCGGGCCGTCCCGCCGGCCGCGTTCGCCGTGCAGCAGGACGAAGTCCACCGCGCCCAGGTCCGGCAGGCCCGCCCGCTCGGGGACCCGGACCAGCCCCGGCGGGATCAGGCCACGGGTGTGCGCCATCACCCCCAGCCCGGCGCGGGCGGCCGCGACCAGGCCGTTGAGGCTGCCGCTGGTGCACACGATGCGCCAGGGGCGCCCGTGCCGCTCCAGCACCTCCAGCGCGCGGGCCCGGGTGAGCCCCGGCGGCGGGAAGACGATGAGCGGGACCGGGCGGTCCGGGTCGATCCGCAGCCGCTCCCCGCCGATCCACACCAGCCGGTCCCGCCACACCAGCCGCCCCTGCGGCCGGTCCTCGGACCGCTTGGCCAGCACCAGGTCCAGCCGGCCGGCGCGCAACCGCTCGTGCAGGGTGCCGGAGAGCTCCACGGTCAGCTCCAGGTCCACCTCGGGGTGGTCGCGGCGGAACCCCTCCAGGATCTCCGGCAGCCGGGTCAGCACGAAGTCCTCCGAGGCGCCGAACCGGAGCCGGCCGCGGAGCCGGGTCCCGGTGAACCAGTTCGCCGCCCGCTCGTTGGCCTCCAGGATGGTCCGGGCGAAGCCGAGCATCGCCTCGCCGTCCTCGGTCAGCTCCACCCCGTGGGTGTCGCGCCCGAACAACTGCCGCCCGGCGGCGGCCTCCAGCTTGCGCACCTGCTGGCTGACGGTGGACTGCCGCAGGCCGAGCCGGTGCGCCGCCTGGGTGAAGCTCAGCGTCTGCGCGACCGTCAGGAAGGTCCGGAGCTGCACCGGGTCGAACATCGGCGCGGCGGGTGCCGGCGGGCCGGCCGGTGACTGTCCCGCCGTCGTCCCCCGCGCACCGCTCCGGCCCGTGTCCATGCCGTACAGGCTAAGCGGGCGCGCGCGGGTCAGGGCAGGTGCGGGTGCGGGGTCTCCGGTCCGGTGCCGTCGTCGCAGACCAGCAGCAGCACCGCGGCGCGTTCGGTGCTCAGCGACCGGACCTTGTGCGGTGTGGTGGCCCGGAAGTAGGCCGAGTCGCCGGGCTCCAGCTCGACCGAGCCGGAGGGGAGCAGGAGTTCGGCCCGCCCGGTGTGCACGAAGAGGAACTCCTCGCCGGGGTGGTCACGGAACGGCACGGCCGAGGCGTCGTGCGGCGGGTGGAGCATGAACGGCGTCATCCGCTTGCTGCCGGCCTGGAGCGCGATGCCCTCGTAGCGGGGGCCGGGCCCCTCGCCCGGGGTGAGTGCCCGCCGCTCGCCGGCCCGGGTCACGGCGACGTCGGTGAGCTGCTCGGCGTCCACGAAGAGGGTGTCCAGGGGGACGTCGAGGGCGCGGGCGAGCGCGGCGCTGATCGCGATCGAGGGGGTGCTCCGACCTCGTTCGATCTTGGACAGGTAGCTCTTGGTGACCCCGGAGCGCTCCGCGAGCGCCTCCAGCGTCATCAGCCGTTCCTTGCGCAACTGCCGCACCCGATTGATCACACCTCGTCCTTTCCCGCCGCCCCGCGACCCGCCGCCCTGGCCGGAAATCGGCGGACGGAACCGGGCCGGCGGACCGTTTCGGCCAGGCCGCGGTGGTCAGGCCGGAATCGTAGTACGGAAGCCCCCGCGCGCCGCCGGGCGCCCGCCTCGGGGCGTCGCCGCGACCCGGCCCGCCGGCGTCGTGACACGGGCGCGGCGGCCCCGCGGCCGGGGCCGCCGCCGTCGCGACGGGCTCGTTTCCCCGCGGCCGGCGCCGCGTCGCGGCATGGGCCCGTCACCGCGGTGACCGGGGCCGTCCTGGCGGAGGGTGACGTCCACGGGGGTGGCTCCGTGGCACCGGTGGCCGCGGGGGGCCGGCTCACCGGTGCCCGCCGTTCCTCCGGTGCGGCCGCTCACGGCGGCCCGGTCGCCACCCTCCACCGAGGGCCACGCCTACGCCTCCCGCCCCCTTCCGCTCAGGAAACCTTGTGTCCTATAGTGATCTCAGTTTCCTGGCCGCGGCTGTCCGCCGCGGGACCAGGCCGTCCGGGCGGCCGAGGACACCGGCGCCCGAGGAAGGGAGCGAGAGGACATGGCGAACACGCTGCACGAGACGAAGGAGGTGCTCGTCGGCCGTGCCGAGCGGCAGATGCGCGAGCACTTCGGCGACTCGGAACTGACCACCCGGCAGAAGCTGGCGCTGACCTGCCGGATACTTTTCGACGGCGGTCACGATTCCGGGCTCGCCGGTCAGATCACCGCCCGCGGGACCGAGCCTGGCACCTACTACACCCAGCGCCTCGGGCTGGGCTTCGACGAGATCACCGAGGACAACCTGCTGCTGGTGGACGAGGACCTCACCGTCCAGGAGGGCGCGGGCATGCCCAACCCCGCCAACCGCTTCCACTCCTGGATCTACCGGGCGCGCCCCGACGTGAACTGCGTGATCCATACGCACGCGCTGCACACGGCGGCGCTCGCCATGCTGGAAGTGCCGCTGGTGGTCTCGCAGATGGACACCACCCCGCTGTACGACGACTGCGCCTTCCTCAAGGACTGGCCGGGCGTCCCGGTCGGCAACGAGGAGGGGGAGATCATCTCCGCGGCGCTCGGTGACAAGCGCGCCGTCCTCCTCGCCCACCACGGTCAGCTGGTGACCGGCGGCACCGTGGAGGAGGCGTGCAACCTGGCCATCCTCATCGAGCGGGCGGCCCGGCTCCAGCTGCTGGCCATGTCGGCCGGCACGATCCAGCCACTGCCGCCGGAGCAGGCCCGCGAGGCGCACGACTGGACCTCCACCGACCGGCGGAACCAGGCCAACTTCGCCTACTACGCCCGCCGCGCGCTGCGCAACCACCCCGACTGCGTCCGTGAAGGGACGGCCCTGTGATGACGTCCAGCCCCCCGCTCAGCGGGATCATCTCCTACCCCGTCACCCCCTTCTCCCCGGACACCGGCGAGGTCGATCTGGCGGCACTGCGCCGGCTGACCGGCGAACTGGTGGACGCCGGCAGCCACGCGGTGGCCCCGCTGGGCAGCACGGGGGAGAGCGCCTACCTCGGCGAGAAGGAGTGGGACGCGGTCTGCGAGACCACCCTGGCGACCGTGGCCGGCCGGGTGCCGACACTGGTCGGCGTCTCGCACTGGAGCACGGAGACCACCGTGCGGCGGGCCCGGGTGGCCGCCCGGCACGGGGCGACCGCGATCATGGTGCTGGCGCAGACGTACTGGCAGCTCACCCAGGACGAGCTGGAACGGCACTTCGCCACGGTGGCGGCGGCCACCGACCTGCCGGTGATGCTCTACAACAACCCCGGCACCAGCGGCGTCGACCTGACGCCGCCCACCGTGGTGGCGCTGGCCGCGAGGATCCCCAACCTGACCATGGTCAAGGAGAGTTCCGGCGACGTGGCGCGCTTCCGCGCCATCCGGGAGCTGTCCGGGGGCTCGCTGTCGGTCTACAACGGCAGCAACCCGGTCGCCCTCGACGCGCTCCGCTCCGGCGCGGCGGGCTGGTGCACCGCGGCGCCGTGCCTGCTGCCGCGGTGGCCGCTGGCCCTGTACGACGCGGTCCGCCGGGGAGAGGAGGAGCGGGCGGACGAACTCCTCGCGGCCCAGCTGCCGTTCCTGCGGTTCATCGTCGCCCACGGCCTGCCGCGCACGATCAAGGCCGGCCTGGAACTCCAGGGACGGCCGGCGGGCCCGCCGCGCCCGCCGCTGCTCCCGCTGCCGGCCGAGGCCACCGAGGAACTGCGTGACCTGCTGACCCGGCTGGAGGCACACCCCCTGGTCACGGGGACGGCCCCTGCGGGGAGGGGCCGGCCTGACGGCCGGGTCCGCCGGACCTGCTCCGGCCCGGCCCCGGGCCGGAGCGCCCCTCCCGGGGCCCCACCCTGCCTCGGACCGCGGCCGGCCGCGGTACTCGTTCCCGTCCGGGCCGGCCGCGGTGCCGATTCCCGCCCGGGTCGGCCGCGGAACTCGTTTCGCCTGGCCCGGCCAGGCCGGGTCGTGGTGCCGGCCCACCTCGGCGCCGACTCGCGGCCCACCCCGGCGCCCGTCCGGACCGGCCCGCGCCTGCCCCGGCGCCGATCCGCGGCGTCCCCGGCGCCGGGCCTGACAAGGGATGCCGCCCGGGTTCCGGAGACCCGGGACCGGCACCCCGGCGCCACGCCCCGTCGATGCCCGGTCGGCCGTGGGGCACGGAGGCCACACCGCCCGGCCGTCCCCGGGCCGCCCAGGACCCCGCGGCTGTCGCGCTGTCCCGGTACCGCGGCGGCCCGGTGGCGCCGGGAGACGGTACGGAGCCGGGGCAGCCGGCGCGGCCGGCAGCCGGTGCGCCGGTACCCACCGGAGACGAACCGGCTCCGCCGCGCCCCTGGTACCGGACAACCCCGCCCGTAGGGCCGGACGACCGGCCCGCGCTCCTGGACCACCGGGCCCGTGCGCCTGTCCAACGCCACCCGTGGGACCGGACCACCGGCTCCCCCTGCCCGGACGACCGGACCGCGCGCCCGGCCAACCCGCCCCTGGAGCCGGACAACCGGCCCGTGCGCCTGGCCAACGCCACCCGTGGGACCGGACCACCGGCCCGCCTGCCCGGACGACCGGACCGCGCGCCCGGCCCACCCCCGCCCCTGGAGCCGGACCACCCGCCCGCGCGCCAGGACCACCGGCCCGCGCGCCAGGGACCACCGGCCCGCGCGCCCGGACCACCGGCCCGCTCACCCGGCCGAGAACGGAAGAAGAACCATGCCCTCAACCGTCCCGCCCCGACGGACCGGCCCGCTGCCGGGCATCGCCGGAGACGTGCTGCTGCGCCGTACGCTGCGGCGCCACGCGGCCGGCGTCACGATCGTCACCGTGCCCGGACCCGCCGGTTTCACCGCCACCTCCTTCACCTCCGTCTCGCTCCGGCCGCCCCTGGTCTCCTTCTGCGTGGACGTGTCCGCCTCGGCCGCGGGGGCGGTGCGCACGGCGGACCGCTTCGCGGTCCACCTGCTCGGGGCGCACAACGCCGCACTGGCCGGCCGGTTCGCGCGGGGCGGTATCGACCGCTTCGCCGGCACCGACGTCGTCCGCAGGGCCGACGGGGTGCCGGTACTCACCGCCGCACCGGCCTGGCTCGCCGCCCGTACGGTCCTGCAACAGCGGCTCGGCGACCACCTGCTGGTGGTCGGCGAGGTCTACGCCGGTGGGGTCCGGGAGCACGCGGCGCCCCTGGTCCACCATGACGGCGGCTACGCCACGGCCTGGCCGCTGCCGCTCACCGCCCTCGACGGCACCTGAACCCGCGTCCCCCCGCGCCGGCGGGCAACGGCGCCCCCCGGCCCGGTACCGGAACGGCCCGGTCCCGCCCGGCGTGGTGGCACCGCGCGAGACCCGGCGTCACGGACCTGCCGCCGCGGCCCCATCGCGAAACGTGATGACAGTCAGAGCGGTGAGCGGGATTCCCGATGGCGGGTCCGCGCCGCACGCTGGAGATCATGAACCGCCGCGTCCTCACCCTGCCCGCCCGGCTGCCCGTGGACGGCTACGTCCTGGCCCTGCTGGGCACCGTGCTGCTGGCCGCCGTGCTGCCCGCGGCCGGCCGTACCGCCACGCCGGCCGAGCACGCCGCGACCGGCGCGGTGGCCTTCGTCTTCTTCCTCTACGGGGCCAGGCTCTCCACCGCGGAGGCGCTCGCCGGGATGCGGCAGTGGCGGCTGCACACCACTGTGGTGCTCTGCACCTTCGTCGCATTCCCGCTGCTCGGGCTGGCCGCCGCCGGCCTGGCCCCGTGGTTGCTGACCGACCGGCTGGCGACCGGGGTGCTCTTCCTGTGCCTGGTGCCCTCCACCATCCAGTCCTCGATCACCTTCACCTCCATCGCCGGCGGCAACGTGGCCGCCGCCGTCTGCGCGGGCTCCTTCTCCAGCCTCCTCGGCGTGGTGCTGACGCCGCTGCTGGCGGCCGCGCTGCTCAGCGGTGGAGCGGGGGCGATGGGCGACGGGCTGTCCACCGGTGCGCTGACCGGTGTCGCGCTCCACCTGCTGGCCCCGTTCCTCGCCGGCCAGGTGCTGCGCCGCCGGGTGGGACCGGTCGTGTCCCGGCACCGGAAGGCCCTGGGGTACGCGGACCGGGGCGCCATCCTGCTCGTGGTGTACGTGGCCTTCAGCGCCGGGACCCGGGCGGGGGTGTGGCGGCAGATCTCGCCGCCCCGGCTGTCGGCGCTGCTGGCCGTGGAGGTGGTGCTGCTGGCCGTCATGCTGGCCCTGACCTGGTACGGCTCCCGGTGGCTGGGGTTCGCGCGGGCGGACCGGATCACCGTGCTCTTCGCCGGGTCGAAGAAGAGCCTGGCGGCCGGGCTGCCGATGGCGAGCGTGCTGTTCGGGGCGGAGGCGAGCTGGGTGGTGCTGCCGCTGATGCTCTTCCACCAGTTGCAGCTGATGGTCTGCGCGGTACTCGCCGGACGCCTGGCGGCCCGGTCGGGCCCGCAGACCCCCGCAGCCACCGGTACCGACCAGGCCGCCGGTGCGGGCGGTACCGGCGGAGCCCTCGGAGCCGGCGGAACAGCCGGAGCCACCCGGGCAACCGGCGCCGGGAAGCCCGGCGGGGCAGCCGGTGCCGGCAACGGCCACGCGGCCGGCGGTGCGGCGACCGTTGCGAGCGCCACCGACTCACCGGCACCGTGAAGCGGGGCCGCGTCCCCGGCCCAAGGCGGGCGACCGGACGGGCACGCCGCCACGAGCCCCCACCGTGCCAGGGCCCGACCGCCACGAGCCCCCACCGCGCCAGGGCCCGACCGTCCCGGCGGCCGACCGTCCCCGGCGGTCGACCTGGCCGGGGCCGGCGGTCAGTCCGCGGCCGGTCGAATACGGTCCAGCGGCAGCCGGAACACCACGTCGCTGCCCTTCCCGTCCAGCGGCGTGCCGCCTTCGCGGACGTCGCGGAGTTCGGTGCCGGTGAGCGCCCGCCGGTAGACCCGGACGTCGTCGAGCGCCCCGGTCAGGTGCGAGCGGCCGTCCATCGCCTGGCCCAGATGGACGCCGAACGGAGAGGTCCGGCTGACCGTGCCGGCGACGTCCGGGACCGATGAGGCCTCCGCGCCGTCCACGGAGAGGCTGAGCCGGCCGCCCGAGCGGATCAGCGCCGCGTGGTGCCAGTTCCCGTCGTTGTACGCGCCGACGGTGCTGACCGAGGCGGAGGCCGGCGGCGCGGCGCCCTGCACGGTGGTGATCAGTGCCCGGACCCTGCCGCTCGCCGGCTCGCCGCGCAGCCACACCTGCGGCTGCCGGTTGCCGATGCCGCCCATCCACAGGAACGGCTGCTGCCCGGAGCCCGCGGAGTACCGGAACCACAGGCTCACGGTGAAGTCCCCGGCGCCCAGCGGCAGCGCGGGCCGGTAGGGCAGCCGTACCGCGGCGTCCCGGCCGTCGAAGGCCACCGCGCGCCCGAACCGCCCCTCGGTCCCGGTGGTGCCGCCGAGCACCGTGGCGCCCCGGCCCCGCGACGCCCGGTCCGGGGTCGTGGCATCCGGTCCCCGGCGCGGCCCCAGCCAGTCCTCGGTGAAACGGGCGAACCGGATCTCGTCCCGGGCGTCCACCGCCCCGCCCTCGTAGAGCAGGCCCACCTCGTCCCGGGAGATGGCCACCAAGTCGGAGTAGCCCGACCAGTCGGTGGTCACCACCTTGCCGCGGTCGGTGCCGTCCCAGGTCCGGGCCTCGTCCCAGGAGGACCGGATCATCATGGTGCGCCGCCGGTCCGGGTCGCCGGGGGCGGCGAACAGCAGCCTGCTGTAGCCGTCCGTCGCCTCGTCGCGCAGCCGCAGGAGGGACCCCTGGACCTGCGGGGTGTACAGGTCAGGGACGGTGCGGAAGGGGGCGGCGAAGCTCGCGCCGCCGTCCCGGCTGACCGCGTAGGCGCGGTGGCCGAGGTCGGTACCGTCCTGCTCCCGGCCGCTGACGTAGACGGCGCCGTCGGCGCGCTCCACCAGGGTCAGCTCCGACGGCTTCTGACGGAACGTTCCGTCGGCCGCGACCGGCCAGCTGTCCACCGCACCGAGCCGCCACGACGCGCCCCCGTCGTCGCTGAGCACCAGGGCGGCGTGGTTGTGGGTCACCCGGGTGCCGTCGTGGGTCTCGGCGTTCACCCCGAACACCAGCCGGCCCTTGTGGCGGCCGCGGGTGAGCTGGATGCCGTGCACCGGCCCGGTGGCGTACCAGGAGTTCCAGTGCGGGGGCATGATCGACCCGCTCAGGTCGCGCGGCGCGGACCAGGTGCGGCCGTCGTCGTCGCTGAACTGGAGGTGCGGGGTGCGGTCGCAGGGCACGTCACAGTTCTGCCCGTCGTCCCGGCCCGTGTTGTACGTGGTGGCGAGCAGGATGCGGCCGGTCCGGGTGTCCACCACGGGCGCCGGGTTGCCGTGCGTGTCACCGGCCCCCTCGTCCACCACCTCAAGTGGCCCCCAGGTGCGGCCGCCGTCGGTGGAGCGCTTGAGCACCAGGTCGATGTCGCCGGCGTCACCGCAGTTGTCCACCCGGCCCTCGGCGAAGGCGAGCAGCGTGCCCTCGGTGGTCTTCACGATCGCCGGGATCCGGAAGCACGAATACCCCTGATCCCGGGAAGACTTGAAAAGTACCTGCTGCTCGAAAGCGGTGCGGGCCGCGGACGCCGGATCACCGGCGTCCGCGGCCCGCACCGGAATGGGGAGGGAAGCGAGGACCGCGGTGGCGACTAACGCCCACGTGCGGTGCCACCGCCGTCTTCTGGAACGAGCACGGAGATCTGGCGCCATGGCCGACCGACCCTTCGATGACATCCGGACATCACGACATCCCACGTCCCTGGTGCGCTGTCCGCAGTCTCGCGGGTGGGGGAACGGGCGACAAGGACCCGGCGTCACATTTCCATAGAAATAGGCCGACCGGGTGATGTCGGTCCATGCGCGGAGGCGCCCGCGCCGCCGGTGTGCGCCCCCGCGGGCGCCGTGTCCGCCCCTTGGGGGCCAGCGGCCCGGGCTCGCCGGCCCCTCGGTTCCGGCCCTCTTCCGGCCCTCGCCCCTCGCGGTCCGGCCCGTGCCCCGGTCGTGCCCGGGCCTTCGGTCCTGCCGGGGCCCCGGGGTGCCCGGTCCGGGGTCCGGCTCCGCTTCCCGGGCGACCGTGCCCGGATGCCGCACCAGGCCCGGGGGCGGCCGGAGGTGACGGGGCCGGGGCGGCGCCGGGTGGCGCCCCGGCCCGGTGGCCCGGCCGCGGGTGGCCGGCACGGGCTCCGGGCCGCCGGTGGTCCGGAGCCTGGGTACCGGCGACCCCTTCCGGCCCGCCGGCGTCCGACCGTCCGGGCGGGATGCTCGTGCGGACGTCACCCCCGTGACGCACCGCCCGGCGCCGCCCCCCGTCGTCCCCGCCACCTGCGTCACCGCGCCACCGTGCCGCTCCCGCCCCGGCCCGCCCCCGTCACCCGTCCGGGTGGTGTTCAGGGGACGAGGACCACCTTGCCCAGGTTGGCCCGTGCCTCGATGATCCGGTGCGCCTCCGCAGCCTCGGTCAGCGGGAGTTCCGCGTGCACCGACACCGTCAGCCGCCCTTCCGCCAGCAGACCCCACAGCTCCTGACGCCACCTCTCCACCAGGGCCGGCCGTATCGCCGCGGTGCGGGCCATCTGGAAGCCGGTGACGCTCCGGCCGCCCACCAGCAGGTCGTACGCCGCGATGGTCCCGCCGCCGGAGCTGTACGCGACCAGCCGGCCGCCGGGCGCCAGCGCGGCGACCGCCGAGGACAGCAGCTCGCCGCCGACCGCGTCCAGCACGATGTCCACCGGCTCGCCCCAGGACGCGTCGTCGTAGCACACCACCTCGTCGGCGCCCAGGCCGCGCAGGAAACCGGCCTTCGCCGCGGAACCGGCCGCGGCGACCACCCGCGACGCGCCGCGCGCCCGGGCCAGCTGCACCGCGAGGTGGCCCACCCCGCCGGCCGCGCCGGTCACCAGCACCGAGTCACCGGGCTCCGGGCGCGCGCTGGCGTACGCGCCGAGCGCCACCAGGCCGCTGCGCACCAGGGCCACCGCCGCCACCGCCCCGGCCCCCTCGGGCACCGGTGAGGCCATCGCGGCGGAGACCACCGACTGCTCGGCGTAGGCGTCCGCGAAGCACAGCGCGGTCACCCGGTCGCCCACCGCGAACCCGGTCACCCCCGGGCCCACCGCGGCCACCCGTCCGGCCACCTCCCCGCCCAGCACCCCCCGGCAGCGGCACCCCGCCGTCCCGCACCTTCCGCACCATGGGGAGGGTGACGCCGATCGCCTCGTTGCGCACCAGCAGCTCGCCGGGCCCGGGCCGGGGCACCTCTGCCTCCTCGACGCGTAACACCTCGGGACCGCCGTACTCGTAGAACCGCACCCGGCGCACCGGTACACCTCCAAAACCGTTGGGAGTCCCAACGGTACAGCGCCATTCATGGGGGCGTCCAACGGTTTTGGTTAGACTCGGCGAATGGCCGAGACCCCGTACGCCCCCGCCCGCATCCGCACCCTGCCCAGCTGGCTGCTCGGGCGCGCGGCGGCCCGGGGCCACCGGCTGGTGGCCCAGGCACTGGCCCGGGAGGGCATGCGGATGACGCACCACGCGGTGCTCTGCGCCGTCGCCGAACTGGGGCCCGTCTCCCAGGCGGAGCTGGGGCGGGCACTGCGCATCGACCCCAAGGACATGGTCGGGATCGTCGGTGACCTGGAGGCCGAGGGGCTGGTGGAGCGCGGCCCGGACCCCGACGACCGGCGGAAGAACGCCGTGACCGTCTCGGCCGCCGGGAAGCGCCGGCTGCGCCGCACCGAGAGGCTGGGCGACGAGGCGAACGACGAGCTCACCGCCGCCCTCACCCCCCAGGAGCGCGCCCAGCTGGTGGCCCTGCTCGCCCGGATCGCCGACCCCGGAGCCGGCTGCGGCCCCGACCGCACGGCGGCCCCGGACCCGGCCTGACCGCACCCCACCGCGATGCCCCGGCCCGGGGCGACGGCGTCCCCTCCGGGGCGCCCCACGGAGACGGCACGCCGGGAACACGGCCGGGCGCCGCCGCCCGGCCGCCCGGTCAGGCGTCCGGCCCCGCCGCGCCCTCCGCTCCGGTACCGGCCACCGCCCGGTGCTCTTCGTCGTCGTCCAGCACCAGCCGGTGCTCGCCGGCGTAGACGTTCATCGAGGAGCCGCGCAGAAAGCCCACCAGCGACAACCCGGTCTCCACGGCCAGGTCCACCGCGAGGGACGAGGGGGCGGAGACCGCCGCGAGCACCGGTATCCCCGCCATGACCGCCTTCTGCGCCAGCTCGAAGGAGGCCCGGCCGGAGACCAGCAGCACCGCCTGGTGGAGCGGCAGCAGCCCCGCCCGGAACGCGCGGCCGACCAGCTTGTCCACCGCGTTGTGCCGGCCCACGTCCTCCGTCACGTCCAGCAGTTCGCCGTCCGGGGTGAACAGCGCCGCGGCGTGCAGGCCGCCGGTCCGGTCGAACACCCGCTGCGCCGCGCGGAGCCGGTCGGGCAGCGCGGCGAGCGTACCGGCGGACACCCGGACCGGCGCTCCGGCGTCGTCGCCGACCGGCCAGCGGGCGGTGGTGCGGACCGCGTCCAGGCTCGCCTTGCCGCACAGACCGCACGAGGAGGTGGTGTAGACGTTCCGCTCCAGCGTGATGTCGGGCAGCGGCACCCCGGGCGCCAGCCGGACGTCCACCACGTTGTAGGTGTTGCCGCCGTCGGCCGTCGCCCCCGCGCAGTACACGATGGTGGCCAGCTCCTCCGGCCGCGCCAGGACCCCCTCGCTGACCAGGAACCCGGCCGCCAGCGCGAAGTCGTCGCCGGGGGTGCGCATGGTGATCGCCAGCGGCTTGCCGTTCAGCCGGATCTCCAGCGGCTCCTCGGCGACCAGGGTGTCCGGGCGGGTGCTGACCGCGCCGTTCCGCACCCGGACGACACGCCGTCGCTCGGTGACCCGTCCCATATCCATCAGCCCCGGTCTCTCGTCTGGCGTCCGGGCCGGACGGGGGGCGGCCGGTCCGCCCGCCGCCGTCCGGCCCTCGGTCACGAAGGTGCGCGCGACCCGCTCCGCGCCCTCACCGCCGGGCGGGCGCCGGTGGCCGCACCGCGCCCATTGTCCGCCATCCCTCCCGCCCCCGGCCCGCCCGGCCCACGCCAGCCTCACCTCCGCCGCGCGGCCCGGCTCGCCGGGCCGTGCCCGTCCCGGCCGGCCCTGTCCGCGCCCTGCCTCGGCCTGCCGCCCCGGTGTCGTCCGGGCGCGCCCCGACCTGCCCGGCTCCGCCCACGCACCGTCGCCCGGGCGCGCTTCCCCGTCCGGCCGCCGGGGCCGCCCGGCCCCGCACCCCCGCCGTCGTGACGCCTTGGACCAGGGCAGCCGAGCGGCCCCGCCCATAAATCGTGCTTATGAGTGGTTCCCGGCCGGATACGCAGGTGAGAGGCACTCCGAAACCTTGGTATCGTTATCCATGTCGCCGCGGGAAGCCCGCGGAGCACACCTGGTCCGGGTGGCGGAATGGCAGACGCGCTAGCTTGAGGTGCTAGTGCCCTTTATCGGGCGTGGGGGTTCAAGTCCCCCCTCGGACACCAGCGAGAAACCCCAGGTCACCTGGGGTTTTTCTGTTGTCCCGACCAATGGCGTGCCCGAGCGCGGGACCGGCAGCCTGAGCCTTCCTGGCCGGCGCGCGGGGAGGACAGGTCGAGTCGGTCGGCGCCGGAGGCGGCCAGTTGGCCCGCTCCATACCGAGCAGTGACTTTTTCGGGATCCGGGCCACCTGCCTCGCCCAGGTGGAGCGTGCAGCCATCCTGACGGGCTCTGCCGCGTTGATCCACTCGGGGTTCGCGGGTTGGCGGGGTGCGCCGGGTTGATCGAGAGGAGCTTCCTCAGCCAGGCCGAGGAGTGCGGTGCGGCTGCGTGCCCGGCATGCCGGGAGAGGGAGCGTCACGACCATCGCAAGGCCACGAGGACGCCCACCCGAGTCTCCGGAGCCCCTTGCGCCGGCACATCGGTGGGGGCGCCGGAAACGGGCGCGCAGGAGCGCACAGCCCTGCGTCGGGCCCTGGCGAACAGGCATGCCAGGGCCCGGTCATCCTCAGGCGGTCGCGGCGGAGAACTCGTCGGCGACGACATCCATCAGGAGTTCATCGCAGGGTCGGCCGAGCCAGTAGCCTGACTGTCGCAGGCGCCCTGCGGGTTTGAACCCGGCGTTCTGGTAAGCCGTGGTCCCGGCTGCGTTCGGCTCCAGCACCTTGAGCCAGACCATCCGCAGCGCGGCGTACTCGAACGCCCACCGAAGCGTCAGGGACGTAGCCTCGGTGGCCAGCCCTTTGCCCCTCGCTTCGGGCGCGAGAAGGATGACGTACTCGGCGGTCCGAACGGCTGAATCGATCTGGAGAGTCGTGATGCCGACCGGTGTTCGGTCATCGGTGGTGATCACCTCGAATTGCGGGAAGTCCCGGTTTCGTCCTGCGGCTTCCCATCCGCCGGCACGGACCTCCCAGGACTGCGGGACCTGCGTGCCGAAACCGAGGATCGTGCTGGGGTCGTTCTCCCAACGGTGATAGTCGGGCAGGTGGTCGCGGTTCGGCATGGCCAGGCTGACGCGCTTGCCCGGAAGGAGGATGTGCGGGTCGGTCATCTATACCTCTTCGACGTTGGCTGGCCCGTTGATGGGCGAGTAGTCACCGGTCTGGACGGGTTCTTCGACAGGCTGGTCATGACTGTCGCAGATCCACGCGTGCATGCGTATCGGGTCTGTCGCGATGCCGTGGCGCCAGGCACCGCCGCGACCACCAACAGCCAACAGCAAAGCGGCAGTCGTGGACTCCTCCAGGCATGCGACGCGAGCGGGAAAGGCACGTGCGACCCAACGGACCGACCTGACCGCCAGACTCGCATGTTCGCGGGTCGGGGGCGGGAGACTGCGGCCCGCTTCCGCGAGGCGTACCAATCGGCCGAACCGTGTTCGCTCTCTCCCGAGGTGACGCGCAGCGAGCGTCGTCAGCAGAAGCGCCGTCGCGGCGAGACGCCACGGCCAGGGAGGCGGGGCGGGGGTCTCCAACCGGGCGGATGACTCGCTGGTCCCCCATGAGATCTCGGACGGGCGGACAGTCACCGGAGCCGGGGCTTGGCTGTGCTCCAGCGATTCGAGCCATCGGCTCAGGGCATCGCCGGTAAGGACCACTGTGGTACCGGTCCGGTAGTTGACGACCACGCCCACGTTCGCGGCGAGGGCGGTGCGGGTGTACCGAGTAGGAGCAGGCACCTTCACGGCCTCTTCTCCCATCGAACCCTCGTGGTTGCGGTGTCGGTAGTGCGAAGCCACAGTTCGGTGCCGAGAAGCGGTTCGATCAGCCCCCAGGGAATGTCGATTCCGAGTACTGCCCGCCGAAGGAGTGAGCGCAGGACCGCTGGGCGCACCAGGCCGAGGTCAGCCAGATGGCCGGCCACGAGTTCCAGGACGCGGGTCTGGTTGGCGCGGAGCCCGTGATGGTGGTCCACCGCGAACAGCCCCTTGCAGCCGCGCTGCAACACATCATCGGGGAGAAGATCAGCGACTGCATCGCTCAGCAGCGGCTTGTATCGGTGGGCGGACCAGCGCTCCGACGAGGGGGCGGCCATCACGGTCTCCAGAACCCGGGCATCCGTGAACGGGTTGTGCATCTCGATCCCGTACACGGCAGCGAGCTGATTCTCCGTCGCGGCAGTGCGGCCCACATAGCGGGCCTCGTTCAGGAGGTGGCGATCGGCGTAACCCAAGTGGTCCGGGTCCGCGTCTGTCGAGACAACCGACTCGGCCAGCGTGACCGCGTGATGGGTGAGCCAAGGCTTCGGTAGGGACACATTGCCCAGTCGGGCGGGTGCCTTGCAGGCTGCGGCCACGACACGCCAGGGGCTCGAACGGTGGAGACGCCCCCATGCCTGGGCGTCTCGGGCCAGACGTAGCAGCCGGCCCGAGCGCGCGAGATCCGCCAGGTGCACCGGCGGTGGCATGAACAGGGAGTCGCCCCCATCGCCGGTCAGGTGCACGGACGCGCCCTCAGCGGCCAGCAGGGCGAAATGCGAACAGAGCTGGGCGATGGTCACGGCGGATGGTGCTGGCTCATCCGTGAGTACCAGTGCGTCCAGGTCTGTGAACGGCAGGTGCTCCCGCCCCAAGGCCATGAAGCTGTGCCTTATGGATGGGAACGCGCGTGCCACGCTGCGGGCGTGGTCCGCGTCTCCTCCCGACTCCCGCCCCTTGGGGTGGAACGTGACTCCCAGTACCGCGCCGCACTGTGCGGCGTGTGCAGCGAGGGTGCTTGAGTCCAGGCCGCCGGACAAATCTGACGAAACACGCCGCCCGTTCACACGAATGAGGACGCTGTTCGCCAGGTCGCTGCGGAGTCTGTACACCGCCTCGGGCCAGGTGGAGGAGACCGGCCTCCAGTAGGGGGTTGAGTACGGTGCTCCGTCGTGCGGGACTGTCCATCGATGCCCCGGGGGTACCTGCTCAACACCGGTCCAAGCCGACAGCCCTGGCGTCCAAGCGGCCGGGTCCACCAGGTGAGCCGCCAGCCAAGCAGTGTCCGGCCGACTCCCCAGCAGGGACGCAAGCGCCAGTGAGCTTGAGGCCCACACGTGTGCGCCATCGATCTCGGTCACGTAGAGCGGGCATGAGCCCGCCGGATCGGCCCACAGGGTGAGCGAGTCTCCACGGTCGTCCAAGGCGAGAGTGTACGAACCAGACCAGGCGGTTGCCGCCGCGTCGAACTCCTGCAGGTCGGTACAGCGAACCAGCCGGGCCAGCTCCGTGTCCGTCGCTCCGCAGGGACCGAACACCGCCAGCCGTCGTCCGCCTTCACTCTCTGCCAGGCGGACCGTGGTCTCAACGGACCAGACCTCCGGCTCCCGCCATAAGCGCCGCGCGCCCCAGGGCACCGGAGGCGTGCCGGACGAGGCGCGAGCGCCACCGAACCAACGCATGTAGTCACCTCCTCCGATCAGCTTGAAAGGGTGCGGCGGCACCTCAGAAAGATGCCGCCGCCGGACGCTAGGCCCCGTAGGGCGAGCGCTTGTTCTCCACGCTGGTGTCGGTGTTGCCCTTCGTCAGAAGCGTCGCGTCCTCCAGGCTCACGACCTCCTCAACCGGCTCGGTGTCGAGCTGAGAGCGGTCCTCCATGATGTTCACCTCCGTCCGAAATCCGTAGGGCGTGGAGGGGGGACCCCTGCACGGTGGAACAGCCTCTCGATGCGAGTCGTGCGACCCGAGAGGCGGCTTAGGGCGCGCCGCGGAGTGATCGGCGCACCTGCTCAGGTGGGCGTCTCGCGGTCCGGGACGGATCGATGGGCCAAGGGCGAGGCGTGATCTTCGAGCCCGTTGTCCTGCATCGCGGTGACGCCGAGGAGGAACAGAGCGAGGATGTGGCCCAACGTCCAGGTACCGGTCAGGACCGATCCAACGGGGTCGTGTCCCGACGGCGGCTGACGGCTTTGGGCCCCAGGCGTAAGCAAGCCAGGCCGTTCTTCGCTGCCATGTCTGCACCCTTCCGCAGGTTTGTGCCTGCCCCTGTTCGTGACAACTCCAAGGAAAGCGCTGGGACTCCGAGCACTCCACGGCATCGGTGCGGCAGTCTTGAGGCAGATCTGTGCACGGCGGTGCGAGGGCGCAAGACAGGGAAAGGGGCCGCCATGGGACTGGCGGAACGACGTAAAGCCCTGGGCTACAGTCAGGAGAAATTGGCTCAGTTACTCGGGGTTGACCGCACCACGGTCGGGCGCTGGGAAAGCGGCAGGATCAAACCTCAGCCACCCCAGCGGCGAGGCTTGGCCAGTGCCCTTGAAGTCAGCCTCACCGAGCTTGACACCCTCCTGACGCAGCCACGAGCCGTCAGCCAGGAGGCCGCAGGGCAGCAGTCCAGTGACCGTCAAGGCCCGGGAGACCCCGACGAAATGATCCGCCGCGAATTTCTCCGCATCCTCACCGTCAGCGGAGCCCTGACCGCCCTGCCGCTGGACGAGGCAGAAGCCCTCACCGATGGGGTGCGTAGGGGCGCGCCCGCCGACTTCACGCGGATGAACAACCGCCTCTGGCAGGTGTACCAGCTAGCCCGCGCCAAAGGCTCCGTCTACCCCGTCGTCCGCGACCAGCTCTCGACACTGAACGAAGCCCTGGCGGGCACCCGAGGCAATTCCCGCCCGCTCCTGCACGCGGCAGCCGACCTCTTCCAGCTCGCCGGAGAAGTCGCCTTCGACGACAACCGATACACCGATGCGGCAGCGTCGTACTCCCTGGCGGCGTCCGTCAGCAAGGACGCCGGAGCCTTCGACCTGTGGGCCTGCGCCCTCGTGCGGTACGCCTACGTGGACATGTCCGAGCACCACTACCGGCAGGCGGCGCAGGTCCTTGGAGCGGCGGAGAGACTGGCCAAGCGGGGAGACAGCATCCTCGCCACCCGACATTGGGTCGCCGCCGTCCAGGCAGAGGCATACGCCGGCATTGGTGACCTGGACGCCTGCGAGCGCGCACTGGACCAGGCCGAGCGGGTGATGGAGCTGACCACGGACAGCACCAATGGGGGCTGGCTTCGCTTCGACGGCACCCGGTTGGCCGAGGAACGGGGAGCGCGCTACGTACAACTTGGGCGCCTTGACCTGGCGGAGGAGACCTTGAAGAAGGCGCTGGCTCAGACCGCCCTTGCCTCCGGGCAGTCGTACCGGCGCAGGGGCGCCGTCCTCACCGATCTTGCCGCCGTCGGAGCGAAGCGCCGTGATCCTGAACAAGTAGTCGCGTACGGGCGTGAGGCCATCCGGCTGGCCCAAGCGTCATCATCCGGATACGTCGCCCGTAGACTCCAGAGCCTGTGCGATGAGTTCGGCACCCTGAGCAGGGACCGCCGGGTAGCGGAGCTGGGGGCGGAGATCGCCACGCTGAGCACGCCGTGACGAGAGGGGTTGGCATGTCGCAGGTCGAAGGCGCACGAGTGTTCCGGGAAGCCTGGATCGAAGGAGTGCACCGCCACTTCCCGGGGGAGCCGAAGCCCGGGTACGTCACCCCCTGGGAGGACACGCCCCAGTGGGAGCGCGAGGCCGCAGGCGCCGTGTATGACCAGGTCCGCCAGTTCATCGAGATCAGTGGCGGGCACACGGCGAAGCTGTCTCGTGAGCAGAAGGGCCGGTTCGTGGCGGTGTGCTGGACGGCGCAGATGTTCAAGCACTTCGAGAGCCCCAAGCCGGGGTACGTCGCTGACTGGCCCGACCTCCCGGCGTGGCAGCAGGAGACGGACGCCGATATCTTCGAGGCCATCGAAAAGTCCTGATCAGGGTCAGGGTCCGAGGGTTGGTCATGTGACCAACGCGTGACCACCAGGGGCCCGAGAGGGCCTGAAACAGCAGGAAAGAAGACGAGAAGCGCCCGCCGAAATCAAGCCTGCCGACGGGTGTTTCCCCAGGTCGGAGCGGTCGTGGGATGGTGGCCGAGAGGAGAGTTCACGCATCCTCGGACACCAGCGAGAAACCCCAGGTCACCTGGGGTTTTTTCTGTTGTTCCGACCAGTGGCGTGCCCGAGCGCGGGACCGGCAGCCGTGAGCCTTCCCAGGGCGGAGCGGGGGGGAGGACGGGTCGAGTCGGTCCGTGCCTCGGGGGCTGGGGCCGTGCCCGGCGCGCCGGGGAAGGGAACGTCGCCGCCATCGCCGGGCCCGGGGATCTCCACCGGCGCCTGCCGAGCCCCGTTGTGCCGACACATCGGTGGGCGATCCGTGACGCGCCGTCCGGTGTGCGGCCCTCGGTGCATCACCTCGAACGGCGGGCGGCTTCCCGCCCGCCGGCCCGGACCTCCCGAGACCGCGGACCCGGCGTGCCCCATCCGACATGACCGTGCGGCAGTCCGTCAGCCGTCGAGGAGGAGGACCACCGCCATCACGGCGTGGAGGACGATCATGGCGCTGCAGCAGAACACCAGGACGGCGCCCGCGTAGGCGTTCACCAGGTGCTTGAGCGGCGAGTCCGGCACCAGCACGTCCGCCGGGTCCTCCGGGGGGTGGGCCACGGTGATCGTCGGGCCGGCCTCGCCGTGCAGGAAGCCGCGGTACGTCCCGGTCGCGTCCGGGTAGATGTACGCGCCGCGGGTCATCGTGGCCCGGGTGGCGGTCACCATGACCCCGTGCCGGTACAGCCAGCGTTCCCGCCGCGCGCGGATCACTCCGTACAGGCCCAGCCACAGGCCCAGCCAGGCGAGGCCCCCGATCGGAACCGTGAGCAGCACCAGATCCCACCTGCCCAGGGAGCCGGCCACCACGCAGAGGACGACGAGCGCCAGCAGGTGACAGAGCGTGCCCCGCAGGATCCGGCGGTGGAACCTCGTGCGCCAGGTGGGGGCGAGCGAGCGGACCACGGCGAACGGGGCGCCGTCGACGTCGTCGCTGTCGGTCCGGTTCGCCAGGATCGCGTTGACCCCGTCGGCGAAGGCGGTGGCCGCCGCCTCGTCCACGTCGTCGATGCGGTGGACGCGCGGCGTCGCCCCTGCCTTCGCCCGCAGTTCGATCAGGACCGAGCGGCCCTCGGCGCGTATCCGGCGCAGCCCGTCGGGGGTGAAGGTGACCTGCTCGCGCGGAAGGTCGAGGACCAGTCCGATGTCCTCGGCGGACAGGACGGCCCCGCCCCGGCCCCGGAGCACCGGGAGGGAGGAAAGAGAGGTCGGCATGGGCATGATCGTAGAGCGCGGGCTCTCCCGGTCAGTTCCCCGGGATTCCCGCTCGTCCGGCCCTTCCGGGGGCGGAGGGGACGGCAAGGGCTGACGGGCGGGTCCCGGTGCGGCTCCGGGGCGCGGGGCGCGCCGCTCCCGTGAGGCGTACCGGCCGACCGCGTCGGGTCTCTTCCGAGGTGACGCACCGCGAGCGTTGTCAGCCGGAAGCGCCGTCGCCGCGAGACACCATGGCCGAGGGGATGGGGTCTTCGGCCGGGTGGACGACTCGCCGGTCCCATGAGATGTGCCGAGGTGCGGACATCCACCGGAGCCGGGGGGTTCGCTGGGCTCCGCCTATTCGAGCGGGCGGCGCGGGGAGCCGGCCCGCGGGGAGCCGGGCGCCGCTACCGTGCCGTCATGAGCGAGCCGTTCGCCCGGGGCGAGGACCATCCGGCATGCGGCATCTGCCCGGCGAAGCGGCTGCCGCGTGAGGCCTTCGTGGTGTACTCGCGCCCCTCGCGGGAGTGCCCGTTCGACCCGACCGACGGGTTCCGCTACACGCTGGACGACCGGCAGCCGGCGTGCGTGCATCCGGACCGGGTGGGGTTGGAGCCGGACCGGATCGCCCCGCCGCCCGGAGCCGACCCGGGGGCCGGACCGGCGGCCGCGCCGGGGCGTGGCCGATGGCGCCGGTGGTTCCGCGGCCGGTGATGCCAGGTGCGGTGGACCGGCGCCGCCCACGTGCCGGCACGGCCCGTGGCCCCGGGCGCCGAGGACCGGGCGGGCGCCGCGTACGCCGGCGCCCTCCGTGTGGCGGGTGAGGGCGCGGGGCGACGGGGGGAGGGGCGGCGGCACCGGGCCGTGCGCGGGTGGGGCGGCCCGTCCGCACCGCGTCCGCATCCCGGTCCCACCGCGCGGCACGCCCTCCGGCCTGCGTCCTCCGCCCTCCGACGAGGAGATCCGTCGCCCCGCGGGAGGGAGGATCCGCCACCCGGCGGCGGGAGGGGAGATCCACCCGTGCGCCGTCCGGGTGGCCGGCGGTGTGTCGTCCGCCGCGCACCGCACGCGTGCCGGTACCACGGGCAGTGCCATCGTCCGGTGAATCCCGGCAACCGGGGCTTCACCCACCGGCCGGCGGCACGGCTCCACCGACACGGCCGCTGTCCGCACCGCACCGGTGGAACCGCGACACCGCTCCCGAGGAACTCCACACGAAGAAGGAGCCCGTTTCGTAGCTGTGCCCGTCTCGTTCGACCAGCGCTCCGCCGGATACAGCCTGGAGCGGGCCTACTGGCTCGCCCGCGCCTCGGATCTGGCCTACAAGGACAAGGCCACCATCGAGCGGGAGGCCACGGGTTGGGGCTTCCCGCAGGTGCGGCACCACGAGACACGGTTCACCCCGCCGTTCCCGCTGCAGGACACCCAGGCGTACACCATGGCCGGCGCCGACATGATCGTCACCGCGTTCCGCGGTACCGAGCCACAGCAGATCAAGGACTGGCTCTCGGACGCCACCACCCCGCCCCGGCGGGGCCCCGGCGGCACCGGACACATCCACCAGGGCTTCGGCGAGGCGCTGGAATCGATCTACCCCGATGTCAAGGACACCCTGGCCGAGCTGCGTACGAACGGGCAGCGGGTGTACTTCACCGGCCACAGCCTCGGCGGAGCGCTGGCCATGCTCGCCGGGGCCCGGATGTTCCTGGAGGAGCCACGGCTGGCCGCCGACGGCGTCTACACGTACGGGCAGCCCCGCACCTGCGACCAGATCCTGGCCACCGCCTACGACAACGGCTTCGAGGACCGGATGTTCCGGTTCGTCAACAACAACGACATCGTCCCCCTCCTGCCCCCGGCGCCGCCGTACGCCCATGTGCGCGCCCTGCGCTACATCGACTCCCGCGGGCGGGTCCGGGAGACGATGCCGCTGGCCGGCAGCCTCGCCGACCACGCCACCGGCCTGACGGCCGACCCCTTCGCGCCCGCCTCCGACGGGATGCGCGACCACTTCATGCGCAACTACCTCGCGGCCCTGGAGAAGAACCTCTCCTGACGGGCCGGGCGGGCCCTCCGTCCGCCCCTCCACGAGCACCTGCGCGCGCCGATGCCCGTCCCGGCACTTGCCCCGTGCCGGCACCCGCACGTGGCCGCACCCGCCCCGCGACCGTCCCGCGACCGTCCGCGGGCCGCTCCCGGGGCGCGGACGGGTGACGGCGGACGGGGAGGAGGCCGCCGCGGCGGCCGGCGGTCACACCACAGCGGGCCAGAACTGCGCCAGATACCGCTCGATACCGTGGGGCACCCCTCGTGCGGCCGCTCGCGCCACTTCCGTGCGTCCGGTGCAGTACACCCGCAGGTGCCACAGGTCACCCGGGACGCCGAGCGTCAGTTCGTCCGTGGTGGCTCCGCCGGGCACCCAGACGGCAAGCGATCCGGACCCCGAGCGGATCCGGGTGTCGCCGCAGGTCTCCCACGGCTCCCGCCGCTCCTCGGGAGGCTCGGAATCCCACACCTCCGCCGTCAGCAAAGCGACATGGGTGTGCCCGGCGCTGGACACGTCCACCCGCCCCTCGAACTGCACCAGAAAGCCGGCCTCGGTGCCCGGCCACCCGTCCGGAAAGGGCACCGGCACCTCGGTGTCGTCCGCGTCCTGGAGAGAGAAGACGAAGAACTCCACCGGCACATCCACCCTCTGGCGTCGGATCAGGACCGGCACCGCCACCTCCCGGGATCACAGGTGCCGCGATCGTATCCACGCGCGGCCACTCCGCCTCGGGCGCGTACCGCGCCGGGACGGCCGGGCGCTCCGGGTGGGGCCGGGCAGCCGAGCCGTTCGCGCGCGAGGGGCGGGCGCCGCACTCCGCCTGGAGGCGGTTGCGGTGCCCGCCGGCGTGGCCGGCGCCCCCGCGGGACACGGCCGGCCCCATCAGGCGCGCCCGGATGCCGCCGGGCAGCCCCCGGGCGGGGTGGGTTCGGTGCCCGGCCGGGCCGCCGTGCGGCACCGGCCGGGGCGGGCCGGCGGGTCAGTCGCCCCGCCCGCAGGGGCAGCCGTGCCGCATGACGGGCCGGAGGCTGGTCACCGTCGGTACCGGCACCCACCAACCGCCGCGCGCCCGGCGCGGGGGCGGACCGTACGGGGACTGCCAGGCCGGGCGGGACTGCCGGGCCGGACGCCCGGTCCGGTCCGCGACACCCGCGGCGCGGTTCCGTACGCCCCGGCCGTACGGCGGTGCGGGCCGGCCGGGCCCGTTGCCGTACCGCGGGCTCACCAGGCCGGGCGGTACGGAAGGCGCGGGTGCCGGCCCGGGGGAGGGGAGTTCGACGGCGTCGCCGCAGCCGGCGCAGAGCGCGCGGAGCGCGCCACCGGGGAGCGCGCCGCGGCGGAGCCGGCGGAGCGCGGTGGTGCCGCGGAAGGTGCCGGTCGGCCGGCGGTGTCCGGAGACACACCGGTGGCAGCGGCGGACGACGATCGGCGGGCAGGCGGGCGGGAACACCCAGGTTCTGGACATGCGGATACACCGGTTTCCGTGAGAGGACCGCAGCGAAAAGGAGCGCGGCGCACAGCGGCGACGCGCGTCGGATCAGCGCTCGGGGTGGTCTCACACGGTGTACATCGGCACGTCCTCCTCCCACGATGGCGGGCGCGAGCACGGTAACGGCTCACGGGCGTGCGTCTCCACCGGTTTCCGCCGCGCTGCGGGCGGTGACCGTACCCTCGCCTGCCGCCTGCCGCCTGCCGCCTGCCGCCTGCCGCCTGCCGCCTGCCGCCTGCCGCCTGCCGCCTGCCGCCTGCCGCCTGCCGCCTGCCGCCTGCCGCCTGCCGCGCGTCGCCCGCTGTCCGTGGTCCGCCGCCCCTGAGAGGGGGTGGCCGGCGCGGACCCACCGGCCGGTCACCGGGGCGACGACGGGCGACATATGCACACAGCTGCCCGGAAACCCACCCAGGCCGGGGTGGAGACGTGCCGGTCACCAACCTGCAGAATCAGCCGAACCCGGCACTTCGCCGCATTACCGCCGCCCCGGTGCCCGGCGCCCGGGGCGGGGCCGGCGGTCGCGTCCGGGGCGTACCGCGACGCGGGCGCGGCGACGGAATCGGTGGCGCACGGGGCCCCGGCGAGGGGGAACGGCGTGACGGCATCCGCCGGAGACGGCGCCGGGAACTCCGCGGCCCCTTCGCGCCGCGGTGTGCGGACGCAATTCCCGCACCCGGCCGAAGTCCCGACCGCGGTGCCCGGCACGCCAGTTCAAAGAATTCGCAAAGCACCGGGCGGGGTGGCAGCTTCCTGTCAGGTTGTTGCGCCGCTTGACTTTTCGGGGATAGAAGATCCTGGTAACTTCGGGGATCTTGATATGCCGGATGTAGAAGGCAACGGCATTCCCGGTGTACTCGATATGGAGTCCATATCCAGCGCTCTGCAAGACACATCGACTGACCACAGGGATCGGGGATGGCGGGAACTGCGAGCAGCGCACCACCTACGAGACACATACGCCACGACAGCGGTGTTCTCGCGTCGCCGGCGGCGCCCCGGATCCGCGTCCCGGTGGTCGGAGACCTCCTGGGCCTGCGGGCGAACCTGCTGAATGCCATTCAATACGCGGCGATGGCGGGCAGCGCGGTCTCGTATTTCCGTATCGGCCCCAGGACGATGATTTTCGTCAACCGCAGCACCGAGGCGGACATCGTCCTCTCCGATATCCACACCTTCGGCAAGCCGGACGGCGAGAATCCGCTGCGGCTGGTGCTCGGGGACGGGCTGATCAGTAATCCGGACCACGACAACTGGATGCAGCGGCGACGGGCCCTCCAGCCCATGTACAGCCGCTCCAGTCTCGCCCGCATGCGGCAGAAGATGGCCACCGTGATCGCCGAGCGCACCGACCGGTGGGCACGGCGGGAACGCATGGAGCTGCGGGTCCACGAGGAAATGCTGGCCGTCGCCCTCGACAGCGTGTCGGTCTCGATGTTCAGCCGGTACGGCGACACGGTCGCCGACATCATCACCCCGAAGACGGCCTCCTTCCTCCTCGACTTCGTCGAACGCCGGCTCCGCGGGCCGTTCTCCCTGCCGGTGGGTGTGCCGGTCCGGCGGCACCGCGAATTCACCGCGACCCTGGACAACCTCGACCGCCTCGTCTACCGGCTCATCGACGAGCGGCGCCGGTCCGCGGAACGCCACGACGACCTGCTGGACCTGCTGCTGGCGGCCCGGGCCGGCGACGCCGCGGTCCCGCTCACCGACCGCGAGGTCCGGGACGAGGTGCTGACCACCTTCCTGGCCGCGTACGAGACCACCGCCAGCGCGCTGACCTGGATCCTGTACCTGCTCGCCTGCTACCCGGAGGTGCAGGCGCGGGTCCGTGAGGAGGTCCGCGCGGCTGCGTCCGCCGGGCCGGAGGGGGCCTCGTCCGCCGCCGGGCCGGAAGGGGGCGCGTCCGGGCAGCGGCCGGGGCGCGGCAGCACGTTCCTGGAGTGCGTCATCAACGAGAGCATGCGGCTCTTCCCGCCCTCGCCGACCATTCCCCGGCAGGCGAAGAAGGACGCGCTCATCGGTTCGCACACCGCTCCCCGGGGGGCGATGGTGATGCTCAATGTCGCGGCGATCCACCGGGACCCCGACGTCTGGGAGCGCCCCGACGAATTCCTCCCGGAGCGCTTCGCCGGCGGCACCCCCGGAAAGGGCACCTACCTCCCGTTCGGGGCCGGCGCCCATATGTGCATCGGCAAGGGGTTCGCCATGATGGAGATGAGCCTGCTGGTGGAGAACGTGGTGCGGAAATTCGAGATTTCGCTGCGGGACGCCGCCGGACCGGACCCCGTGGCACTCATCACCCTGCGGCCCCGGGACGGATTCGGACTGACCCTCACCAGAATCTGAGACCCGGCCGCCGGAAGCCGTCCGGACACCATGCCATCAGGAGAGAGGCTGACCAATGCACCGCATGGCGCGTTTCACCGCGGTAGTCGAGCTCGTACGTCCTCGTACACTTCTGGTCACCCCCCTCTCGTACTGCGTGGGTGTCGCCGTCGCCGACCACGACTTCGACTTCGTCGTGCTCCTCGGTGTGGTGTTCCATGTGCTCGCCCCGCTGGCCGCCAACGCCCACAACGCGGTCACCGACCTGGTGGAGGACGGGGAAAACGTCCCCGGTCGCCTGAAACTGGTGGAAACGGCAGGTGTGCGGGTCCTCCAGCGCATCGTCCCCATCAGCCTGGGCATCATGCTGCTGCTGTCGCTGGCGATATCGCTGGCGCAGAGCATCATCTGGATATTCAGCGTCTTCCTGGTGCTCGGCTACTCCTCGCCGCGGTTCCGGCTCAAGGGCCTTCCGGTCACCGGCATGGCGGTCTTCGCGATGGCGGTCACCGAACCGTTCATCGCCGGTGCGCTGCTCGCGGACTCCTGGTGGGAGGTGCCGCACTACGACTCGTACCAGCCGGTCGCACTCGGCGCGTTCCTGTTCTTCTGGTACTTCGCGAAGGGAATCATGAAGAATGTTCCCGACTACGCGGGGGACAAGGCGGCCGGACTGCGGACCATACCGGCGCTGATGTCGTCGCAGCGCTCCGCCGCCTGGGTCGCCGCGGTCGCGACGACGGTGGTCTACGCCGCCTTCCCGGTGCTCGTCCTGGTCTCCGCGCTCCCCGACCGGCTGGCCTACGTGGGCCTCATGACGCTGCCGGCCGTGGCTAACATGATCGCCATGGTCCGGGCCCGTACGCAGCTGGAGTACAACCTGGTCGGCCAGCGCGACATGTACGTGTCCGTGGTCTTCCTCGGCCTCCTGCTCTTCGCGTGGCGACCGTCGGTGGGCTCGGCGCTGATCGGGCTCCTCGCCGTTGCCGTTATGGTCTGGACGGATGTGTCCGGAAGGGACTCCAGGGCCAGCCGCCATCTCGACCGGACCGAGCCGGAGTTGAGCGTTCCAGGTGGAGGAGGTCCGACAGGTGACCGATGACCGCACGCCTCAGGGCAAAGGGTCCGATGTACACGGCATTTTCGAGAAGATCGCCGGATACTACGACCGCATGAATGTCGTCATGACGCTCGGCCGTCATGGGAAATGGTGCCGTGAGGTGGCCGAGCGGGTCGCGCCGCCGGCGGACGGACGGCTGCTGGACCTGGCCACCGGGACCGGCGTGATCGCCCTGGAAGCGGCGCGCCGGTACCCCTCCGCCGAGGTCACGGGCGCGGACTTCTCCGAGGAGATGCTCCGGCGCGCCAGGAACAAGCCCGGTGCCGAGAAGGTCCGTTGGCAGCACGCGGACGCGGCGGACCTGCCGTTCGAGGACGCCTCCTTCGACGGGATCACCGAGGGATACCTGCTGCGGAACGTCTCCGACCTGGAGGGGGTGCTGCGCGAGCAGTACCGGGTGCTCAAGCCGGGCGGCCGGGTGGTGATCCTGGAGACGTGCCCGCCCAGCGGCCCGGCGAAGCCGGTCGTGCAGTGGGGGGTGCGCACCATCGTCCCGCTGCTGGGCCAGGTGGTGGCCCGGGACCGGTCGTCCTACAGCTATCTCGAATCCAGCACGCTCGCCTTCGAGTCCCCGCAGCACATCGCCCGGATCCTGAAGGGCATCGGGTTCCAGGCCATCGGGTGGCGAAAGAAGTTCTTCGGCACCAACGTCATTCTGTGGGCCAACAAGCCGCGCTGAGCGGGCGCGTGGCGGAGCCGAACCGCCGCCTTCGTCGCCCTGGAGCCGGGGACGTCGAAGCCCGCCGTGTGCACGGGACAGCCGACGAGCAGAGGTAATCGACGCCAGGAGCTTCTTGGTGGAGCGAGGGGGGAGTTGTGGTGAGCGGACCCGCATCGAACGGCGATCCGGACGTGGTGCACGTGTCGCGCGCGCAGCGGGCACTGGACCGCTGGGCACGCGAGTACCCCGACCGGGCCGGGTTCATCGGCGCCGACGGCCGTGAACTGACCTGGCGTCAGACGGCGGTCGCGGTACGCACCCTGGCGGGGCGGCTCCGGGACGCCGGCGCCGGGGCGGGGGACCGGGTCGCCGTCATGGCCGGCCGGTCCCGCCACGGGCTGGCCGCTCTGCTGGCGGTCCGGGCGAACGGCTCCAGCGCGGTGCTGCTCGACGAACGGCACCCGGTGGAGCGGCTGCGCTGGACGGTGCGGGACGCCGGCTGCGTGGCCCTGGTGTCCTCCGAACCGGAGGCCGCGGCCGTGGGCCTGCCGGTGATCGGCACCACCGGCTCGGAGACCACCGCCGACGTCTCCCCGCCGGACGGCCCCGGGGACCGCCCATGGGCCCGGACCGAGCCCGGCGCCGAGGCGTACGTCGTCTACACCTCGGGCACCACCGGGCGCCCCAAGGGGGTGCGGATCGGCTCCGCCGCGCTGGAGAACCTCCTGGCCGGTGCCGAGACGCTGGGCTACCGGCCGGGCAGCCGGGCGGTCTGTGTGGTCTCCCCGGGCTTCGACGGGTGGCTGTGGTCGGTCCTCACCCCGTTCGTCAACGGCGTCACCTCCGTGGTGATCGACACCGCGGCCGGGAACGTGGAACAGGCACTGGCCGACCGGTACATCGACAACCTCTGCATGACCCCCACCCTCTACGCCGCGATCGAGAAGCTGCCGGCGGTCGAGGTGGCCGTGGTGGCCGGCGAGCGCTGCCCGGACGCCCTGGTCGCCCGGCTCCGGGAGCGCGCCGACCGGGTGATCAACGTGTACGGTCCGACCGAGGCCACCATCGCCGCCACCATGGCCGACACCGCCCGTGGCGACGACCCCCGCACCATCGGCCGTCCGCTGCCCGGCTACACCGTCACCGTGGTCGACGGAGACCTCGGTGAGGTCGCCCCCGGCACCACCGGCGAGGTGCTGATCGGGGGTGCCGGGGTCGCCCTCGGGTACGTCGGCGCGGCCGCGGACACCGACCGGTTCGTCGAACTCGGCGGGGTCCGCCACTTCCGCACCGGCGACCTGGGCACGCTCCGTGCCGACGGGCAGCTGGAGTGCCTGGGCAGGATGGACAACCAGGTCAAGGTGGGCGGCTTCCGCACCGAGCTGGAGGAGATCGAGAGCATCGCCTGCGAGGTGCCGGGCGTGGACCGGGCGGTGGCCTACCTGCGGGGCGACCCGCCCACCCTCGCGGTGGCCGTGCGGACGGCACCGGGCACCGGCCTGGACGACGGGCTCCGCCGGCGGCTCGCCGCCGCGTTCGCCGCCCGGCTGCCGCGGCAGCTGTGCCCCACCTTCACCCACCGCATCGCCGAGGTCCCGCTCGAACCGACCGGCAAGGTCGCGCGCCGCGAGGTGGCCGCGCTCGGCGACGCCGAGCAGGCCGGCCCCGGCGGCACCCGGTCCGGCCCCGCGGGCGGGGTCCTCGACGGTGTGCTGGACGCCTGGAGCGGGGTGTTCGGGCAGAGCGTCGCCGAGGACGCCGACTTCTTCGCCATCGGCGGGCACTCCCTGCTCGCCGCCCAACTGGCCTCCCGCATCGAGGCGCACCTGGGGATCACCGTGTCGATCACCGACGTCCTCACCACCAGGACGCCCGGCGCGCTGGCCCTGCGGATCGAGGAGATGAGACAGGCGTGACGTATCTGCGACCCTTCACCGCGGCCGGCGTGGGCACCGCCGGAACGGTGGTGGTCTTCCCGCCGTCGGGCGCCGGCTGCCTGCGCCTGCGCTCGGTGGTGCCGGCGCTGCCGCCCGGAACGGGACTGCTGGGGGTCCAGCTGCCGGGGCGCGAGGACCGGCTGCCGGAGCCGGCGGCAACGAGCCTGGCCGAGGTCGTCACCGCCGTCGCCGCCGAACTGCGCGCCTTCGCGCCGCCCGGGCCGCTCGCCTTCCTCGGCATCAGCCTCGGCGCGGTCATCGCCTACGAGGTGGCCGGAGACCTCGCGGACGCGGCGCCCGCCGCGCTGGTGGTGGCCGCGGCCCGGGCACCGGAGTACTGGAGCGGCTACCCGGCGGCCGACCCGCCCGCGGCGGAGGTCGCCGCCCTGCTGCCGCCCGAGGTCCGCGACTCCGCCCTCGCCCCGTACGCGCTGGCCTCGATGCGGGCGGACCTGCGGCTGATGGCCGGCTACCGGCCCGCGGCCGCCCCGCTGGACCGTACCTGCCTGCGGACGGTGTCCGGCGCCCGCGACGACATCGCCACCACCGAGCAGATGTCCGGGTGGCGGCAGCGGGCGACCGACTTCCGCGGACACCGGGTGGTGGACGCCGGTCACCACGCCTTCATGGACGGGGACGTGCTGGCCGGGCTGGTCACGGAAGCCGCCGCCCAGGCGTCCGCGGAACGGGCCTCGACGGAACGGGCGTCCGCGGAACGGGCCTCCGTGGACCGGACGGCCACGGAACCGGCGGCTACGGAATCGGCGGCCGTGGGAGCGGCGGCCACGGAACCGGCGGTCGCGGAGCGGGCGGTGCGCGGATGAGCCCCCGGACTGCACCCGACCTGTTCGCCCCCGGACTGTTCGAGGGCACCGGCTTCTACGAGGCCTTCCGGTGGTACCGGACCCACGACCCGGTGTCCTGGCAGCACCCGGCCGGCGAACCGGAGGGCTTCTGGAGCGTCACCCGGTACCACGACGTGGTCTCCGTGCACCGGGACACCACGCGGATGAGCTCGACCAAGGGCATGCGGCTCGGCTCCACCGAGGCCGCCGTCGCCGCGGTCGCGAACAAGATGCTCATCGTCGCCGACCCGCCCGACCACACCCGGATGAAGCGCGTCCTCATCCAGCCGTTCTCGAACGAGGTCCTCAACCGGGCCGAGAGCTACGTGGAGAAGGTCGTCGCCGACGTCGTGGAGACGGCCGTCCGGCACCCGGAGCCCGACCTGATCACCCACCTGGCCCGGATACCCACCGACGTCATCTGCGCGATCATGGGGATACCCCGCGCGGACTGGGAGTGGATCGGGCACAAGACCACCGAGGCCTTCGAATCCCCCTCGGAGCTGAGCCGCATCACGGCCAACGGCGAGATCTTCAAGTACTTCAGCGACCTGGTGCGGGAGAACCGGAGAACCGCCGCCAACGACTTCATCAGCGGGCTCACCGCCGGGTCCGGCGACCACCGGCTGACCGACGAGGAACTGGTCTTCAACCTCAGCGGCATCCTCGCCGGCGGCAACGAGACCACCCGGTACACGCTCGCCGCGCTCACCCACCAGCTGGCCCTCCACCCCGACCAGTGGCACCGGATCGCCCGCGGGGAGGTGGACCCGGCCGTCGCCACCGAGGAGGGGCTGCGCTGGTCGGTGCCGGGGATGCACGTGATGCGCACCGCGACCGAGGAGGTCCGCATCGGCGACGCCCGCATCCAGCCCGGCCAGCGCGTCGTGACCTGGATCGGCTCGGCCAACCGGGACGAGGAGGTGTTCGACGACCCCGACACGTTCGACGTCGGACGGACCGGCAACCGGCACCTGAGCTTCGGCGCCGGCCGCCACGTGTGCCTGGGCAGCCGGCTCGCCCGGCTGGAGGTCACGGCCTACCTCCGGACGCTGCGCGCCACGGTGACCTCGATGACGCTCAGGGACGAACCCCGCTACAACGGCTCCAACTTCACCTGGGGCCTCAACGAGCTGCCGGTGGTGTTGCACGCATGACGGATCCGACCCCCACCCCGCACGTCCGCGCGGTGACCGTCACCCTGCCCGGCGAGGTGTTCCACGACGAAGGTGCCGACGCCGCCGCGATCGGCGCCCACGGCGGCCGGGCACGGGAGATCGGCGAGGAGCTGACCCGCGCCGGTTACGACGTGCAGACCGTCCGGCTGTCCGCCCCGGCGCTGGACGGGCCGACGGACCGCGACCGCCTCGCCGCGCGCGCCGCCGACCTGGCCGAGGGGTGCCGCCGCGCCGGTGTGGGCAGCGCCTCGCTGGCCGCCCTGCGCCCCGCCGCGCTGGCGAAGCTCGACCCCGGTGACGTCGCGGAGGTGCTCACCGGGCACCCCTCGCTGTTCCTGGCCGTGGTGGTGGCCGGTGACGCCGGCGTGGACGAGGCCGCCGTCGAGTTCAGCGGGGCCCTCGTCCGGGAGCTGGCGCGGCGCGACCCGGAGGCGAACTTCCGCTTCGCGGCCGTCGCCAACCTCGCCCCCAACGCCCCGCTGTTCCCCGGGTCCTTCGGTGACGGCGGCCCCGCCGGGGTGAGCGTGGGACTGCAGTCGGCCGGCACCCTGCTGGCCCGCGCCCGGGCGGACCGCCCCCGGGACCCGGCCGCGGCGACCCGGCTGACCGCCGCGTGCCTGGGGGAGGAACTGGCGGCCCTCGCCCGGCTGCTGGAACCGTTTGGTCGTGCGCGGGGACTGCGGTTCCACGGGTTCGACCCCTCACCGGCCTGCGCGCCGGACGCCAGCATCGGGGAGTTCCTGGAGGTCGCCGGCGGCATCCGGTTCGGTGCTCCGGGCACGGTCGCGACCTGTGCCGCGGTCACCGCCGGCATCCGGTCGGCCGGCCACCCCACGGTCGGGTACGCGGGCCTGATGCTCCCGGTGCTGGAGGACCCGGTGCTCGCTCGGGCCTGGCAGGAGGGCCGGATCGACGCCGACTCGGTGCTGGCGTACTCGTCGGTCTGCGGCGCCGGACTGGACACGATCCCGCTGCCCGGGACGACCCCGGACCGCGAGGTGGTCGCCCTGATCCGGGACATGGCGGCGCTCTCGGCGCGGTGGGGCAAACCGCTCTCGGCCCGTCTGATGCTCGCCCCGCCCGGCTCCGACCCGCGGCGCACCACGTTCCGGGCGGAACAGATCATCAACATCGCGTACCCGGCCCCACCGTCGCCTGACGCCTGACGCCTGACGCCTGACGCCTGACGCCTGACGCCTGACGCCTGACGCCTGACGGCCGGCGTCCGGCCGCCGGGCCGGCCGGCGCCCCCGTGCGCGGGCCGGCGGGGTCCGGCGGGGTCCGGTCCGGCCGGACCCGCACCACGGGCCGGTTTCCCGGCGTGGTACGGCGGCCCCGCGCCCGCGCTCGCGACGGCTCGGTGACGGGGCCCGGCGGCGGCCGGTACGGCCCGGCGGGCGGGGTGGCCGGGCATCGGCGCGGTGCGTACCGCCGGGGCCCGGCTCCGGGGCCGGCCCGGGTGGCGCGAGGGCGGGGATCAGGCGGAGGCCGCGGTGAGTTCCGCCAGTTCGTCGGTGGTCAGGTCCAGTTCCGCCATGGCGAGCAGCGCCGACAGCTGCTCGGTGTTGCGGGCGCTGGCGATGGGGGCGGCCACGGTGGGCCGGGCGGCCAGCCAGGCCAGCGCCACGGTGGCGTGCGCCACGCCCCGCGCGGCGGTGATCCGGTCGAGGGCGGCGAGGACCCGGCGGCCGCGCTCGGTCTCCAGGTGCTTGGCCGCGGAGTCGGCGCGGTAGCTGTCCACCTCCGCGCCCGGGCGGTACTTGCCGGTGAGGAAGCCGGACGCCAGGCCGAAGTACGGCACCGCGCCCAGCCCGTGGCGGGCGGTCACCTCGGCGAGGGGACCCTCGTAGGTGTCGCGCGAGACCAGGTTGTACTCCGGCTGGACGGCGACGTACCGGGCCAGCCCCTCCGCGTCGGAGAACTTCAGCGAGGCCTCCAGCCGCTCCGCGGAGAGGTTGGACGCGGCGATCTCGCGGACCTTGCCGGCCTTCACCAGCCCGTCCAGCGCGGTGATGATCTCCTCGACCGGCACCGACGGGTCGTCGAAGTGGGTGTAGTACAGGTCGATGTGGTCGGTGCGCAGGCGGGCCAGCGACTCCTCGGCCCCTTCCCGGATGGCTCGGGCCCTCAGACCGCGCCGCTCGGGGTAGCCGCCGCCCACCTTGGTGGCGATGACCACCTCGGAGCGGTTGCCGCGCGCGGCGAGCCAGTCGCCGATGACGGTCTCCGACTCGCCGCCCCGGTGCCCCGGGGCCCAGGCGGAGTAGATGTCCGCGGTGTCGATGAAGTTGCCGCCGGGGGCGGTGTAGGCGTCCAGCACCGCGAAGGAGTTGTCCCGGTCGGCCGTCCAGCCGAAGACGTTGCCGCCCAGGCAGAGCGGGTGGACCTCCAGGGAGCCGAGCCGCCGCCGAGCGGTCCCGCCCGTGCCGCCGGACGGGCGGGGTGCCGGGTCGCCGGGCCGGCCGGCGTGGGTGTGTGTCGTACTGTCGGACATGAGTGGTGGAACGTGACGGGCGGCCGGAACGTTCCCGCCGGCCGGCCCTTTTCCGCGCGCCGGCATCGTCCCGGCAGCGGTGCTCGCCGTCCCGGACGCGCTCACGGTGTCCGGGAGCCCCGCGGCCGGGAACCGTGCGGGGGCGGCCCCGGGGCCGGGGCCCCGAGGCTCCGTGTGCCGTCCGCCGTCCTCGCCGTCCTTCGTCCGTTGTCCGCCGTCGGCCGTCCGCGGGCCGGAAGCCGTCCGTGATTGTCGGCAGCCGTCCGTGGGCCGTCGGCAGCAGGGTCAGCCGGTGCCCAGGCGCCAGGCCCGGTCGTCCAGCGCGTATCCGTACTCCGGCCGACCCACCGTGCCGCTGGTCCGGAACGGCCGCCCGCCGTCGTCGATCCGCACCGTGCCGCCGCGGTCGCCGCTGGTCCAGTCCAGCTCCAGGTACCACTCGCAGTCGCAGCCGGCGGTGCGGGCGTTGACCAGCAACACCTCCGGGTCGGTGTCGGAGACCCGGTACGGGAACCGGACGGCGGGCAGGGTGTGCTCGCCGTCGAAGCCGTCGGTGGGGCGGGCCAGCGGACGGTCCGCGTCCAGGTTCACCGAGAAGGCGCTCGGGGTGAGCGCGCCGCCGCAGCCGTTCTCCATGGCGAACGACGACCAGGGCAGCGGTGCGCGCCGTCCGACCACCCGGACGTGCAGGTCCCGCAGGACGACCGCGGACGGGCCCCGGCCCCGCACCGTCACCTCCACGTTGGTCGTCCCACCGTGCACCGCGCCGTGCGCCGCCGCCCAGGCGGCGGCGTCCTGCTCCACCGGCGGGGGCGCGACCCGGGTGGCCGGGCGGTCGATCAGGTAGCGGTGGTCGCAGCCGTTCTCCCAGACGTGGGAGCGGACACTCACACCGAGCGGGGTACCGGTGCCGGCGTCGCCGCCGGGCCGGGCACCGCCCACCGGGCCACCGGAGGGCCGGCCGGTGGCGGAGCCGGACGGCGCCGGCGTGCCCTCCGGCCGGTCCGTGGCCCGCTCCCGGGCCCCGTGCCGGACCTCCCGCTCCGCGTCCCCGGCGCCGTCCCCCTCGCCGCCGCGGGCGTCACCGGAGGGCCGTGCCCGCGGGGCGCCGGACGCCCCGGCCGCGGGCTCGGACGCCCGTGACGACGACGGGGCGGCGGCGGTCTCCGGCCGCCCGCCCCCGGAGGACGGGCGTACCTGGGCGGCGGTCACCGCCAGGACCAGCGCCGCCGCGGCACCCACCGAGACCGCCCAGGCGAGTCCGGTACGGCGGCCGGCGCCCCGGGCGGCGAACGCCGCGGCGGCCACCGGACCGGGCCGCCCCAGGGCATCCGCCGGGTACGGCCCGGGTCGTGCCTCCGGGCCCGCGGCGGCCCCGGAGGGCGGGAGCCGGTCGGCGCGCGGGGCGCCGGGGGCGGCCTCAGCGTCCGGCTGGCCCGGCACGGCTTCCGGTCCCGCCTCCGGGGACGGGTGCCCCGGCGTGTGCCGGCCCGTGCCGATGCCGCCCGGCTCCACGGGAACGGCCTGGGGCTGACCGGGCGTCACCGTGCGCCGGTCACCGGCCGCACCGGCTCTACCGGCCGCATCGGCTGTACCGGCCGCACCGGCTGTGCCGTCCGTGCCGGCCGTGCCGGCCGGCATCCCGGGGGTGCCGGGAGCGGCTGTCGGGCCGGTACCGGGGTCCGTGCCCTCCCTGCGGTTCCCGCCGACCGCGCCGTCGCCCGGGTGCGTACCGGCGGTCGCGCCCGTACCCCGGCCCGCGGCCCCTGCGGCCCCGCCCGTCGCCTTCTCCGTACCACTGCCGCCACCGGCGCCGTCACCGTCGCCCGGGCCGTCGCCCGGGTCCGTACCGGCGGCCACGTCCGTAGCCCGGCCCGCGGCCGTCCGGCCCGGTGCGGTGCGGCGGGCCGCGTCGGCGAGCAGCCAGTACCGGTGCAGGCGGATGCGTTCCTCGGCGTTCGCACCGCACAGCAGGGCCAGCCGCTCCACCCGCCCGAACTCGGCGGGCACCGCCTCACCGCTGCAGTAGCGGTGGAGGGTGGACGTGGACATGTGCAGACGTTTCGCCAGAAAGCCGTAGCTGCGCCCCGAACGCTCCTTCAGCTCGCGCAACGACTCCGCGAACCGCTCGACCTCTCCGCTCCCCACGAAGCCTCCCCCTCGTCCCGATCACCGGCCGGGCATCCTCCCGGCGACAGCGTTCCGCGTCCCGTCCCGGCGTTCCAGGGTGCTGCCGTTTCCCCACGTCAGCGTACGTGGAACCGTTCCGGCGTCCCGTCCGAACCGGCCACCGTTGCCGGGCCGGACGGTGCCGGACCAAGGTGGGGGACGTACCGCCGCGACCGTTGCGGCGGACCGGAGAGACGGGGAACACCCATGCACCTGCGCAAGTACACGACCCGTGCCGCCGCGGTGGCGGTCACGCTCGCCGTGGCGGCCGGCACGGCCGTCGCCACCACCGGTGCCGCACACGCCGGCGGCAAGCGTCCGCAGCCCGTGCGGACCGCACAGAGCGCTCCGGCGTTCCTGGTGCCCAAGGAGCTGCCGCCGCACCCGGCTTCCGACTGGTACGCGGGGGACGTGACGAAGGGGCTGCCCGAAGCGGCCTTCTGCGTGGCGAACTCGCTGCCCACCACCGGCTCCTCGCACCGCATGTTCTGGACCGAGTACGACACCGGCGCCAACCAGATCGTGGTGCGGACCGGCAGCGCGGCCGCCGCCGAGAAGCTCGCGGCCGCGGTCGAGGCCGGCATCCGCCGGTGCGCGGCCGACTACCAGCAGCAGTACCCGCAGTCCACCGCCTCCTGGCGGGACTACGGCACGCTGCCCGCCGAGGACGGGGCGCACGTCTACGGGGTCCACACCTCGCAGCCGGAGTCCGAGCCGGGCATCCACCTGTTCGGGGTGGGCCGCGACGGCCGGACCGTGACGGTCGTCAGCTGGGGGCAGATGGGCGACTACACCCACGCGCCGGTGACCGAGTTCCGGCACACCACCACGACCGCGGTGGTCAAGCTCTTCCCCTGACCGCGACCGCGGTCGTGACGGTGCGGCGGCCCCGGCCTGGAGGCGTTCCGGGCCGGGGCGCCGGTGCCGCCCGCGGCGGCCCGCCGCCCCCGCCGGTGGCGGCGGGTGCGCCCCGCGCCCCCGCGTGCCCGGGCCCCGGTCTCCGGCGGTCGGGACGCGCGGGGGCGCGCCGCCGTCCGCCGGCCGGGCCGGCGCGGTGCCGCTCACACGTCCCGGAGCAGTGCGGCCAGATCCACGTCGAGGTCGAGATGGCCGCCCTCGCAGCCCTCGGCGACGAGCTCGTAGGAGCGGCCCAGGAAGCGCCGCAGGTCACCGGTGTCGAACTGGACCATGGCCACCCCCTCGGGGGCGTGGAACTCCAGTACCGTCCGGTCCCGGCCGCAGGGCCACACATGGACATCGCCCCGGCCCGCGGGCCCGCGCAGCCCGGCGGCCAGCAACTCCCTGCCGAAGGTCCACTCGACCCGGGAGCCGTCCAGGGAGGCGGCCGGCGGGAAGGAGACCCGCACCGCGAAGGGGTCGCTCCGCGCGTAGCGCAGGCTCGCCGGGATGGCACGCGTCTGCGGGGCGGACGCGATGAGGCGTGCCTGGACGGCTTGGTCGATGACGGTGGACATCGCCGGCTCCCTATGCGATCTGATGGTGCGGACCCTTGCCTCGCTTCGACGGGTTAGACGCCCCGGCCGGGGCGCCCGTGCACCGCGGCTGTGTGTGACCTGCCTCACTCCGGCGTGGCGCGGTGGACATGTACGACATCGGCCCGCCGATCGTGTCCGTCCGTCGCCGGCCGTCGTCAGTCCGTGACGCGGCTGCGGTTCTTGTACGCCAGGCTCAGGTATTCGGGGTGGCGTGCCATCCAGCCGGAGATGAACGGGCACACCGCCAGCACCTCCAGCCGCTGCTCCCGGGCGGCGTCCAGCGCCGACCGGGCCAGGGCCGAACCGATGCCCTGCCCCTCGAAGGCGGGCTCGACCTCGGTGTGGACGAAGGCGATCAGATCGGGGGTACGGATGTACCGGGCGAAACCGGCGAGCACCCCGTCGACCCGGGCCTCGAACCGCTGCGCCTGAGGCGCGTCGCTGACCGTGAGTGTCATGCGGCGGGTCTCCTCGCTCCCCCTGCCGGATGAGCTCCCCCTGCCCACGATAGGAAGCCCGGCGGGTTGCCGCGATTCGGGCGCCCAGCCGGCTTCCGGCCCTGTGGTGCCGGTTTCCGTCCCGTGGTGCCGGCTTCCGTCCTGCGGTGCTGGCTCGGCGCCCCGCGGGCCGGCTCCCGGCCCGCGGCGCCGGTCCCCGTCCTCCCCGGGGAGCCGCGCGCCGTCCCGCCCGGCCCCGGTCCCGCGGGTCACGGCCGCTGCTCCGCGGGAGCCGGTCGCCGCGGGTGCCGGCCACCGCCATCCATGGACGGGGCCCCGCCGATGGGCTAGCTTCCCGCTCACGAGACGCACGGGGTCCGTGAGGCCGGAGGGGTTTCCGGGGCCGGTGGGTTCGGCCGCGCCGCGGGCCAGGTGGGCCCGCACGGCCCGTACGGCCCGCACAGCCGGTGGGTGCTGGGGCCGGCAGGGCCGGTGGTACCGGCCGGGCCGTCCTGCCGCACCGGCACGGAACCGGCCCGGTCCCCGGCCCCGGCGGGCCCCTGGCTCCGGCCGGCCGCCGGGACCTCCGGCCGATGGCACGGACGCCGGGTGAGACCGCCCCCGCGGGAGCGGGGGCAGGAGGGTGGGAGGCAGTGGAGCGCACGAGGAGCACACGGCGGGGGGAGCGGCGGGCCCCGGAGCGGGTACCGGGCAGCCGGCCGGGAGGAGGCCGGGCGGGCCGGCGGCGGGCCGGGCCGGGGGCGCGGGGTTCCCGGCTGTGGTTCGCCGGGCTGCTGGGCGCCGTACTGACCTGCGCCGCCGCGGCCCCGGCCGGTGCCGGCACGCGCGCCGCGGAGCCGGACGGACGCCCGGCGGCGCACACCGCCGGCGCACCGGACGGCCCGGCCGGCCGGCTGGACTGGGCACCGAAGGAGACCGCGAGCGACGCACGGTTCCGGGGGCTGGCCGCGGTCAGCCGCTCCACCGCCTGGCTGGCGGGCTCCGGCGGCACCGTGCTGCGCACCGTGGACGGCGGGCGCCGCTGGCAGGACGTGTCCCCGCCGGGCACCGAGGGCCTGGAATTCCGCGACGTGGAGGCGTTCGACGCCCGGCGGGCGGTGGTGCTCGCCATCGGAGAGGGCGAGGCGTCCCGGGTGCTGCGGACCGACGACGGCGGTGCCACCTGGCGGGAGACCTTCCGCAACCCCGACCCGCGGGCCTTCTACGACTGCATGACCTTCTTCGACCGCCGCCACGGGATCGCACTCAGCGACCCGGTCGACGGCCGGTACCGCATCCTGTCCACCCGGGACGGGGGCCGCAGCTGGCGGGTGCTGCCGTCGGACGGCATGCCCGCCGCGCAGCCGGGCGAGGCCGCGTTCGCCGCGAGCGGCCAGTGCCTGGTCAGCCAGGGCGGCCGGCACGCCTGGATCGCCACCGGCGGGGCCGCCACCGCGCGGGTGCTGCACTCCGCCGACCGGGGACTCACCTGGACGGTCGCCCCGGCCACCGTGCCGGCGGGCGATCCGGCGCGCGGGGTGTTCGGCCTCGCCTTCCGGGACCCGCGGCACGGCATCGCGGTGGGCGGCGACTACCGGGCCGGGCAGCCCTCGCCGGACGCCGCCGCGGTGACCTCCGACGCCGGCGCCCGCTGGACGGCCGCCGCCCGCCCGCCGGCCGGGTACCGCTCCGGGGTCAGCTGGCTGCCGCACAGCCGGACCACCGCCCTCGCCGTCGGCCCCACAGGCACCGATGTGACCACCGACGGCGGACGCACCTGGCGCCCGTTCGACGACGGCTCCTACGACACCGTGGACTGCGCCGCCGACGGCGGCTGCTGGGCGGCCGGGGAACGCGGCCGGGCCGCCCGGCTGGAGCCGTCAGGACGGTAGCGTCTCGCGGTACGCGGCCAGCTCCGGGGCGGTCTTGGTGGCCACGAACTCCACGATGCGGTAGGCACAGACACCGGCGATGACGAACGGGTCGGTCTCCGTCATCCGCTCGATCTCGGCCCGGTCCTCGGCCACCGCGACGAGCACCCCGCCGTCCCGGGGCTCCTTCCGTCCGGACGCCAGTACGCGGCCGGCCGCGTACTGCTCGTCCAGCCAGGTCACATGGTCCTCAAGGGCGGCATCGACGCGCTCCAGGGGAGCGGTGTAGGTCAGTTCCAGGATGAACATGGGATCACCGTACGCCCCGGGGCGTAGCGCCCCGGCGGCGGTCGCCGGCACCCCGGCGGTACCGTGGGCGGCGTCATGATCGAACAACCGGCCGTGATCCGGCCCCCCGAGGACTGGCCGACCACCGAGGCCGCGGCGCTGGCCGTGCAGGACCGGCTCCGCGGTCTGGTGGTCCGCGACGGCGGCGGGCCGGCCCCGGGCACCGGCACCGTGGTCGGCGTCGATGTGGCCTACGACGACGACCGCGACCTGGTCGCCGCCGCGGCGGTGGCGCTGGACGGCGGCAGCCTCCGGGTCGTGGAGACCGCCACCGTGGTCGGCCGCGTCTCGTTCCCGTACGTGCCCGGGCTGCTGGCATTCCGGGAGATCCCCACCGTGCTGGGCGCCCTGGAGCGGCTGCGCCGCACCCCCGACCTGGTGGTCTGCGACGGCTACGGCGTCGCCCACCCGCGCCGCTTCGGCCTCGCCAGCCATCTGGGGGTGCTGACCGGGCTGCCCACCATCGGCGTCGCCAAGAACCCGTTCACCTTCCGCTTCACCGCGCCCGGTCCCCGGCGGGGTGACGCCGCGCCCCTCCTCGACGGCGACGAGGAGGTCGGCCGGGCGCTGCGCACCCGGGACGGTGTCAAGCCGGTCTTCGTCTCGGTCGGCCACCGGGTCGGCCTGCCGGAGGCCTGCGCGCACACCCTGTCGCTCGCCCGCGACTACCGGCTGCCGGAGACCACCCGGCGCGCCGACGCGCTCTGCCGGCAGGCACTGCGGGAGATCTGACGGCCTGCCACCCGCCGGGCGCCGCGGCACCGCGGGGGCCCGCCACCGGGCCGTCGGGGCCGGGCCCGACCCGGGCGCCCACCGGGCGACAGGGGCACGGCCGGATACCGGTGGGGGCGCGGGCCCGGTGGCGCCCGCCCCGCCGGCGGCCCGTGGATCGCGTGGCCTGGCGGTTCGCGGCCCGTGGCCGGTCCGGCGGCCCGAACCCCCGATGACCTCCGTCCCGCCGGCGGCCGGCCGGTGACCCGGCACGTCCGCGCATCCGTACATCCGTACTCCGTCGTTCGCACGTCCGGCGGTGAGACGGCGTCCCGGTGTCCGGTGGCGTCCGGAGGCCGGGGGCTCTCCGTACGGGCCCGGGGCCGAAACATCCGTCGGCCCCGGCCATCTCGGCGTACGGCGGCGGGCCCGGCCGGCCGGACCCACGGCGGCATCCCGGCGTGCCGGGCGTACGGCCCCGGGCCGGCCGGTCACGACGTACCGGGCCGCCGGACCGGCCGTCCCGGCGCACGGACCGGCCCCGCGCCGGCGGGCAACCGGGCCGGAAGCCCCGTCCGGCGCCGCATCCGATCCGGGTCCGGCCGAGGCATCCGTACCCGGCCCCGCGCCGGCGGCATCCGCGCGCCGGGCGGTCAGCGGGTGGCGACGGTCCGGAAGGTCAGGCCGGCGCGGACCAGCCGCCCGGTGAGCGCCTCGCCCATCGCCGTCGCGGTGGTCACCTGTCCCGCGGTGCCGGGCAGGTCGTCGAAGGCCAGGCAGAGCGCCGACTCGGCGAGCATCTTGGCGGTCTCGTCGTACCCCGGGTCCCCGCCGGACACCTCGGTGATCACCCGGCGGCCGCCGCCCTCGCCGGAGAAGCGGACCGCGAACCAGCTCCGCGCGCGGCGCGCCTCGTCGGGACCCTCGCCGGGGCCGAGCCGGGCGGACAGCCACCGGCGGGCCGGGGGCAGCTGCGACAGGGCGAACAGCGCCCCCAGGCCCGCGGCGGCGCCGGCCACCGTCGGCAGCCGCTGCACCACCACGTGGTGCGTGTAGCGGAAGTCCGGGCCGTAGCGGTCCAGAGCGGCGGCGGACCGGCCCACGATCTGCGGGTCGAGGGTGGGCATCGGGACCGCCCACGCCCCCAGGTCCCGGCGGCGGTGCAGGGTGCCGGCGGTGGCGCACACCCGTCGGCCGGCCGGCGCCGGCTCGTGGCGCCGGCGCTCGCGGCCGGTGCGCACCATGCTCACCGGCCGCGCCATCGCGTTGAGCACCGAGGCGAAGGTGCCCCCGGAGAAGGCCGCGTCGGCGCGGACGAAGCCGGCCACCCGCAGCGGCACCCCCTCCGGCAGCAGTCCGACCGTGTAGTGCACGCCCAGGTCGTGGGGGACCGAGTCGAACCCGCAGGCGTGCACGAGCCGGGCACCGGAGCGGCGGGCCCGCTCGTGGTGCCGCAGGTACATCAGGTCCACGAACTCCGGCTCGCCGGTCAGGTCCACGTAATCGGTGCCGGCCTCCGCGCAGGCCGCCACCAGCGGTTCGCCGTACCGCAGGTAGGGCCCGACGGTGGTGGCCACCACATGGGTGCCGGCGGCGACCGCCTGCAGCGAGGCCGGGTCGGTGGCGTCGGCGTGCAGCAGCGGCGGCCCGTCGAGCCCCGGGTGCCGCTCGGCCAGCCGGTCCCGCAGCCGCTCCAGCTTCGCCCGGTTCCGGCCCGCCAGCGCCCAGCGCACCCCCGCCGGGGCGTGTGCCGCCAGGTACTCGGCGGTCAGTGCGCCGGCGAAGCCGGTCGCGCCGAACAGCACGATGTCATGGGCCCGTTCGCCCCGGTCCTCACGTCGCCGCATGCCCGTCCTCCCGCAGGATCTCCGATGGGTCGCGCGCCACCCTAGGGCAGCGGCTCCGCCGGGCGCGGGGAAAAGCGGGGGTGCGCCGTGCCGGCTCCCTTGACACACGGTCCGGGCTGGGAGACATTTCGGCAGACATGGGATGTCCGATGTCCCATGTCCTGTTTGACCTGGTATCCCGGTCGAGTACCCGCGTGGCCGTGACGGCCCGTCCGGGCGGCCGCCCCCTCGCGGGAGCCGGCCGCCCGGAGCCGGGCCGGCCGCGGCGCGCACGCCCGCACCTCGTCAGAAAGCCGGTCCCGATGTCCCCCACGCGCCTCCCGGTCCCGCTCCTCGGTGTCGTACCGCCGCTGTGCACCCCGCTCACCCCCGCCGGGGAGATCGACACCCGCTCCCTGACCGCGCTGGTGGAACGGGTGGTCGTGGCCGGCGCCGGCGGGGTGTTCGCCCTGGGGTCCAGCGGCGAGGCCGCCTACCTGGACGACGCGCGGCGCCGCACCGTGCTGGAGACGGTGTGTCAGGCGGCGGCCGGCCGGGTGCCGGTGCTCGCCGGGGTCATCGACATGACCACCGCCCGGGTGGTGGAGCACGCCCGCACCGCGGCCGGCTGCGGGGCCGACGCGCTGGTCGCCACCGCCCCCTTCTACACCCGCACCCACCCGGCGGAGGTCGCCGACCACTTCCGGCGGATCCGGGACGCGGTGGACCTCCCGCTGTTCGCCTACGACATGCCCGCCTCGGTGCACACCAAGCTCACCGCCGGCATCCTCGTCCCGGCGGTCCAGGACGGCACCCTGGCCGGCCTGAAGGACAGCAGCGGCGACGAGGGGGCGCTGCGCCGGCTGCTGGTCACCCTGCGCGGCCTGGGCCTGGATCGGACGTTCACGGTGCTCACCGGCTCCGAACTCGCGGTGGACGGCGCGCTGCTGGCGGGGGCGCACGGGGTCGTGCCCGGGCTCGGCAACGTCGATCCGCACGGCTACGTGCGGCTGTACGAGCACGCCCGCGCCGGCCGCTGGCGCGAGGCCGCGGCCGAACAGGACCGGCTCGCCCGGCTGTTCGGGATCACCGCCACCGGCGACCCGGCGGTGATGGGCGGCAGCTCCTCGGCGCTGGGCGGGTTCAAGGCCGCGCTCCACCTGCTGGGGGTCATCGACTGCCCGGCCACCGCGGCCCCCCAGGTCCCACTGGGGGACACCGAGCGGGCCGCGGTGCGCCGGCTGCTGAAGGACGCGGGACTGCTTGCGTGACGTCCGTCCGGCCCCGGCGCCCGCGCCGCCGGCCGGCCCGCACCGGGAGGGAACGGATATGACCGGAGCGCCGGCGGAACCGCCGGTCCGCTGGTACCGGCAGGTGTCCGGCCGGCAGTGGAAGGCGATGTTCGCCGCCTGGGTCGGCTATCTGCTGGACGGCTTCGACTTCGTGCTGATCACCCTGGTGCTCACCGAGATCGCCGACGAGTTCGACCTGAGCACCGCTCAGGCGGCGAGCCTGGTCTCCGGCGCCTTCGTCACCCGCTGGCTCGGCGGGGCGGTGCTGGGCGCGCTGGGCGACCGGTACGGGCGCAGGGCGGCGATGGTCACCAGCATCCTGCTGTACTCGCTGGGCACCTTCGCCTGTGGTTTCGCCTGGGACTACACCAGCTTGTTCGTGGCCCGGCTGGTGATCGGCACGGGGATGGCGGGGGAGTACAGCGCCAGCGCCACCTATGTGCTGGAGAGCTGGCCGGCCCGGCTCCGCAACCGCGCCTCCGGGTTCCTGATCTCCGGCTACGCCGGCGGCACGATCCTCGCCGCCGAGCTGTACAAGTGGGTCGTGCCGCACTGGGGCTGGCGGTGGATGTTCTACCTCGGCGTGGCCCCGGTGCTGGTCGCGCTCTGGGTGCGGCGGGCACTGCCGGAGGCGGCCGACTGGAGCGCGGCGGTGGACACCCGGCGGGCCCGCCCGAACCCGTTCCGGCCGCTGTTCACCGGGCGGCTGCGCGCCGGGGTCAACACCGCTCTCGCGGCGGCCGCGAGCGCCGCGCTGTTCTGCGTCTTCACCCCTGTGGGGGCGGGGCTGCGATGGCCGCTGTCGGTGCTCGCCGCGGGCGCGCTGCTGGCCTTCGCGGCGCAGCTGGGCGGCCCCGGGGGCCGGGTGCTGTACGTGGCGCTGACCGCCACGGTGTTCTGCGCGTTCCTCTACAGCTGGCCGATCCAGGCGCTGCTGCCCACCTATCTGAAGACCGAACTCGGCTATGCGCCCGCCGAGGTCACCGACGCGATGTTCTACGCCGGGTTCGGCACCATGGCCGGCTGCTGGCTGGCCGGTTTCGTGGGTGACCGGATCGGCACCCGGCGCGCGTACGCGGTGACCCTGGCCGCCTCGCTCGCCTTCGTCTTCCCGGTCTTCGCGGTACGGGACGCGCCGGTGGCGCTGGGCGTGCTGCTGTTCTTCCTGCTCGCGCTGAGCCAGGGGATCTCCGGGGTGCTGCCCCGGTACATCGCCGGGCACTTCCCGGTGGAGACCCGCGCCGCGTCGCTGGGCTTCGTCTACAACACCGGGGCGCTCGGCGGCGCGGTCGCGCCGGTGCTCGGCGCCCACCTCGCCGAGGGCATGTCGCTGGGGCGGGCCCTGGCGGTGCTCACCTTCGGGCTGACTGTGGTGGTGATCGTGCTGGTCGGGGCGGACGTGCCGCGACGGTTGGCCCGGTGGGCCGGCGGGCCGGAGACCGGCGACCACCTGGTCCCCTCCCGGCCGTTGTCGGTGCCCCCGGATACGGTGGAGGACCGGACGGAACCGCGCGGCCCGTGACGCCCGCGGAGCCGGCGCGCGCGGGCCCTCGGGGGGTCCGTACGCGGGACGGGCGCGGTGTCCCGTACGCCGGGACGCGGTGTCCCGTGCGCCCGGGCGCGGTGTCCCGTGCGCCGGGGGTGCGGCGCGCGCCGTCCTCCGTCCGGTACCGACGCACAGGGTGGAGGACGCATGGCCGCGACAGCAGACCCGCTCGCCGTACGGGAACAGGTGCGCGCCTTCGCGCTGGGCCTGCCCGGGGCGGTGGAGGAGTTCCCCTGGGGGCAGAGCGTCGTCAAGGTCAACAAGAAGATCTTCGTCTTCCTGGGAGCCGAGGAGGGGGCCGGGCCGCCCGGCATCACCGTGAAGCTCACCGCCGAGGAGGCCCACGCCCACGCCATGGCGGCGCCGGGCGCCCGCCCCACCGGGTACGGGCTGGGCCGCGCCGGCTGGGTGACGGTGCCGCTCGGCGACGGCGCGCCGCCCGTGGACCTGCTCCGCGACTGGGTCGAGGAGAGCTACCGGACCATCGCTCCCAAGCGGCTGTCCGCCCAGCTCGACGCGGGCTGACCGCCCGGCACGCCGGGCCTGTGCCGGTTCGTCGGACCGGCTGGTGGTGTGCGCGGCCCTGCGCCGGTGTGCCGGGCCCTGTGCCGGGGCGTCGCAGCCCGCTGGTGGTGCGTCCGGTCTGCTGCCGGTGCGTCGGACCGCCGACGGTGCGCGGGGCCCTGCGCCGGTGTGCGGGGCCCTGCGCCGGTGTGCGGGGGCCTGTGCCGGCGCGCCGTGCCACCGCCCGCCCGTACCTTTCTTCCGCCCCGGCGGTCTCCGTGTCGCCGCCGGCGCACCGTCCCCGGCATCCCGTGTCCGCCTCCGGCGGGCCGGTGTCCGGCGGTGCGCCCGCGTCCGGCCGTGCGCCGGTGTCGTCGTGCGCCGGTGCCCGGTCGCGGCCGGTCGCGCGGCGCACCCGCCCGTACCCCGCCCCGTGTCCGCGCCGGGCGCCCGCCGGAGTGCCCTGCCCGCCGTGCCGGCCGCGCGGCCGGACGGTCCGCGAGTCGGCCCGTACCCCGCCCCACCCTCGCGCCCGCCCCCGGCCGGACGGGCCCCGTCCCCCCACTCCGTCGCGCGCCCTGCCGGGCCCCGTCCGCTCCCTGCCGGGCCTGTCCCGCCGGGCCCCGTCCGCCCCAGGCCGGGGCCGGGGCGCCGGGACGACGCGCCCCGCCGCAGCGTCGCGTACCCGCGCGTCCCCTCCGGGCCTCCGCACCTCCGCGCGCTCCCGTGCGCGCCCCGCTTCCGGCCACCGGGGCCACCGCTGTCCGCCAACTCCCGCCCGGGGCTTGTGCCGGCCGTGGCCCGTTCTTAGCATCAGCGGTGTTACAGCAGTAGTGTCATAAAGAACGCGAGGCGCCGGGCATCCGGCCGGCCGCGACGAGGTTGGGGGCTGGATGGCGGCGACGGGACAGGGCCCGCTGGCCGGGGTGCGGGTGGTGGAGCTGGCCGGGATCGGACCCGGGCCGTTCGCCGCGATGCTCCTGGCCGACCTGGGCGCGGACGTGGTGCGGATCGACCGGCCCGGCGGTCCGGGGCTGCGGATGGATCCGGACCGGGACATCACCAACCGCAACAAGCGGTCGGTGCTGCTCGACCTGAAGAGCCCGGCCGGGGTGGCCGCGGTGCTCGATCTGGTGGAGCGCGCCGACGTCCTGGTGGAGGGCAACCGGCCCGGTGTCACCGAGCGGCTGGGGGTGGGCCCGCGGGAGTGCCTGGAGCGCAACCCCGCCCTGGTCTACGCCCGGATGACCGGCTGGGGCCAGGACGGACCGCTGGCCGGCACCGCCGGCCACGACATCGGCTACATCGCCGTCACCGGCGCGCTGTCCATGATCGGCACCTCCGCCGAGGAGCCGCCCGCGGTGCCCGCGAATCTGCTGGGCGACTACGCGGGCGGCTCGCTGTACCTGGTGGTCGGGGTCCTCGCCGCCCTGCACCACGCCCGCGCCACCGGCGCCGGCCAGGTGGTGGACGCCGCCATCGTGGACGGCACCGCCCACCTGACCGCCATGATCCACGGGATGATGGCCGCCGGGGGCTGGCAGGACCGCCGGGGCGCCAACCTCCTCGACGGCGGCGCGCCGTTCTACGGCAGCTACCGCACGGCGGACGGCGGTTACATGGCCGTGGGCGCGCTGGAGCGGAAGTTCTACGCCGAGTTCATCCGGCTGCTGGGCATCGAGGACCAGGTACCCGCCCGGGAGGACTTCGCCCGCTGGGACGAGCTGCGGGCCGCGGTCGCCGCCCGCTTCGCCACCCGGACCCGGGCCGAGTGGACCGAGGTCTTCGCGGGGTCGGACGCCTGCGTGGCACCGGTGCTCTCACTGCGCGAGGCGCCCGGGCACCCGCACCTCGCCGCCCGCGCCACCTTCGTGGAGCACGCCGGTCTCACCCAGCCCGCCCCCGCCCCGCGCTTCAGTGCCACCCCCACCGCGGTGCGCCGGCCGCCCGCGCGGCCCGGCGCGCACGCCGCCGAGGTGGCCGCGGACTGGGGCGTGCCGACCTGCCCGCCGCCGGACCGGCCGCCCCCCGACGGCACCGCCGGGCCTGCCCCCCGTCACCGGCACCGCCGCGCCCGCGGGCCCCCACCGCCCCCGCCGACCCCTCGCACCGAGACGGAGACCGAACGATGAAGCGCGACCTCTACACGGCCGAGCACGAGGCGTTCCGCGAGACCGTCCGCACCTTCCTCGCCAAGGAGGTGCTGCCGCACCACGAACGGTGGGAGCGGGAGGGCGTGGTGGACCGCTCCGCCTGGCTCGCGGCCGGCCGCCAGGGCCTGCTCGGCCCCGGCGTGCCGGAGGAGTGGGGCGGTGGCGGCGTGGCGGACTTCCGGTACCACGCGGTGATCTCGGAGGAGTTCGCCAAGGCCGGCGCCTCCGGGCTCGCCATCCCGCTCCACAACGACGTCATCGGCCCCTACCTCACCTCGCTCGCCACCGACGAGCAGAAGCGCCGCTGGCTGCCCGGCTTCTGCTCCGGCGAGCTGATCACCGCCATCGCCATGACCGAGCCCGGCGCCGGCTCGGACCTCCAGGGCATCCGCACCACCGCCGAGGACCGCGGCGACCACTGGGTGCTCAACGGGTCCAAGACCTTCATCTCCAACGGCATCCTCGCCGACCTGGTGATCGTGGTCGCCAGGACCACCCCCGAGGGCGGCGCCCACGGCACCAGCCTGCTGGTGGTCGAACGCGGCATGGAGGGCTTCGAGCGCGGCCGGAACCTCGACAAGATCGGGATGAAGGCCCAGGACACCGCCGAGCTGTTCTTCCACGACGTCCGGGTGCCCAAGGAGAACCTGCTGGGCGACCTGCACGGCGGCTTCATCCACCTGATGAACAACCTCGCCCAGGAGCGGCTGTCCATCGCCACCCTCGCGGTGGCGGTGGCCGAGCACCTGCTGGAGATCACCACCGGATACGTGAAGGAGCGGGAGGCGTTCGGCCGCCCGCTGGCCAAGCTCCAGCACATCCGGTTCGAGATCGCCGAGATGGCCACCGAATGCGCGGTCACCCGCACCTTCATCGACCGCTGCATCGCCGAGCACACCGCCGGCGGCCTGGACGCGGTGCACGCCTCGATGGCCAAGTGGTGGGCGACCGAACTGCAGAAGCGGGTCACCGACCGCTGCCTGCAACTCCACGGCGGCTACGGCTACATGACCGAGTACCCGGTCGCCAGGGCGTTCACCGACGGCCGCATCCAGACCATCTACGGCGGCACCACGGAGATCATGAAGGAGATCATCGGCCGCTCGCTGCTCTCCTGACCCCTGCCTCTGACCGCCCGGGCCTGCCGCCCCTGCCTGGGGCCCCTGCCGCGGCCCACCGAAGCCGCCCGCTCGTGAAAGGCTCACCGTGACCACCGAAGCGTACGTCTACGACGCCATCCGCACCCCGCGCGGGCGCGGCAAGGCCAACGGCTCCCTGCACGGGACCAAGCCCATCGACCTGGTGGTGGGCCTCATCCACGAGATCCGCCGCCGGTTCCCCGCCCTGGACCCGCGGGCCATCGACGACATCGTGCTCGGCGTCGTCAGCCCGATCGGCGACCAGGGCTCCGACATCGCCAAGATCGCCGCGCTCGCCGCCGGCCTGCCCGACACCGTCGCCGGTGTCCAGGAGAACCGCTTCTGCGCCTCCGGGCTGGAAGCGGTCAACCTCGCCGCCGCCAAGGTGCGCTCCGGCTGGGAGGACCTGGTCCTCGCCGGCGGGGTGGAGTCCATGTCGCGGGTGCGGATGGGCTCCGACGGCGGCGCCTGGTTCGCCGACCCGATGACCGCCTACGAGACCGGCTTCGTGCCGCAGGGCATCGGCGCCGACCTGATCGCCACCCTCGGCGGATACTCCCGGCAGGACGTGGACGCCTTCGCCGCCCTCTCCCAGGAGCGGGCCGCGGCGGCCTGGAAGGACGGCCGCTTCGACCGCTCGGTGGTCCCCGTCCGCGACCGCAACGGCCTGGTCGTCCTCGACCGCGACGAACACATCCGCCCGGGCACCACGGTGGAGACGCTGGCCGGGCTCAAGCCGTCGTTCGCCGCCATCGGGGACGCCGGCGGCTTCGACGCGGTGGCGCTGCAGAAGTACCACTGGGTGGAGACGATCGACCACGTCCACCACGCCGGCAACTCCTCCGGACTGGTGGACGGCGCCGCCCTGGTCGCCATCGGCAACGCCGAGGTCGGGGAGCGCTTCGGGCTCACCCCGCGGGCCCGGATCGTCTCCGCCGCCGTCACCGGGAGCGAACCCACCATCATGCTCACCGGACCCGCCCCCGCCACCCGCAAGGCGCTCGCCCGGGCCGGGCTGACCATCGACGACATCGACCTGGTGGAGATCAACGAGGCGTTCGCGGCCGTGGTGCTGCGCTTCGCCGACGACATGGGCCTGAGCCTGGACAAGATCAACGTCAACGGCGGCGCGATCGCCATGGGACACCCGCTCGGCGCCACCGGGGCGATGATCCTGGGCACGCTCATCGACGAACTGGAGCGCCGCGAGCAGCGGTACGGCCTCGCCACCCTCTGCGTCGGCGGCGGCATGGGCATCGCCACCGTCATCGAACGTCTCTGACCGTCCCTTCCCCTACGGAGCAGCCGAACATGAGCGAGACCCCCGCAGCGTCCACCATCCGCTGGGAACAGGACGGGACCGGAGTCGTCACCCTCGTCCTGGACGATCCCGGACAGTCCGCCAACACCATGAACGCCGCCTTCATCTCCTCCCTGGAGGCGGTGGCCGACCGCGCCGAGGCCGAACGGGACTCCATCCGGGGCATCATCATCACCTCGGCGAAGAAGACCTTCTTCGCCGGCGGCGACCTGCGCGACATGATCAGGATCGGCCCGGCCGACGCCGAGCAGGCGTTCCGCAAGGGCCTGGACATCAAGCGCGACCTGCGCCGCATCGAGACCCTGGGCAAGCCGGTGGTGGCCGCCCTCAACGGCAGCGCGCTCGGCGGCGGGTACGAGATCGCGCTCGCCTGCCACCACCGGATCGCCCTCGACGCGCCCGGCTCCAGGATCGGCCTGCCGGAGGTCACCCTGGGCCTGCTCCCCGCCGGCGGCGGCGTGGTGCGCAGCGTACGGCTGCTGGGCATCACCGACGCGCTGCTCAAGGTCCTCCTCCAGGGCCGCCGGTACGACCCGCGGCGGGCGCTGGCCGAGGGCCTGGTGCACGAGGTCGCCGCCACCGAGGAGGAGATGCTGGCCATGGCCCGGGCGTTCATCGACGCCCATCCCGAGTCCCGGCAGCCCTGGGACACCGAGGGTTACAAGATCCCCGGTGGCACCCCGGCGCACCCGAAGTTCGCCGCCAACCTGCCGGCCTTCCCCGCCAACCTGCGCAAGCAGCTGGCCGGCGCGCCCTACCCCGCGCCGCGCAACATCCTGGCCGCCGCGGTGGAGAGCTCCCAGGTGGACTTCGAGACCGCGCAGGTCATCGAGGCGCGCTACTTCACCGAGCTGGTCACCGGGCAGACCGCGAAGAACATGATCCAGGCGTTCTTCTTCGACCTCCAGGCGGTCAACGCCGGCCGCAGCCGCCCGGAGGGCGTCGAGCCGCGCCAGGTGCGGAAGGCCGCCGTGCTGGGCGCGGGGATGATGGGCGCCGGGATCGCCTACGCCTGTGCCAGGGCCGGCATCGAGGTGGTCCTCAAGGACGTCTCCTTGGAGGCGGCGGCCAAGGGCAAGGCGTACTCCGAGGGCCTGCTCGCCAAGGCACTGGCCAAGGGCCGTACCACCGAGGCGGAACGGGACGCGCTGCTGGCCCGGATCACCCCCACCGCCGACCCGCGGGACCTGGCCGGCTGCGACGCGGTCATCGAGGCGGTCTTCGAGGACCCGGCGCTCAAGCACAAGGTGTTCCAGGAGATCGAGGGCGTGGTCGCCCCCGACGCCCTGCTGTGCTCCAACACCTCCACCCTCCCCATCACGCTGCTCGCCGAGGGCGTGGAGCGCGCCGCCGACTTCATCGGCCTGCACTTCTTCTCCCCGGTGGACAAGATGCCGCTGGTGGAGATCATCAAGGGCGAGCGGACCGGTGACGAGGCCCTGGCCCGCGCCTTCGACCTGGTGCGCCAGATCCGCAAGACCCCGATCGTGGTCAACGACTCCCGGGGCTTCTTCACCTCGCGGGTCATCGGGCAGTTCATCAACGAGGGCGTGGCGATGGTCGGCGAGGGCATCGACCCGGCCTCGGTGGAGCAGGCCGCCGCCCAGGCCGGCTACCCGGCCAAGGTGCTGTCGCTGATGGACGAGCTGACCCTCACCCTGCCGCGCAGGATCCGCGACGAGACCCGGCGGGCGGTGGAGGAGGCGGGCGGCAGCTGGCCCGGCCACCCGGCGGACGAGGTCATCGACCGGATGGTGGACGAGTTCGGCCGCACCGGGCGCAGCGGCGGCGCCGGCTTCTACGACTACGACGAGTCCACCGGCCGCCGGACCCGGCTGTGGCCGGGCCTGCGCGAGCACTTCACCACCGGCGCCACCATCCCGTTCCGGGACATGCAGGAGCGGATGCTCTTCGCCGAGGCGATCGACACCGTGCGGCTGCTGGAGGAGGGGGTGCTGACCTCGGTCGCCGACGCCAACATCGGCTCCATCCTGGGCATCGGCTTCCCCGGCTGGACCGGCGGCGTGCTCCAGTACATCAACGGCTACCAGGGCGGTCCGGCCGGCTTCGCGGCCCGGGCGCGGGAACTGGAGGCCGCGTACGGGGAGCGGTTCGCGCCGCCGCGGCTGCTGCTGGAGAAGGCCGCCGCCGGGGAGACCTTCACCGACGGCTGAGGCCCCGCCCGGGCCGGTGACCATCCCGCCCGGCGCCGACCGCCACCCCCGGGGCGCGGCCGGCGCCGGGCGGAACGGGTCCGGGGTCTCCGGCGGGGGAGCGGACGCGGTGCGTCGGGAGCGCGGGGAGGCCAAGAAGCGGGGAAGCGGGGGAGCGGGCCGGCGGGGGAGCGGGGTGGCCGGGGTCAGCCGGTCTCCCCGTACCAGGCCCGCAGCTCCTCCTTCATGGACCGCTGGAAGGCGATCACCAAGGCCTGCACCACCAGCGGCTGCATGTGCGCCGACAGCGACTTGATGGCCGCCTTCTCCTCGCCCCACACCTCGTCCCGGAAGAGCCGGCTCAGCTCGCGCGCCGCGGACCGGGTGTGCTCCAGCACCACGGTGTGCGCGGCGAGGACGGTCTCCAGCGCGATCGGCACGTCCAGCAGCCGCAGCCCCAGGTGGAGGATGGCCGGATCGGTCCGGAAGACGTCCGGGTCCCCGGTGCGCTCCAGCATGCTCATCGCCGCCAGCCGGTCGATGTCGTGGTCGGTCAGCTCCCGCCCGGCCCGGCGGGACAGCTGGGCGCGGGTCATGTCCTCGGGGCTGTCCGGCGCCCAGGACGCCACCAGCGCGCGGTGGATGGCCAGGTCGTTGGCGCTGAGGTCCGGCGGGAGCTGTTCGAGGTACCGTTCGATCGCCGCCAGGGTCATCCCGTGGTGCTGGAGCTCCTCGATCAGCGCCAGCCGGGACAGGTGCTCCGGCCCGTAGCGGCCCACCCGGCGGGGGCCGATCACCGGGGGCGGCAGCAGGCCCCGGGTGCTGTAGAAACGGATGGTGCGGACGGTCACCCCGGCGCGCGCCGCGAGTTCGTCGACGGTGAGTGTGGCGTCCCCGGTCTCGCTGGTCATGGGCCACCCCTCACTCGTACGGTCTGCGCTCACCGAGATTCAACAGTATTGCTGTCTCATCATCGGTGTGAAAGGCGTCGCCGGGGAACCCGGCGCCGCGCGGGAACGCCGCGCCGCCCGCCCCGGGGCGTCGGGACGGGCGGCGCGGCGGCCCGGACCGGGCCGCGGGCGGGATCAGTGACCGCGGTGCTCCTCGCCGCGGTGGGCGTCGCGGCCGTGGCTGTGCACGGTGTTGGTCGCCTGGATCTTCCGCCACGACTTCGGCTCCGCCGGGGCCTTCGGGGCGCCCAGGGCCACCGACCGGGCCGCCGCGGCGGCGGGCTTGGACGGCGTGTACAGCCAGGTGTCGAACAGCTCGGCGAGCGGCTTGCCGGACACCTTCTCGGCGAACCGGCGGAAGTCGGCCACCGACGCGTTGCCGTAGCGGTACTCGGTGGGCCACCGCTGGAGGATGGTGAAGAAGTCCTCGTCACCTATCTCGTTGCGCAGCGCCTGGAGGGCCAGCGCCCCGCGGTCGTAGACCGCGCGGTGGAACTGGTTCTCCGCGCCCGGGTCACCCGGCCGCACCGTCCAGAACGGGTCGTCCGCCGGGTACAGGGCGTAGGTGTAGTCCGCCAGCTCCTGCGCGGTGCCCTCGCCCTCCTTCTCCGACCACAGCCATTCCGAGTAGCGGGCGAAGCCCTCGTTGACCCAGATGTCGCGCCAGTCCTTCAGCGAGACGCTGTCGCCGTACCACTGGTGCGCCAGCTCGTGCACCACCACCGAGACGTTGGCGCCCCGGGCGAACTGGCGGGGGCTGTAGAACGGCCGGGTCTGGGTCTCCAGCGCGTAACCGGTCGGTACGTTGGGCACGTAGCCGCCCAGCGCGTTGAACGGGTACGGGCCGTACAGCCCGGCGAGCCAGTCGGCGACCTCGCCGGTCCGCTCCAGGCTGGCGCGGGCGGCGCCGTCGTTGGCGCCCAGGTCCTTGCTGTAGGCGTTGATGACCGGCAGCCCGCCCGCGGTGGTGTCGGTGGTGACGTCGAACTTGCCGACCGCCAGCGTGGCCAGGTACGTCGCCTGCGGCTTGTCCGAGCGCCAGTTGTAGCGCGTCCAGCCCAGCCGCGAGGTGGTGGACTGCAGCGTGCCGTTGCTGATCGCCTGGGTGCCGTCCGGCACCGCCACCGACACGTCGAAGGTGGCCTTGTCACGCGGGTGGTCGTTGCTCGGGTACCACCACCAGGCGCCCTCGGGCTCGTTGGCCGCCACCCCGCCGTCCGGGGTCCGCAGCCAGGCGGTGTACCCGCCGACCTCGACCTCGGAGGGGGTGCCGTGGTAGCGGACGACGACCGTGAACGGCTTGCCGGAGTCCAGCCGACCCGCCGGGGTGATCTCCAGCTCGTGGTCCCCGGTGGCCTTGAAGGCCGCCTTCTTCCCGCCGACCAGCACCGACTCCACGTCGAGTGCGAAGTCGAGGTTGAACCGCGACAGGTTCTGGGTGGCGCGGGCGACGATGGTCGCGGTGCCCTCCAGGCGGTCGGTGTCCGGCTGGTACTTCAGCCGCAGGTCGTAGTGGGACACGTCGTACCCGCCGTTGCCGTAGGACGGGTAGTACGAGTCGCCGATGCCCGGGGCGCCCGGAGAGGGTTCGGCGGCCGATGCCGGGATCGCCAGCACCATGCAGGCCGCGGCGGCGGCCGGGACGAGGAGTCTGTGACGCACGAGTCCTCCAACTCGTAGGGGAGAACGATCACTCGGACTCTACGCACCGGCACACCCGGTCGTCTCGTACACCGGTGCTAACTGTCATGTGTTCGACATCCGGACGACACGGCCGCCTCAGCGGCACGGTCCGCCGCCGGCGAGGCGGCCCGCTCCCGGTGGTCCGGGCCCGCCGCACGGGCCGCCGCCGGACGGCCCAGCCCGCCGTCACCCGGTCGCGGGATACCGCCGGACCGCTCCCCGGGCCGCCCCCGCGCCTCCGTCCGGGTCCCCGCGGCCCGTGGTAAGCGGTACGGGGACGGCCGGCGCGCGAGGAGCCGGCGAAGCGCCGGAGGGACGCCCGGCGGACCAGTGAAAGGCCGGTGCATGTCGGAGAACGGTAAGGCCGCCGAGGACGGCCCGCCCGGGGACGAGGGCCGGCCCGGGGACGACGGCGGGCCCGGGGACACGCGGCACCACCACTCGATCATCGCCGACATGGCCGGCGCCCCGCACCGGCCGCACATCGCCCGTACCGACCCCCTGGTGTTCGGTGTCGCCGCCGCGCTCACCATCGCCTTCGTCCTGTGGGGTGCGCTCGGCACCGACTCGCTGGAGGACGCCTCCAGCAGCATGCTCGACGGACTGATGCACAACGGGGGCTGGGCGTTCGTGCTCGCCGCCTCCGGCTTCGTGCTCTTCGCCCTGTGGCTGGCCATCAGCCGGTACGGCCGGATCACCCTGGGCAAGGCGGCCGAGGAGCCGGAGTTCCGCACCGTCTCCTGGGTGGCGATGATGTTCAGCGCCGGCATGGGCATCGGCCTGATGTTCTTCGGGGTCAGCGAGCCGCTGGCGCACTTCGTGGACCCGCCGCCGGGCACCGACCCGCGGGACTCCGCCGAGGCGATGGAGACCGCGATGGCCACCACCGTCTTCCACTGGACCCTCCACCCCTGGTCCATCTACGCGGTCGCCGGGCTCGCCATCGCCTACAGCACCTTCCGGCGCGGCCGGCGGCAGACCATCAGCGCGGTCTTCACCCCGCTGCTGGGCGAGCGGCACGTCAACGGCTGGGGCGGCAAGGTCATCGACATCCTCGCCATCTTCGCCACCCTCTTCGGATCGGCCGCCTCACTGGGCCTGGGCGCGCTCCAGATCGGCAGCGGCATCGAGGAACTGGACTGGATGGACCACGTCGGCACCGGGCTGCTGGTGGTGGTGATCGCCGTCCTCACCGCGGCGTTCGTCGCCTCCGCGGTCTCCGGGGTGGAGCGGGGCATCCAGTGGCTGTCCAACATCAACATGGTGCTCGCGCTGATCCTGGCGGTCTTCGTCTTCGTCGTCGGCCCCACCATCCTCGTCCTGGACCTGCTCCCCACCACCGTCGGCTCCTACCTCGGGGACCTGCCGCAGCTGGTCGCCCGGACCGAGGCCAGCAGCGGGAAGGGCGTCGCCGACTGGCTCAGCAACTGGACCGTCTTCTACTGGGCGTGGTGGATTTCCTGGACCCCGTTCGTCGGGATGTTCATCGCCCGGATCAGCCGCGGACGCACCATCCGGCAGTTCGTCGGCGGGGTGATCCTGGTGCCCAGCACGGTCAGCCTGGTGTGGTTCGCGATCTTCGGCGGCACCGCCATGCAGCTGCGCGACGAGGGCCGGCTGCACGGCCGCACCACCCAGGAGGAGCAGCTCTTCGGCGTCCTCCAGGAGTACCCGGCCGCCACCTTGATGAGCATCGTCGTGATGATCCTCGTCGGCATCTTCTTCATCTCCGGGGCCGATGCGGCGTCCATCGTGATGGGCACCCTCTCCCAGCGCGGCTCCTTCGAGCCGAACCGGCCGGTGGTCGTGTTCTGGGGCTCCGTCACCGGGGCGGTCGCCGCGGTGATGCTGCTCATCGGCGGCGGGAAGGGCGACGCCCTCACCGGCCTGCAGAACCTCACCATCCTCGCGGCGGCACCGTTCACCCTGGTCATGGTGGCGATGTGCGTCGCCCTGATGCGCGATCTGCGGCGCGATCCGCTCATCATGCGGGGGGAGCTGGGCGAGGAGGCGGTGGAGATGGCGGTCATCGCCGGCCACCAGAAGTACGCGGGTGACTTCGAGATCCGGATCGGGCCCGCCACCACCCCGCCCGAGCCCCCGGCCGCCCCCCGGCGGCACCCCCACTCGGCCCCCAGGGACGGCCCCGGCGGTGAACCTCCGGAGTCCCCGTCCGGACCCCGCGGCACCTAGCGCGTGTCTCCACGATGCGGCATCCAGGACGCCACGGCCCCTTGCCGGGGCGGCTTGACCGTTCACGGAACCACTCATCCGCGGGGATCGTTCGCCGCGAGCCAGGCCCGGACGGCCTCCGCCTCCCGCCGATGCCCGAGGCTCCGGAGCAGGTCCGCCTGCAGGCTCACCACACGGCGCAGCGGCGAAACGAACGGCGCGGGCGCGGTTTTCACGAGCCTGCTGTAGATCTCCACCGCTTCCACCGTCGCCCGCAGCGCCTCGGGCATGTCCTGTCGTGCGACATGGCGCACCTGCGCCCATGCGGACAGCGAGAGGGCGAGGTCGGGTTCGTGGGCAGCCGGGTTGCCGGCCGTCAGCCGGCGCCGGATCGTCACCGCCTCCTCGGTGGCGGTCAGGGCTTCCTCGTGCCGCCCGGCCTCCGACAGCCGGGTGCCGAGACTGTGCAGTGAGGTGGCGAGGTCGGGTTCGTGGGCGGCCGGGTTGTCGGCCGTCAGCCGGCGCCGGATCGTCACCGCCTCTTCGGTGGCGGTCAGCGCCTCCTCCCGCCTTCCCACCTCCGACAGCCGGGTGCCGAGGTTGTTCAGCGCGCCGGCGAGGCCGGGTTCCTGGGCCGTCGGATGAGCTGTCGCCAGCCGGCGCCGGATCGTCACCGCCTCCTCGGCGGCGGTCAGGGCTTCCTCCCGTCTCCCCACCTCCGACAGGAAGACGCCGAGGTTGTTCAGCGCGCCGGCGAGGCCGGGTTCGTGAGCCGTCGGATGAGCTGTCGCCAGCCGGCGCCGGATCGTCACCGCCTTCTCGGTGGCGGTCAGCGCCTCCTCCCACCGCCCGGCCTCCGACAGCCGGCTGCCCAGACTGTGCAGTGAGGTGGCGAGGTCGGGTTCGTGGGCGGCCGGGTTGTCCGCCGCCAGCCGGCGGTGGATCGCCACCGCCTCTTCGGTGGCGGCCAGTGCCTCCTTCCGCTGCCCCGCCCACGACAGATGGTTGCCGAGATTGTTCAGCGCGCCGGCGAAGTCGGGTTCGTGGGTTCCGGGATCAACCGCCGCCAGCCGACGGAAGACCGCCGCTGCCTCCTGGGCGAAGGTCAGTGCTTCCTCGCGCCGCCCCACCTCCGAAAGGAAGACGCCGAGGTTGGTCAGGAGGTTGGCGAGGTCGGGTTCGTGGGCCGCCGGACCGCCCGCCGCCGACCGGCGCCGGATCGCCACCGCCTCCTCGGTGGCGGCCAGGGCTTCCTCCCGGCGCCCCACCGCCCACAGTTGGCTGCCGAGGTTGGTCAGCGCGACCGCGCTGTCGGGTTCGTGGGTGGCCGGGTCGTCCGCCGCCAGCCGGCGCCGGATCGCCACCGCTTCCTGGGTGAAGGTCAGTGCTTCCTCGCGCCGCCCCACCTCCGACAGGAAGACGCCGAGGTTGGTCAGGATGTCGGCGAGGTCGGGCTCGTGGGCGGGGTCGGTGGAGGAGAGGTCCCGCCAGATCCGCAGGGCCTGCCGGCCCGAGGTGAGGGCTTCGTCGCGCAGGCCGGCATGGAACTGGCGTCTGGCGAGGTAATGCAGGACGTGGGCGCGTGCGGCGGGGTCCCGGAAGGTGCCCAGGTGGTGGTGTACCAGGCGTGCGGTGACGGCGGCGATGCCGACGTCGAGGTCGGTGTGCCGGCCTTCGGGAAAGTGGGAGTTGATGGCTCCCAGAACGCTGATGTCGAGGGTGGGCAGGTCGGTCAGGCGGGCCAGGGCGGCGCTGCCGGCGGCCAGGGCCAGGGCGGGGTGGCGGCGCAGGAGCGGGTCGAGGTGCCGGGTGGCCAGGTGGGGCCAGCGGTGGGCCGCCTCTATCAGGACCGTCAGGGCCTGGCGGGTGTAGGGGGCCGGTCTGCCGTCCTGATGGTCGGGCGCGAGGAGCGCGCCGGGTGTGGTGATCGTCCAGGGATCGGTGGCGTGGTACCCGAATTCCTCCTCGTGGCCGGGGAGGGTCAGGGCGAGGTAGTCCTCGCCGAGGCGGTCGGGGGCGAGTGGGTCGAGTACCAGGCCGGGGCCGGCGGGCGGGTAGCAGTGGGCGTGGTCCGCGACCAGTTGCCAGCCGGCGGCCGGGGTGCCGGCGGCGCCGGTGCGGGTGAGGGCTGCTGTGGCCTCGTCGGGTGGCAGGGTGCCGGTGAGGGTGGCCACGTACACCGCCCGGCCCATGGCCTGCTCGGTGGTCCGCAGCGGACCGCGGCCCCGGTCGTGGAGGGAGCGCCAGTGGTCGTGTTCGCGGTCCAGCAGGTAGGACGAGAGACTCGCCTGACTGCTGCCCGGCGGGGGTGTCCATCCGCGGCCGGCGGCGTCCACGTCGACCAGGGCGCGCATATGGATGGTCAGGGTCAGGGCGAACGCCGGGTCGTCGAGATTGCCGGGTACACCGATCCTCGTGGGGTGGGTGTGGGCGAAGATCTCGGCGAACCGGTCGCGGGCCGCGACGTACATGTCGGCACGAGCCCCCCTGGTGTCCGGGATCCCTTCGAGCCGCAGGGCGTCGACGTCCAGGATGTCGAGTTTCGTGAACTGGTGGGCCAGGCCTTGCCACCACATGCCGGCCGGGCGGGCCAGCAGCAGGATGCGCAGCCGGTCGCGGGCGGCGTCACGGTGCTGGCGTACCAGCGTGATCAGGTCCTCCAGAGGCCAGCGCTCGGCGTAGTCCACGATCACGACCAGGCCCGGGGCCCGCACGGCCAGGCTCTGGTCACCGCCCCCGGCCGAGGAGACCTCGCTGCGGTGACGGGCCAGCGCGACGGCCCATCCCGCCCCGGCCGAGCGTGCGGCGAACTCGGCGGCCAGCCGGGTCTTGCCCGACCCGCCCTCGGCGTGCACCAGACGCACCGAGAGCCCCGGCGACTCGCCGTCGCGCCACGTCTCCAGCAACGCCAGTTCCGGCCGGGGAAGGAACGGGACCACCTGGTGGCGGGCCATCAGCAGCCGGCTGGGCATCCGTGCCAGCCCCGCGGGCAGCGCGGCCGGAACCGTCACGGGGAAGGGCTCCACCCGGTACGGCGGGGTGCCGCGGTAGATGTAGTTGTACTGGTCCCCGTGCTGCACGGCATTGACCCGGCCACCACCGGTGGCCGTGATGATCTGCGTGTACACCACGCCGTCGCGGGGGCCCACCGGCGCGTCCACGCTCAGTCCTCCCTGTCCTGACGCGCCGGACCCGCGGGCGGTCCGGGTAACCGGGTGCCGGAGTCCATGTAGTAGGTGTTCTGGTTCCCGTTCTGCACGGCGTTGACCACGGCGCGGTCACGGGCGGTGTTGTACTGGTTCCGCTGCTGTGGTGCCGCAGCCAGTGCCGCCTGCATCCGGTGCGTCTGCGCCTCCAACTCCTCGGCCGCGTCGGGATGCGCGGCCAGGAACCTCTCCAGCTCCAGCTGCCACTGTCTGATCAGCAGTCTGCGCGCAGGCTCGGTGTCCTGGTCCGGGGCGAACAGGGCCGCGCCGTCGTCCAGTTGTGCCTCGACGTCGTCATGCAGCTCGGGGCTGCGGCGGCGGATGACCGCCAAGAACCCCTCACGGACGGTGGCCCAGGCGTCCGTGGCCATCGCGGCCACGATCGTTGTCGCACCGGACATGGCCAGTACCGCAAGTTCCTGATCTGTCACGAATACCCTCTCCAACCCTCAGGACCGACTTCGGCGGGCGGGCGAAGGCGGAGGCGGAGCCAGGCTTCTCGGTGCCTCGGGCGGCGGAGCGCACGCGCCGGAGAAGTTTCCGCCGCGCCGGCGGCGTCAGCACGGCCGCCGCGCTCCTGGTGACCCCCCAACGCACCCCCCACTCCCCGTCCAGCGCCCGACCAGCCCGTCCATGCCCCCCTGGCTGCCACTCCCCCCATGGGCGACGGATCGTGCCGAACCATGCCGGATCAGGATGACCGAACGGGTTTGCCGTGCCCACCCGTTGGGGGCGCCGTGACACGTTCGTTGCAGTTCCCCGGGCGAGGGACGGAGCGGGTCCTGCGGAGGTGCTGCCGGAGTGCGCGGCCGCGGCCCTCCGGGCTGCCGCCGGCTGCTGGGCATCGCCCGTGGCCGGCGGAGGAGCCGGCCGCGTCAACAGCGTTGCGGACGAACTGCGCCTGGCACACGCCGGTCCTGCCGGGCTTCTCGCGCCCACGGCCGGGGCGGACCGGCCGGAGGGGCCGGAGGGGCCCTGAGGGGTGGTGGTGCGGGCGGGTCCGCCGGTGCGGCTGCGCGGCCCCGGGCAGCCCGTCGGCCGGGTGGCAGACTCCGGCCATGACCACACAGACGATCGACGCCGCGCACGCCGGCACCTGGCGCCTGGGGGACCTGACGGTCAACCGGATGGGCTTCGGCGCCATGCGGCTGACCGCCCGGGCCGACGGCTCGCCCAGTGACCGGGACCGGGCCGTCGCGGTGCTCCGCCGGGCCGTCGAACTGGGCGTCAACCACATCGACACCGCCTCGTTCTACTTCTCGCCGCTGCGTTCCGCCAACGAACTGATCAACCGGGCGCTCGCCCCGTACCCGGACGATCTGGTGATCGCCACCAAGGTCGGTCCCGGGCGGGACCCGGACGGCGACTGGTGGTGGGCCGACCCCGGCCAGCTGCGCGGCCAGGTCGAGGAGAACCTGCGGCAGCTGGGCCGGGACCACCTGGACCTGGTGAACCTCCGGGTCAAACGGCAGGCCACCACCGGGTCCGTCGCCGAGCACTTCGGCGTCCTGGCCGAACTCCGCCGGGCCGGCCTCATCCGCCACCTCGGCATCTCCAACGCCCGGCCGGACCACCTCGCCGAGGCGCTGGCCATCACGCCGGTGGTGTGTGTGCAGAACCCGTACGGCGTCGGCGCCCCGCCCAGGGCCCACGCGTTCCTGCGCGCCTGCGGCGACCAGGGCATCGCGTTCGTGCCCTTCTACGCGATCGCCGGCAACGGGCGCGAGGCCGGCCCGGTCGGCACCGAGGACGACGCGGTCCTCGCCGTCGCCCGCGCCCACCGGGCGAGCCCCGCCCAGGTGCGGCTCGCCTGGACCCTCGGGCTCGGCCCGCACGTGCTGGCCATACCCGGCACCGGCGACCCCGGCCACCTGGCCGAGAACGTCGCGGCCGCGGGCCTGAGGCTGACCGCGGAGGAGATGGCCCTGCTGGCGTCCGCGGGCCGGGGCGACGGGTGAGGCGGCGCGGCAGCCGGCCGGGCCCCTGCCGGCCCGGCCGGCGCCGTTGACCGCTCACCGCCGGGTGGCGGTGACCGCCGGAGCCCGGCCCGCCGCCCGGTGCCGGTGACCGCCCACCCGCCGCCCGCGGCCGGCCGCGACGGTGGTGCCGTGGCCGTACGGCTTGGTCCGGCAGGCGGGACCGGAGCCGCCGGTGCCGTCCGGGCCTCGCGGCGTGCGGGCCCGCGCGCCCCGGGGGACGGCGGCGGCCCGACGGACTTCCGGTCGCGCCGCCCGGCGGCAGCCCCGTGATCCCGGCGTCACCGGGCCCCGCGGCCCCGGCCGGCCGCGACGGTGGTGCGGATGAGGTGCCCGGGGCCGAGGCCGCGCGCAGGCGGCGCTCGGCCGGTTCGCCGGCGGCCTGCGCCGGGGTCGGGCCCGCGGTGTCCAGCAGGTTGCCGACGGTGTCCTCGATGGCGCGCACCCGCGCGGGGCCCCCGTCGGCGTGCCGCCCGGTGTCCGCCGGCTCAGCCGGTCCGGTCGGCGAGGCGGGCGGCCTCCCGGGCGCAGCCCCAGGACACCGTCACCCCGGCGCCGCCGTGCCCGTAGTTGTGCACCACCCGCGCGCCGTCGGGCAGTTCCTCCACCGCCAGACGCACCTCGGCGCGCGCCGGGCGCAGCCCGACCCGGTGCCGCAGCACCTCGGCGCCGGCCACCTCCGGGTGGAACCGGGCGCAGCGGGCGATGATCGCCTCGGCCGTCGCCGGGTCCGGCTCGGTGTCCCACGCGTCCTCCCGCGCGGTGCCGCCGAGCACCAGCCCGTACGGCTGCGGCAGGAGGTAGGTGGTGTCCGACGAGGCGTCGTCGGCGGCGACCGTCCAGGTGGTGACGCCCGGGTTCGCCACGATCACCAGCTGGCCCTGCACCGGCCGTACCGCCGGGTCGGGCACCAGCTCGCGCGCCCCCAGCCCGGCGCAGTTCACCACGGTCGGGGCGTGCCCGGCGGCCTCCGCCAGGGAGGTGGCGGTCCGGGCCTCCACCGTGCCGCCGGCCGCCTCCAGCCGGCGTCGCAGGTACGCCAGGTAGGCGGGCATGTCCACCAGCGGCACCCGGGCCCGCAGCCCCCGCCCGACCCCGTCGGGCAGTTCGTGGGGCGCGGCGGTGCGCAGTCCGGGCACCTCGGCGGCCCAGGCGGCCACGTCCGCCAGGCCGGTCCCGCACATGGTGCCCTCGGCGAGGCGCACCCCGGTGGGGCCGGGTCCGTCCGGTTCGTCCCCGGGCCCGGCCGCACCGGCGGCGCCGAGGGGGTCCGGAGCGGCCAGCGCGGTCAGCTCGCGCAGCGTCTCCAGCGACCAGCGGCCGACCCGCTCCAGCGGTTCGATGCGGTACGGCCACCACAGGCCGCCGGCCACCGCCGAGGTGGTGTCCGCGGCCGGGTCCCGGCTCCAGACACCGGTCCGCAGGCCGCTCTCGGCCAGGACCACGGCGGTGGTCAGCCCGATCACCCCGCCACCGATCACGATCACATCGCTCGTCATGGCCGGAGGCTAGTCGCCGTCTCCGGCGCCGCGGAACCCGGGGCCGGGAGCCCCGCACCCCCTCGCGCGGACGCCGGGCGGCCGGCCGCGGACCGGCTCCGCCGGCGGACGGGCGGCGCGCGGCGGAAAAGCGGAAGACGGGCCCGGGGCACCCTTCGTTAGGATCGGCGGTCCCATGACTGCCACTCTCGTTGCCAAGGACCTCGCCGCCGGGCACGGCGAGCGCACCCTCTTCTCCGGCCTGGACCTGGTCGTCGCCCCCGGCGAGGTGATCGGCCTGGTCGGTGCCAACGGGGCCGGGAAGTCCACCCTGCTGCGGATGCTCGCCGGGCTGGACGAGCCGGAGGAGGGCTCGGTCTCCCTCAGCCCCCCGCACGCGACCGTCGGACACCTGCCGCAGGAACCGGAGCGGCGGCCGGGGGAGACCGTACGGGACTTCCTCGCCCGCCGTACCGGAGTCGCCGCCGCCCAGGCGGAGCTGGACGCCACCACCCGGGCGCTGGCCGACGGGCATCCCGGCGCCGACGACGCGTACGCCGTCGCCCTGGAGCGCTGGCTCTCCCTGGGCGCCGCCGACCTCGACGAGCGGGCCGAGGAGGTGACCGCCACGCTGGGGCTGCGCACCGGCCTGGACCGGCCGATGACCTCGCTCTCCGGCGGGCAGGCCGCCCGCGCCTCGCTCGCCTCCCTGCTGCTGAGCCGGTACGACGTGTTCCTGCTCGACGAGCCCACCAACGACCTGGACCTGGACGGGCTGCGCACCCTGGAGTCGTTCGTCACCGGGCTGCGGGCCGGCACCGTGCTGGTCAGCCACGACCGCGAGTTCCTCGCCTGCACCGTGCACAAGGTGCTCGAACTGGACCTCGCCCAGCAGCAGGTGACGCTGTTCGGCGGCGGGTACACCGCGTACCTGGAGGAGCGGGAGACCGCCCGGCGGCACGCGCGGGAGCGGTACGAGGAGTACGCCGGGACCCGCGCCACGCTGGAGGCCCGGGCCCGCACCCAGCGCGCCTGGATGGACAAGGGCGTGCGCAACGCGCGCCGCAAGGCGAGCGACAACGACAAGATCCAGCGCAACGCCCGGATCGAGTCCACCGAGAAACAGGCCGCCAAGGCCCGGCAGACCGACCGCCTGATCGAGCGGCTGGAGGTGGTGGAGGAGCCGCGCAAGGAGTGGGAGCTGCGCATGGAGATCGCCGCCGCCCCGCGCTCGGGGGCGGTGGTGGCCACCCTGCGCGGCGCCGAGCTGCGGCGCGGGGACTTCCGCCTCGGCCCGGTGGACCTGCGGATCGACTGGGCGGACCGGGTGGCCATCACCGGTCCCAACGGGTCGGGGAAGTCCACCCTGCTCGCCGTGCTCCTCGGCCGCCTGCGGCCGGACCGCGGCGCCGCCTCGCTCGGCTCCGGCGTGGTGGTGGGGGAGATCGACCAGGCCCGGGCGCTGTTCTTCGGCGACGAGGCGCTGCTCGACGCGTTCGGCGCGGCCACGCCCGAGCTGGAGCCCGCGGAGGTGCGGACCCTGCTCGCCAAGTACGGACTGAAGGCCGCGCACGTGCTGCGGCCCGCCGCCACCCTCTCGCCGGGCGAGCGGACCCGGGCGGCGCTCGCCCTGCTCCAGGCGCGCGGGGTCAACCTGCTGGTGCTGGACGAGCCGACCAACCACCTGGACCTGCCGGCCATCGAGCAGCTGGAGTCGGCGCTCGCCTCCTACCCGGGGACGCTGCTGCTGGTCACCCACGACCGGCGGATGCTGGAGGCGGTGCACACCACCCGCCGCATCGCGGTGGCCGACGGCCGGGTCACCGAGCACTGAGCCGCCGGGCGCCCGGCCCGCCCGGCGACGGCCGGACCGTACGTGCGGCCGGCCCCTGACGACCGGACCGCGCCGCACCGGCCGCCGTCGCGTGAGCGTGCGCACCGATCCCGCACGGCCGGGCCGGTGCGCCGGGCCTCGTACGGCCGGGCCGGTGCGGCGGACTTCGTACGGCCGGGCCGGTGCGCCGGTCACCGCACGGACCCGGGCCGCCGGGTCCCGCCCGGCGGCCCACCGCACGGGTGCTACAGCAGGCCGGCCCGCCGCAGCGCGTCCGCCATGGCGCCGTCCGCCGGGGCGGAGTCCCGTCCGCCGCGCTGCTCCCGGCCGTTGCCGCGCCGCTGCTGCGGGGTGCCGCGCCGGCCCTCGCCGCCCCGGCCGCCGCGACCGCCCTGGTCGCCTCCGCCGCCCTGGCCGCCGCGCCCGGAGCGGTCACCCCGCGCCGCGCGCTCGCCGCCCCGGCCGCCGCCGGAGCCGGACCGGGCCTCGTCGTCCAGCCGCAGCGTCAGCGAGACCCGCTTGCGCGGCAGGTCCACGTCGAGGACCTTCACCTTGACGATGTCGCCCGGCTTCACCACGTCCCGCGGGTCCTTCACGAAGGTGCGGGACATCGCGGAGACGTGCACCAGGCCGTCCTGGTGCACGCCGATGTCCACGAACGCGCCGAACGCCGCCACATTGGTGACCACGCCCTCCAGCACCATGCCCGGCTCCAGGTCGCCCAGGGTCTCCACGCCCTCCTTGAAGGCCGCGGTCCGGAAGGCCGGGCGCGGGTCCCGGCCGGGCTTCTCCAGCTCCCGCAGGATGTCGGTGACGGTCGGCAGGCCGAAGGTGTCGTTGACGAAGTCGGCCGGCCGCAGCGAGCGCAGTACCTCGGTGTTGCCGATGAGCGTGGCCACCCCGCCCCCCACCGACTTCGCCATCGTCCGCACCACCGGGTACGCCTCGGGGTGCACGCTGGAGGCGTCCAGCGGGTCCTCCCCGTCCCGGATGCGCAGGAAGCCGGCGCACTGCTCGTACGCCTTGGGGCCCAGCCGGGGCACGTCCTTGAGCGCCTTGCGGGACCGGAACGGGCCGTTCGCGTCGCGGTGCGCCACGATGTTCTCGGCGAGCCCGGAACCGATGCCGGAGACCCGGGCCAGCAGCGGGGCCGAGGCGGTGTTGACGTCCACACCCACGCCGTTCACACAGTCCTCGACCACCGCGTCCAGCGACCGGGAGAGCTTCACCTCCGACAGGTCGTGCTGGTACTGGCCGACCCCGATCGACTTGGGGTCGATCTTCACCAGTTCGGCGAGCGGATCCTGCAGCCGCCGGGCGATGGAGACCGCGCCGCGCAGCGACACGTCGAGGTCCGGCAGCTCCTGCGAGGCGAACGCGGAGGCCGAGTAGACCGAGGCGCCGGCCTCCGAGACCATCACCTTGGTCAGCTTCAGTTCCGGGTGCCGCGCGCACAGCTCGCCCGCCAGCTTGTCGGTCTCCCGGGACGCGGTGCCGTTGCCGACGGCGATCAGCTCCACCGCGTGCTTCCGCGCCAGCTCGGCCAGCGTGGCCAGCGACTCCTCCCACCGGTTCCGCGGCACGTGCGGGTAGATGGTGTCGGTGGCGACGACCTTCCCGGTGCCGTCCACCACGGCCACCTTCACCCCGGTCCGGAAACCGGGGTCCAGCCCCAGCGTGGCCCGGGTGCCGGCGGGCGCGGCGAGCAGCAGGTCGCGGAGGTTGGCGGCGAAGACCCGTACCGCCTCGTCCTCGGCGGCGGTGCGCAGCCGCAGCCGCAGGTCGATGCCGAGGTGGACCAGGATGCGGGTGCGCCAGGCCCAGCGGACGGTGTCCTTCAGCCACGCGTCCGCGGGCCGGCCCCGGTCGGCGATGCCGAACCGGGCGGCGATCAGCGGTTCGTAGGACGACGTCCCGGGCTCGGCGGACGGCTCCTCGGGCTCCAGCGTCAGGTCGAGGATCTCCTCCTTCTCCCCGCGGAACATGGCCAGCACCCGGTGCGAGGGCAGTTCGGTGAACGGCTCGGCGAAGTCGAAGTAGTCGGCGAACTTCGCGCCCGCCTCCTCCTTGCCCTCCCGTACCCGGGTCACCAGCCGGCCGCGCCGCCACATCCGCTCGCGCAGCTCCCCGATGAGGTCGGCGTCCTCCCCGAACCGCTCGGTGAGGATGGCCCGGGCGCCCTCCAGCGCCGCCGCCGGGTCGGCCACCCCCTTGTCCGCGTCGACGAACGCGGCCGCGGCGGCGAGCGGTTCCACCGAGGGGTCGGCCAGCAGCCCGTCGGCGAGCGGCTCCAGCCCGGCCTCCCGGGCGATCTGCGCCTTGGTGCGCCGCTTGGGCTTGAAGGGCAGGTAGATGTCCTCCAGCCGCGCCTTGGAGTCGGCGGCGAGGATCCGCGCGCGGAGCGCGTCGTCCAGCTTCCCCTGCGCCTGGACCGACTCCAGGACCGCGGTCCGCCGCTCCTCCAGCTCCCGCAGGTAGCGCAGCCGCTCCTCGATCGTCCGCAGCTGGGCGTCGTCGAGGGTCTCGGTCGCCTCCTTGCGGTAACGCGCGATGAACGGCACGGTCGAGCCGCCGTCCAGCAGCTCGACGGCCGCCTTGACCTGCCGCTCCCGTACGCCGAGCTCCTCGGCGATCCTGCCTTCGATGGACGTCGTCACGTTTCCGCTCGGCTTCCTGTCGTCCCGTCCGGTTGCGTCTGCATTGTGGCAGGTGGCGGTGGCCGGACGGCGGCGCCGGGTCCGACGTGCCGACGGTGGGTCAGTGCGCCCCGCGGGACGCGCCGCCGAAGAGCCGGGCCAGGGCGCGGAAGGGGAGGGTGACGACGGCGGCGAGGGTGGAGCCGATCGTGCGCAGGACGTCGGCGATGGCGCGGAACATGGTGCCTCCTGGGTCGGAAACCGGTGACACCCGAACGGGTGACCGGCTCCCGGCCGCGCAAACCCCGGCCGGCGCCGCCACCCCGCCGGTACGGACCCGCCGCCGGGCCGGTCCCGCCGGGGACGCGTGCCGGCCGGGCTCGCCGGGGGACGCGTGCCGGCCGGGCTCGCCGGGGGTGGCGGTCGCCGGGGCGGGGGGAGCGGCGGGCCGGCGACGGCCGCGGCCTACCCCTGACCGGGTTCGAGGTCCTCCAGGAAGTAGCTGTCGTGCCGGACGCGGAACCGCTCCAGTTCCTCACCGCCGCGCTGCGCCATCTCCGCGACCCGCTCGAAGTACTCCTCGCGCGGGGCGCCGGGGGAGAACAGCATGAGCATGGACGTGGGTTCGTCGGTGACGTTCCGGAACGCGTGCAGCCCGCCGACCGGGACGTGAAGGAAGTCGCCCGTGCGGCCGGTGACCCACCGCTCGCCGTTGTAGAGCTCCAGCTCGCCGGAGAGGATGTAGAAGGACTCCGACATCGCCCGGTGGAAGTGGGTCCTGGCACCGGGGGAGCGGGCGCCCAGCTCCACCTTGTACAGGCCGAACTCGCCGCCGGTGGACGCGTGGGTGGCGAGGTAGTGCGTGGTCGCGCCGGGCGAGGAGATGTCCGGCGGGGTGTCGGCCGGGCGGAAGGTGGCGTTCACCTCGCCCGTGGTGCCGTGGTAGCGGGCCGGCGGGTACGCGAAGTCTTCCGGGTGGGACATGGTGCGCTCCTTCGATGGATCATCCACCGGCATCCTGGTCCGCTCACCCGGAGGACGGCATCGGACTCGCGGGTGATCTCTGGCCGGCCCGGACCGAGGACCGTGGACCGGGTACCGCGGGGACCGGGACCCGCCGCTCCGGGCCTGGTGACGGGCCGGAGGCGGCCACCGGGACCACCGGGCGGACCGGCGCCGCACCGCACGGCCGGCCGTGCGGCACTCCGGCCGGCCGTGCGGTGCGGGCCCACCGGGCCGTCCCCGGGGCCGGGCGCCGGAGTGCCCCGGGGACCGCAGGCCCTCGCCCCGGGACCGCGGCCCGTGCCGCGGGCCACCTCCCCGGCAGCACCCGGGGCACGCGCGCGGCACCCCCGGAACCCTCACCGGACGCGGCCCCCGGCCCCGGCGGCGACCACCACCCTCGTGCGCACCGACGCCCCGCCGGCCCGGGAAGCCCCGGCAGGGGCCCGCGGGACGGCCGGGGCCGGCGGGGTCAGCGCTTGCCGATGAGGTTCGCCGGGAACGCGCCCGCCTCGGCGGCCCGCGCCGCGAACGCCCCGGCCAGTTCGGTGAGCCGGGCCACCCCGGCCGCCCCCAGGTGCTCGAAGGGGGCCGCGTCGAGCCGGTCGGTGGCGTCCTCCAGGGACTCCCGCAGCTCACGGCCGGCCTCGGTCAGCTCGCCGGCGGCGTCCAGCAGTCCGCGCCCGCGCAACCGGTCCTCGGCCGCCGACCACTCCTCGGGGGACCAGCCGCGGGTCCGCAGCACCCACTCCGGGGACATCCCCCTCCCGCCGGCGGTGTGACTGACCAGCGACTCCACCGGGTCCAGCCCGGCGTGCACCAGGGTGACCGTGTGGACGTCGCCGCGGTGCTCGCGCAGCAGGGTGGCGGCGTGCCACAGCGCCAGGTGCGGGGCGTCCGGCACCGGCAGGTCGGCGTGCGCCGAGTACAGCGGCCGGGCCTCCCGGACACACGCCTCGGTCGCCCGCAGCGCCAGCCCGGCCGCCTCGGCCATCTCGGGGGAGCCGACCACCTCGTCGCCGAGTATCCGCCGCAGCATCGAGTCGGCGGCCCGCAACCGGGCTTCCAGCGCCTCCTCCGGGGTGATCGACGACCACAGCCCGGGCAGGTGACGGGCCACGACCTCGTGCTTGAAGTTGTGGAACACGGCGGTCACCGTGCCCGGCCCCACCCGTCCCAGGGCCGACGCGCGGTTGGCCAGGTAGGCGGCCATCCAGTCCGTCACCCCGAACTTCGCCACCTCCTCCCGGTAGTCGCCGGTGAAGTAGATGGCCGAGTGGAGCGGGTTGAGAACGCGCTGGCAGCGCCGCGCGGCATGTGCGGGCAGTGTCGTCATGACGGGCACGCTACCGCCGGGCGGCCGGGCCCGGGAGGGTTTCCCGGAGCTGAGCGACCGCTGAGTATGCGTGGTGGACGCGGTGCCCCGGGCCGGACGCCCGCGGGGTGCGGCGGGTGGGGTGCCGGACGGGGCCGGTGGGCCGGTGCCGGGCGGGCCCGGTGCCGCGGCGGCGGGAGCGCGGTGCGGTGCGGGCCGGCGGGCGGTGCGGCTGTGGCCCGGTGGGTTCGGTGGGCGGTACGGCCGCGTGCGGACGTGTGCCGCGGGGGCCGGACCTCCGGCCGCCGTGGGCCCCGTGGCGGGCGGCGGGACGGTACGCATCCCGGCGCACCCGGCGCCGGGTTGGCACGGCGGGGCGCCGGGGCCCGGTGATCAGCGGGCCGGCGGCGTCCAGGGGAACCGGGGCGGCCGGCGCTCCAGGTAGGCGGCCACCCCTTCGGCCTCCTCGCCGGCGGCCCGCCCCTGCGCCTCCCAGTGGGCGACCCGGCCGGGCGCGGCGGGGCCGGCCGTGAACTCCTTGGCGGCGGCCTGGGTGAGGGCGGAGCGGGAGGTGAGGACCGCGGTGAACTCCGCCACCCGCTTCTCCAGACCGCCCGCGGGCACCACCTCGTCGATCAGCCCGGTGCGCAGCGCCCGGTCGGCGTCGATCAACTCGGCCGAAAACAGCAGGTACTTGGCGGTCGCCGGACCGACCAGCGCGGTCAGGCGCCGGGTGGCGGAGGGCGGGTAGACCACACCGAGCCGGGCCGGGGTGACCCCGAACCGGCTGCCCTCCTCGGCGAACCGCAGGTCGCAGGCGGCGGCCAGCTGGCAGCCACCGCCCACACAGGAGCCCCGTACGGCGGCCAGGGTGGGCTTGGGGAAGGCGGCCAGTGCCTCCTCGGCGGCGACCGCGAGATCCTTGGGACCGGTGTCCGGGCCGGTGTCCGGGTCGGCGAGGGAGGCGATGTCGGCGCCCGCGCAGAAGGTGTCCCCGGCGCCGGTGAGCACCAGCACCCGCACCGCCGGGTCGGCCGCCCAGCCGGCCAGCAGGGCCGGCAGCTCGCGCCACATGCCGGGGGTCATGGCGTTCCGCCTGGCCGGGTTGCGGATGACGACGGTGGCGACGCCGCCGCCGACCCGGTGCTCCAGGCCCGGTGCCACCGCCGGCTCCGGAGCGGCCGGAGCGCCGGACGCGGGCTTCATGAGCTCCATACGGCGGGATGGTACCGGGGACCGGCGGACGCCCCGGGCCCCGGCCGGGTACGGACCGGCCGGGCGGCCGGGCGCGGCGAACCGGAAGAAGGCTGTCGAGTCCGGCCGGCCGTTCCGCCCACGGCAGTCGAAAGAAGTCAGAAGTCATCGATAGTTGCTGACTTATGTTCAGTGGCCGGGAGATCCCTCTGTGATTCTCAACACTCGTCGTCAGTGTCGAGCGGCGATGGGCGGTTATCGGACATGGAGATGCTGGGGAACACCCCGCCGGACCACGGACGGACGGCGCCCCCCACGCCACCCGTCTGCGAAGGGGTGTGGCGCTTCACCGCCCCCGCACTGGACTCCTCCGTGCCCCGGGCCCGGCACGCGGTGCGGGAGCTGCTGGCGCAGCGGCGGGTGCCGGTCACCGAGGAGCAGGCGCAGAGCCTGCTGCTGATCGTCTCGGAACTGGTCACCAACGCGGTACGGCACGCCGCGCTGCTCTCCCCGCAGATCACCGTGGAGGTCCGGGTCGGCGGGGGATGGGTGCGGCTGGCCGTGGAGGACGACCATCCGTACCGGCCCAAGGCACTCCAGGCCGACCCCGGGCGCACCGGCGGGCGGGGCCTGCTCCTGGTCCAGGCGCTCGCCGAGGAGGCCGGGGGCACCTACGACGTGGACCACATCCCGAGCGGCGGCAAGGCGGTCTGGGCCGCGCTGCCGCTGCCCGCCGCGCCGCCGCCCGGCGCCGAGCCGGCGGCCGGATCCGTACCGGCGCCCGCCCCCGCGCCGCCGGCCGGGCCCGTCCCGCCGTTCGCGACCGCCGGGCCCGCGGAGCACGGGGCCCCGGTGCGGCCGGGCGCCCCGGTGTGGCCGGCCGGTCCGGCAGCGGCGCGTCCGCCGGCCGGTCCCGCGCCCGCCGGGCCGGTGCCGCCCGCCGCCCCGGTGCCGCCGGTCACCAACCCGCGGCGGCCCCGGTGATCTCCCGGATCACCGGCCGGGCGGCGTCCAGCACGGTGGGGAACCAGGCCGAGAACGGAGCCGTCCCGAGCAGCGCGTCCAGCTCCGCCGGGGTGACGAACGCGGTCTGGGCGATCTCCTCCGGGTCCGGCCGCGGCACGGCCTCCACCAGCCCGGCGAAGAGGTGGTTGTACTCCTGCTCCACCAGGCCCGACGCCGGGTCGGGGTGGTTGTACCGGACCCGGCCGGCCTCCCGCAGCAGCACCGGGCCGAGCCCCAGCTCCTCCCCGGTCCGCCGGGCCGCCGCGGCGAACGGCGGCTCGCCCGGGTAGGGGTGGCCGCAGCAGGTGTTGGACCACACGCCGGGGGAGTGGTACTTGCCCAGCGCCCGGCGCTGGAGCAGCAGCCGCCCGGCGGAGTCGAAGAGGAAGACCGAGAAGGCCCGGTGCAGCCGGCCCGGCGCCCGGTGGGCGGAGAGCTTCTCCGCGGTGCCGATCGTGTTGCCGTCCTCGTCGACCAGCTCCAGCATGATCGGTTCGGTGCGCCCGTTCGGCGCGGCGGCCACGGCGGTGGGATCGGCGGTGCGGCCATCGGCAGGTGTGATCGGCATGACCATCCTCGTTGTCGGTCGGGCCTTCAAGTCTCGCCTACATTCCGTCCCGCGACCATGGAACGACGGCGCGTCACGGACCCGGCGGCACCCGGGTGACCGGGTGCCCGCCCGGTCACGGCCGGACCGCGCGGCGCCGGCCGCCGGGGCCTGCGCCCGGCCCGCCGGGGCCACCCCGCGGGGCGCGGCGCGTCCGGCGGAGCCCCGCCGGCCCGGTGCGGCGGACCGCCAGGAGGTACGGACGGGGTCCGCGTTGCGTCCCCGGCCCGCCCGGCCCCGGCCCGGCGCGCCCCGGCCGGGCCGTTCCCCCGGGCACGTACGCCGGAAGTCCCCGGCCCCGGCCCGGCACACCCGGCCGGACCGTTCCCCGGGCACGTATGCCGGGTCGCCGGCCCGTCCGCGATGGGGCCGACCGGGCCCGGTAGTCGCCGGGTGTTCCCGGCCGCGGGCCGCCGGGCCGTGGCGCCCGACCGCCGGTCCGGGAGCGCCCGGCACCCGTGGGGGTGTCCGTCGACGTCTTCGGCTGCCGCGCCCCGGGTCGGACCCGCCTGCCCGACCCGCCCGCCTGCCGGGGCCCCACCGGTCGGGGCCCACCGGCCGCCGGGCCCCGCAGACCGGCCGCGCGGACCTCCGGCCGGGCCACGTCTGCGACCCCGCCCCGCGAGCCGGCCCCGTCGTGCCCGCGACCGAACCCCGGAGGCCGGCCCGTCGCACCCCGTGGACCGGACCCACCGCGCCGCCGGCCCGGTCCGCCGGCCAGGTGCGTCCCGCCCGCCTGCCCGACCCGACCGCCGGCTCCGCCGCGCCGCGGGCCGGGTCCCGCGGGTCAGCCGCGCCGCGCCTCCGGCCGGTGCAGGCACCAGCCGTCCCACGCCGACTCCACCATCTCCCGCACCCCGTACCGGGCGGTCCAGCCCAGCTCCTCACCGATCAGCGCGGCGGAGCCCACCACCCGCGCCGGGTCGCCGGGCCGGCGCGGCTCCACCCGGGGCTCCAGCCCGGTGCGGCCGGTGACCTCCAGCACCAGGCCGGCCATCTCGCGTACCGACACGCCCCGGCCGGTGCCGATGTTCAGCGTCAGGTCGCCCGCGCCGCGCCGCTCCGCCAGCCGCCGGGCCACCGCCACGTGCGCCGAGGCCAGGTCGGCCACGTGGACGTAGTCCCGGACACAGGTGCCGTCCGGGGTCGGGTAGTCGTCGCCGAAGATCAGCGGCGGCTCGCCGCGGGTCACCCGCTCGAACATCATCGGCACCACGTTGGACACCCCGGTGTCCGCCAGCTCCGGACGGGCCGCCCCGGCCACGTTGAAGTAGCGCAGGCAGGCGGTGGTCACGCCGTGCGCCGCGCCCACCGCCCGCACCAGCCACTCCCCGGCCAGCTTGGTCTCCCCGTAGGGGTTCACCGGGGCGCACGGCAGGTCCTCGGTCACCAGGTCCACGTCCGGGGTGCCGTAGACGGCGGCGGAGGAGGAGAACAGGAAGCTGCCGACGCCGGCCGCGGTGACCGCCTCCAGCAGCACCGTCAGCCCGTGCACGTTCTCCCGGTAGTAGTGCAGCGGCCGCTGCACCGACTCGCCGACCTGCTTGCGCGCGGCCAGGTGCACCACCCCCTCCACCGACAGCTCGGCGAGGGTGCGGTCCAGCAGCTCCCGGTCGAGTGTGGAACCGGTCACCAGCGGCACGCCCTCCGGCAGCCGCCGCGCCGCGCCGGAGGACAGGTCGTCGAGCACCGCCACCCGCAGCCCGGCCTCCGCCATGGCCCGCACGACATGCGCCCCGATATATCCGGCACCACCAGTGATCAGCCACGTCATGACAGGCACCCTATCCAGCACCGTGCCCGGGGGCGTTTGTCGTCCGGCGGCGCGATCCACCATGATGATCGCGGCAGACGCAACCATCGATCACCCGATCGTGCGGTGAATGTGCGGTGAACGGGCGCTTCCACGCATCCGATAGCCTCTGCCGACGTGCCGCCCGCCCCCGGCGGAGCGCGGAGCGCGCGCCGCCCGCTGCCCCGGGGCCCGGACGGGTCAGGCCGTCCATGCCGGAAGCCAAGGAGTGAGTTCGTCTGTCGACCGCCATTCTCACCGGTCCGCCGGTCGTCGGCTCGTCCCTGACGGAGGACCTGGCCGCCCTGGGCTTCGCGGTGCGCCCGGCCGCCGACGCCGCCGCCGCCGCGGCCCAGCTCACCGCCGTCCCGGCCGGTGAGCGCGTCGCCGTGGTGGACACCCGGTTCCTGGGCCACCGCCACGCGCTGCGCCTGGCACTGACCGACCCCCGCTTCCCCGCCGCCGCCGTGGACGGCGCGCTGACCGCCGCCCCGGAGGCCCGCGAGGAGCTGGCCCGGGCGCTGGCCGCGCGGGCCGGCCGAGCGCCGGCCGAGCGGCCCGCCGGCCCGCTGCCGGACGCGCTCGCCGCCGATCTGCTCGGCGCCGGCGTCCCCGTCCACCGGCCGGAGCTGGGCGCCCTGGTGGCCGCCGTGCCCGACGCCCCCGAGGAGCGGGCCGCCGCCCGCGCCGCGGTCGCCGCCGTCGACGAGGAGGAGGTCCGGCTGCGGTCCGCGGTGAAGTCCCGGGACGGGTTCTTCACCACCTTCTGCGTCAGCCCCTACTCGCGTTACCTGGCCCGCTGGTGCGCCCGCCGCGGCCTGACCCCGAACCAGGTCACCACCGCCTCGCTGCTCACCGCGCTGATCGCGGCCGGCTGCGCGGCCACCGGCACCCGGCCCGGGTTCGTCGCGGCCGGGGTGCTGCTGATCGCCTCGTTCGTGCTCGACTGCACCGACGGCCAGCTCGCCCGCTACGCGCTGCGCTACTCCACCCTCGGGGCCTGGCTGGACGCCACCTTCGACCGGGCCAAGGAGTACGCGTTCTACGCGGGCCTGGCCCTCGGTGCCGCCAACGCCTCCGGCGACGACGTCTGGGCGCTCGCGCTGGGCGCCATGGTGCTCCAGACCTGCCGCCACGTGGTCGACTTCTCGTTCAACGAGGCCAACCACGACGCCACCGGCAACACCAGTCCCACCGCGGCCCTGTCGGACCGCCTGGACAGCGTGGGCTGGACCGTCTGGGCCCGGCGCATGATCGTGCTGCCGATCGGGGAGCGCTGGGCGCTGATAGCGGTGCTCACGGCCATCACCACGCCCCGGATCACCCTGGTCGTGCTGCTCGTCGGCTGCGCGTTCGCCGCCTGCTACACCACCGCCGGGCGGGTGCTGCGCTCGGTCACCCGCAAGGCGCACCGCACCGACCGGGCGGCCGGCGCGCTGGCCGACCTCGCCGACACCGGACCGCTCGCCGAGGGCTGCGCCGCCGCGCTGCGCGGGGCGGTCCGCCGGCTGCCCGGCCTCGCCGCCCCGGTCCTGACGCTGCTCGGCGCGCCGGCCGTCGTCACGGTCGCGGCCATCGCCCCGTTCGGCGGCGTCTGGCCGGTCGTCGCCGCCCTCGGCTACGCGCTCACCTCGGGCGCGGCCGTGGCCCGCCCGCTGAAGGGCCCGCTGGACTGGCTGGTGCCGCCGCTGTTCCGGGCCGCGGAGTACACCACCGTGCTGGTCCTCGCGGCCCGCTCGGAGGTGAACGGCGCCTTGCCGGCGGCTTTCGGGCTGGTGGCAGCGGTCGCCTACCATCACTACGACACGGTGTACCGCATCCGCGGTGGCACCGGCGCGCCGCCGCGCCTGCTGGTGAGGCTCACCGGCGGGCACGAGGGACGGACGCTGGCCGTCACGGCCGCCGCCGCGCTCTGGCACGACCAAGGCTTCACCATCGCGCTGACGGCCCTCGCGGGGGTCCTGGCGCTGGCGGTGCTCATCGAGAGCATCCGCTTCTGGGTGTCCTCCGGAGCACCCGCAGTACACGACGGAACAGGAGAACCCGCATGATCGGCCTCGTGCTGGCCGCCGGCGCCGGACGGCGTCTGCGTCCCTACACCGACACCCTCCCCAAGGCCCTGGTGCCGGTCGGGCCCGAGGGCCGGGAGGACAGCCTCACCGTCCTCGACCTCACCCTGGGCAACTTCGCGGAGGTCGGTCTGACCGAGGTCGCGATCGTGGTCGGCTACCGCAAGGAAGCGGTGTACGAGCGCAAGGCCGCCCTGGAGGCCAAGTACGGCCTGAAGCTCACCCTGATCGACAACGACAAGGCCGAGGAGTGGAACAACGCCTACTCCCTGTGGTGCGCCCGTGACGTGCTGCGGCACGGCGTGATCCTGGCCAACGGCGACACCGTGCACCCGGTCTCGGTGGAGCGGACGCTGCTGGACGCCCGCGGCGAGGGCAAGAAGATCATCCTCGCCCTGGACACCGCCAAGCAGCTCGCCGACGAGGAGATGAAGGTCGTCACCGAGCCCGGCAAGGGCGTGCGGCGCATCACCAAGCTGATGGACCCGGCCGAGGCCACCGGCGAGTACATCGGCGTCACCCTGATCGAGGGCGAGGCCGCCGCCGACCTGGCCGACGCGCTGAAGGCCACCTTCGAGCGCGACCCCGACCTCTACTACGAGGACGGGTACCAGGAGCTGGTCAACCGCGGCTTCACCGTCGACGTGGCGCCGATCGGCGAGGTCAGCTGGGTGGAGATCGACAACCACGACGATCTGGCGAAGGGCCGTGAGATCGCGTGCCGGTACTGACCCGACTCATCCCCTCGCCGGTTGTCGTCGACATCCGTGCCGGGGCCCTGGATGACCTGGCGGGGGTGCTGGCCGACCAGCGCATCTCCGCCTCGGGGAAGCTGGCGGTGGCGATCAGCGGCGGCTCCGGGGCGGTGCTGCGCGAGCGGCTCGCCCCGGCGCTGCCCGGCGCCTCCTGGTACGAGGTCGGCGGCGGCACCCTGGACGACGCGATCAAGCTCGCCGACGCCATGAAGTCCGGCCACTACGACGCGGTGGTCGGACTCGGCGGCGGCAAGATCATCGACTGCGCCAAGTTCGCCGCCGCCCGGATCGGCCTGCCGCTGGTCGCGGTCGCCACCAACCTCTCCCACGACGGGCTGTGCTCGCCGGTCGCCACCCTGGACAACGACGCGGGCCGCGGCTCCTACGGCGTGCCCAACCCGATCGCCGTCGTCATCGACCTGGACGTGATCCGCGAGGCCCCGGTCCGCTTCGTCCGCTCCGGCATCGGCGACGCGCTGTCCAACATCTCCGCGGTCGCGGACTGGGAGCTGGCGCACCGCGAGACGGGCGAGCAGATCGACGGCCTGGCCGCGGCGATCGCCCGCCAGGCCGGCGAGGCGGTGCTGCGGCACCCCGGGGGCGTCGGCGACGACGGCTTCCTCACCGTGCTCGCCGAGGGCCTGGTACTCACCGGCATCTCGATGTCGGTCGCCGGTGACAGCCGCCCGGCGTCCGGCGCCTGCCACGAGATCAACCACGCCTTCGACCTGCTGTTCCCCAAGCGCGCCGCCAGCCACGGCGAGCAGTGCGGACTGGGGGCCGCCTTCGCGATGCACCTGCGCGGGGCCCACGAGGACTCGGCGCTCATGGCCGAGGTGCTGCACCGGCACGGGCTGCCCGTGCTGCCCGAGGAGATCGGCTTCACCGTGGACGAGTTCGTCCGGGTGGTGGAGTTCGCCCCGCAGACCCGTCCGGGGCGCTACACGATCCTCGAACACCTGGACCTGTCCACCGACCAGATCAGGGACGCGTACGCCGACTATGCCAAAGCAGTCAGTCAAGCCATCAGTGGCTGAACTCCGCCCGGTCGTCCACCCCCCGGGGGTGAAGGACCGGCGGAGCGGTGAGCACTGGGCCGGCCGGCTCTACATGCGCGAGATCTCGCTGCGCGTCGACCGGCACCTGGTGAACACCCGCATCACGCCCAACCAGGTGACCTACCTGATGACGGTCGCGGGCGTCCTCGCCGCCCCGGCGCTCCTGGTGCCGGGGATCCCGGGCGCGGTGCTCGGCGTGCTGGCGGTCCAGCTCTACCTGCTGCTCGACTGTGTCGACGGCGAGCTCGCCCGGTGGAAGAAGCAGTACTCGCTCGGCGGCGTGTACCTGGACCGGGTCGGCGCCTACCTGTGCGACGCCGCGGTCCTCGTCGGCTTCGGCCTGCGCGCCGCCGACCTGTGGGGCTCGGGCCGCATCGACTGGCTGTGGGCCTTCCTCGGTACCCTCGCCGCGCTCGGCGCCATCCTGATCAAGGCGGAGACCGACCTCGTCGGCGTCGCCCGGCACCAGGGCGGTCTCCCGCCGGTCCAGGAGGCGGCGTCCGAACCGCGCTCCTCCGGCGTGGCCCTCGCCCGCCGGGCCGCGGCGGCCCTCAAGTTCCACCGGCTGATCCTCGGCATCGAGGCGTCGCTGTTCATCCTCCTCGTCGCGATCGTCGACACGGTCCGCGGCGATCTGTTCTTCACCCGGCTCGGAGTGGTCGTCATGGCGTGCATCGCCATGCTCCAGACCCTTCTGCACCTGGTGTCCATCCTCGCGTCGAGCAGGCTGAAGTGATCCCGGAGACGATCAAGGTCGGCGCGGTCGTCCTCACCATGGGCAACCGCCCCGACGAGGTGCGCGCACTGCTGGAGTCGGTCGCCCGGCAGGAGGGCGCCCCCATCGAGGTGGTGGTGGTCGGCAACGGCTCGCCGCTGCCGGCGTTCGACGTCCCGGGCCTGACCGTCCGGACCGTGGAGCTGCCGGAGAACGTCGGCATCCCGGCCGGCCGGAACGTCGGCATCGAGGCGTTCGGGCCGGGCGGCCGCGACGTGGACGTCCTGCTCTTCCTCGACGACGACGGGCTGCTGCCGCGGACCGACACCGCCCGGCTGTGCCGGGAGGCGTTCGCCGCCGACCCGCGGCTGGGGATCATCACCTTCCGGATCGCCGACCCGGAGACCGGCACCACCCAGCGCCGCCACGTGCCCCGGCTGCGCGCCTCCGACCCGATGCGGTCCTCCCGCGTCACCACCTTCCTCGGCGGCGCGAACGCGGTGCGCACCGCCGTCTTCCAGCAGGTGGGCGGCCTGCCGGACGACTTCTTCTACGCCCACGAGGAGACCGACCTCGCCTGGCGGGCGCTGGACGCCGGCTGGATGATCGACTACCGGTCGGACATGGTGCTGCACCACCCGGCCACCGCCCCCAGCCGGCACGCGGTCTACCACCGCATGGTCGCCCGGAACCGGGTCTGGCTGGCCCGTCGCAACCTTCCGGCCGTCCTGGTCCCGGTCTACCTGGGGGTGTGGATGCTGCTCACCCTGGCCCGCAAACCGTCCGGGCCGGCGCTGCGCGCCTGGTTCGGCGGGTTCCGCGAAGGCTGGAAGACCCCGTGCGGTCCCCGCCGTCCGATGAAGTGGCGTACGGTATGGCGCCTGACCCGACTGGGCCGGCCTCCCGTCATCTGACAAGCTCGGGTCGATAAGCATCGGGCGCGACCCGGGGACGGCCCCCGGCAGCGCATCCTGAGGACGAAAGTGTCAACTGTGAGCGAGACTACGCACGACAGTGCGGTCGTCATGAGTGCCCCGCCCTCGCCGGACGACGGTCTGACCCCTGCTGAGCTGGCGCGCAAGTACGGGCTGGAGGTCAGCGGGGCCCGGGTGGGGCTGGGCGAGTACGTCCGGCAGCTGTGGGGCCGGCGCCACTTCATCCTCGCCTTCTCGCAGGCGAAGCTGACCGCCCAGTACAGCCAGGCGAAGCTGGGTCAGCTGTGGCAGGTGGCGACCCCGCTGCTGAACGCGCTGGTCTACTTCCTCATCTTCGGCATGCTCATGGGCGGCCGGGGCGGCATGGAGAACGACGAGTACATCCCGTTCCTGGTGACCGGGGTGTTCGTGTTCACCTTCACCCAGAGCTCGGTGCTCGCCGGGGTGCGCGCCATCTCCGGGAACCTGGGCCTGGTGCGGGCCCTGCACTTCCCCCGGGCGGCGCTGCCCGTCTCCTTCTCGCTCCAGCAGCTCCAGCAGCTGCTGTTCTCGATGATCGTGCTGGTCATGGTGCTGGTGGGCTTCGGGCACTACCCGGACCTCGCCTGGCTGCTGATCATCCCCACCCTGGCGCTGCAGTTCGTCTTCAACACCGGCCTGTCGATGGTCATGGCACGGCTGGGCAGCAAGACGCCCGACCTGGCCCAGCTGATGCCGTTCATCACCCGGACCTGGCTCTACGCCTCGGGCGTGATGTACAGCATCCGGGAGATGCTGGCCCGGCACGACGCCCCGGGGTGGCTGGACGACGTGCTGCTGGCCAACCCGGCGTCGGTCTACATAGACCTGATGCGCTTCGCGCTGATGGACGACTACTCGTCGGCGAACCTGCCCTCGCACGTGTGGATGCTCGCCCTCGGCTGGGCGCTGCTCGCCGGCATCGGCGGCTTCATCTACTTCTGGAAGGCGGAAGAGGAGTACGGCCGTGGCTGAGCGCACCGAGCAGCACCGGGAGAGGGCCGCGGACGGGGCCCGCATCCCCACCGTCATCGCCGATGACGTGCACATCATCTACAAGGTCAACGGCGGGTCCCGCGGGAAGGGCAGCGCCACCGCGGCGCTCAACCGCATGCTCCGCCGGAAGACCGCACCGGGCATGCGGGAGGTGCACGCGGTGCGGGGCGTCACCTTCGTGGCCTACCGGGGCGAGTCGATCGGCCTCATCGGCTCCAACGGCTCGGGCAAGTCCACGCTGCTCAAGGCGGTGGCCGGGCTGCTGCCGACGGCGCGCGGCAAGGTCTACACCGACGGGCAGCCGTCGCTGCTGGGCGTGAACGCGGCGCTGATGAACGACCTCACCGGTGAGCGGAACGTCATGCTGGGCGGGCTCGCCATGGGGATGACCCGTGAGCAGATCCGCGAGCGATACCAGGACATCGTGGACTTCTCGGGCATCAACGAGAAGGGTGACTTCATCTCGCTGCCGATGCGGACCTACTCCTCGGGCATGGCGGCGCGGCTGCGGTTCTCCATCGCGGCGGCCAAGGACCACGATGTGCTGATGATCGACGAAGCCCTGGCGACCGGTGACCGGAAGTTCCAGAAGCGCTCCGAGGCCCGCATCCGGGAGCTGCGCAAGGAGGCCGGCACCGTCTTCCTGGTCAGCCACAACAACAAGTCCATCCGGGACACCTGTGACCGCGTGCTGTGGCTGGAGAAGGGCGAGCTGCTGATGGACGGCCCCACCGACGAGGTGATCAAGGCGTACGAGCGGGAGACCGGCAGGTAGCCCCGCCGCCTCCGCGCACCCCGCGCACGGCCCGCCCGGGCCGTCCGCACCCCAGGCCCCGCCGGCGATCGGCGGGGCCTGAATCGTTCCCTCCACCGCTCGGCCGTCCCGTCGGTCCGCCGGCCGGCCGTGCCGCCGGTCCGTCGCCCGGCCGTCGCCGGCCCCGAAGGCGCCGGTGTCTCGCGGCCCGCCTCTCCGCCTTTTCCCCCTCCGGTGCCGCGCGGCCCTCGCCGCCTTCCCACCGCCCCGACACTCCCGGCGCCTCGCGGTCCGCGTCCCTGATGTCGCCGTGCCGCGCGGCGCGCCCGCCGCCTTGGGTGCGGGGCCGCCGTCCACGCCGGCCGCCCGCCCGGTGCCGTTCCGCCGCGCTCCTCGCGCCTCCGCGGTGGCGCGGGGCCGGCCGCGCGTGCCGTGGCCGGTACGTGTCAAGCGTGGCGATCAAGCCAATCGAAAAAAACAGCGTGCAAGAGGAATAGAACGGCGTTGACAAGGTCAACGCGTGAATTCCGCGGGCTCCGCGGAGCAAATGCCCGCTGGGTGAGAAGCATTTCGTCAAAGCCTTGACTGTCGCGGGTGGGGTCGTCTGATAATTGAGACGTAACCGGCTTCTTCCGGATGTGACTGGCGAATGCGACACAAAGGGGAAATCGCGTGTTAACGCCGTTGTCAACAAAGGATGTACCGATGCCCACCTGGACCCGGGAAATGGACCGGGTCGCTCTGCTGTCCGCCCGCGAGGCGGAGACGTTCGCCCTGCTGGGAGCGGGGTGGTCCAACCGGAGGATCTCCGTCCGACTCCAGGTGACCGAACGCACAGTGAAGGCCCACGTGGCCCGCATCCTGGAGAAGTTGCAGGTCGAGTCACGTCTCCAGGCGGGCTTGGTAGCGCTCAGCTACCGGCATATGTACGAAGGTACAGTGTCCCAAGAGATCAAGGCTGGATAACGTATCGGACACCGCCCCTCGATATATGCTTCGGCACTTTGCTTTTCCTGAATTCTGCCCGCTCGAAGAAAGGGCACAGGCATGCCGGACGGCCATAATCCCCGTCGTGTACCCGGATTGGCAGTAACGATTCCTCGTGCTGCTGGTCCGGTGTCCGGCGGAGCGCCGTCCCCGACCCGGCGGGACCGGCCGGCCCCGGCCGCACCGGTCCCGCGGTCGTGCCGGGCCGCCTCGTCCGGGGCACCGCCGCCGCCGGGTGCCCGGCACGGCCACCCGGCGGTCCGGCCGCCCGGGTGACCTCGCCGGACCCGGCCGCCGGACCACGCACACACCCAGCAAACCCGAGTACGTAACCGAACCACCCGAGAGCAGTGCGAATTGCCGATCCAGGCGGCCGCTGACGCATGCGGTCGCCGGACAGGGGGCCGCGATGTACGACGCCATAGTTGTGGGAGCACGGATCAGCGGGTCGGCGACGGCGATGCTGCTGGCCGAGAAGGGCTACCGGGTCCTGCTGCTGGACCGGGCCACCTTCCCCGGCGGCAAGGCCGCCGCCACCAATCTCGTGCATCCACCGGGCGTCGCCCGGCTGCAGCGCTGGGGCCTGCTGGACGCCGTCAAGGCCACCGGCTGCCCGCCCATCCACTCCTACGGCCTGCAGAGCGGACCGGTGGAGCTGATGGCCAGACTGCCCGCCGCCGAGGGCGTCGCCGAGGCGTACTCGCCCGCGCGGCGCAAGCTGGACGAGATCCTGCTGGAGGGCGCGGTGAAGGCCGGCGCCGAACTGCGCGAGCAGGTCGCGGTGCGGGAACTGCTCACCGATGACACCGGCACCGTGACCGGGATCCGCGGCGAGCTGCCCCACCGCACCCCGGTGACCGAGCACGCCCGGGTGGTGATCGGCGCGGACGGCGCCAACTCCACCGTCGCCCGCCTGGTCGGCGCCGAGAAGTACGACGCCGCCCCGGTCCTCAACAAGAGCCACTGGTCCTACTGGTCGGGCCTGCCGCACGACGGCCGGGTCCGCACCTACCGCCACAACAACAAGCACTGCTTCACCTGGCCCACCCACGACGGTCTCACCATCGTCGGCGTCGCCCTGCCGGTGAAGGACTTCCGCGCCACCGACGACGCCGACCGCGACCGGACGGTCATCGCCGCCTTCGACGAGGTGGACCCCGCCTTCGCCGAGCGGCTGCGCCGCACCGAGCGGGTCGACTCCTGGATGACCGGCGCGGTGCCCAACTTCTTCCGCCGCTCCCACGGTCCCGGCTGGGCGCTGGTCGGCGACGCCGGGTACACCCGCGACCCGATCACCGCCGCCGGCATCACCGACGCGCTGCGCGGCGGCGAACTCCTCGCCGGCGCCGTGGACCGCGGCCTGTCCGGGCGGACCGGGCTCGACCAGGCGCTCGCCGGCTACGCCCGCGACCGGGACGACCTGGTCCGCGGCCACTACTGGTACACCCGTGACCACGCGATGATCGCCAACCACAACCGCGAGGAGATCGAGATCATCCGGGCCATGACCCGCAGTCCGGCGCACGGCACCGGGATGGTCGGCATGTTCGCCACGGTCGTGCCACCCGCGGAGTTCTACTCCGCGCAGAACATCCACGCCCTCTTCGACCACGTCGCCCCGGGGCTGGAACCGGGCTGGAAGATCCGCATGGTCCGCTGGATGGTCCGCGGCGCCCCCCGGCACCTTCCCCCGGTGACCCGCCTCGCCGACCGGCTGATCGCCGCCAACCTCGGCAGCATGGGCCGCTACCTGCTCCACAGCTCGGCGCGGGGCGGCGCGCCCCGGCGCGCGGCCTGACCACCACCGCCCCGCGGGGCCGGCGCCGCGCCACCCACCCCCCTGCTCCACCCACCCCATTCCCTCCGGAGGCATCGGCATGTCCAGCAACTCCGCTGTCCCTTTCCAGACCGCGTTCCTCTTCCCCGGCCAGGGCGGGTTCGACGGAGCCGCGCTGCGCCGGGCCGCCGCCGCCCACCCGCAGGTGCGGCGCGTCTTCGAGCGCATCGACCCGATCACCGAGGAGCTGTACTCCCGGCGGCTGAGCGAGCTGGTCCTCGGGCCAGGCGAGGCCGACCTGCGGGACCTCCTCGACACCGCGCCCTGGGCCTCCCAGGTCGCCATCTACGGCGCGGGCCTGGCGGCGTACGAGATCCTCACCGACAGCGGCGTGCGCCCCGACGTCCTGGCCGGCCACAGCCTGGGGGAGATCACCGCGCTGGTCGCCGCCGGGGCGTTCTCGGTGGAGGACGGGGTGCGCATCGTCGCCCGGCGGGTCGCGGTGATCGAGCGGCACGGCGGCGCCGAGGGCCGGATGGTCGCCCTCACCGCCTCCGCCGAGCGCACCGGGAAGCTCCTGGACCTGATCGACGAGCCGCTGCTCGCCGTCGCCACCGAGAACCACGACGAGCAGACCGTCGTCAGCGGCCCCTCCGGGGTGCTGGACCGGGTGGTGGCGATCGCCGGCCAGCTCGGTCTGAACGCCATCGAGATCGACACCCCCTTCCCCTTCCACACCCCCGCACTCGCCCCGGCCGCCCCCGAGTTCGCCGCCTATGTGCGCACCCTGGAGCAGCGGCCGCTGCGGCACCCGGTGTACTCGCCCATCCTCCAGCGCTCCTACGAGCCCGGCGACGTCCTCGCCGACCTGCTCGCCGAGCACTTCACCCGCCCGGTGCGGTTCGCCGCCGCGGTGCGCCACCTGCGCCGGGAGGGGATCTCGGTGTTCGTGGAGGCCGGCGGGCGCGGCGCGCTGTCGAAGCTGGTGGACCGGCTGCTGGCCGGGGACGAGGTGCGGACGCTGCCCACCCTCGCGGTGCTCGGCGGCTCGCTCGCCCTGGACGGCTCGCTCCGGACGCTGCGCGAGGCCGGCCTGGCGGGCCCCGGCGCCGGCCCGCTCGCCGAACTGCTCGCCCCCACCGTGCCGGCGGAGGTCTTCGCCGCCTACTGGAGCGAGCGCGGCCGGTTCGTCCTGGAGCTGCTCCACGACGAGCTGGAGACCTTCCGCAAGGAGCACGCCGCCGGCCCGGCGGCGGACGGCGCGCCCGCCCCGGCCGCGGTGCCCGCCGCCCCCGAGGAGCCGGCCGCCGCGCCCGGGCAGCAGCCGGCCGCCCAGGCCCCGGCGAACGGCGGCGCCGCCCCGGACCGCGCCACCCTCCTCACCGAGCTGCGCACCCTCTACGCCGAGGCGCTGGAGTACCCCGAGGACGTCTTCGAGGACGACGTGCAGCTGGAGGCCGAACTGGGCGTGGACTCCGTCAAGCAGGTCGAACTGCTCTCCCGGGTCTCCAGCCGCTACGGACTGCCGCCCCGGGACTCCGGCTTCCGGCTCGCCGACTACAACACCATGGGCCGGATCACCGACTTCGTCCTCGCCCAGCTGAACGACGCCTCCGCCTCCACCACCGGCTGACGTCCCCCACACCTCCACGCTTTCGAGAGGAGCAGGCGTTCCATGAGTGACCTCACCGGGAAGGTGGCACTGGTCACCGGCGGGTCGAAGGGGATAGGCAGGGCGATCGCCCGGGAACTGGCGGCACGCGGGGCGCACATCGTCCTGAACTACTTCCACTCCCACGACGACGCCAAGCGGACCCGCGACGAGCTGGTGGCGGCCGGTGCCACGGTGGACCTGGCCCGGGCCTCGGTGGCCCGCCAGGAGCAGGTGGACCGGATGTTCGCCGAGATCGACGAACGGCACGGACGGCTGGACATCCTGGTCAACAGCGCCGCCAACGGCGCGCTGCTGCCGCTGTCCGACGTCACCGACGAGCACATCGCCAAGGCCATCGACACCAACTACAAGGGCGGACTGCGGTGCGCCCGCGCCGCGGCGCCGCTGATGGCCCGCAACGGCGGCGGGGCGATCGTCACCGTCTCCGCCCTCGGCGGCTCCCAGTTCGTGATGGCCAACTACTCCGCGTGCGCCCCGGCCAAGGCCGCCGCGGAGGCGGCCGCCCGGTACCTGGCGGTGGAGTTCGCCCCGCTGGGCATCCGGGTCAACACCGCGTCCGCCGCGATGCTCCGCAGCGAGGTGGCCGACAAGTTCCCCCGGGCGCGGGAGATGCAGGAGGTGATCGCGGCGGCGACCCCCTTCAAACGGCTCGGCACCCCCGAGGAGTTCGCCCGGGTGGTGGCCTTCCTCGCCTCCGACGACGCGGCCTGGATCACCGGCCAGGTGGTGCTGGCGGACGGCGGTCTCTCGCTGGGCGCCGCGCTGCTCTCCCCGCCGGACCCCGCCACGCCCGCGACGGCCGCCACGCCCCGGACGACCGCGGCGGCTCCGGCGACGGCCGCGGCTCCGGCCGCGGCCTCCGCCCCGGTCGCGACCTCCGCTCCGGCCGCCCCCGTGACCCCGGCGGCTCCGGCCCCCCGCACCCGCACCCGTGCCCGCCCCCGGCCGCGGCACCGGCGGCCACCCCCGGCGGGACCGTACCGGCCGGGAACCCCGCCGCGTCCGCCCCCGCCGCCCCGGCGTCCGCCGGCGGGCCCGCGCCGGACCGCCGGCCCGCCACCGCCGAACCGCGGCCGGGCCCGCGCCCCGCACCGGCGCCCGTCCCGGCGGAGCCCGAGGACGACGACGCCATCGCGGTCGTCGGCATGGGCCTCACCGTCGCCGGCGCGAACAGCCCCGAGGAGTTCTGGAAGCTGCGCACCACCGGCGACGAGCTGTTCGTCAAGGTGCCCGCGGACCGCTGGGCGCACCACAACTTCCACTCCGCCGACACCGAGGACGAGGACAAGGCGTACGCCGAGAACTGCGTCTTCATCACCGACTTCGTGCCCGTCCCCGGCTCGGTGGACAGCATGGCCGGCCGGGGCCGGGACGAGGACCCGGGACAGGACCACGAGCTGACCACCATGTGGCTGCGGCACAGCCTGGTGCAGGCACTCGACGGGGTACGGCACCGCGACACCGACCGCTGCTCCTTCGTCGTCGGCTACACCCCGGACGGCAGCCAGCACCTGGAGGAGGCCGGCGTCCTGGACAGCGTGACCCGGATGGCCGGCGACATCGTCGACGGCCTGGAGCTGTCCGAGGCGGAGCGCCGGGCGCTGCGCGAGGACATCGACGGGGCGCTGGCGCGCCGCTACTGGCGGGCGGCGCACGGCGGTTCCCGCTTCCTGCCGCACCGGGTCGGCGAGCTGGCCATGGCCGGCCTGCTGCCGCCCGCCACCGAGCTGCACATGGTCGACACCGCCTGCTCCTCCTCCCTGTACGCCATCGACATCGCGGCCAAGGGCCTGCTGATGGGCAAGCAGGACATCGCGGTGTGCGGCGGCGCGTTCGCCCTCGCCCCGCGCGGCACCGTGCTGTTCTCCAAGCTCCAGGGGCTGTCCAAGCGCGGCCGGGTGCACGCCCTGGACGAGGACGCGGACGGGGTGATCTTCGCCGACGGCGCCGCGCTGGTGGTGCTCAAGCGGCTCAGCCGCGCCCGTGCCGACGGCGACCGGGTGCTCGGCGTGCTGCGCGCCTTCGGCTCCTCCTCCGACGGCAAGGGCAAGGCGATCTACGCGCCGAACGCCGCCGGCCAGTCGCTCGCGGTGCGCCGCGCGCTGGAGGCCGGCGAGGTGGGCGCGGACGCGGTGCAGTGGGTCAACGCCCACGCCACCGGCACCCCGGCCGGGGACCTCGCGGAGTTCACCACGCTGCGCGAGTTCTACGGCACCGGGGGCCCGGCGACCGTCACCTCCAACAAGTCGCTGATCGGGCACACCGGCTGGGCGGCGGGCGTGGTCTCGCTCATCGAGAACCTGCTGGGCCTGGCGGAGGACACCATCCCCGGCCAGTTCCGGTTCAGCACGCCCCGGGCGGACTTCCGGCTGTCGGAGACCGGGCTGCAGATCACCCCCGAGGCCCAGCCGTGGCCCCGGGAGGAGGCCGGCCCCCGGCTCGCCGCGGTCTCCGGCTTCGGCTTCGGCGGCACCAACGCCCACCTGATCGTCGCCGAGGACCGCACCGAGCCGCTCGCCCGCGCCACCGCCGCGCCGCGGCCCGCCCAGGTGCCCGACACCGGACACCGGATCGCGGTGGTCGGCTGGTCGGCCCACCTGCCCGGGCTGGACGGCCGGGAGGCGGTGGAGCGCTGGCTGGACGGGGGCGCGCCCCCGCTGGACAGCTTCGGCCAGGACTATCCCGCGCCGCCGTTCAACAAGGTGCGGCTGCCCCCCAAGACGATCCGGGCGCTGGACCGCTGCCAGCTGATGATCCTGGAGTGCGCGCACCAGCTGCGCGACCGGATGCCGGAGTTCTGGGCCGAACAGGCCCGTACCACCGGGGTGTTCGTCGGTCACATGGGACCCACCCGGGCCGCGATGCTCTACGCCAACCGCTGCTACCTCGACGACATCGCCGAGGCGCTCACCGGGGTGCGCTCCGACGCCGTCCCCGGGGTGCTGGACGCCCTGCGGGAGCGGGTCCGCGGCATGATCCCCGCGTCCAACGAGGACTCCTTCCCCGGCCAGATGCCCAACATCATCTCGGCCCGGGTGGCGAACTACTTCGACCTGCACGGCCCGAACATGACGATGGACTCCGGCTTCGCCTCCGCGCTGTCCTCCATCACCTCCGCCGGCCGCTACCTGCGCACCGGTGAGCTGGACTTCGCGCTGGCCGGCGGCATCAACGGCAACAGCCTGCCGGAGTACCGCACCCTCATCGGCGACCTGCTGCCGCCGGAGGCGACCGCCCTCGCCGAGGGCGCCTTCCTCTTCGCCCTCACCACCGAGGAGCGGGCCCGCCGCGCCGGCCTGGAGATCCTGGCCTACGTGGACGAGCCGCTGGGCGGCCGGCAGGAGGAGGCCGCGCCGGTGGGCAGCGTGCTGTGCGGCGCCCCCGACCCGGACAACGCCCGCTACCTCGGCGCGGCCGGCGGACTGGCGGTGCTCAAGGCGCTGCGCGGCGCCCCCGGCACCGTGCAGGTGTCCACCGACACCACCGAGACCGCGGCCGGCGCCCGGCTGTGGCTCACCATCCCCGGCCCCGGCGGCGACACCGGGCCGCGGCCGGACGCCCACCGGTCCGTCACCGGCCACCGGACCAGCACCGACAACGGGTCCGCCACCGGTCACGGCACCGCCACCGGCAACGGGCGCGCCACCGACGACGCCCCCCGCCGCCGGCCACGGCACCCCCCACCGCCCGCCGGCCGGAGCCGGCCGCCCTCCCCGCTCGGTTCGCCACCGACGGGCTACGGGACGGCGACGGCACGCCGTTCCAGGTCCGCCGGCAGGTCCCGCGGCTGACCCCGGCCCCCGCCCGGACGGTCCGCGAACGCACCCCGTTCCTGCCGCCGGGCGCACTGGTCCTCACCGACGCCCCCGAGCAGCTGGCCGAGGCGGCCGGCGACCGCACCGGGTTCACCGTGCTGTCCACCGTCCCGCTGCCCCGGCCCCGGCCCGGCTGGCACCACCTGCCCGAGGTCACCACCGAGGCGGTCGCCGCCCGCCTCGCCGAGGCCGGGCCCGCCGTCCGCCACCTGCGGGTCTTCGCCGATCCCGGCCGCTCCGCACCCCTGCCCGGCAGCCTCACCGCGCCGGCCCCCTCCCTCACCGCCCTCCACGACGCCGCCTACCTGGTGCTCCAGCGGGCGTACGACGACCTGGGCGCGGCCGGCTCCTCGATCGTGGTGCTGCTGCTGGGCGCCTTCGACGGCGGGGCGCCGCACCCGTACACCGGGCTGTTCTCCGGCCTGCTGAAGACCGCGCACCTGGAACGGGCCGACGCCCTGGGCTACGCCCTGTTCACCAGCACCACCGATCCGGTGCGGGCGGTCGCCCGCGCCGAGGAGGAGAGCGCCGCGGAGCGCACCTTCCCGGTCGTGTTCGACCTCGACGGGGTGCGCAGCGGCTACCGGCTCACCGAGGAGCCCAACGACCTGACCGGCGGGGCGCCGGCCGTCCTCGGCCGGGACTCGGTGGTGGTCGTGGCGGGCGGCGCGCGCGGCATCACCGCCGAGGTGGTCAAGGCGGTCGCCGAGCACTTCCGGCCGCGCCTGTACGTCCTGGGCAGCAACGCCCTCGACACCTACCCGCCGGAGACCTTCACCGGGAACGACGAGGAGTTCGCCGCCCGGCGCGCCGGCTACATCAAGGCCGAGCTGGCCAAGCGGGACGGGCGGACCGTCGCCGACATCAACCGCGCCTTCGACCGGCTGATCAACGCCCGCGACGCCAGGCGGAACCTGGAGCGGATGGCCGAGCACAGCGGGGCGGACCGGGTCACCTACCTCGCCTGCGACATGCGCGACGCCGCGGCGGTGGACGCCGCGATCGGCCGCGTACTGGCCGAGCAGGGCGGCATCGACCTGCTGGTCAACGCGGCCGGACTGCAGCGGTCCGGACTGATCAAGGACAAGAGCTTCGCGGAGTTCACCTCCATCCGCGACCTGAAGGTGGACGCCTACCGCAACCTCAAGCGGGCGCTGCGCGCCGCCCCGCCCCGGCTGTGGTGCAACTTCGGCTCGCTGCTGGGGTACTTCGGACAGCTGGGGGAGGCCGACTACGCGGCGGCCAACGACTTCCTCGCCGCCGCCGCGGTGCACCAGTCCGCCACCACCGCCACCGAGGAGTTCACCATCGGGTGGACGCTGTGGGAGGGCGTCGGCATGGGCGCCAACGAGCTGACCAAGGCGTACTACGAACGGGCCGGCTCCTACAGCGGCATGGCGATCGCCGAGGGCGTCCAGCACTTCGTGCAGGAGCTGCACGCCCCCGTCCGGCGCCCCTCGGTGGTGCACCTGGGCGAGGCCGAGGAAGCCACCGTGGAGAAGTTCTACCCCGGCTACCTCATCGCCGCTCCGGCCCCCGCGGCCGCGCCGGGCTTCTACCTGCGCCGGCTGGTCTCCCGGGACGCCGGCTCGGTGGTCTTCGAGTGCCCCTTCGACCTGCACACCGACGGCTACCTGCGCCACCACACGGTGCGCGGCGAGGCCACCCTGCCGGGCACCTTCGTCACCGAACTGGCCGCCGAGGCCGCCCGGTACCTGGTCCCGGGGAAGAAGGTGATCGCCTTCGAGGACCTGCGCTTCGAGCACTTCCTGCGGGTCTACCGGGACGTGCGGTCCGGCCCGCGGCGCATCCGCGCCGAACTCGACGGGACCCCCGGCGAGACCACCGTGGTGCGGGTGCTGATCACCGAGGACGTGGTCGCGCCCGGCGGCAGGGTGCTGATCCGGGACCGGGTGCACTTCCGCGCCCGGGTGGTGCTCGCCGACGCCTTCCCGGCCGCGCCCCGCTGGGAGGCGTGGGAGAGCGGCGCCGAGACCCCGGTGCCCGACCCCTACCACCAGCCCGGCGCACCGGTCTCGCTCACCGGGCCGTTCGTCTCCACCACGGACACCCGGATCCACCCCAAGGGCAAGCGGGCCCGGTACGCCCCCGACCTGCCCGCCGGTGACCCGGTCTGGCCGCGGTTCACCGTGCCCTGCGTGCTGCTCGACGGGCTCGCCCGGGTGGGCGTGCTGGACCTGGTCGACGGCCACCTGGTGCCGGTCGCCGCGCCGCTGTCGATCCGCCGCATCGACCTGTACGAGGAGACCAGCGACCACGCGCTGGCCACCGCCGGGGAGGTGATCGACCTGTACGCCACCCCGCCCGGCTTCGACCTCGCCGCCGAGCAGATCAGCAACCGGTTCGTCGCCGCTCGCCCGGACGGCCGGATGCTGCTCCAGATGAAGGACCTGCGGGCCACCCTGATCGGCTACATCGACGCCCGCACCGGCGAGGCCGTCCCCGCCGACCGGGCCGGACGGGAGGCGGCGCGCCCATGACCTCCCCGGCCGCAGCGGCGGCCCGCACCGGCCGCGGGCCGCACCGACCCGAGGAGCGCACCGATGACAGGACGGCACCGATGACCGCACGCGCCCACCCGCCCGCGACCCGGCCCGGTCCGCCGGCCGCGGGGACCTCCCCCGCGGCCGGCGGACCGCCCACCGCCGCGCCGGCACCCGCGCCGTTCCCGCCCGCCGGTCCGGTCCCCGGACCGGCCGGCGAGGCGGCCGAGGACGCCCCCGTCCAGCCGGTCACCCGGATGGTGTGGGAGCTGACCGAACTCCCCGCCGACACCGGGCACACCGTGCCCGCCGGGCTCCGGGTGGAGGTCGTCGGCGGCCCGGAGGAGCTCGCCGGCGCGGTCGCCGCGGAGCTGACCCGGCACGGCGCACGGGTGCACCGGGGGCCGGCCGGCGGCCCCGCCGACGCCGTCGTGGACCTCTCCGCCGCCGCCCCGCTGGGCGGTGCCGACGGCCCCGGCGGCTGGCGGGATGCCCTGACCGGCACGGTCACCGCGCTGCGCGCCCGGTACGACGAGTGGGCCGCGGAGACCGCCGCTGACCGGCTGTTCTACCTGGCCGTCACCCGTCTCGGCGGCGGTCTGGGCCAGCACCCCGGGGACGCCCTGGAGGAGCCGCTGGGCGGACTGTGGGCGGGCCTGGCCAAGACCCTGCACCGCGAGTTCCCCAACTGCAACGCCCGGGTCCTGGACATCGGCCCGGACGACGTGGACCGGCTGCCCGCGCTGATCGCCGCCGAACTGGGCCGGGTGGGGGAGATCGAGGTCGGCCACCGCGACGGCCGGCGCCTCACCCTCACCCCCACCGCCCGGCCGTGCCCCGCGCCCACGCTCGACCTGGGCCCGCGGGACACCGTGCTGATCTCCGGCGGGGGCCGCGGCATCGGCTGGCAGCTGGCCCGCACCCTCGCCGAGCGGCACGGCACGCGGGTGGTGATCACCGGCCGCGAGCCGCTCCCGGCCGGCGACGAGCCCTGGGCCGGCACCGACGAGGCGGGCCTGAAGGAGTACGAGCGCGGGCAGTGGGCGGCCCGGGCACCCGGCGAGTCCCCGGCCGCGGTCCGCCGCCGGCTGGACCGCGTCCGCCGGCTGTGGGAGCTGGCCGGCAACCTCGACCGGGCGCGCCGGGCCGGACTGCGGGTGGAGTACGCCCGCTGCGACGTCACCGACCCCGGCCAGGTGCGCGAGCTGATCCGGCGCGAGGCGGACCGGCTGACCGGCGTGGTGCACAACGCCGGGGTGGACACCGCCGCCCGGCTGCCGAAGAAGACCGACGCGGAGATCCTGCGCACCGTCGAGGTGAAGATCGACGGCTTCCGCCACCTGTTCGACCAGGTGCGCGAGCTGCCGCTGAAGTTCTTCTGCAACGTCGGCTCGCTCACCGGACGGCTGGGCGGCATGGTCGGCCAGCTGGAGTACGCCGCCGCCAACGACGGCCTGGCCCGGCTGGGCCGGTGGGCCGGACGCCGCGCCGCCTTCCCGGTGATGACGCTGGCCTGGCCCACCTGGGACCGGATCGGCCTGATCGCCAACTTCACCGCCACCCTGCGGTACATGGCGGCCATCGACGTCACCGACGGACTGGACCGCTGGCGGGCGGAGCTGCTGGCCGGCTCCGAGGGGGAGATCACCTTCGTCGGGCCGCTGGGCCGCGCCATCGACCCCGGGCAGGCCGTGGGCTACCCGGTGGTCCCCGCGCTCCCCGGCTTCACCGCCAGCTACCCGCGGATCTTCCACCTCGGCACGGTCCGCCGCTACCGGCCGCACGCGCTGCTGGACGCCACCGTCACCTTCGACCGCGCGCAGGCCCCGGTGCTCGGCGACTTCCAGGTCGACGGCGCCGACGCGGTGCCGGTCTCGCTGCTGCTGGAGAACGCGCTGCGGGCCGCCGAGTGGCTGGTCCCGGAGGACTTCCCGGCGCTGCGGGTGGAGGCGCTGGAGGACATCGTGGTGCCGCTGGCGCTGCTGCGGCTGACCGACGGCACCGCACGGCTGGACCGTACCGCCCGGGCCTTCCACGACGGACACCACTGGGTGGTGGAGGTCGGCTACCACCGGGCCGGGGACACCGCCGGGCCGCGGGCCCGGGTCCGGGTGGTGCACGCCGTCCGCGGCGGCGGACCGGACACCGCCGGGCCGGCCCGCCCGCCGGCCCCGCCCCGCCCGCAGGTCGCACAGACCACCACCCTGCGCTCCGGGCCGCCGTTCCTGCGCTGGCGGGGCGCCGTGGTACCGGCCGCCGAGTGGGAGCCGGGCCCCGCGGACCGGCCGGTGGGCCGGGTGCGGCCGTGCGCCGCCAACGACCTGTGGGCCACCCCGTACGTCCCGCACCCGGCGCTGCCGGTCGCCCCGCTGGAGAACGTCGTGCGGCGCTGCACCCGGCGCGGCGACGGGCTGTCGGTCACCCCCGACCCGCTGGTCGTGGGGCGCATCACCCCGCACGCGTCCGAGCGCGGGCCCTCCCGGGTGGAGGGCGACCCGGCGCTGGGCGTGTGGCGGATCACCTGTGAAGCCTCCGGAGAACCCGTGGCGACCGTCGCGGGCTTCCCCGGGCCCCTCGGCCTCGGCGACGCCCGGGCCGGGGCAGCACCACCCCCGCACCACTGACACACCACGCACCACGCACCACACTGAACGACAACCACGCCGGAAAGGGACCGTCATGGCAACTCCCGAAGAGAACAAGGCCGTTCTGGAGCGCTACTACGAGGAGTGCCTCAACAAGGGCAATCTGGACGTCATCTACGAGGGCGCCACCGAGGACCACATCAGCCACGGCACCGCGCCGAACGACAAGGAGGGCGTGGAGCACCTCAAGGAGTGGGTGCGCCTGCAGCGCGCCTCCTTCCCCGACCTCCACGTCACCGTGGACGACTGGATCCTGGAGGGCAACAAGGTCGTCAGCCGGTTCACCGCCCGCGGCACCCACACCGGCGACGACTACGCCGGCGGCCTGATCCCGGCCCGCGGCCGGAAGCTGGAGATCTCCGGCATCGTCATCGACGCGTTCGACGACGAGGGCAAGATCTTCGAGAGCTGGTTCTCCATGGACTCCTTCGACCTCGCCCAGCAGCTGGGCGCCTTCGACGCGCCCCCGGCCGGCTGAGGCCGGCCGGTCCCCGACCCCGGACATCCGCCGGCCGGGCCGCCCCCACCGGGGCGCCCCGGCCGGCCGCCGCACCCAGACAGGAAGAGCCCATGACGACTCCGTCCCCGGTCCTGATCACCGGCTGCTCCTCCGGCATAGGCCGGGCCACCGCGCTGCGCCTGAACCGGGCCGGCCACCTCGTCTACGCCACCGCCCGCCGCCCCGAGACGCTGGCGGACCTGGCCACCGCGGGCATCCGCACCCTGCGGCTGGACGTGACCGACGAGGAGAGCATGCGCGCGGTGGTCGGCACCGTCGAGGCGGAGCACGGCAGGGTCGGCACCCTGGTCAACAGCGCCGGCTACGCGCTCTCGGGCGTGGTGGAGGCGGCCGGACCGGAGGAGATCAGACGGCAGTTCGAGACCAACGTCTTCGGACTGGTCCGGCTCACCCAGCTGGTGCTCCCGGCGATGCGCGCGGCCGGCTCCGGCACCGTCGTCAACATCTCCTCCATCTTCGGCCGTTACGCGGTCCCCGGCTCCGGCTACTACAACGCCACCAAGCACGCGGTGGAGGCACTCAGCGACGCGCTGCGCCTGGAGACCGCCGCGTTCGGCGTCCGCGTGGTCCTGGTGGAGCCCGGACCGGTCCGCAGCACCGAGTTCGGCACCACCTACGTCGCCAACCTCGGCGACGCCGGCCGTGACTACGAGGAGTTCAACCGGCAGACCACCGACTACTTCGACGCCATCTACGGCGGCACCCGACGGACGCTGGCGGGCACCTTCGCCATCGACGCCGACGACGTGGCGAAACGGATCGAGAAGATCGTCCGCAGCCGGCACCCGCGCGCCCGCCACCCCGTCGGATTCCTCGCCCACAGCACCCTCGCCCTGCGCCGCCTCGCCCCGGACGTCGTCTTCGACAACCTCTTCGTCCGCCGCCTGTTCCCGGTCCCGCGCAGGCCGCGGTCCCGAACGCAAGGAGAACCCCGATGACCTCGACGACGACCACGGCCCGCCGCACCGCCCCCGGACCCAGGGGGGTACCGCTGCTGGGCAGCCTGGGCCCGTGGAAGCGGAACACCGCGGAGTTCCTGCTGGGCCTCCAGCGCGACTACGGCGAGATCGTCCGGATGCAGCTCGGCCCGTTCACCGTCCACCAGGTCAGCGACCCGGACGTGGTCCGCCACGTCCTGGTGGAGAACAACGGCAACTACGTGCGCGGTCCGCTGTACGAGCAGTTCGGCGTGGTGATGGGCAAGGGCCTGCTGACCACCGACGGCGAGTTCTGGCGCGGCCACCGCCGCGCGGTGCAGCCGGTGTTCCTCAAGAACGCCGTCAACGACATCATCCCCAACATCATCCGCGCCACCGAGGAGATGCTCCAGGACTGGGAGCGCAAGGCCGCCGCCGGCCGCCCGGTGGACCTGATGGCCGACATGCTCCGGCTCACCCTGGTCACCCTCAGCCGCTCGCTGTTCGCCTACGACATCCGGCCCGACACCGCCCTGCTGAAGACCATCGTCGACGACGTGGTGGAGGTGATGTTCCGGCGCGGGGTGCCCACCGAGATGCTCCCCTCCTGGGTGCCCACCGAGCGGAAGCGGAAGATCGCCCGTATCCACCGGGTCTTCGACCGGGTCGTCACCGAGGTGCGCCGGTCCTACGCGCGCACCGGCGAGGGCCCGCTGATCGCCCTGATGGAGCAGGCCACCGACCCGGCCACCGGCCGCCCCTGGACCCACCAGCAGATCAAGGACGAGCTGCTGACCGTCTACCTCGCCGGGCACGAGACCACCGCCGTCGCCCTGTGCTGGACCCTGCTGTCCATCGCCCAGCACCCGCACGTACAGGAGGAGCTGGACGCCGAGCTGGCCACCGTGCTCGGCGGCGCGCTGCCGGACGCGGCGAGTGCCGAGCGGCTCACCTACACCAAGATGGTGGTGGACGAGAGCCTGCGCATGCACCCGCCGATCTGGATCTTCCCGCGCGCCGCGGTGGGTGCCGACACCCTGGGGCCGTACGACATCGAGCCCGGCGCCTCGGTGCTGCTGTCGCCGCTGGTGTCGCACCACAACCCGCGGCACTGGGACAACCCGCTCGCCTTCGACCCCTACCGCTTCACCCCCGAGGCGATCCGCGAGCGTCCCCGGCTGGCCTACTTCCCGTTCGGCTCCGGGCCGCGGCAGTGCGTGGGGAACTACATGGCGCTGCTGGAGCTGAAGCTGATCGTCGCCATGATCAACCAGCGGTTCCGGATCAGCCGGGTGCCGGGCACCTCGCTCCAGTACGGCTCCCCGGTCATCTCGCTGCGCCCGCTGCAGGACGTGATGGTCTCGGTGGTGCCGCGCGAGCGGGGTGCCGCACCGCGCGCCGCGTCCACCGCCCCGGCGGCGGGGACCGGTCCGGCCACGGACGGGACCACCCCGGCCGCGGACGGAGCCGCCGGGACGGCGGACGGGTCCGCCGGAGCCGCCGGGACCGCGGGGGAGCAGGGGGCGGCGGCCCCGGCCGGCGAGGGCGGCGGCACCCCGCCCGCGGGCTGCCCGCACCACCCCTGACCACCGCCGGGGGCCACCCCGGACGACCGCCCCGGAACCGGACCCGGGCCGCCGGCGCCGACCGCCCGGGTCCGGTTCCGGGGCTCGGGCCGTCTTTCGGCCCCGGACGGTCCGACCCCGGAGAGGGTCCGGTGCGGGGTCCGGGTCCGGACGGCTTCGGGGTCCGGGGGCGACCCGGTTTGACATCGGTCGACCGCCGGATGTATCCACGGCGGCCCTGCCGTGATCTGTAGGGGTGAGAGCCGGGCGCCACCCGGACCGTGGCGTCACCACCCGCACCATCCCCGCCCCCGTCCCTCCTCTTCCCCTCCTCTTCTCCTCCCTGTTTCCGTCCCCTCGCCGCGTCCCCGCGCTCCGTCACTTCCCCGGAACCCCCGGCACCCCCCGCGCACCACCGACGACAGGAGACCCCCTCATGGATCGCACCCGGACCGGCGACGCCGTCCCCCGGACCGTCCCCGGGCACGGCTCCGGCGAGCGCCCCGCGACCCACCCGGGCGGCCGTCCCGCGCCCCGCGACCCGGGACACCGAGTCTGTTGACCGGGCCATGGCTACTCTCACGGGCGGTGTTGTAGATTGCACCACCGCTTCAGGACGATGAGCACGTCGTATTCGGGCTTCGCCGCCGTGAGGGACATGATGGGAACGGACAACGACCGCCAGGAACTGCTGGACCGGCTGGCAGGTGCGGTCGGTCCGGTGCCACCGGACGTGGTGGACGGGGCCAAGGCCCTGTTCGCCCGGCTCGCCGCGGAGCGCGGTGGCGCGCACGGCACTCCGGCAGGGGTGACGGCCCCCGCGCCCGGGCCGGAGGAGATCCCGGCGGAGGCGGAGGGAAGCGCGGCGGGCACCGAGGCCCGGTAGGGCCGGTGGGCACCGCGGGGAGAGAGCGCCGCCGCCGGGTCGGGACGGTCGGCGCGCCCGGTCGGGAGGGGTGCCGCCGCCTGGTCGGGACGGCCGGCGCACCCGGCAGGAGCGTGGATGCGGCCGCCCGGTCAGGACAGCTGGCGCACCCGCTCCCCCTCCGGGGTCGCGAAGACCTGGATGCCGGCGGCCCTGATGCGGGCGGCGAGCGCCGCGTCGCTCCGGGAGACCCGGCCCTGCTTCTTCATCAGCCGCTCCAGATGCGCCAGGCAGCGGCGGCGCACCGGCCCGATCGAGCCGCGCGGCATGTCCAGCGCCGCGCTCACCTCGGAGTACGGCATCGGCGGCTCCGCGACCAGCAGGCTCAGCAGTGCCTGGCAGCGGGCCGGCAGCGCGCAGAAGGCGGTCAGCACCTCGTCGTCCCGTTCCCGGGCGAGGGCCATGTGTTCGGGTTGGTCGTCGGCGTCCTGGGCCCGGTCTAAGACCTCGGCCGGGCCGACCGGGATGTGCCGCTTGGAGCGGGCCAGATGGTTCAGGCTCTCCCGCCGGGCGGCGGTGGAGATCCACTGGGCCAGCCGGTCCGGTGACCGCAGCCGGTCCAGGTGCTGCACCACGCGCAGCCAGGTCGCCTGGCTCACGTCCCCGCAGTCGGCGGGGCTGAGCCGATGCCCCTTGGCGATGGCCCAGATGAGCGGTGAATACCGCTCGACGATCCGGTTCCAGCTCTCCTGGTCCCCGTTGAGAGCGCCGTTCACCAGTTCGTCCAGTGCCTGCTCCGGCATGATGGTAACTCCCCGCACTCTTGTGCCTGTGCTGTAGCCGAGCAATATGCTTTATTTTTAAATATAACCTGTAGCGACTGCAATAGCTGTTTACTATAGGGTGTCTCAAGTCGCGAGTGTCAATGGACCCCGGTGGGGTGGTCCACCATGTGGAGTGGCGCCGGCGACAGTGGAGCGCCGGTCGACCGCCACCGTCGGCCTGACGAGGGTGAACGTGGGGTGCCGCAGCGGCAGGCGTTCACTAAACGGAATGGTTGTATCGTTGGCCGCGCCGCGTAACCCCGGTCAGCGGGGTAGTAAGAAGGGGGGATGCGTGTCTTCGGATGATGCGCACACGGCGCCGTTCTCGCGCCGTGAGAGACTTCGGATCGCCACGATCCGTGAGATCAAGGATGTGGCGCGGGCGCTGCTGGTCCAGGAGGGCCCGGAGAACGTCACCATCCGTGCCATCGCACGGGAGATGGGCATGACAGCCCCCGCCGTGTACCGCTACTTCACCAGTCGCGACGCGCTGATCCAGGGTCTGCGTGCCGACATCTTCGCCGAGATGGCCCAGCAGATGGGCTCGGTCATCGGGGCGCTCCCGGCGGAGCAGCCGGGCCGCCGGCTGATCGCCGCCGCCCGCGGGCTGCGGGCCTGGGCGCTCCGGCACCCGCACGAGTTCGGGCTGGTCCTCGGCCCGTGGGCGCCCGGCCTGGGCCGCGAGGAGGCCAAGCCGGAGCGCGACATGGGCTGGGTCTTCGGCTCGGTGATCGCCAACTTGATCGAGGAGCTGTGGCGGGTCAAGCCCTACGACACGCCCGACGAGGACGAGCTGGATCCGGTCCTGGTGGGCCAGCTGCGGGCGCTGAGCGTGGACCAGAACGTGGACCTGCCGGTCGGCGCCATCGCCATCATGCTCCGCTGCTGGGTACGGCTGTACGGACTGATCTGCATGGAGTCGCTGGGGTACATGTCGTTCGCGCTCGCCGACGGGGAGGCGTTCTTCGAACGCGAGTTGCGGGACCTGTGCACGGTGATGGGCATCGACGACTTCGACCGGTGGCCGGCCGAGGACGCCGTGCTCGACGGCGGGTGACCGCCCGCCGCGGCCCCGGCCGGGGCCGCCCCCCGGCCCGCGCGGGCGCCACGACCGGCGCCGGACGTGGGCAAATGCGCCGGACGTCGCGGGGCCCAGGGCGTAAGCTGGGGCGGTGCCCATCCGGACCGCGCCGGACCTGAGACCGAGCCGCCCGCCCGGGGCGAGGGGCCGTCCCTCGCAGCCGGGCCGGGGCGGCGTGTCCGCTGCGTACCGATCCTGCTCACCGGTGTAGAACGGGGGATGTGACGGCATTGGCTAGACGGCCCACCTCCAGCACTCCCGCAGGGCCCGGTCGCCGGGTCCCGTGCTCCGGCGCGGTCCTCGCCCCTGTGCCGGGCTGTCCACGGTGAGCATGGAGGTAGCGCGCAGCGGGTCCTCTCCCACGTCGCCGGGCCGCCCCGGGCCCCGGGCGCACAGCCGGGCCGTACTGGACAAGGCCGCCCACGAGAACTTCCCGGTCGCGCCCTTCTTCCTGCCGCGCGCCTGGCGGGCGGACCTGATGGCCGTCTACGGCTACGCGCGTCTCGTCGACGACATCGGGGACGGCGACGCCGCACCGGACGGCACCGACGCCGCGCTGCTGGGCCTGGACCCCGGCCGGGCGGCGGACCGGCTCGCCGTGCTGGACGCCTTCGAGGCCGATCTGCGGCGGGTCTTCACCCTGGGGGCGCACCCCCGCCACCCGCTGCTGCGCGCCCTGGTCCCCACCGTGCGCCGCCGCGGCCTGACCCCGGAACCGTTCCTCGGACTGATCGAGGCCAACCGCCGGGACCAGCGGGTCCGCCGCTACGCCGATTTCGCGGAGCTGCGCGGGTACTGCCGGCTCTCCGCCGACCCGGTCGGCCGGCTGGTGCTGGGCATCACCGGGTCCACCACCCCCGAGCGTGTCCGCCGCTCGGACGCGATCTGCACCGCGCTGCAGATCGTCGAACACCTCCAGGACGTCGCCGAGGACCTCCGCCGGGACCGGATCTACCTGCCCGCCGACGACATGGCGCGCTTCGAGGTGACCGAGGCGGACCTGGCCGCCCCCACCGCCGGGCCGCGGGTACGCGCCCTGATCGCCTTCCAGGCCCGGCGTGCCGCGGCCCTGCTGGACGAGGGGACCCCTCTGGTGCACAGCGTGCGCGGCCGGCTCCGGCTGCTGCTCGCCGGATTCGTGGCCGGCGGCCGCGCCGCGCTGGACGCCATCGAGGCGGCGGGCCACGACGTGCTCGCCGGCCCGCCCAAGCCCACCAAGCCCGGGGTGCTGCGCCAGGCGGGGGCGACACTGCGAAGGAAGGGGTGAGCCGCCCGTGGACGGACGGACGCCGATGTCCCCGGCGGTGCTCGCGGCGTACCGCTACTGCGAGGCCGTCACCGGCCACCAGGCCCGTAACTTCGCCTACGGCATCAGACTGCTGCCCGCCGGCAAGCGCCACGCCATGTCCGCGCTGTACGCCTTCTCCCGCCGGGTGGACGACATCGGCGACGGCAACCTGACCGCCGGGGCCAAGCGGGCCCGGCTGACGGAGACCAGGGCGCTGCTGGGCCGCATCGCGGACGGCTCGGTCGGCGAGGACCACACCGACCCGGTCGCGGTGGCGCTCGCCGACGCCGCCCGCCGCTACCCCATCCCGCTCGGCGGGCTCGACGAGCTGATCGACGGCGTGCTGATGGACGTCACCGGACGGCGCTACGAGACCTGGGAGGACCTGCGGAGCTACTGCCGCTGTGTGGCCGGCGCCATCGGCCGGCTCTCCCTCGGCGTCTTCGGCACCGTCCCCGGCGCGGCCGACGCCGAGTGCGCGCCCCGGTACGCCGACACCCTGGGACTGGCCCTGCAACTCACCAACATCCTGCGGGACATCCGCGAGGACGCGAGGACCGGACGGACCTACCTGCCCGTCGAGGACCTGGCGAAATTCGGCTGCCCCCCGCTCCTCCGGGACGCCGCCGTGCCGCCCGGCGCCGACTTCACCGGCCTGGTGCAGTTCGAGGTCGGGCGGGCCCGGGCGCTGTTCGCCGAGGGGTTCGAGCTGCTGCCGATGCTGGACCGGCGCAGCGGGGCCTGTGTGGCCGCGATGGCCGGTATCTACCGCAGACTCCTGGAGCGCATCGCCCGCGACCCGGCCGCCGTGCTCCGCGGCCGGGTCGCGCTGCCGACGCACCAGAAGGCGTACGTCGCGGTGCGCGGCCTGGCCGGGCTGGACGCCCGGAGCGTCGCCCGCCGCGACGGGAGGGGACAGCGGCGATGATCCGGGCATACATGCTCCTGCGGCACGCACCCCGCCGCCCGTCCGCCCCACCGAAGGAGGTGACCGTATGACCGCGCACACCCGCCCCGGCCGGCCCGGCCCCGGCACCGCCGGGCCGTCCGGCCCGGCGACCGCCGTGGTCGTCGGCGGCGGGCTGGCCGGCACCGCCGCCGCGCTCGCCCTGGCCGACGCGGGCGTCCGCGTCACCCTGCTGGAGACCCGGCCCCGGCTGGGCGGCCTGGCCTTCTCCTTCCGCCGGCCGTCCCCCGCCGGCGAGCTGACCGTGGACAACGGGCAGCACGTCTTCCTGCGCTGCTGCACCGCCTACCGGTGGTTCCTGGACCGGATCGGCGGCACCCGGCTGGCCCCCCTCCAGGGCGCGCTGGACGTTCCGGTGCTGGACGCCGGCGCCCCCCGCCGGCCGCGGCTGGCCCGCATCCGCCGCAACGGGCTGCCGGTGCCGCTGCACCTGGCCGCCAGCCTCGCCGGGTACCGGCACCTGTCGCCCGCCGAGCGCGCCCGGGCCGGCCGCGCCGCCCTCGCGCTGCGCGGGCTCGACCCGCTCGACCCCGCCCTGGACGACACCGACTTCGCCGGCTGGCTGCGCCGCCAGGGCCAGAGCGCCCGGGCCGTGGAGGCGCTGTGGGACCTGGTGGGGGTGGCCACCCTCAACGCCACCGCCCGGCAGGCCTCGCTCGGCCTGGCCGCCATGGTCTTCCGCACCGGGCTGCTCAGCGAGCCCGGTGCGGCCGACATCGGCTGGGCGCACGCCCCGCTCGGCGAGCTCCACCACACCCGGGCCGGCGCCGCCCTCGCCGATGCCGGCGTCCGTACCGAACTGCGCACCCGGGTTACCGCGCTCACCCGCGCCGCCGACGGCCGCTGGCAGGTGGCCACCGAGCGCGGGGCGACCGGGCCCGGGCAGCTGACCGCCGACGCGGTCGTGCTGGCCGTACCCCAGCGGGAGGCCCACGACCTGCTGCCCCCGGGCGCGCTGGAGGACCCCGGCCGGCTGCTGCGGATCGGCACCGCGCCGATCCTCAACCTGCACGTGGTCTACGACCGGAAGGTGCTGCGCCGCCCGTTCTTCGTGGCCATCGGCAGCCCGGTCCAGTGGGTGTTCGACCGCACCCGCTCCTCCGGGCTCGACCGCCTGCCCGGCGGCGCGGGAGCCCAGTACCTCGCGGTCTCGCAGTCCGCCGCCCACGACGACATCGACCGACCGGTCGGCGAACTGCGCCGGCGGTACCTGCCCGAGCTGGCCCGGCTGCTGCCGGCCGCCCGGGGCGCGACCGTCACGGACTTCTTCGTCACCCGCGAACGCGCCGCGACGTTCGCCCCCACTCCCGGCGTGGGGCGTCTGCGACCACACGCCGCCACCCAAGAGCCCGGCCTCCACCTGGCCGGGGCGTGGACGGCGACCGGCTGGCCCGCGACGATGGAAGGCGCCGTCCGCAGCGGTCTCACCGCCGCGGACGGCGTTCTTGTCGGTCTGGGGCTCGGTCGCCGGCACCGGAACCCGCCGCCCGCCGCCGGCGGGCGGCTCGCCCAGGAGGCGGTATGAGCACCAGCACACAGAACAGAGGAGAGCCTGTGACCCCGGTGACCCCGGCAGTCCACACCGCGGGCGTCGCCGCGCTGCTGGAGCGCGGACGCGCCCTGACCACGCCGGTGCTGCGCGCCGTCGTGGCCCGGCTGGCGCCGCCCATGGACTCCGTCGCCGCCTACCACTTCGGCTGGATCGACGCCGAGGGCCGCCCCACCGCCGCGGACAGCGGCAAGGCCGTCCGCCCCGCCCTCGCGGTGCTCTCCGCGGAAGCGGCCGGGGCCCCCGCCGAGGCCGGCGTCCCCGGCGCGGTCGCGGTGGAGCTGGTGCACAACTTCTCCCTCCTCCACGACGACCTGATGGACGGCGACGAACAGCGCCGGCACCGGGACACGGTGTGGAAGGTGCACGGACCGGCCCAGGCCATCCTGGTCGGCGACGCGCTCTTCGCGCTGGCCGGCGAGATACTGCTGGAGCTGGGCACCGTGGAGGCCGGCCGGGCCGCCCGGCGGCTGACCGCCGCCACCCGCAAGCTCATCGACGGCCAGGCCCAGGACCTCGCCTACGAGCACCGGGAACGGGTCTCGGTGGCGGAGTGCCTGGAGATGGAGGGGAACAAGACCGGCGCGCTGCTGGCCTGCGCCACCTCCATCGGCGCGGTGCTCGGCGGCGCCGACGACCGCACCGCCGACACCCTGGAGCGCTACGGCCACCACCTGGGCCTGGCCTTCCAGGCCGTGGACGACCTGCTCGGCATCTGGGGCGACCCGGTGGCCACCGGCAAACAGACCTGGAGCGACCTGCGTCAGCGCAAGAAGTCCCTGCCGGTGGTCGCCGCGCTCGCCGCCGACGGCCCCGCCTCCCGGGAACTGGCCCGGCTGCTGGCCGCCGACGCGGGCAAGTCCGACGCCGAGTTCATGGACTTCGACGAGGACCAGTTCGCCGCCCGGGCGGCCCTCATCGAACAGGCGGGCGGACGCGACTGGACCTCCCAGGAGGCCCGCCGCCAGCACGCCACCGCGGTCGCCGCGCTGGCGGAGGTGGAACTCCCCGAGCGGGTCCGGGCGGAGTTGACCGCACTCGCCGACTTCGTCGTGGTACGAGAGAGATGATCACCGTCAACCGCATATAGCTCGCCGTCGCCGGCCGGTACCCGAGCCCCGCGCGGCCCGGGTGCCGGCCGACGGAAGCCCCATCACGGCAGAGATCCAACTGCAAGGGGAAGCCATGACAGCGACCACCGTCGAACCCTCCGAGACACCGTCCGAACCCGCGGTACGCACCGCGGCCCGGGCCGCCGCGGACCGCGCCGTGGCCCACCTGCTGGCCAGGCAGGACCCCGCCGGATGGTGGAAGGGCGACCTGGAGACCAACGTCACCATGGACGCCGAGGACCTGATGCTCCGCCAGTTCCTCGGCATCCCGGACACCCGCGTCCTGGCCGCCGCCGCCCGCCACATCCGCTCCCGGCAGCGCGACGACGGTGCCTGGCCCACCTTCCACGGCGGCCCCGGTGACCTGTCCGCCACCATCGAGGCGTACGTCGCCCTGCGGCTGGCCGGCGACCCGGCCGGTGCCCCGCACATGGCCGCCGCCTCCGCCTGGGTCCGGGAGCGCGGGGGGATCGCCCGGTCCCGCGTCTTCACCCGGATCTGGCTCGCGCTCTTCGGCTGGTGGCGCTGGGAGGACCTGCCGGAACTGCCCCCCGAGATGATCTTCCTGCCCACCTGGGTGCCGCTCAACATCTACGACTTCGGCTGCTGGGCCCGGCAGACCATCGTGCCGCTGACCATCGTCTCCGCCCTGCGGCCGGTCCGCCCGGCGCCCTTCGCGCTCGACGAACTGCACGCGGCCGCCGGCCCCGCGCCGGCCCCGGGCACCGGCTGGGACGGGGTCTTCCAGCGCCTGGACCGGCTGCTGCACGCCTACCACAAGGTCCCGCTCCGCCCGCTGCGCCGGGCCGCGCTCCGCTCCGCCACCCGCTGGATCATCGAACGGCAGGAGAACGACGGCTGCTGGGGCGGCATCCAGCCGCCGGCCGTGTACTCCGTCATCGCCCTCCACCTGATGGGCTACGACCTGGACCACCCGGTGCTGCGCGCCGGACTGGAGTCGCTGGACCGCTTCGCGGTGTGGCGCGAGGAACCGGCGGACGGCGGGCCCGCCGACGGCGCCGGCACCCCGGGCCGCACCGCCGAGGTCCGCATGGTGGAGGCGTGCCAGTCCCCGGTGTGGGACACCTGCCTGGCCGCCATCGCGCTCGCCGACGCCGGGCTGCCCGCGGACCACCCGGCCCTGGTGAAGGCCGCCGACTGGATGCTGGACGAGCAGATCACCCGGCCCGGGGACTGGACGGTGCGCCGCCCCGGCCTGCCGCCCGGCGGCTGGGCGTTCGAGTTCCACAACGACAACTACCCCGACATCGACGACACCGCCGAGGTGGTGCTGGCGCTGCGCCGCATCGACCACCCCGACCCCGCCCGGGTGGACACCGCGGTGGCGCGCGCCACCCGCTGGAACCTGGGCATGCAGTCCCGCGACGGCGCCTGGGGCGCGTTCGACGTGGACAACACCAGCCCGTTCCCCAACCGGCTGCCGTTCTGCGACTTCGGCGAGGTGATCGACCCGCCCTCGGCGGACGTCACCGCGCACGTGGTGGAGATGCTCGCCTGGGAGGGCCTGGCCGACGACCCGCGCACCCGGCGCGGCATCGCCTGGCTGCTGGCCGAACAGGAGAGCGACGGTTCGTGGTTCGGGCGCTGGGGCACCAACTACGTCTACGGCACCGGCTCGGTCGTCCCCGCCCTCATCGCCGCCGGACTGCCCGCCTCCCACCCGGCCGTCCGGCGTGCCGTCGGCTGGCTGGAGCGGGTGCAGAACGACGACGGCGGCTGGGGCGAGGACCAGCGCTCCTACCCCGACCCGGCGAACTGGCGCGGCCGCGGAGCCTCCACCGCCTCGCAGACCGCCTGGGCGCTGCTCGCCCTGCTCGCCGCCGGTGAGCGGGACGGCCGGGCCGTGGAGCGCGGCATCGCCTGGCTGACCGCCACCCAGACCCCGGACGGCACCTGGGACGAGCCGTACTTCACCGGCACCGGCTTCCCCTGGGACTTCTCCATCAACTACCACCTCTACCGTCAGGTGTTCCCGGTCACCGCGCTCGGCCGCTACCTGCACGGGGAGCCGCACCGTCCCCGGCCGCGGAGCGCCTGATGCCCGCCGGCCCGGCCGGGCAGGGCACCGCCGCACCGCTGCTGATCGCCTGCGCGCTCGGCATCGAACGGCTCGCGCTGCGCGGCGGCGGGCGGGCTGCGGCCCCGGCTCCGGTCCCGGTCACCGTGGTGCGCACCGGCATGGGGCCGCGGGCCGCCGACCGGGCGGTGACCCGGGCCCTGGACACCGGTGGGGCCGCGGCGGCCACCGCGGTCATCGCCACCGGTTTCTGCGCCGGGCTGGCCCGCGGCATGCACCCCGGCGACCTGGTGGTCGCCGACGAGACCCGGGGCCCGGACGGCCGTACCCGGTGCACCGGCGGCGACGTGCTCACCGCCGCCCTCGCCGAACTGGTCCGCGGCCACCCGCGGCGCACCGTGCACACCGGTCCGGTGGCCGGCTCCGACCACGTGGTGCGCGGTGCCGAGCGCGCCGCGCTGCGGGCCACCGGCGCGATCGCGGTGGACATGGAGTCCGCCGCCACCCTGCGGGCCGCGGTGCGCGCCGGCCCCCGCCCGGTTGCCGCCGTCCGGGTGGTCGTGGACGCCCCGGAACACGAGCTCCTGCGCATCGGCACCGTGCGCGGTGGAATATCGGCTTTCCGTGTCCTGCGCGCAGTGCTCCCGGCCTTTTACGAATGGCACCGCTCCGAAGCCGCTCCCCAGGAGGTGAGCTAGATGGCCATGCCGCTCCGTCAGTCCATCCGGGTCGCGACGTATCTCTTCGACCAGAAGGTGATCCGCCGGCGCGACAAGTTCCCGCTGATCGTGGAACTGGAACCGCTCTACGCCTGCAACCTCAAGTGCGAGGGCTGCGGGAAGATCCAGCACCCGGCGGGCGTGCTCAAGCAGCGCATGCCGGTGGCCCAGGCGGTCGGCGCGGTGCTGGAGTGCGGCGCCCCCATGGTCTCCATCGCCGGTGGCGAACCGCTGATGCACCCGCAGATCGACGAGATCGTACGCCAGCTGGTGGAACGGCGGCGCTACGTCTTCCTGTGCACCAACGCGGTGCTGCTGCGCAAGAAGATGGACCTGTTCACCCCCTCCCCGTACTTCGCGTTCGCCGTCCACATCGACGGGCTGCGGGAACGGCACGACGAGTCGGTCGCCAAGGAGGGCGTCTTCGACGAGGCGGTGGCCGCCATCAAGGAGGCCAAGCGGCGCGGCTTCCGGGTCACCACCAACTCCACCTTCTTCAACACCGACACCCCGCAGACGGTGGTCGAGGTGCTCAACTTCCTCAACGACGAGCTGAAGGTGGACGAGATGATGATCTCGCCCGCCTACGCCTACGAGAAGGCGCCCGTCCAGCACCACTTCCTCGGCGTCGAGCAGACCCGCGAGCTGTTCCGCAAGGCGTTCGCGGGCGGCAACCGGCGGCGCTGGCGGCTCAACCACAGCCCGCTCTTCCTGGACTTTCTGGAGGGCCGCACCGACTTCCCGTGCACCGCCTGGGGCATCCCCAACTACTCCGTCTTCGGCTGGCAGCGCCCCTGCTACCTGATGGCCGACGGATACGTGCCCACCTACCGCCGGCTGGTGGAGGAGACCGACTGGGACGCGTACGGGCGCGGGAAGGACGCCCGCTGCGACAACTGCATGGCCCACTGCGGGTACGAGCCCACCGCGGTGCTCGCCACCATGGGGTCGCTCAAGGAGTCGCTGCGCGCCGCCCGCGAGACCATCGGCGGCAACCGGGGCTGAACCGGATAACGACGGACCCACGACGTGGGCCGGGTCACCGCGGCGGCGCCGCGGCGGAGCCGGCCGGCCGCCCCCGGTCATTGCCCGCCGGGGACGGTTCGGGCGTGGCCCGGGCCGCCGCCGGCCGGGGCCGATGGGACCGCCGGGGTCACCGGGAACGCTCGCCGGGGCCGGGTACGCGGGGACCGGCCGCCGGGTTCGACCTGCGGGCGCTGCTCGCCGAACGCGGGGCGGAGCGGTACGAGCTGCACAGCCGGTACCTCAACCACCAGTTGCCCCGCATGCTGCGCACCCTCGGCTTCGACAAGGTGTACGAGCGGGCCGAGGGCGCCTACTTCTGGGACGCCGAGGGCCACGACTACCTCGACATGCTCGCCGGGTTCGGCGTGATGGGCCTGGGCCGTCACCACCCGGTGGTCCGTCAGGCGCTGCACGACGTCCTGGACGCCTCGACGGCCGACCTGACCCGCTTCGACTGCCCGCCGCTGCCCGGCCTGCTGGCCGAGCGGCTGCTGCGCCACGCGCCCCACCTGGACCGGGTCTTCTTCGGCAACAGCGGCTCCGAGGCGGTGGAGACCGCGCTGAAGTTCGCCCGCCGCGCCACCGGCCGGCCGCGGGTGCTGTACTGCGCGCACGCCTTCCACGGCCTGACCACCGGCTCGCTGTCGGTCAACGGCGAGGCCGGCTTCCGCGACGGCTTCGGCCCGCTGCTCCCCGACACCGCGATCGAGCTGGGCGACCTGGACGCGCTCGAACGCGAGCTGCGGCGCGGGGACGTGGCGGCGTTCGTGGTGGAGCCGGTCCAGGGCAAGGGCGTGCACACCCCGCCGCCGGGCTTCCTGTACGCCGCGCAGGAGCTGCTCCACCGGCACAAGGCGCTGCTCATCGCCGACGAGGTGCAGACCGGCATGGGCCGTACCGGCGCCTTCTTCGCCTACCAGCACGAGGACGGCGTCGAGCCGGACCTGGTCTGCCTGGCCAAGTCCCTCTCCGGCGGCTACGTCCCGGTGGGCGCCACGCTGGGCAAGGACTGGATCTTCAAGAAGGTGTACTCCTCCATGGACCGGGTGCTGGTGCACTCCACCAGCTTCGGCGGCGGCGCCCAGGCCATGGCGGCGGGCCTGGCGGTGCTGGCGGTGATGGAGGACGAGCAGATCGTCGCCAACGCCCGGCTCACCGGGGAGCTGTTGCGCTCCCGGCTCGCCGCCCTGGTGGGCCGTTACGAGCTGCTGCACGAGGTGCGGGGCCGCGGACTGATGATCGGCATCGAGTTCGGCCGCCCGGCCTCGCTGAAACTGCGCAGCCGCTGGGCGATGCTCCAGGCGGCCCGCAAGGGGCTGTTCGCGCAGATGGTGGTGGTGCCGCTGCTGCGGCGCCACCGCATCCTCACCCAGGTCTCCGGGGACCACATGGAGGTCATCAAGCTGATCCCGCCCCTGATCATCGGGGAGCGCGAGGTGGACCGGTTCGTGACCGCGTTCACCTCGGTGATGGACGACGCGCACGCCGGCGGCGGGCTGATGTGGGAGTTCGGCCGCACGCTGATGAAGCAGGCGGTGGCGAACCGCTGACCGCCGCGGTCCCGGGCGGCCACCGCCGGGCTGGGCCGTCACCGGACCCGGCCGCCGGGCCGGCGCCCGCCCGCTCCCGGTGTCCGCCGGCGCCCGGTCGCCCGCGGTGTCCGCCGGTCGCGGGGGTCCGGTCGTCCGCCAGGTTTGTCGGCCGCCGGGGGGCCGGACGTCCGCGGGCCCGCCGGCCGCCGCTGCCCCGGGGCGGCGCCCGGGTCAGTCGGTGAGCAGCCGCTGCCGCAGCCGTTCCCGCTTCGCCGCGTCCAGTCCCAGGCCGCGGGCAAGGTAGTTCTCGGTGCCGCCCCAGAACTCCTCGATCTCCGCGTACGCCGAGGCCAGGTACTCCTTCCGGGCGTCGAAGAGCGGACCGAGCAGCTCCATGACCTCGGGCGACAGCGCGTCGGGGGCGGTGGAGGAGCGCCAGACGCGGTAGCGGCGGTGCGCGGCGGCCGATTCCAGGTAGTCCGCCTCGATCGCCGCCGGCTCCACCCCCAGGGCGAGCAGGATGACCACGACCGACAGCCCGGCCCGGTCCTTCCCGGCCGAGCAGTGCAGCAGCGCCGGGTGGCTGTCGTCGGCGATCTCGGTGAGCAGCCGGGCGTGCTCGGCGGTCCGGGTCCGGATGATCTGCCGGTACGAGGCGACCATCCGCCCCGCGGCCCTGCCCTCCGCCAGCAGCTCCCGCAGCGTGGCCAGGTCGCCCTCCCGCACCATGGTCCAGAAGCCCGCACCGTCCGCCGGGTCGCTCAGCGGGAGGTTGAGGTTGCGCACCCCGGCCAGCGTCACGTCCGGCCCCTCCAGCGCGATGTCGGCCGCGTTGCGGAAGTCGAAGACGGTGTGCAGCCCCAGGCCGCCGAGGAACGCCGCGTCCTCCGCCGTGGCGTGGGCCAGATGACCGCTGCGGAACAGCACGCCCGGCCGCACCCGGCGGCCGTCCACGGTGGGCAGGCCGCCCACGTCCCGGAAGTTCCGGACCCCGGTCAGCACGGGCTCGGCCGACGGGACCTGCGGTATCTGCTGCGTCACGGGTGCTCCTCGGGTTGGCTCGTCGGGGTCCCTCGCCTGGCTGCCGCCGACGACAGGCACGGCTGTTCGACGACCATACGACACGGGGCGCCGCAGGTCAGGGTGGCGGACACCACCTGGTCGGCAGGAGCGGACGGTCACCGGGCCCCGGTCGTATTCCGGTTCGGCGAAATCCGGCAGGTGGGATAGATCACCCCTCGTCAACCACCGGTTACGGTGGCGTAGGTCACTTATTCAAGAGGATGATGTCCCGACGTGGCAGACGATTCGAAACCCAGCAGCGCAATGATGATCGGGTCGTACGCAGCCGTCGGGGACAGCTTCACCGAGGGTGTCGGCGATCCAGGGCCCGACGGCCGGTTCGTCGGCTGGGCCGACCGGCTCGCCGTCCTCCTGGCGGACCGGCACCGGAGCCCCGACCCGACGGCCCCGCGGACCCCCGGCTCCGGCGGCCCGGCGCCCGGCCAGGTCGCCCCCTTCCGTTACGCCAACCTCGCCGTGCGCGGACGGCTCCTCGACCAGATCGTCGCGGAGCAGGTGCCGCGCGCCCGGCAACTCGCCCCCGACCTGGTGAGCTTCTGCGCGGGCGGCAACGACATCCTGCGGCCGGGCAGCGACCCGGACGCCATCGCCGAACGCTACGAGGCGGCGGTCGCCGACCTCACCGACGCGGTGGGCACCGTGCTGGTGTGCACCGGCTTCGACACCCGCGGGGTGCCGGTGCTGCGCCACCTGCGCGGCAAGATCGCCACGTACACCGCCCACGTACGGGCCATCGCCGACCGGCACGGCTGCCCGGTGCTCGACCTGTGGTCGCTCCGCTCGGTGCAGGACCGGCGCGCCTGGAGCCCGGACCGGCTCCACCTGTCCGCCGACGGGCACACCCGGGTCGCGCTGCGCGCCGCCCAGGTGCTCGGTCTGGGGGTGCCCGCCGACCCGGACCAGCCGTGGCCCCCGGAGGGCGTCCGGTCCGCCGCCGAGGTACGCCGGGACAATCTGCACTGGGCACGCGAGCACCTGGTGCCGTGGATCGGCCGGCGGCTGCGCGGGGAGTCCTCCGGGGACCACGTGGAGCCCAAGCGCCCCGACCTGCTGCCGCTGCCGTAACGCCGGCCGCGACGGTGCGGTGACCGAGGGCTGATTGCCGCACGGGACGGGCCCGGACCCCTCACGGTCCGGGCCCGTCCCGTGTGCGCCCTGCTCCCGTTCCCGCCCCGTCCGGTGCCCGTCACCGGGTCGCCCGCCGTACCGCGAGCGGCGGGGCGTCGCGCCGTCTCCGGGCCGGCCGGGACGACGGGGCTGACGGGGTGCGCGGTGACGGGGCCGCGGTGCGCGGTGAAGGTGTGGCAGCAGGGGCAGGGGTGAGGGCAGGCGCAGGGGTTACAGCAGGGCCCACACGGTGCGGCCCGGGTCCCCGTCGTGCGGCTGGACGCCCCAGGCGGTGGCGAGCGCCTCCACCAGCATCAGTCCGCGTCCGCCCTCCTGGTCCGCCCCCGGGCGCCGGGCCCGCGGGACGGTGCGGGCGCAGCCCTGGTCGGCCACCTCCAGGCGCAACCGGGACCCGGTCAGCCGCACCTCGCAGCGGACCTGTTCACTGGTGGTGTGGCGAACCGCGTTGGTGAACAGCTCCGAGACGACCAGCTCGGCGTTCTCGCGCGTCTCCTGGTCCACGCCCCACTCCCGCAGGCGCGTCAGCACCCGGCGCCGGGCCTCCCCGACCGAGGTGCTCAACGCCGGGAGATGAAAAGCGTCCTGAAGACAGTGGGCGAGGGGACCGCCCCTGTGCCCTAACCGGAGAGCCTCGAAGGAAGGAGCCACCTCGCCACTATGCGCTGTGCCGCTCACTCATGGCAAGGAGCAATCTGTAATTTACAGATTCGCACTGCACAGACTGTTCGAAGAGTTGAAAGCGTGTCAGACTTCTGGCATCGGACGGCCGGAGGAGAGGAGCGGTGGTGGCGGACGTACGACTGAGCGGCGCCCCGACCGTTCTACGGGTCGTACTCGGCAAGCGGCTACAGGATCTGAGGGAGAAGGCCGGCCTGTCCTTCGAAGAGGCCGGCGCCGCTCTCGACGTCACCCACGCCACCATCCGGCGCATGGAGAAGGCCGAGGTCGGCCTGAAGATCCCGTACGTCGAGAAACTGCTCACCACCTACGGGGTCACCGATCCCGAGGAGGTCGAGGGATTCCTCTCCCTGGCCCGGGAGTCCAACCAGCGCGGCTGGTGGCACGGGTTCCGCGACGTGCTCCCCGACTGGTTCAGCGCCTTCGTCAGCCTGGAGGGCGCCGCCAGCACCATCCGCGCCTACGAGCCGCACTACGTGCCCGGCCTGCTGCAGACCGAGGGTTACGCCCGCGCCGTGCTGCGGGCCGGGATGCCGCACGCCTCGGACGAGGAGATCGACCGGCTGGTCGCCCTGCGCAGGGAGCGGCAGGCGCTGCTCACCCGGCCCGACGCGCCGCTGCTGTGGGTGGTGATGGACGAGACGGTGCTGCGCCGGCCGATCGGCGGACCGGAGATCATGCGCGAGCAGATCGACCGGCTCATCGAGGCCACCGCCGCGCCCAACGTCCAGCTGCAGATCATGCCGTTCGCCGCCGGACCCCACCCGGCCATGTACGGCCCCTTCCATATCTTCCGGTTCCCGATCCCGGAGCTCCCGGACATCGCGTACAGCGAGAGCCTCGTGGGCGCGGTCTACATCGACCAGCGCGACGAGGTGTCCGTGTTCCTGGAGGCCCTGGACCGGATGTGCGCGCAGGCCGCGCCCGCACAGACCACCCAGAGCGTGCTGGGTGGCGTTCGCAAGGAGATCTGAACCATGGATCGCATACCCGGGGACCGCATGCGCGTCTACAACGGCATGCCGGCCTCCGACCTCGGCACCGAGGGCTGGCACAAGCCGTGGAGCGGCGGCAACGGCGGAAGCTGCGTCGAAGCGATGAAGCTGGGGGACGGCCGGGTGGCGCTGCGCCAGTCCACCGACCCCGACGGCCCCGCCCTGATCTACACCCGCCACGAGATGCGGAGCTTCATCCAGGGAGCCAAGGCCGGCGAAGCGGACTTCCTGCTCACCTGACGGCCCGCCGACGACGACCAGACGAGGAGACCGGTGTGACCGACCAGAGCTTCTCCGTTGAACAGCTGGACACCAGCAGACCCCATCCGGCCCGGATGTACGACTACTTCCTCGGCGGCCGGGACAACTACCAGGTGGACCGGGAGGCCGCCCAGCGGGTGCTCGGCGAGCTGCCCGACATCCTCCCCACCGCACGGGAGAACCGCGCCTTCCTCCACCGGGCGGTCCGCCACGTGGTCCGCTCCGGGGTCCGGCAGATCCTCGACATCGGCACCGGCATCCCCACCTCGCCCAACACCCACGAGGTGGCGCTCGCCGAGGACCCCACGGTCCGGGTCGCCTACGTGGACAACGACCCGATCGTCGCCGTCCACGCCGGCGCCCGGCTCACCGGCGCGCCCGGCACCGGTTTCGCCCTGGGGGACGTCCGCGACCCCGCGGCCCTGCTGGAGTTACCCGCGATCCGCGACCGGATCGACCTCGGCCGGCCGGTGGCCGTGCTGCTCGTCGCGGTGCTCCACTTCGTCACCGACGAGGAGGACCCGTACGCCATCGTGGCCACCCTGCGCGACGCGCTGCCCGCCGGCAGCCACCTGGTGCTCTCGCACGCCACCGCCGACTTCCACCCCGGCGACCACACCGAGACCATGCAGGCGTACCGCAGCTCCACGGCGACCATGAACCCCCGTACCCACGCCGAGGTGGTGCGGCTCTTCGACGGCTTCGACCTGCTCGAACCCGGCGTGGTGCAGCTGCCCCGGTGGCGGCCGGACGGGGACCCGCCCACCCCCGGGGAACTGCGCCGGATCGGCTTCTACGGAGGGGTGGCCCGCAAGGACTGAACCGGAGCGCCCGGTATCCGCTCCAGCACACCGCCGGCGAACACGTCGTACAGCGGCAGCGACTCCAGGTGGACGTACCCGATGTGGCAGTCGCACACCGCCAGCGGGCAGGGGCGGGGCCGCAGCGCGGCGCGGTACGAACCGTCGTAGAGGTTGCCCAGTTCCTCGCGGACGAAGTGGCAGCGGCGGACCGTACCGGAGCCGTCCACCGAGACCACCGAAGCGCCGGTCCGGCAGGGGAGACCGGCGCTTCGGTGCGGGTGGCGGCTGTAGCCGAACAGCGGGTCCAGCTCCGTCCACACCGCCGCCTCCGCGTCGTCGTAGGTACGCCCCTCGGCGGCGTTGACCCACAGGTACACCTGCTCCGGCAGCTCGGCGCGGAGCCGCCGGGCCTGCTCCAGGTGGTCCGGCAGGCCCACCACGCCCACGCTGAACCGGGCCCCCATGGCCGCCAGGTCGCGGCACTTGTCCAGGAACCGGTCGTAGGGCGTCTGCCCCGGGTGGTAGGTGCACCACAGCGCCAGGGTGTCCAGGTCCGCCGCCGCCACCCAGTCGGTGCGGCAGCTGAGGTTCGTCTGGATCGCCACCCGGCGCAGGTGCGGCAGATGGGACAGCTCCACCAGGGCGCGCCGGTACCAGGAGCGGACCAGCCCCTCGCCCCACGGGGTGAACAGCAGCGACAGCCGGTCACCGGTCTGCGCCGCGGCCCAGCCGGCGAACCGCTCCAGCGCCGCGAGGTCCCCGCGCAGCTGCGCGGGGACCTCGCGGCGCTTGGCGAACGGGCAGTACGGGCAGTCGTAGTCGCAGGAGGCCAGCGGCCCCCGGTACAGGATCGTCAGGTCCATCCCCGGCGCCCTCACCGCAGCTCGTAGGCGGCCATGTCGGCGCGCACCCGGGGCGAGAACAGCGCCGGCCCCAGCGCGTCGGAGTGGGCCAGCCCCTCCGCGGACAGCCACAGCCGCTCCGGCGCGGCCTCCCCGTCCAGCCACCCCAGCACCGCGAACCGCGCCAGCTCGGCGGGGAAGTCCTCCTCCGGCCCGGTCCCGAACCGGGCCCGGTACTCCGCCACGGCCAGCCCCTCGGCCTGGAGCAGCGTCTGGAGCAGATGGCGCCGCCGGGCCTCCCCGGCGTCCATCCACCGCCCGTACTCGGCGCGGGCGAAGTCCGCCGCGGGCCGGGACACGTAGTCGTCCACGATCCTGCGGATCTCGCCCATGTCCACCGCGTAGTCGAAGGAGTAGTGCAGCGCCGAGGTGTACGAGCGGGCCCCGCAGCCCAGCCCGACCATCCCGTCGGTCTGGCAGGCGTGGTCCGCCCCGCCCGACGCGGCGACCGCCGGGGCGTCCGCCCGCCGGAACATCCGCATCGACACCTGCCGGTAGCCCGCCGCCAGCAGCCGGTCGCGGCCCAGCCGGTACAGCGTCAGCCGCTGTTCGTCCCACGCCCGGTCCGCGGCCGCGCCCCGCCGCCCCAGCCCGGTCAGCGGGCGCACGTACAGCGGGTACAGGTACAGCTCCTCGGGCCGCCAGGCGAGCGCCGCGTCCAGCGAACGCCGCCAGCTATCCGGGGTCTGGCCGTCGATGCCGTAGATCAGGTCGATGTTGAGCACCGGTACGCCCGCGTCCCGGACCCGGCCCAGCGCCGCCTCGACGTCCGCGCGGCGCTGCGGGCGCACCGCGGCCCGCGCCTCGGCGTCCACGAAGCTCTGCACGCCCAGGCTCAGCCGGGTGGCGCCGCGCTCGGCCAGCACCGCCAGCCGATCGGCGGTGGCGGTGGCCGGTGACGCCTCCACCGACAGCGGCACCGCCCGCAGGTCGGCGCCCAGCCGCCGCTCGGCGATGTCGCACAGCCGGCTCAGCTCGGCCGCGGTCAGGAACGTCGGGGTGCCGCCGCCGAACGCCGCGGCGGCGAACCGCGGCCGTTCGCCGAGCGCCGGGCGCACCGCGTCCGCCTGGCGCTCAAGGGCGTCGAGGTAGGCGGTGGTCAGCCCGTCCGGGGCGCCGATCCGGGTGAACAGGTTGCAGAACCCGCACCGCACCTCGCAGAACGGGATGTGGAAGTAGAGCGAGAGGGCGTCGGTCGGCTCCCCGGCCCACAGGTCGGCCAGCGCCGGGCGCTCCGGGAGCCGGCGGTAGGCCGTCTTGTGCGGGTAGGCGTACACATAACTCTGGTAAGGCCGGGGCGCGGCGGCCGTGCCGGCGCCGTCGGCGTGGTCCGCGGGGGTGGCGTGGTGGGCGCGGGCGGGGGTGGCAGGCATCGGGATCAACGGGCCTTCAGGAAGAAGTGGGTGTACGGCACGGTCCAGACCACCGGGTGGCCGATGCGGTGGCCGGTGTGGCCGTCCTCGCCGTAGGCCGTGCCGTGGTCGGAACAGACGATCGCGAAACAGGGCCGGCCCCGGCCGCGGGCCGCCGCGAACAGCCGCCCGATGTGCCGGTCCACGTACTCCAGGGCCGCGGCGTGGGTGGCGCGGGAGTCGCCCGCCTCCCGGGTGGCGCCCGGCAGGTGGAACCAGTTCGGCTGGTGCAGCGCCGACACGTTGACGAAGAGGAACAGCCGGCGCTCCGGCGGCAGCCGGTCCACCACCTCCTCGGCGCGGGCCACCTGGGCCTCGAAGGAGGTGGGGGAGGCGACCCCGAACTCCGGCTCCCAGTGGCTCTCCGCGAACAGCCCCGGCAGCACCGAGCCCAGCGGGCCCTGCTTGTTGAAGAACCCCACCCCGCCGATGCACACCGTGTGGTAGCCGGCCACGGCCAGCCCCGACACCAGGTCCGGGGTGTCGAAGACGTAGGTGCCCTCGGCGGTGGTCTCGCTCCCGGCGAACCGGGCCGCGAACAGCCGCCGGTGCGGCCCCGGGGCGGCCGGGGTGGGCAGGAAGCCGGCGAACATCGCCTGGTGCGAGGCGTAGGTGAAGCTGCCCGGCGCGTGGTACTCGGCCCACCGGCCACCGGGCAGGTGCCGGGCGAGGTTCGGGATCCGGCCGGCCGCGGCCAGCTCGGCCGCCACGTCGTGGCGGAGGGTGTCCAGGGTGACCAGCAGCAGGTCGTGGCTGCCCACGACCTGGTTCATGTCCGGCAGCTCCAGCGCCTCCGGCGCCCCCGGCGAAACGTCCGGCGGGCCGCCGGGCGGACCGGGTACGGCCGCCGGGCCCGGGGGAACCGGGGGTGCGGACGGCTGCGGGACGGGGTCAGGCAGTGGCATCTCGGTGGTGCTCCTCGTGTCCGCGGCCGGGGGAGCCCTCTCCCGGACCGCGTGTGTCGTGCCAGGTGTCGCGGTGTACGGCGGCGACCTGCGCGCCGTAGGTGTCCAGGCCCGCGGCGCCGCCCCCGGGCAGGCCGGGCAGCCCCGGCAGCAGGTCGCCGAAGGCGTTGACCTCGCCGACGGCGAACCGCCGCCAGCCGGTGCCGGGCAGCAGGTCCACCCCCACGCACAGGGTGCCGGGGAAGCAGCCCGCGGCCCGTTCGGCGAGCTCCAGCACCGCATCGAACGGCACCCCCGCGGCCGCCGTCGCGGCCCGGGCCGCGGACAGGTCGCCGCGCGCCCCGCCCAGGTGCAGATTGGTCATCGGGGAGCGGCTGGTGCGCACCAGGGCGTGGGTGGCCCGGCCGCCCACCACCACGACCCGCAGATCGGCCGCCCGGCCGCCCAGCGACGCCTTGGGCAGCCACCGCTCCACGTGCAGCCCGTCCGGCGCCAGGGTGTCGATGATGGCGCCGATCTCCCGCTCGGAGGTGTAGCGGCGCACCCGCAGCGAGTTGAACAGCGCGCCGTCCGCACCCCGTTCCACCGAGGTGGCGGCCCGTACCCGGCCGGGTCCGGCCCGCTCCACGGCCAGCACCCCGGACGCCGAGGAGCCGTGCGCGAGCTTCACGAAGGCGCGGCGCAGCCCGGCGGTGCCCAGCAGCGCCCGGACGTCCGGCCAGCCGCGCACCGGCGCCGCACCCGCCCCCGAGGTGGGGGAGGGCGGCACCGCGATCCCCGCCTCGTCCAGCACCCGGTGGCACAGCCGCTTGTCGAACAGCACCGCCAGCTCGGCCGGGTCGTCCAGCAGCCGGGCCCCGGACGCCCGCGCGGCGTCGGCGATCCCGCGCAACGCCCCGGTGAAGCGGGCGTACCAGAGCCCGGTGCCCTCCACCCGGGTGGGGTCGGCGACTCCGCGCAACCGCCGGTCCACCGCCGGGTCCTCGCCGGGGGAGTCGATCCGTACGGTCTCACCGGGGCGGAACCACACCCCGGCGTCCAGTACCTCCCGCCACGGCAGCACCCGCGGCGCGGGCAGCCCGGCGGCGCGCACCGCGGCGGCGAACAGGGTCACCCGGCGGTTCTCCGGGACACCCACCACGGCGAAGCGCGGACCGCCCGGCGCGCCGCCGGTCCCGGTCGCCCGCGCCGTGGACGCGTCCACCGCGGCGGCCGTGCCGCTATCCACGGGCCGCGGCACGGCGCCCCTCGCCCCCGGTCGCGCCGGCCACCGGACCCGGACGGCGCGCCGCGGGGCCACCGGCACCGGCCGGCGGCCGGCGGAGCCGGTGGCTCCCGGCCGCCGCGGGACGGCGGGGCGGGCGGCACGGGCCCGCCGCGGGACGGCGGGGCGGCCGGCACGGGCCCGCCGCGGGGGCGCAGGGGCGGCCGGCACGGCCCGTCGCGGGGCGCAGGGGCGGCCGGCACGGGCCCGTCGCGGAGTGCAGGGGCGGGCGGCGCGGAGCCGTCGCGGGACGACGGGGCATCACTCCGCCACCGCGGTGTAGCGCTGCACGTCGCCGTCCCCGTCCTGCCACTCGTCGCCCCGCTCGGAGACGTCCAGCTCCACCCCGGCGCCCTCCAAGGCATCGCTCAGCCGGGCCGACATCTCGTCGCTGAAGTAGTTGTGGTGCAGGTCGAGCCGGCGCAGATGGGTGAGCGGCTGGCCGCCCAGCAGCGCCTCGGCCCCCGCGTCGGTGAGCACGCCCATGGACAGGTCCAGCGACTCCAGCTGCGCGACCACCGGCGCGCCGGCCACCGCGGCGGCGATCTCGTCCTGGATCTCGCTGTTGCGCAGGCCCAGGTGGCGCAGGGCCGGGAAGCGCCCGGAGGCGAGCAGCGGGGCCAGGTCCGCCACCGTGGCGTCACCGCTGTACTCCGACACCCCCAGCCACATCTCCAGCGACTCCAGGGCGGGCAGCTCGCAGGCGCCCACGCCCCGCACCACCTCGCCGGGCAGCCCGCCCGCCTCGAAGGTCAGCTTCCGCAGCCGTGTGTGCCGCACCGCCGGGAACCGCAGACCGGTGCCGCCGCGGACGCCGAGCTCCACCAGACCGGGGTAGGCGGCGAGCACCGGGGTCACGTCCGACTGCTCGATCCAGGAGATCTCCTGCTCCTCGGGGGTGATGTCGGCGAGGAACACCGCCTCCAGCGCGGTCAGCCGGTCCGCGGCGGCCACCAGCAGATCCACCACGAGCCTGGAGTCGTTGTCGTACGCCTCGCCCCACTGACCGATGATCAGGGCCCGCACCCGGGAGAGGTCCACCGCCCCGGTGAAGCTCTCCCACGCCTCGCCGAAGGGCCTGTCGTCGTCCCCGTAGGGGTCCACCGAGATCCGCCAGGCGACGGACTCCGGGGCGGGCAGCCCGGACAGGTCGCCGGAGGGGAAGTCGAAGGCCGGGAGGCCGTGCAGTTCCTGAAGGTGCTCGACAGCGGACATGGGACGGCGCTCCTGACACGGATACGGATGACACGGATACGGGCTGGTGTACGAAGGGAGTTGTACCAGGGCCCGCCGACAGCACCGGATCCGGCACCTCCGGCGGGCCGCTCCGTGTTTCTCCGGGCCTCTCCGTGCCGCTCCGGGCGGCGCGGGAGGCGGCGAGGGGTCCGGCGCCGCACCCCACGGCCACCCACTGTGTCGCAGCTCACGCCCCCGTCGCCGGAACGCACCCCACGCCGGGCGACAAGTACCGGACGGGGCCGCCGGATGGCGCGGCCCCGGAACAGGGGGATGCGATGGCAGCGGATGATGACCTCCTCATCCGTTCGGTCACGGACGCGGAGGCGTTCGAACCGCTGGTGACACGGCACTCCGCGGCGCTCCACGGATACCTGGCGCGCCGCGCGCCGGACGCGGCCGACGACCTGCTGGCCGAGGTGTGGCTGCGCTCCTACGCGGGCCGGGCCGGCTTCGACCCGGCCCGCGGCACGGCGCGCACCTGGCTGTTCGGGGTGGCCCGCAACGTCCTGGCCGCGCACTGGCGGCAGCGCGCCAAGGACCCCTTCGCCGCCCTCGGCGAGGAGCGCGGCAGCGACCCGTGGCACGCGGTGGACCAGCGGCTGGACGCGGCGGCGGTGGCACCGCTGATGCGCCGCACGATCGCCCAGCTCCCCGAGGTGGAGAGGGAACTGCTGCTGCTGGTGGTGTGGGAGGACCTCACCCCCGCCGAGGCGGCGGCCGTGGTCGGCATCCCGCCCGGCACCGCCCGGTCACGGCTGCACCGGGCCCGCGGCCGGCTGCGCGCCGTGCTCGCGCCGGAACCACCCGGACCACCCCGCACGCTTCGGATGGCAGGAGACTGGACGTGAACCACGACTCGCCGGAACCCGGCGGCGCCGACATCCCCGGGGCCGGCCGGCTGCGCGCCGCGGGGCGGGTCCCCCCGCCGAGCGCCGCCACCGTGGACGCGGCGCTCCGCGCGGTCCGGGCCGCCGCCGCGGCGGAGCGCACCGGGGCGCCCGGCCCGGCGGCCGACGGCGTGGTGGTGCTCGCCCCCGCCGGCCCGCCGGCCGCGCGCCGCCGCCCGGCCCGGCTCCGGATCGCGGCCGCGGCGGTCGCCGCGGTGGCGGCCGTGGCCGTCGGCGCGGTGATGGTGCCCGGCGGCCCGCCCCCGGCCGGGGTGACGACCGGTCAGCCGGCCGACGCGGCCGCCTTCCTGGGCCGGATGGCCGACGTCGCCGCCGGGCAGCCCGCCCTGCCGGCCGGTACCCCGGTCTGGAAGGTGCGGTCCGTCGACACGCGCGGCGGCCGGACGGTGGAGGAGACGGTGTGGCTCAGCCGCGCCGGTGTGGTGGCGCGGGCCCGCGACGGGGAGGTCAGCCACCCCACCGGCGCCGTCGCCGACGAGGCGTTCACCTGGGGCCTCCCCGGCCGGGAGGTCGGCTGGGGTGACCTGGACCGGCTGCCCACCCGGCCGAAGGAGCTGTGGATGCGGCTGGCCGGGCCGGCCCGCACCCCCCGGGAGCAGGCCCTGCTCTTCCGCGCCGTCGATGGACTGCTCGCCCGCTCGCCCGCGGGTCCGCAGCTGCGCGCCGCGCTCTTCCGGGTGCTCGCCGACATCCCCGGCGTCCGGGTCGCCGGTGACGTGGAGGACGGCGCCGGACGGGTCGGCACCGCGGTGGAACTCGACTACGAACGGCGGAAGGCCTACCGCATGGTGATCGACCCGGGAACCTCACGGGTGCTCGCCTCGGACCACGTCGACCCGACCCGGCGCGACGACGAGGTCGCCGCCCGCACCACCTACCTCGCGGCGGAGCCGGCCCGGCGGATCCCGGCCGGCTCCGAAGGACCGTCACGCCCGCCCGGGGGGCCCAGGACCGGAACACCCGGAACCGGAACCCCCGGGACCGAGGCCTCGCGGAGCGGCCGGAGCGCCACCGCACGCCCGTGAACCCCGTACGCCGGTAGCGACCGCGCCGGTAGCGACCGCGCCGGCCGCGCCCCCGCCCGCGGTGCCGCACGGCGGTAGCGGTCCGGCCGGAAGCGGTCCGGCCCGCGCCGACCCGCGGCGGCGGTGCCCGTCGCGGACGCGGCCGGAACGCCCCTCCACCGGGGTGACCGGGCCCGCCGCCGGCCGCCACCACCCCGGAGCGCGCTCCCACCGTCCGCCGGGGCACCCGCGGCGGCCCGCGGCGGGAAGCCCCGTACCACCCCACCCTCCCCTCAAGGAACCCCATGCCGTCACTCTCTGTCATCATACCGTTCCACAACGTGCAGGCGTACGCCGAGGACACCCTGCGCAGCCTCGCCCGCAACGCGGCCCCGACGACCGAGTTCGTCCTCGTGGACGACTGCTCCACGGACGCCACCGCGGAGATCGTCGACCGGTGGCTGCCGCGGCTCCCGCAGGCCGTCCTGGTCCGGCACGAGACCAACCGGGGGATCGCCGCGGCCCGCAACAGCGGCATCGACGCGGCCCGCGGCCGCTACCTCACCTTCCTCGACGGAGACGACTGGTACGGTCCCGGCCACCTCGACGCCCTCCTGCGCGCCGCCGAGGAGTACGACTGCGACTTCCTCCGCACCGACCACGTACGCAGCACCGGGAAGAAGCGGGAGATCCGCCGGGCCCCCGGACGGCGCGGCAGCCGGCTGGACCCGCGCGACCTGATCGGGCCGGCCGCGGCGACCACCGCGGTGGACTACCCGTTCGTGTGGGCGGGGGTCTACCGCCGGCACCTCTTCGACGACGGGGCGATGCGGTTCGCCGAGGACCTGCGGACGGCCGAGGACCGGCTGTGGACCTGGCGGCTGCACCTGACGGCGAGGTCCTGTGCGGTCGCGGGACTGCTGGGGGTGTTCTACCGGCGCGGCGTGGCGACCTCCCTCACCCAGATCGCCGACGCCCGGCAGCTGGACTTCATCCCCGCCCACGACCGGCTGCTCGCGGAGGTCGCGGCGGACCCCGAGGCGGACCGCTTCCTGCCCAAGGCGGTCCGCACCTACTGCGCGATGATCGCCTTCCACCTGGCCAACCAGCGCCGCTACGAGGCGCCGGTGGCCCGGGAGTTGCGGGCGGCGGCCGGTGAGGCGCTGCGCAGGATGCCGCAGGACGTGCTGGACCGGACCCTGTCCGAGATGGACCCCGAGCGGGCCGGCACGCTGCGCCGGGCCCGCCGCGCGCGCCGCTGAGCCGGCGTCCGTCCCGCGTTGTCGTACCCCGCGCGTAGCGTCACCACCATCGACGGACACCGCACCGCGGTCGTCCGCAACTCGGCACGCGCACAAGGGGGCGGAAAGGTGTACCGACAGGGGGACGTGCTGATCGTCCCGGTCCCGGAGGAGTCACTTCCGGCCGGCACGGCCGCGCTGCCGCGGCAGCCCAGGGACTCCCGTGGACGGCTGGTGCTGGCGCTCGGCGAGGTCACCGGCCACGCCCACGCGGTGGTGGGCCCGGGCCTGCTGGTCCGGGAGCCCGGACCGTTCGGGGCGTCCTACCTCCACCTGCCTGACGGTGGACGGGTGGTGCACGAGGAGCACGCCGCGATACCGCTGCCCAAGGGCTGGTACCGGGTGGTGCGGCAGCGGGAGTACACGCCGGGCGCCGTGCGCGTCGTGGCGGACTGACACGGACGGGGGACGAGGACATGACGACAACGGTGAGCGGCGGCCCGGGCACGGGCACGGTGGAGCGGGGCGCCGGCACGGCCCCGGCGGCGGACGGGCGCCCGGACCCGGGGAGCGGCGCGGCCGGAGGGGAGCCGGCCACCTGGCGGGCGGTGGCCTCGGCGACCGGCCCGGCGGACCGGACGGCCGCCGAGGCGGCGGTCCGGCTCGCCTACCGGCGCGCCGGTCTCGCCGCCCCCGAGCGGGTGGTGTGGACCGGGTCCCCGTTGGAGGGCACCGCCGCCGCGCTGCTGCTGACCGGGGTGGGTGACCGGCTGCCCGAGCAGGTCACCGCACGTGCCGCCGCCGCGCTGCGGGCCGCCGGGGCCGTCCCCGGCCGGGAAGGCGCGGGCCGGCCGGTGCGGGACGAGATCCGCACCCGCCCCTGGGCGGCCGAGCGGCAGCGGCTGCTCGCCGCGCTGGGCCCGGCGGGCTGGGCCGAACGGTGGGCACTGACCGCGGCGCCGCTGTGGGACCTGACCCGGGCGCTCGCCGACCGGGTGCGCACCGCGGTGGTGGAGGAGCTGGCCCGCACCCCCGAGGACGAGCGGACGGTCCGGCTGGCCATGCTCCACGCGGTGCTCGGCCAGCACGACGCGCCCTGGCTGGCATCGGTGGCCGGCCCGCCCGCCCCGGCGGCGCCCGGCGCGGCGGACGACGGCGCCCCGGCCACCGGCGGCACCCCGGACCCCGGGGCGCTGGACGGCCTGGCCGGGGTGGCCCGCGCCGCCGGATGGTGGTGGCCGTACGAGAAGGTGGTGATCCTCTCCGAGCGCCCGGCGGAACTCCACCGGGACGAGGCCGGCCGGCTCGACCGCGGTGACGGCCCCGCCCTCGCCTACCCGGACGGCTTCGCGCTGTACGCCTGGCGGGGGATGCCGGTGCCCGCCGAGTTCCCGGCCCGGCTGGCCGACCTGTCCGCCGAACGCATCCGCGCCGAGGACAACGCCGAGCTGCGCCGGGTGATGCTGGAGCACTACGGGTACGACCGCTACCTCGCCGAGTCCGGGGCGCGGCCGCTGCACCGGGACGAGACCGGGGTGCTGTGGCGGATAGAACTCCCCGACGACGAGCCGGTGGTGATGGTGGAGGTGGTCAACTCCACCCCCGAGCCGGACGGCACCCGGCGCACCTACTGGCTGCGGGTACCGCCGCGCACCCGCACCGCCCGCGAGGGGGTGGCTTGGACCTTCGGCCTGGACGCCGAGGAGTACCACCCGCGGCGGGAGACCTGAGCCGCACCACCGGCGGCGGGAGACCTGAGCCGCACCACCGGCGGCGGGAGACCGGAGCCGCACCGCCGGCGGTCCGGGTCCGCGGGCCCGGACCGGCTCCACCGGCCGCCCGCCGGCCGCCCAGGCCCGCGGCGGAGGGCACCCTCCGGGGCAGCGCCGGCCGCCCGGGCACACGAGTGTGCCGCCGGGGCGTAGTCGCCGGTGCCCGGCGCCGCACGTGCCGTGTCCGGTGCCACCCGCCGCCGGCCGTGCCGGTACCACCGGGCGCACGCCACACGGTCGTGCCGGGGCGGCCGTGCCGGGCGGCCGCCCCGGAGTCACAAGATCACCCGCCGCGCGCGGGGAATTCAGCGGATAATGAGATGACCTGCTACCGCCCTCTGGAGGTGCCGTGACCGGTTCTCACCCGTCGGAGCCGCAGACCCGCCGCCGGCTGTCCCGTACGCGGGCCGGTCTGCCGCGCCCGGCCGCCTTCGGAGCGGACCCGACCGGCGAGCGGATGGCGCGCATCCGGCGGTCGCCGAACTTCGCCGACGGCGTTTTCGTCAATCCGGTGGCCGCCCGGATCACCCCGTCGGGCTCCATGCTCAAATTCCTGCCGACCTACTTCCGCAAGGCGGACCGGATCCGCCGGGCACCGGCGGGCACCGTGCCGGTCCACCCCACCACCCTCGCCGACCTGGCGGCGCCGCCCGCCTCGGGGCTCCGGCTGACCTGGATGGGACACTCCAGCGTGCTGACGGAGATCGACGGCCGCCGGGTGCTGTTCGACCCGGTCTGGGGCGAGCGGTGTTCGCCGTTCTCCTTCGCCGGTCCGCGCCGGCTGCACCCGGTCCCGGTGCCGCTCGCGGAGCTGGGGCCGGTGGACGCCGTGGTGATCTCCCACGACCACTACGACCACCTGGACATGCCCACGGTCCGCTCGCTGGCCGGCACCGGCACCACCTTCGTGGTGCCGCTCGGCGTCGGCGCCCATCTGGAGCACTGGGGGGTTCCCGCGGAGCGGGTGACCGAGCTGGACTGGGAGGAGTCCACCACGGTGGCGGGCCTCACCCTGACCGCCACCCCGGCCCGGCACTTCTGCGGGCGGGCGCTGCGCAACACCCAGCACACCCTGTGGGCGTCCTGGGTGGTCGCCGGGCCCGAGCACCGCGTCTTCCACAGCGGCGACACCGGGTACTTCCCCGGCTTCGCCGACATCGGCGCCGCCCACGGCCCGTTCGACGCCACCATGATCCAGATCGGTGCTTACAGCGAGCTGTGGCCGGACATCCACATGCGGCCCGAGGAGGGCGTACGGGCGCACACCGACCTCCAGGGCGGCACGCCCACCGGCATCATGCTGCCGATCCACTGGGGCACGTTCAACCTGGCGCCCCACCCGTGGGAGGAGCCGGCCGAGGGCTCGGTGGTAGCCGCCGAGGCCGCCGGGGCGACGGTGTCCCTGCCCCGTCCCGGCCAGCCGTTCGAACCGGCGGCCGGTCCGGTGCTGGAGCCCTGGTGGCGGGCAGTCGCGGTGCGCCCCGAGGGCGGCGGGCCGGAGTCCCGGCTGACCACAGGGGTGCGGGACAGCGCCGTCGCCGTGCCCCGCAAACACCGGGCGGAGGCCCAGCTGTAGTCCCGTCCCCGGGCGTCCGGCCGGCCCAGGGCACCGGGCCCGGGGCCGGAAGCCCGGCCGGGCACCGGGATGCCGGCCCCCCGTGGCCCCGCGCCCGTACCCGCCCCCGCACCCGTACCCGGCCCCGCGCCCGTACCCGGCCCCGCGGCCGGGCGAGGTGGCCGGACCCGGACTCGTCGACCCGTACCCGGACCGACAGCCGGGCGGGTTCGGGTCCCACGGGCCGGGCCCCGTACCGGCCCGTGGAGCCCGTACCGGCCCGCGGGGCCCGTACCGGCCCGCGGGGCCCGTACCGGCCCGCGGGGCCCGGGCCGGTGCGCGTCCGGGCGGGCGTCGTGCCGCGGTGCCGCACATCGGGCCGCCCGTCCCGGCCGGCTTCCCGGCTTGCGGACGGACGGGAACCTCAGCGTCGTGAGCCGTTTCCGGCCACCTCGCCCGGCCGCGTCCGGCGGTGCGGCGCGCGGGCGCTCTTGTGACCGGTGCGGGCCGGACGGTATCCCTGGCGGCGAGCACGGTCCGTACAGCTTCCTTCCGGTACCCCGGATCCCCACAGGAGCGGAGACCCATGCAGACGCCCTCCCGCCGTACGACCTCCACCGCCCTCGCCGTCCTGGCGCTCACCGTCCCGGCCGCACTCCTCACCTCCGGCGCCGGCCAGGCGGCCCAGCCGGACGCCCGTCCCGGCCTGGTCCGGCAGATGACGGCCGGTGACCTGGACGACCCGCACAAGAAGGACATCGCCATGCGGCTGGTGTCCAGCGCGGAGAACTCCTCGCTCGACTGGCGGGCCCAGTTCGGCTACATCGAGGACATCGACGACGGACGCGGCTACACGGCCGGCATCATCGGCTTCTGCTCCGGGACCGGGGACATGCTGGAGCTGGTGGAGCACTACACCGAACGCAAGCCCGGCAACGTCCTCGCCACGTACCTGCCCGCGCTCCGCAAGGTCAACGGCACCGACTCGCACGAGGGCCTGGGCGCGGCCTTCGAACGCGACTGGCGGAAGGCCGCCCGGGACAAGGCGTTCCAGGACGCCCAGGAACACGAGCGCGACCGGGTCTACTTCGGCCCGGCGGTCGAACGGGCCCGGAAGGACGGACTCGGCGCGCTCGGCCAGTTCATCTACTACGACGCGATCGTGATGCACGGCCCGGGCAGCAGCAGGTACAGCTTCGGCGGCATCCGCGCGACCGCGATGTCCAAGGCCCGGACCCCGGCGCAGGGCGGCGACGAGAAGACGTACCTGCACGCCTTCCTCGACGCCCGCAAGAAGGCGATGCAGAGCGAGGAGGCGCACAGCGACACCAGCCGGGTGGACACCGCCCAGCGGAAGTTCCTCAACGAGGGAAACCTCGGGCTGGAACCGCCGCTGCGCTGGAAGGTCTACGGCGACCCGTACGAAATCCTCTCCTGACCCGCTTCCCCCGCCCGCGTCCGGCCCGGTACCGGACCGCGTCCGGACCGCCTGGCACCGGGCCGGTACCGCGGCGGACCGCCCGGCGGTGTGGGGCGGGCGTCGCGGTCCCGCGGGCATGGTGTCGCGGAGCGCCGCCGGCGGGCCGGCCTCGGGGAGGGCCGCCGGTCGGTGCCGGAACCGCCGGGGAGCAGGTAGCCCGCGGCCCGGCCACAGCTGCCGGCGCGGCCCCCGCGGGGCGGCGTGGTGCGCGGCAGACCTGACGCCGCGACGAAGGTGGTGGCGCCGTCCGCGCCGACCCGCCGGAGCGCCTGCCGGTCGCTGCTGTCCCGTCCCGGCTCACCGGTCTCCGGTCTCCGGTCACCGGTGTCCGGTCACCGGTGTCCGGTCCCGGGCGGGACCGGCCGCTTCTCCGGGCGCTCGACGCGGCCGGCGCGGGGGTGGTACGGCCCCGGGGCCGGAGGAACCTGCCCGGTGCGGCCGTGCGGCCGTGCGGCCCCGGCGCGTTCGTGCGGCCCTGCGGCCGTGCGGCCCCGGCGCGTTCGCGGACCCGGGGCCACGGTGCCGGGGCCCCGACCGCGCCGCGGCGCCCGCCCCCGGAGGCCGCGCCTCTCACCCCCGGGCCGCCGCCACCAGGGCCGTGACGAGGCGGATGTCGTCCCCGGCCTCCGGGTGCCACTGGACGCCCAGCGTGAGGGCCGCCGCCTCCGGCAGTTCCACCGCCTCCACCGTGCCGTCCGCCGCGTGGGCGGCGGGCACCAGACCGGCTCCGAGGCGGTCGAGGGCCTGGTGGTGGTAGGTCGGCACGGTCACCGGTTCCGGCAGCAGCCGCGCCAGCAGCGTGCCCGGCACCGCCTCGACGGCGTGCCGGCCGAACGCACCGGGCGGACCGCAGTGCCCCGCCAGGTGCTGGACGAGGGTGCCGCCCCGCGCCACGTTGAGCAGCTGCATGCCCCGGCAGACGCCCAGCAGCGGCAGGCCGGCGGCGAACGCGGCGTCGATCAGGGCGAGTTCCCAGGCGTCCCGCTCCCGCGCGGGCGGCCCGGTACGGGGGTCGGCGGCGGCCCCGTAGCGCGCCGGCTCCACGTCCGGCCCGCCCGCGATCACCAGCCCGTCCAGCCGGGACACCACATCAGCGGCGGTGCCGGGGACGCCGGGCGGCAGCAGCGCCGCCAGGCCGCCCGCACGCTGGACCATCCGGTGGTAGCCGACGGGCAGCAGCGCCGCGGGCAGGTCCCACACGCCCCACCGGACGGACGGTTCCTGGTAGGTGCTGATCCCGATCAACGGCGGACGTGCGGACATCGGTTCCTCCCGGCTGCTCGGTCGCCATCGGGGCCGCCGCGGCTCCCGCGCCGGCGAGCCTCCCGGCCGGTGCGGCGGCCACCGAGGAGCGGGTACGGGGACGGGGCGGGCCCGCCCTCGTTCACCTGAGCCTGACGGCAGGCGCCCGTCCGGTCCACCGGGCGCGGCCGGGACCGGCACGGACGATCGCACACCGCCGGCCCGGGAGGGGCCCGCCCGCGCTCGAACGGTGCGGCTCGAACGGTCCGGCACGGGCGGCCGGCAGCGGGGGCCGGAGCGGCCGTACCGCGCACAGACGGTCCCGTCCGGTCCGGGGGTGGACCCGTCCGGTCGCGGGCGGTACCTGGACAGGTGTGTACGGAGTCGGCCGCCGGCTCTAGGCTGTTTTTCGTGAGCATGACGACGCCGCCCGGCTGGTACCCCGACCCCGCCCACCAGGGCCACGGCCCCGCCCAGGAACGCTGGTGGGACGGGGCCGGCTGGACCGACCACCGCCGCGACGCGCCGGGCGCGTACGGTGCGCCCACCGAGCCGTCCGTCCCCGGGCCGGTGGACGCGGCGGCCCAGCACCCCGGGCAGGCCCCCGGCCAGCTGCCGGGTCACCCGACGGGACAGGGGTACGGGGCCGGCCAGGCGCCCGGGTACGCGCCGGGGCAGACGCCCGGGTACGCGCCGGGCGGCCAGGCACCCGGATACGGGGCGGGCCAGATACCCGGGTACCCGCCGGCGGGGCAGGCGCCCGGGTACGGGCAGCCGCCGGCGCCGGGCGGCGCGCCCCGCGGACGCGGAGCGAAGATCGCGGCGGTGGCGGTCGCCACGGTGGTCGTCGTCGGCGCGATCGTCGGGGGCGTCGTGCTGCTCAACGACGACGAGGACGACGGGAAGAGCGGCCCCAAGGCGGGCCCCTCGGCCACCGCGCCCGGTGGCCACGACTCCCCGACCCCGACCGAGAAACCCTCCACCGGACCGTCGGACAACCCGCGGACCAACGACCCCGAGGCCGCCGAGGACCTCGCCAGCGGCATCAGCCTGCCGGTCCTGGAGGGCTGGCGGGACGCCGCCACCGACCCCAGCGCCGGCGCCGGCGTCACGACCCTGGACGGCTACCCCTGCCCGGCGGCACCGGAGAGCAACTGCGTGCGCGGCGGCGTGTTCTCCTTCCCGGCCTCCGGCTACAAGGCCCGGACGGCGGAGGGCGTCGCCAAGGAGGACATCGCCCAGAACGCGGAGAGCTCCTACGGGACCGATCCGGTCAGCAAGAAGAAGAGTTACGGCGGAATCACCTCGCACAAGCAGCTCAAGGCCGAGGCGGTGACCGTCGCCGGGACCAAGGGCTACCTGGTCCGCTGGAAGGTGGAGACCAAGAAGGGCGACGACGGTTACGTCCAGTCGGTCGCCTTCCCCTCGCCGACCGTCCCCGGCGCGACGGTGGTGGTGCGGTTCGGTTTCGACGTGAGCGACGAGGCGCCGACCCTCGCCGACATGGACAGGATCGTCCGCGAGATCAAGCCCGTCAGCGACCCCGGAGACAACGAGGACGTCTGAGCCCCCCGCGCCGCCGCCGGTCCGGGGCCCGGCTCCGCCGGCCGCCGCCCGGCCGTCGGCACCGTCCACCACGGGCCGGTGCGAGCACGGCACGCCCGGGCGGCCGGGCGCACGTGACGGCCGGACGACCGCAGGGCCGGGGGCGGCCCGAGGACCGCAGGACGGGGGGGCCGGCGGGGGCGACCCCCGCCGCGGCGGTGCGGCGGCCGGCTCCGCCCGGTGGGCCGGCGGGCCGTCACGGCCCGTCAGCTGCGGGGTCGCGGGACGAACGGCTCGGTCAGGTGCGGTGTCGCGAGGTGGAAGGCGCCCGCGGCCGGGCTGTGCAGCACCCGTTCCCGGGACGCCCTCGCCTGCTCGGGGTCCGTCTCGTGGGCGTAGGCGAGGTGGGGGTGGAGCAACTGGATCGCGTGCACCAGCAGGTCACCGGTGACGGCGACCAGGTCGCGGCCGGACGCGACGAGCACGCTCTGGTGCCCGGGGGTGTGGCCAGGCGTGGCGACTACCCGCTCGCCGCCGCGCAGCGGGGTGTCGCCGTCGAGCAGCCGTAGCTGTCCGGCCTTCCGGAGCGGGTCGATCACGCTGGACCGCAGCTGCGGGTTGATCTCCTCGATCGCGTCGAGTTCGGCGCGCTGCAGCAGGTACCCGGCACGGGGGAAGAACGGCCGCGCCCGCTCGCCGCCGACGACCGCCCAGCCGACGTGGTCGGTGTGCAGATGGGTGAGCACCACCGTGTCCACCTCGGACGGCGCGATTCCCGCGGCGGCCAGCGAGGCCGGGAGTTCCCCGGGCACGGGTGCCCAGGAGGCCGCCGGGCCGTCGGCCGGGCCGATCCCCGCGTCGACCACCGTCACGCCCCGGTCGCCGCGGATGGCGAACGCGCGGAACTGGAGCCACCAGCCCCCGCCGGCGTCGAGCGCGCCGGGATCGAGCCGGTCGGCCGCCGCCCACTGCTCGGCGGTGGCCCCGGGGAACGCCTCCGACCTGGGGGAGAAGAAGGGTCCCGCACCGTCGGCGAGCGCGATGACGGTGTACGGGCCGATCCGGAGAGAAGCGGGCATCCCGCGACACTGCCACCGGCCGGCGGGCCACGACAAGGGGCGACCGGCCACGAGCCCTCCGCCGTGGGCCGCGCCGGCCGGTGCGGGGGGCCGGGCAGGTCCCCGGTCACCGCCCCGGACGGCGAAGCGCGCCGCGCCGCGTCCGGTCCGTCCGGTCGTCGCCCTCACCGCTCCTCGCCCCCCGCCGACCCGGCCGTGGGACGGTGTCACGCCGGGCACACCCGGCCGCCGGCGCACCTGCTGTCATACGCCCATGCGCCGGACCCGGACCCGTCGAGCGCGTCCCGGTGCATGCCGACGCATGCCGGGGTACGGCGGGGTACGGCGGGACTGCCGGTGGTGACGGCGCGGGGGTTACAGGAAGGTACGGCCCTCGCCCCGGTAGGTCGGCACGGTCGCCACCACCCGGTCGCCGTCCACCAGGTGCAGTTCGTCGAACCGCTCGCACATCTCCCCGGCCTTCGCGTGCCGGAACCACACCTTGTCACCGATGAGCAGGTCGTCCACCGGCGGTCCGAGCAGCGGCGTCTGCACCTCGCCCGGGCCCTCGTTGGTGTCGTAGCGCAGTCCCGCCGGAAGGTAGGGGACCGGCAGCCGGTCGGTGCCGGCCGGTCCGGACGCCGGGTAGCCCCCGCCCAGCACGGTCACCACCCCCAGCCCCGGCCTGCGGACCACCGGCTGGGCGAACAGCGCCGCCGGACGCCCCTGGAAGGAGGTGTAGTCGTCGAAGAGCCGTGGCTGGTACAGGCCGGAGCCCGCCGCCACCTCGGTCACCGCGTCCTCGGCGGCGGTGTGCTGCACACTCCCGGTGCCGCCCCCGTTGACGAACTCCAGGTCCGCCACCGCCCGGACGGCCCGCACCGCCGCCGCCCGCCGGGCCGCCAGGTCCCGCCGCGCCGCCGCCTGCATCAGCCGGATCGCCCGGGAGCGCACCGGCTGCCCGGCCAACGCGTCGCCCACCCCGGCCACATGACCCTCGTAGGCCATCAGACCCACCAGCCGGAAGCCGGGCCGGCGGACCACGGTGCGCGCCAGCTCCGCCAGCCGCGCGGGGCTCCACAGCGGCGACCGCCGCGCCCCTATGCGCACCCGGCCGCCCAGCAACCGCAGCGAGGCGTCCATTTCCAGACAGACCCGGACCTCCGCGTCGCCGCTCCGGGCCGCGTCGATCAGGTCCAGCTGGGCCGGGTCGTCCACCATCACGGTCACCGCGGCGGCCAGCCCGGCGTCCCCGGTCAGTGCCGCGAACCCGGCCCGGTCCGCGGAGGGATAGGCCAGCAGCACGTCCGGGAAGCCGGACCGCGCCAGCCACAACGACTCGGCCAGCGTGAAGCTCATGATCCCGGAGAAACCGTCCATCGCCAGCGCCCGTTCCAGCAGTGCCCGGCAGCGCACCGACTTGGACGCCACCCGGACCGGCTTCCCGCGGGCGCGTCTGACGAGGTCGCGCGCGTTGGCGTCGAACGCCCGCAGATCGACGATGGCCACGGGCGCGTCGAGATGGGCGGTGGCCCGGTTGTAGCGGGCCCGGTCGGTAGCGGCGGCGGGCATGACCGCAGCTTGCCAGACACCGATCAACGGCCGGTAGTAGGGCGGCCGGTGCACGGTGGGTCCGGCGCCCCGTAGAGTGTCGCGCACGCCGTGACCGGCAGGTCAGCGGCGTGCGCGTCGGTACGTGGACCTCCTGCCGAGGCCCGGTGCCCGCCGGCCCCTCACCGGGCGGCCGGACGCCCGACGCCGGCTGGACCGGATCCCGAAGGTGCGGAAGGGGTGCAGGTGAGCACCGACGCGGAGTACGCCGACGCGCCCCGGCCCGCGTCGCAGTCCCCTGGAGCCCCGCCCCGGCCCGCGTCGTTGCCTCCGGGTGCCCCGCCCCCGACCGGCGTCACCGCCTCCGGGTGCCCCCGCCCCGGCCCGCCGGGCCTGCCCGGAGCGGTGGCCTGCCGATGTCCGACGACCCCACCCCCGTACTGTCCCGCCGTGTGCGGCGCCCCGGCACCGGGCGGACCGCCGGCCGTACGCCGGTCTCCCGCACGTCCGCGTCCACGCCCCCGCCGAGCCGGAACGCGCCCGGACCGGCGGGCGTGACACCCCCGCGTCCGGCGGCGGCACCCGGTGCACCCGGTGCGCCCGGTGCGCCCGATGCGCCCGGTGCGCCCGAGGCAGGATTCCCGTCCGGCGCGGGCCGGGGCGGCGTGGACCGGGTACCCCCGCGTCCGGCTACGGCCCCGGACGCGGCCGTCGTTCCGGACGCGACCGGGACCCCGCGGCCGGCGTCCGGGCCGGCCGTCCCGGCGTACGGTGCCATGCCCGCCGCCCGGCCGGCCGGGGCGGCGCCCGCGGGCCGTGCGGCCGAAGACGTATCCACCGTCCGTCCGGTCGTGGCCGGGCCCGCGGGCCGTACGGGCAGGGCCCGGTCCGGTCCTTCCGGGGCCGGCGGCGGGACGGGTGCGGTGCCGCCGCCCCCGTCCCACCGGCCGGCCGGTTCCGCGCACCACCGTCCGGGGGCGGCCACCGGTGCGACCACCGTCCCCCGGGCGGCCGGTGACGGGATATCCGGTCCCGGGACGCCCACGGGTGGGGGGCCCGGTCCGGAAACGGCCTCCCGCGCGATATCCGGCCCCGGGGCGGCGAGCGACGTGACGCCCGAGCCGGGAGCGGCCACGGACACGGTGTCCGGTGACGCGACCCCCGGTCCCGGGGAGGACCCCACCGCGATACCGGCCCCAGGGGTGGCCGCCGACGCGATACCCGGTCCGGAGACGGCCGCCGACGCGATATCCCGACCGGGAGCGGGCGCCGACCCGATATCCGTTCCTGCGGAGAGCCGGTCCCGGCCGGGACCGGCGGCACCCCGCGGGGAGCGCCGCACCGACCGCCGGTCACCCGCCGCGGGGGCGCCGGGTGAGCGACGGCGATCCATACCGTCCGCGCCGCGGGGCGGTAGTTCCGGGGAGCCGGCCGTGGCGTCCCCGCCACGGCCCCCGCGCCCGCCACAACCCCCGGACCCGCCACGGCCCCCCGCACCCGGTGCGGCCGGGGTCCGCGGTCCCGGCCCGGACAGCAGTCGTGCGGCCGGCAGCCGGACGAACGGCCGGGACGCCGCCGGACCGGCCGGTCCGGCCGCGGCGCCGACCGTCACCGGCGCGGGCCGGGCGGCTCCACCTCCGGAGGACACCGCATCCCGTACGCCCGTGGCCGACGGAACCGCCCGCGCCACCACCGGGCCCCACCGGGGTTCCGCGCGGCAGACCCCCGGCAGGCGCGGGGGCGTTGCCGGCGGCCCGGCCCCCGGAGCCGGTCGCGCCGCCTGCCGGAACGGTGGCCGGAACCGCCCGTGGAGCCGCCGCTCCCGCCCCGGCCCTCCCCGCCACGCCCCCGGAGTCCACGACGGCCTCCTCCAACAGCGCGTTCTCCGGCACCGCCGCTTCCTCCGGCACCGCCGCTTCCTCCGGCACCGCGCTCCGGCGGCCGGGCGGCGACGGTGCCGGTGAGGGCGCCCTCCGGCCCGCCCCGGCCGCCCCGCCGCAGGGCCGCCCGTTCCACGGGCCGGGTCCTCACCGACGAGGCCATCGCGGGCCGGCTCACCGAGGACCAGGTCATCGCGGACCAGGACGTCAGTCGGCGCACCGCGGGCCCGGACACCACAGGCCGCGCCGGCGCGGGCCCGGACACCGCGGGCCCCGACTCCGCGGCGGCTGCCGCCCGTTCCGCCGCCGGGTCCGCTCCCGCCCGGCACCCGGCCGGTACCGACACCCCGGCCCGGCGGGCCGCCGCCACGGAGCCGCCCGCCCCCGGCCGGCGGTCGGCTTCCCGCCTCGCCGGCACGTGGCTGCGCACGAGCCCCGCCCGGTCGGCCGGCCCGCCGCCCGCCCATCCGCCCCCGCGTCCCCGGCCCCCGCCCGGAGCGGCCCCGCCGGACCGCCGCCCGGGTCGCGGCCGCAGCGGCCTGCCTGATCCTGGGACTGGGCCTGCTCGGCGGGGCGGCGGCGGGCAGCTGGCTGACCGGAGGTCCGGGCGAGCGGTCGGTGGAGGCCCGGTACGCGGCGGCCCGTACCGCCTGGCACAGCGTCGAGGTGGACAGGCTCTTCCCGCGTACCGTGCGCGGCGCCGGGGCAGGCCCCGGCGGGGCCGACCGGCTCTGGACCCGGATCGCCGTCGCCCCGGACGGCGACTGCCGCGGCGCCTTCGACCCGCTGCTGGACACCGCGCTCTCGCCGGTGGGCTGCGAGCGGCTGCTGCGCGCCACCTACACCGACGAGACGCGGACCGCCGTCACCACCGTCGGCATCCTGGTGACCAGGGCCGACCAGAGCGGTATGCGCACCCTGCGCAAACGCTTCAGCGAGGAACGGCTCGACCGGCGGAGCGACCTGATGCCCCGTACGTACCCGGCACGGGGCACCGAGGCCGCGGAGTTCGGGGACGCGCAGCGGGCGAGCTGGGACATCCGGGTCCTCACCGACGTACCCGCCGTCGTCTACGCGGTGACCGGCTTCGCCGACGGCCGTCCGGTCGCCGAACCGCAGTCGGCCGGCGAGGCGACGGCGGACGGTGCGAACGGCGCCGTCGCCCTCTCGGGCCTGGGCCACGATGCACGGGGGACGGCCGCAGCCGTGGTGCGGGCCTTCCGCGAGGCGGTGGACCCGGCGGCCGGCGGTGGCTCATGACGGCCCCGCGGGGCGGGCCCCGGGCGCACCGCCCCGGTCCGCGCGCCACGGGTGCGCGGACCCGCGTGCCCCGTCCGGGACGCCCGGCGCCCCGTCCGCGGACCTGGGCGTCCTCCCGCCCGGAGCGTCCCGTGTCCCGCCCTGAGTGTCCCGTGTCCCGTCAGGGGTCTTCGGCGTGCCGCCGGGGTGGCGTGGCGGTCCGTCCGGTTCCCGGCCCGGGCGGGACCCCGGGGCCCGTCGTCCGGGCCGGTGCGCCTTCCGCCGCGGTGGTCCCCGGCAGCCGGCCCGCACGGGCCCGGCGCGTCCCGGTCCGCCCGGCGGGTGCCCGGGAGGACGCCGGGGGCCGGACACCGTCGACGCCTCCCCGGGACCGTTCCGCCCGTACCCAGACGACGGAGGCCCGCCGATGACCGTCCGACCGTTCCGCGCCCTCCGCACCGCCGTCCGCGGCCCCCGACCGCACGGGAGCCCCCGGGGCCGGCGCCGGCGGGTCGCCGTCGCGCTCACGGCCGCCGGGCTCGCCCTGCTGCCCGTCGCACCGGCCCGCGCCGACGGCATACGCGCCCAGGAGTGGGCGCTGGACGCCCTCCACGTCCGCGACGCCTGGCGGACCACCAAGGGCGACGGGGTGACGGTCGCCGTCCTGGACACCGGCGTCGACGCCGACCACCCCGACCTGAGCGGCCAGGTGCTTCCCGGCAAGGACCTGATCGGGTTCGGCGCCGGGCCGGGCGACAAGGCATGGGCCCGGCACGGCACCGCCATGGCCGGCATCATCGCCGGCCGGGGCCACGGCCAGGACGGCACCGACGGCGTTCTCGGGGTCGCCCCCGAGGCGAAGATCCTCCCGGTCCGGGTGATCCTTGAGGACAGCGACCCGGCGCGCAAGGAGCCCCGTGGCGTGCGGGGCAGCGCCCTCGCCGAGGGCATCCGGTGGGCCACCGACCACGGCGCCGACGTCATCAACCTCTCCCTGGGGGACGACAGCGAGTCCGCGCACCCCGAGGCCGCGGAGGACGCGGCGGTGCGGTACGCGCTGGGCAAGGGCGTGATCGTGGTGGCGTCGGCGGGCAACGCGGGGGAGAAGGGCGACCGCGTCTCCTATCCGGCCGCCTACCCCGGGGTCATCGCGGTCACCGCCGTCGACCGGTACGGGAACCGGGCCGCCTTCTCCACCCGCCGCTGGTACGCCACCGTGTGCGCGCCCGGCGTGGACGTGGTGGTCGCCAACCCCGACCGCCGCTACTACAACGGCTGGGGCACCAGCGCCGCCGCCGCGTTCGTCTCCGGCGCCGCCGCGCTGGTCCGCTCCGCGCACCCCGATCTGAGCCCGGCCCAGGTCAAGCGGCTGCTCGCGGACACCGCCCAGGACCGGCCCGAGGACGGACACAGCGACGAACGCGGGGCCGGACTGGTGGACCCGGCGGCGGCCATCGAGGCCGGGGCGAAACTGCGCCCGCAGCCGCAGCGGCCCGCCCCGGCCGGCCACCCCCGGCGCTATTTCGGGCCCGGACCCGTCCCGGCCGCCGCCGCGCCAGGGGACGACGGCCCCAACCGGCTCGCGGTGATCGCCGGGGTGGCCGGCGCCGCTCTGCTCCTCGCCGCGGTGGCGGTCTGGCGCGGCGGCGGCCCGGCGACCCGGCCGCGCACCCCGTGGTCCCGCCTGCGCTGACGCCCGCCCCACCGGCCCGCGCTCCCGCGGGCGGCTCCGCCCCGGGCCCGGCCCGGACGGCACGCGGCTCGGGCTCGCGGGCGGCGCTCCTCCGAGGCCGCTCCTCCCGGCGGCCCCGGCCCGATCGCTCCCGGCAACCGGCTCATCCCGGGGCGCATGGCGTGCCGGGCCCCGTCGCGTCGGTCCGTCCGGTCCGGTTCCGTCCGGCCGGCTCATCCTGGTCCGGCTGATGCCGGCCCGGCTCAGGGCACGGGAGCGACCACCTGCACGGACTCCTCCCGGCGGTTCGACATCCCCGGCCGTGTCCGCTCGACCCGCCCGGACCGTTCCGCCCGCCGGGCCCCGGGCGGGTGCAGCAGGACCCGGCCGGGGACGCTCCCGCGCAGGGCCCGGGCGGGTCCCGTGCAGGTCCCTGGCAGGGCCCCCCGCCCCGCCCCGCCCGGCAACCGCCACCCGCCGGAACCGCGCCCACCCCGCTCCGGCTACCCTCCAGGGGTGGCGCTCAAGAACATTCCCGATCCCGGCTACTCCGGCGACGACGGTTCCGCCGACCCCCGGCTGGCCGCGGCCCTCGCCGCCTGGGCGGCCGATCCGGCCACCGAATCCGACCTGCTCGTTGCGCTCTCCGGCGCCCGGCTGCTGGTGCCGGTGGTGGCGGTCCTGGGCGAGACCGAAGAGGTGCCCGAGGCGCCGCACGGGGCCGGCCCGGCCGCCGCGCGTACGGCCGGACTGCGCCGGGAGAAGACCAGCGAGATGGCGGTGCCCACGCTGCAGGCGCCCGGAGGCCGCCGCGCCCTGCCGGCCTTCACCTCCACCGAGACGCTCGCCCGCTGGCGGCCCGACGCCCGGCCGGTCGCGGTACCGCTGCGCCAGGCATTGGAGGCTGCCGCGCACGAGAAGGCCGACACCATCGTGCTCGACCTCGCCGGCCCGGTGACCTACCAGCTCACCGGCCCCGCCCTGCTGGCGCTCGCCGAGGGCCGTACCGACGCCGATCCGGCCGCCGACCCGGCCGTGCGGGAGGCGCTGCGCACCGTCCTGGCCGCCGAGCCGGCCGTGCTCCGCGCGCATCTGCTGCCCTCCGGGAAGGCCGACGCGACACTCGCCCTCACCCTCGCCCCGCACCCGGAGGCCCGTGAGACCGCGCAGCGGGTGGCGCAGGCGCTCGCCGGCCACGAGGTGCTGCGGGCCCGGCTGGTCTACGGACTCGACCTCGCGCTGCTGCCGCCGGACGCGGCGGTCCCCGGGGAGCCCCTCTTCACCCGCTGACGCGGCCCCGCCCGGGCCGCCACGGCCCCGCACCCCCGCGGCGCGCCCCGGCACCGGCACCTCCCGCGACGCGGCGCGACCACCGGCACCTCCCGCGGCGCGTCCCGGCACCGGGGCCCCTCCCGCGTCACGGGCCCGCGATCACCGGCCCCGGTCACGTCCCCGGCTCCCGCGGCCGCCGGGGGTGAGGACCGGGGCCGCCCGCATCCAGGGACCGTCCGACGTCCGGCCGCCGGCGCACGCGGCCGCCGGGGCGCCGACCGCAGAGACACGCCCGGCGGCCCCCGTACCCGCCCCCGTCCGCGCCGGCCCCCGTACCGGCCCCCGGCAGCTCAGCCCGCCCCCTCGGTCCGGATCCGTGCGTCCGGTGGAACCCCGCGCCGGCGTCCGCCTCCGCACGCACCGGCAGGACACGCGGACTCCGCCGGTCGCCGCCGCGCCTTCCCGTCTCTCCTCGCGCCGGCCACCGCCCCTCCCCGCGCCGCCCGCCGTTCGTACCTCCGTTCGCGCCTCCGCAGCGCCCTTCGATGGATCTTCGACAGGCGAAACCTCACAGTTTGTCCGACGATGCAAAAAGCAGACACATCGTCAGTACGTCGATGCGCCGATGCGGACGACAGCCGGGACGCATCAGCCAGCTCGCAACCGGTCGAGGAGAGCGCACATGGCAAGCACCACGACGACCGAGGGGGCCACCGCGGTCGACACCAGTACGGTCGTGTCCGAGTTCATCGGAACGGCGCTGCTGGTGTTCTTCGCCGTCGGTTCTGCGGTTCTGGGCGCGGAGTACATCGGGACCGTCGGCATCGCCCTGGCCTTCGGCTTCACCCTGATCGCGCTGACCTACGGCCTCGGCCGGATCTCCGGCTGCCACGTCAACCCGGCCGTCACGCTCGGGGTGCTGCTGGCCCGCCGGATCGAATTGCGCACCGCCGTCGAGTACTGGGTGGCGCAGCTGCTGGGTGCCATCGTCGGCTCGGCAGTGCTGCTCCTGCTGGCCAAGCAGGTGCCGGGCCTGAAGACCTCCGGGGCCTTCGGCAGCAACGGCTACGGCGACCGTTCCGCCGTCCACATGGACGCCGGCGGAGCCTTCCTCGCCGAGGTGATGCTCACGTTCCTGCTGGTCTTCGTCTACCTGGCGGTGACCCGCACGGTGGCGGTGGGCGGTCTGGAGCCGCTGCCCATCGGGCTGATCCTGACCGTGGTGACGCTCATGGGCGTGCCGCTCACCGGCGCCTCGGTGAACCCGGCGCGCAGCCTGGGCCCGGGCATCTTCGCGGGCGGCGACGCGATGGAACAGTACTGGCTCTTCCTCATCGCGCCGCTGGTGGGCGCGGTGCTCGCGGCCCTCGCCCACCGCTTCACCCACGCCCGGGTGCTCGCCGAGGACGGTTCCGGGCCGGGCGCCGCCGACCGGGCGGCCGGCGGCCACGGCCGGCCCGCGCCGGGCGAGCGCTGAACGCCGCCGCCCGCACCACCAGGACTGCGTGCGTCCCCTGCGTCACGGCCCCCGCCCGGTACGAGCCGGACGGGGGCCGTGACGTGCGGAGTGCCGTGTACCGGAGCCGGGGACCGTGGCACGCGGAGGTCCGTGGCGGAGGCGGGGGACCGTGGCCACGGGTCCGTACGGGGGCCGGGCGGCCGCGTCCGGAGCGCCGGTGTCCCGGACCGCCGGGCCCGGGCCGCGCCTACGGGTGCCCGCGCCCCGGCGCTGCCCGGCGCCTCCGCCCGGGACGGGGGGAGGCGGGCCGGTCAGCCGCCGAAGACCGGTCCGGTGAACTTCTCACCCGGGCCCTGACCCGGCTCGTCCGGGACCACCGAGGCTTCCCTGAAGGCCAGCTGCAGCGACTTCAGCCCGTCCCGCAGCGGCGCCGCGTGGAAGGAGCTGATCTCGGTGGCGCTGGCGGTGACCAGGCCGGCGAGCGCGTTGATCAGTTTCCGGGCCTCGTCCAGGTCCTTGTGGTCCGCGCCGTCCTCGGCCAGCCCCAGGTTCACCGCCGCGGCGCTCATCAGGTGGACCGCGACCGTGGTGATCACCTCGACCGCGGGCACGTCCGCGATGTCGCGGGTGACCGCGTCGAAGTCCGGCCGTTCGTTGGGGGCGGGGGTCGCGTCGCTCATGGCTCACTTTCTGCTGGGTGTCGGCCCCCAGCGTAGGACCCGCGGCGCGCCACCCTGCCCGGCGCCCCGCCGCCTGCCGGGCCTCGGCCCCCCGGGCCGCCCGCCCGGGGCCCCGGTCCTTCCGCCCCCCGGCCCCGGACCTCCGCTCGACGGGCGGCCCGGGCGGCCCCGTGCCGCGCGCCCCGGCCCGCCGGCCCTCCCCGTCCCGCAGCCGGCGGGCGCGGCCCTGTCCCGCAGCCGGCAAGCGCGCCCCGGGCCCGCCACCACCCGTCCCCGTCCGGCGGCCCGAGAGGGCCCGACCCGGTCCCGGGCCCGGGTCGGTCGCCTCCCGTCGTTCGGCGGTCCCGGGCGGGGTCGTGTAGAGTTGAGCAACGACCGGCTGGACACCTGTGTCCGGCCCGCAAGTGGAGGCTCCGTCTCCCACCCGACCGACCTCAGGGTCAGCGGGTCACTGGTCAGGCTGCGCCCCGCGGTGAGTTCGCGGCGGTGCTCCCCGTCCGTTGGAGCCCCGCCTGTGTACCCGTCCGGGGCTTTTCTGTTTCCCGGGCCCGGGTGGTCGCCGGAGAACAGAGGTTACGCGGCTGTCCGCCAGGCGGTCGTGTGGTGCAATCGAGGAGGATCCATCAGCGCCGAGCCCCGCATCAACGACCGGATTCGCGTCCCCGAGGTGCGACTCGTCGGTCCCAGCGGCGAGCAGGTCGGCATCGTGCCGCTTGCCAAGGCCCTGGAGCTTGCGCAGGAGTACGACCTCGACCTGGTCGAGGTGGCGGCGAACGCCCGTCCGCCGGTCTGCAAGCTCATGGACTACGGAAAGTTCAAATACGAGTCGGCGATGAAGGCCCGTGAGGCGCGTAAGAACCAGGCGCACACGGTCATCAAGGAGATGAAGCTCCGGCCGAAGATCGACCCGCACGACTACGACACCAAAAAGGGTCACGTCGTCCGGTTCCTCAAGCAGGGCGACAAGGTCAAGATCACGATCATGTTCCGTGGCCGTGAGCAGTCCCGTCCGGAGCTCGGCTACCGGCTGCTGCAGCGACTCGCGGAGGACGTGCAGGAGCTGGGCTTCGTGGAGTCCAACCCCAAGCAGGACGGCCGCAACATGGTCATGGTCCTCGGTCCGCACAAGAAGAAGACCGCGGCGATGGCCGAGGCCCGCGAGGCGCAGGCGGCTCGTAAGGCCGAGCGCCAGCAGGGCAGCGCTCCCGCCGGGGAGACCGCCGAGGCGTGACTTCGGGGCGCCAGCCCCGACAGCCCGGGGCACGGCGCCCCGGGCGACCAACCGAAACAGCTGACGCTTCCGCCTGCCGGTTCCCGGCCGGCCGAGCCGGAAGCGCCACCGACGAGGAGAGTACGGCGCCATGCCGAAGAACAAGACGCACAGCGGTGCCAGCAAGCGCTTCAAGATCACCGGCTCCGGTAAGGTGCTGCGGCAGCGCGCCGGCAAGCGCCACCTGCTCGAGCACAAGCCCTCGACCCTGACGCGTCGCCTCAGCGGCACCGCCGAGATGGCCCCGGCCGACGCCAAGAAGATCAAGAAGCTTCTGGGCAAGTGACGCCCCCGCCCCGCTCCGGCGGGGTGCGCTCCCTCACCGCCCCCGCGGGCGGGAGGGCCCATCGATCGGGACCCATTCGTTTCCGGGCCGTGTGAAACCCCCGCGGCCCCGTACAAGGAGTTAACAAGTGGCACGCGTCAAGCGCGCAGTCAACGCCCACAAGAAGCGCCGGGCGATCCTGGAGCAGGCCAGCGGCTACCGGGGCCAGCGGTCCCGCCTGTACCGCAAGGCCAAGGAGCAGGTCACCCACTCGCTGGTCTACAACTACAACGACCGCAAGAAGCGCAAGGGCGACTTCCGTCAGCTGTGGATCCAGCGCATCAACGCCGCTGCCCGCGCCAACGGCATGACCTACAACCGCTTCATCCAGGGTCTGAAGGCCGCCAACATCGAGGTGGACCGCAAGATCCTGGCCGACCTCGCGGTCAACGACGCCAACGCGTTCGCCGCGCTGGTCGAGGTGGCCCAGAAGGCCCTGCCGAGCGACGTCAACGCCCCGAAGGCCGCCGAGGCGGCCTGACGCCCCGGCCGGACCACGCGTCGCGGACACGCCGGACCCGCAGGCGAGGTGCTCGCCTGCGGGTCCGCGCGCGTCCCGGCTCCCGGCCCGGGCGGCCCCGCGCACCCGGGCGCACCGGAAACGCGCCCCGGCCGCGTCCGAACGCACCAGGACGCGCCGGGACGGCCCGGAAGACCTCCGCCCGCGCCGGGGCGTCAGGCCGCCTCGGCCACGCGGCCCCGCCACCCGCGCGGGCGAGGCGCCCGCGCGCCCGCCGGCCCGGTGCCGGCAACTCCGCCCCGGCCCCGCCCGGGCCCTCTCTCCCCGGCCCGCCGGCCACCCCCCGGGCCCAGGACGCCCCCACGGACCCCCTCCCGGAAGCGAGTGCACACCACATGGCGGCCCACGAGCTGACCTCCCTGCGATCGCCGCGCGTCGTCGCGGCCCGCCGCCTGGCCAAGCGCAGCTTCCGGGGCAAGGAGCGCCGGTTCCTGGCCGAGGGGCCGCAGGCGGTCCGGGAGGCCGTCGCCCACCTCGTCGAGGTGTACGTGACCGTGGACGCGGCCGAGCGCCACGCCGGCATCGTCGCCGCCGTGACCGCCGCCGGGGTGCCGGTGCTCACCGCGACCGACGAGGTCATCGCCGCGATGTCGGACACCGTCACCCCGCAGGGCATCGTCGGCGTCTGCCGCTTCCTGGACTCGCCGTTCGAGGAGATCGTGGCCGCCCGGCCCCGGCTGGTCGCCGTGCTCGCCCACGTCCGCGACCCCGGCAACGCCGGCACCGTGCTGCGCTGCGCCGACGCCGCCGGCGCCGACGCGGTGGTGCTGACCGACGCCTCGGTGGACCTGTACAACCCCAAGGCGGTCCGTGCCTCCGTCGGCTCGCTGTTCCACCTCCCGGTCGCCGTCGGGGTGCCCGTCGAGGAGGCGGTGGCCGGCCTGCGCGGCGCCGGCGTGCGGCTGCTGGCCGCCGACGGCGCGGGCCCCAGGGACCTGGACGCCGAACTCGACCAGGGCACCATGGGCGGCCCCACCGCCTGGATCTTCGGCAACGAGGCGTGGGGCCTGCCGGAGGAGACCCGGGCCCTCGCCGACGAGGTGGTCCGCGTCCCCATCCACGGCAGGGCCGAGAGCCTCAACCTCGCCACCGCCGCCGCGGTGTGCCTCTACGCCTCCGCCCGTGCGCAGCGCGCGGTGGGAGGGTGCCGCTCCGTGACATCCAGCTAGTAGGGTTGCCCCCGACTCGGGACCCGAGAGGGGGGTGCGGGAATGGACGTCAGGACGTCGGATGCCGGTACCGGCACCTGCCCGCCCGGCGCGCCGGCGGCGCCCCCGCCCGGCCCGCGCCCGGCCGAGGCGGTCCCGCCCGGCCCGGCGTACCCGTGGTACAGCGGCCCGGACGGGCTCGGGGTGCACCCCGACGACCTGCCCGACGGGCTGGTGATCGCCGACGAGAACGGCCGCGTCACCTGCTTCAACGCCGCCGCCGCCCGGCTCACCGGCACCCCCTCCGCCGACGCCCTGGGGCTGCCGGTGGACCGGGCGCTGCCGCTGGAGGACCTGGAGGGCCGCCGCTGGTGGGCGCTGACCGACCCCTACGGCGGGCTCGCCATCCGGGCCGGGCAGCCCGAGCGGAACCTGCTGCTGCCCGGCGGCCGCGAGGTGCTGGTCGCCGCCCGCTACGTACGGGACCGGCCCACCGGCCCGGTCCGCCGGCTGGTGGTGTCGCTGCGCGGCACCGAGGCCCGGCGCCGCACCGAGCTGAGCCACGCCGAACTGATCGCCACCGTCGCGCACGAGCTGCGCTCCCCGCTCACCTCCGTCAAGGGGTTCACCGCCACCCTGCTCGCCAAGTGGGAACGGTTCACCGACGACCAGAAGCGGCTGATGCTGGAGACCGTGGACGCCGACGCCAACCGCGTCACCCGGCTCATCGCCGAACTCCTCGACATCTCCCGGATCGACTCCGGGCGGCTGGAGGTGCGCCGGCAGCCGGTCGACCTCACCGCCGCGGTCCGGCGGCACGTCCAGGCGCACACCGAGGCCGGCCACGGCCCCGAGCGGTTCCACATCCGGGTCCGGGAACCGCTGCCGCGGCTGTGGGCCGACCCCGACAAGGTCGACCAGGTGCTCGGCAACCTGCTGGAAAATGCCGTGCGCCACGGCGGCGGAACCGTCACCATCGACCTGGTACCCACCGTCACCCACAACGGGGCGGAAGGAACGGCCGTCACCGTCAGCGATGAGGGCCCCGGCATCCCGGAGGAGTCGATGGCCCGCGTCTTCACCCGCTTCTGGCGGGGCAGCAAGCGCGGCGGCACCGGGCTGGGCCTGTACATCGTCAAGGGCATCGTCGAGGCCCACGGCGGGGCGATCACCGTCGGCCGCGCCCGCGGCGGCGGTGCGGAGTTCCGATTTACCCTGCCCGTGGGCACCCCCGCCTTCATGAAGTAGCGGCCGCCGGACGCACCGGCGGCACGCGGCGTGGCGGGACGCAGGACGCCCACGGGCTCATCGCCCTCGCACAGCCCCGTAGACTCGGCCTTTGGCACCTTTGCGTCCTTGTCGCCGGGCGGGGCCCGCGAGGGTCCGGACCGCGCGGCCCGCCCCGGCGCGGGAGCGCCCGGGGAAGACGCAGTAGCCAGCTATCGGAAGCACGGGAAGAGATGTCGGCACCCAACAAGTCGTACGACCCGGTCGAGGTCGAGGCACTGAAACCGGAAGAGGTCGCCCGGATGCGGGACGAGGCGCTGGCCGCCGTCGCCGCCGCCGCGGACCTCGACGCGCTGCGCGAGGTCAAGATCGCGCACACCGGTGACCGTTCGCCGCTCGCACTGGCCAACCGCGAGATCGGCGCGCTGCCGCCGCATGCCAAGGCGGACGCGGGCAAGCGCGTCGGCCAGGCCCGCGGCGCGGTCAACCAGGCGCTCAAGGCCAGGCAGGAGCAGCTGGAGGCGGAGCGCGACGCCCGCGTGCTGGTCGAGGAGGCGGTGGACGTCTCACTGCCGCACGACCGCACCCCGGCCGGCGCCCGCCACCCCATCACCACCCTCTCGGAGCGGATCGAGGACATCTTCGTGGCCATGGGCTACGAGGTCGCCGAGGGTCCCGAGGTCGAGGCGGAGTGGTACAACTTCGACGCCCTGAACTTCCCGCCGGACCACCCCGCCCGCGAGATGCAGGACACCTTCTTCGTCCAGGGCCGCGAGGGTGCCGAGTCGGGCGTCGTGCTGCGCACCCACACCTCGCCGGTGCAGATCCGGTCGATGATCGACCGCGAGCCGCCCATCTACGTGATCTGCCCGGGCCGGACCTTCCGTACCGACGAGCTGGACGCCACCCACACCCCGGTCTTCACCCAGGTCGAGCTGCTCGCCATCGACGAGGGCCTGACCATGGCCGACCTCAAGGGCACGCTGGACCACATGGTCCGCGCCCTGTTCGGGCCGGACATGCGGACCCGGCTGCGGCCCAACTACTTCCCGTTCACCGAGCCGTCCGCCGAGATGGACATGGTGTGCTTCGTGTGCCGCGGCGAGTCCGTCGGCAACCCGGACCGCCCCTGCCGCACCTGCTCCAGCGAGGGCTGGATCGAGCTGGGCGGCTGCGGCATGGTCAACCCGCGGGTGCTGGTCGCCTGCGGGCTGGACCCGGAGAAGTACAGCGGCTTCGCCTTCGGCTTCGGCATCGAGCGGATGCTGATGTTCCGGCACAACGTGGACGACATGCGAGACATGGTCGAGGGTGACGTGCGCTTCACCCGGCCCTTCGGGATGGAGATCTGATGCGGGTCCCGCTTTCGTGGCTGCGGGAATACGTCGACCTGCCGGCCGGTGTCACCGGCCGGGACGTACAGGCCAAACTCATCGCCGCCGGTCTTGAGGTCGAGACCGTCGAGCAGCTCGGCGCCGGGCTGACCGGACCCCTGGTCGTCGGCCAGGTCCTCACCATCGAGGAGCTGGAGGGCTTCAAGAAGCCCATCCGCTTCTGCACCGTCGACGTCGGCCAGGCCAACGGCACCGGCGAGCCGCAGGAAATCATCTGCGGCGCCCGGAACTTCGCCGTCGGCGACAAGGTCGTCGTGGTGCTGCCCGGCGCGGTGCTGCCCGGCGACTTCAAGATCGCCGCGCGGAAGACCTACGGCCGCGTCTCGCACGGCATGATCTGCTCCGCCAGCGAGCTGGGCATGTCCGACGACCACGACGGCATCATCGTGCTGCCGCCGGAGTACGAGCCGGGCACCGACGCCATCGAGCTGCTGGAGCTGCGCGACGAGGTACTGGACATCGCCGTCACCCCGGACCGCGGCTACTGCCTGTCGCTGCGCGGCGTGGCCCGCGAGGCCGCCACCGCCTACGGCCTGCCGCTGCGCGACCCGGCCCTGCTGGACGTCCCCACGCCCAACAGCTACGGCTACCAGGTCCAGGTCGCCGACCCGGTCGGCTGCGGCCGCTTCACCGCCCGCACCGTCACCGGTCTCGACCCGCACGCCACCTCCCCGATCTGGCTCCAGCGCCGGCTGCAGAAGGCCGGCATGCGCCCGGTCTCGCTCACCGTCGACGTCACCAACTACGTGATGCTCGAACTGGGCCAGCCGCTGCACGCCTACGACCGCTCCCGCGTCGACGGCCCCATCGGGGTGCGCCGCGCCGAGCCGGGGGAGAAGCTCACCACCCTCGACGGCACCCACCGGGTGCTGGACCCCGAGGACCTGGTCATCACCGACAACCGCGGCCCGATCGGGCTCGCCGGGGTGATGGGCGGCGCCGACACCGAGATCGCCGACGTCGCCGAGGGCGCGGGCACCACCGACGTGGTCATCGAGGCCGCCCACTTCGACCCGGTCTCCATCGCCCGCACCGCCCGCCGCCACAAGCTCTCCTCGGAGGCGTCCAAGCGCTTCGAGCGGGGCGTGGACCCGGCCGCCACCTCCGCCGCCGCCCAGCGCACCGTCGACCTGCTGGTGCTGCTCGCGGGCGGCACCGCCGAGGCCGGCGTGACCGAGATCGTCGCGCCGCGCGGGCCGCGCACCATCACCCTGCGCGCCGACCACCCGGACCGGGTCGCCGGCGTCACCTACGGCCGGGAGACCGTCGTCCGCCGCCTCCAGGAGGTCGGCTGCGACGTCTACGGATCGGACGACCTGACGGTCACCGTCCCCAGCTGGCGGCCCGACCTGACCGACCCCAACGACCTCGCCGAAGAGGTCATCCGGCTGGAGGGGTACGAGAACCTCCCCTCCACCCTGCCGCAGCCGCCGTCCGGCCGTGGGCTCACCGAGCGGCAGCGGCTGCACCGCCGCGTCGGCCGCGCGCTGGCCGGGGCCGGCTACGTCGAGGCCCTGAACTACCCGTTCCTCGGCGAGGACGTCTTCGACCAGCTCGGCCTGGCCCCCGACGACACCCGCCGCACGGTGGTCCGCCTGGTCAACCCGCTCTCCGACGGCGAGCCCGCCCTGCGCACCACCCTGCTGCCCGGCCTGTTCGCCGCGCTGCGGCGCAACCACGGCCGCGGCGAGCACGACCTGGCGCTGTTCGAGACCGGCCTGGTCTTCCGGCCCAACGGCGACGAACCGGCCGCCGTGCGGCTGCCGGTGGACCGCCGCCCCACCGACGAGCAGCTCGCCGCGCTCGACGCCGCGCTGCCGCACCAGCCGCGCCGGGCCGCCGTGGTCCTCGCCGGTGCCCGGGAGCGGACCGGCTGGTGGGGCGAGGGCCGCCCGGCCATCTGGGCCGACGCCGTCGAGGCGGGCCGCACCGTGGCCCGCGAGGCGGGCGTGGAGCTGATCGTCCGCCAGGACCAGCAGGCGCCCTTCCACCCCGGCCGCTGCGCGGCGCTGCTCGCTGTGGTGGACGGGGAGGAGATCCTGGTCGGCAACGCCGGCGAGATCCACCCCCGGGTGATCAAGGCGCTCGGGCTGCCGGAGCGCACCTGCGCGATGGAGATCGAGCTGGACCGGCTGGAGCGGGCCGCCACCGGGCCCGTCACCGCACCGCGGGTGTCCTCCTTCCCCGTCGCCACCCAGGACGTCGCCCTGGTGGTGGACGCCTCGGTCCCCGCGGCCGAGGTGGAGACGGCCCTGCGCGCCGGGGCCGGGGAACTGCTCGAATCGCTGCGCCTGTTCGACGTCTTCACCGGCGAACAGCTCGGCGAGGGGAAGAAGTCCCTCGCCTACGCGCTGCGGTTCCGCGCGCCGGACCGGACGCTGACCGCCGACGAGGCGTCCGCGGCCCGCGACGCCGCCGTCGCCGCGGCCGTCGAGCGCACCGGGGCGGTGCTCCGGGGCGCCTGACCCCGCGCCCGGCCGCGCCTCACCGCCGGCCGGGCCGACCCCACCACGGGCGCCGGGCGCCGCACCCACCGTGCGGCGCCCGGCGCCCGCTCCGCGTCCGGAGCGCTCGGTCGGCCCGGGACGCGGCCGGGAACGGCTCCGGGGGCGTCCGGGGTGTGGCCTGCGGGGGGCTGCCCGATCCCGCCCGCCCGGTCCGCGGAGTCCGTCCCAGGGGTGCGCTTCGGCTCGCCGGCCCGGCCCGGGATCGTTCCGGAGAGCCGCGAGCCGGCCGCACCGTCCGGGAGCCGCGGGGGGCGGTGACCGGGGTCAGGGCACCCGGCCCACCGGCCCCGGCCTGCCGGGACGTGACCCGGCCGCATCGGCGGCGGAACAGCGCCCCGGCCACGTCCGCGGCGGAATCGCGGTCCGGCACACCCGTCCGGGATCGCCCGGCGCGGGCCGCCTCCGACCGCCGGCCTCGGGCACGTCCGTGCCGGACCGCCTGCCCCCTTCCGCCCGGGTCCGGTTCCCTGCCGGTCAGCGCCGGGGGGCACCTCACCCGTTCGGGTGAGAATCGTCAGGAGTCCGGTCAATTCGGTGCGGATGGTCGCAAGAATCATGGCCATCGCCACGGCCCAGCACGTCACGTCCACCGGGCCCGGCCAACCGCGTCATCGGTTGCTAGGGGGCCGACTGCATGATCCGGAGCAAGGCAGCAGGCCGAGCGCGCGCCGGCGCGGCACGGCTCTGGCGGCTCTTCGTCCTCGTCCTGCCGGCTCTGTGGATTCTCTCGGTGCTCGCCTGGGAGCGCTGGGGTCCGCAGGACATCCAGTCGGTCCAGCTGCTCGCCGCCGCCCCCGCCATCGCCTGCGCCGGCAGCGGTCGGCGGCGGTGCGTGGTGATGGGTGGTCTCAGCGCGATATGCGCGCTGCTGCCGATCAGTGCGGAGCGGGGCGACCGCGCCGACACCGTGCCGACCGTCGGCACCTGCGCCGCCATCGTCGCCGTGGTCGCGGCCGGCTGTCTCACCACCGGCCGTCGGCGGCGGCTCGTCAAGGAGCTGGAGCAGGTGCGCGCGGTCGCGACCGCCGCCCAGGACGTGGTGCTCCGCCCGCTGCCCGCCCGGCTGGCCGGTGTCACCCTCGCCGGCGGCCACCTCTCGGCCACCCGGGGCGCCGCCGTCGGCGGGGACCTCTACGAGGCGCTGTCCACCCCGCACGGGGTCCGCGTGGTCATCGGCGACGTCCGGGGCCACGGGGTGGCCGCGATGGGCGGCGTCGCGGCGGTCCTCGGCAGTTTCCGGGAGGCGGCCCACGACGAGGCCGAGCTCCCCGGCGTCCTGCGCAGGCTGGAGCGCGCCTGGCAGCGGCACCAGCGGGAGCGGGCTCTGGCCGCCCACCCGTCGGGCGCCGCCGAGCCGCACCCGGCCGGACGCTGCGGCCGGCCCCGCGCACGGGCCGGCGACCGGCCCGGCCCGCCCGGCGGCCCCGACGCGGGGACGGGGCCGGGCCTGCCCGGTGAGGAGTTCGTCACCGTGCTGCTGCTGGAAATCCGTCCGGACGGGACGGTGAGCGCCCTCAACTGCGGGCACCCCTGGCCCTACGTCCTGTCCGACCTGCGCACCGGGGGGCCGCGGGTCCGGCAGGCCGGCGCCGGGGAGGCGCTGCCGCCGCTGGGGCTCTTCCCGCTCCCGGGCGACCTGGCCGCCCGGCCGTGTGCCCGGCTCCGCCCCGGCCAGGCGCTGGTGCTGCACACCGACGGCGCCGAGGACGCCCGGGACGGCCACGGGGCCTTCTTCCCGCTCCGGCGCACCCTGGCGCAGGCCGCCGGCCAGCCGGTCATCGTCCCGGCCACGGTCGTCGCGGAGGTCCAGGCCGGGGTGCTGGCGCACACCGGCGGGCGGCTGCCGGACGACGTCGCCCTGCTCGTGCTGCGCCAGGACCGGCTCCCGGGGGGCCCGCCGACGGCCGGCCGTGCCGCACCGGCCGGTGAACCCCACGCCTGCCCCTGACCCACCCGGCCGCCCCGCACCGCCGCGTCCGGCGTCCGGCCCCGCGCACTCGCGTCCCGCGTCCACCCCGCCCCCGGTGTCCGGCGTCCGTCCCGCACACCCGCGTCCGACACCCGCCCACGCACCGGGACCCGGTGCGCGCCCTGCGCGGCCATGTGCGGTGCCCGCCCCGCGCGCCTCAGGCCGCCGCCCGCAACCCCCGGACACGCCGTCCCCGGCCGCCCGACGCCGTCCCGTACCGCCCGGGCCGAGGCCGCCCCCTGCCACCGCCGGGCACGCGGTCCCGTGCCGTCCGGGCGCCGGGTGACGCCGGACACGACCGAGGCCGTGCCCCGGGTCAGGGGCACGGCCTCGGGCAGGCGCGGGGACGACGACGGTCCGCCGTCGTCCCCGCGGATCAGCGCGGGTCGGGCGACGGATCAGGAGTAGGTGTAGAACCCGGAACCGGACTTGCGGCCCAGCCGGCCCGCGTCCACCATCCGCTGGAGCAGCGGCGGGGCGGCGTACAGCGGCTCCTTGTACTCCTCGTACATCGAGTCGGCGATGGCCGCGACGGTGTCCAGCCCGATCAGGTCGGCCAGCTTCAGCGGCCCCATCGGGTGGGCGCAGCCCATCTCCATGCCGTTGTCGATGTCCTCACGGCTGGCGATGCCCGACTCGAACATCCGGATCGCGGAGAGCAGATACGGGATGAGCAGGGCGTTGACGATGAAACCGGAGCGGTCCTGGGCGCGGATGGCGTGCTTGCCCAGCAGCTGCTGGACCAGGGCCTCGGAACGCTTGACGGTCTCCTCGCCGGTGGTCAGCGCCGGGATCAGCTCCACCAGCTTCTGCACCGGGGCCGGGTTGAAGAAGTGGATGCCGATGACCTGCTCCGGGCGGGAGGTCGCCACGGCCAGCTTCACCAGCGGAACCGAAGAGGTGTTCGAGGCCAGGATCGCGTCCGGGCGGGTCACCACCTGGTCCAGGATCTGGAAAATCTCGATCTTGACCTGCTCGTTCTCCACCACGGCTTCGATGACCAGGTCGCGGTCGGCGAACTCCCCCAGGTCGGTGGTGAAGCTCAGCCGGCCGAGCGCCGCGTCCCGCTCCTCGGCGGTGATCTTGCCGCGTTCGGCGGCCTTCCCGAGGGAATTGGTCAGGCGCGTACGGCCCAGCTCCAACGCCTCGCCGGTGGTCTCGGCGACCTTGACGTCCAGGCCGGAACGGGCGCACACCTCGGCGATGCCCGCGCCCATCTGGCCGCAGCCCACCACTCCGACGCGTGCAATGTCGGCAATTGTGTCCGTCACCTCGTGCCTTTCGCTGATCTACGGGCCGGCGGGACACGTGTGATTCCGGGCCCGCCTCGCGGCAGACGTTACTCCGCCGAGCCGCCGGACCGCCCCGCCGGGCCGCCCGGCGACCGCTCACGGAGGCGGACGGGACCCCGCCGCGGGACCCGCCGTCCCGCCGGCCGGGCTCCCCGCGGCCCGCCCGGAGCGGCCACCGTCCATCCTCCCTCCGTACCCGACCGGGCCGGGGCGGCGGGCCGGGGGAGCGGGGCCCGCCCGGTCGTCGCCGGACGGTCCACGGAGCGGACGCGCCGCGCCGCCCGGGCGGCCCGGACCCGGATGGAGGATTGCCGAGCGCGCGGGCCGCCCGCATCATCAGCGTGACCCGAAGGCACTGACACACGATCAGGGAGCGTTCATGGGGCAGATCTCGCGCAGAGGCTTGACAGCGGCGGCGGCCGGGGCGCTGGCCGCGACGGCGGTGCCCGGGGTGGCGGCGGCGCACCCCGCCGCAGGCGCCGCACCCGGCGGGCGGAGCGGGGGCGGACCGAACGCGGAACCGGCCCCGGTGACACCCGGGCGCGGCCGGCGCAGGGAGTTCCGCGGCATGTGGCTGGCCACCGTCGCCAACCGCGACTGGCCCTCCCGCCCCGGCCTGCCCGCCGTCCGCCAGCGCGAGGAACTCCTCGCCTACCTGGACACCGCGGTGGCGCGCCGGCTGAACGCGGTGATCTTCCAGGTCCGGCCCACCGCGGACGCACTGTGGCCGTCCCCCTACGAACCGTGGGCCGAGTACCTGACCGGGGTCCAGGGCCGGGACCCCGGCTGGGACCCGCTGGGCACCGCGGTGGCGGAGGCACACGCCCGCGGCCTGGAACTGCACGCCTGGTTCAACCCCTACCGGGTGGCGAACCACACCGACCCCGCCCGGCTGGTGGCCAACCACCCGGCCCGGCTGCGCCCGGAGTGGGTCGTCCGGTACGGCGGCAAGCTGTACTACAACCCGGGCCTGCCGGAGGTCCGCCGGTTCGTCGAGGACGCCATGCTGGACGCCGTCCGCCGCTACGACATCGACGCGGTCCACTGGGACGACTACTTCTACCCCTACCCGGTGGCCGGCCAGACCTTCGACGACGACGCGGCGTACGCCCGGTACGGCGGGGCCTTCCCGGACCGCGCCGCCTGGCGGCGCGACAACATCGACCGGCTGGTCCTGGAGACCGCCCGGCGGATCAAGGGACTGAAGAAGCACGTGCGGTTCGGGATCAGCCCGTTCGCGGTCTGGCGCAACCAGGCCACGGACCCGCTGGGCTCCGACACCCGCGCCGGGGTGCAGACCTACGACGACCTGTACGCCGACACCCGCCGCTGGGTCCGCGAGGGCTGGATCGACTACGTCGTCCCGCAGGTCTACTGGAACATCGGGTTCGCCGCGGCCGACTACGCCCGGCTGGTGCCCTGGTGGGCCCGGACCGTGCGGGACACCGGGGTGCGGCTGTACATCGGCGAGGCGCTGTACAAGGCGGGGGACCCGGCGCAGCCCGCCGCCTGGCAGGACCCGGCGGAGCTGTCCCGGCACCTGACCCTGGGCCACTCCCACCCCGAGGTGCGCGGCAACGTCTTCTTCTCCGCGAAGGAGGTCGTGCAGGACCGGATCGGCGCCCTGGCCCGGGTGGTCGCCGACCACTACCCGGCCCCGGCCCGCCCGCCCCGGTGAGACGCCGGTCCGCGGGCCCGGCCGCACCGTCGGCCCGTCGGCCCGGCCGGGGCCTTGGGGGGCCGGGCCCGTGCCCGTGTAGGCCGCGAGCAGGGCCGGTCGTACGGGCCGGGGATCCATGGCCCGTACGACCGGCCCTGACCGGCCGGTCGCCGGCCCGGCCGCAGGCAGTCGGGTCACGGACCCGGGGGAGTCGGTCAAGGACCCAGGGACAGTAGGTCCCGGGTCCGGGGCAGTCGGTCGGGGACGCGGGCGGCGGCCGTGACCGCTGCCGTTGGCGGTGGTGGGCCCTGACCGCCGTACCGGGCCGGCCCGTCCGGGCGGGCTTCCCCACGGGCCGGCCGCGTCGGACCGTGCCGCGTGCCTGCGCGGCCGCGCGGTCCCCGGGCCGGGCGTGTCCGCGTGCCCGTGTGCGGCCCGGGCCGTGGGGCCCCGTGCGGCCTCGTGACCGCGCGGCCCTGCCCGTCCCGTCCGGTCCGCGTGCCGGGCTGCCGCGCCCGGCCGGTGTCCGTGCCGGTCTCCCACCCCCGGCGGCGGGCCCGGGCGGGGCACAGGTACGGGCCCGGGTGCCGACCGTGCGGCACCCGGGCCCGTCCGCCGGCCACGGCCACCGTCACGGCCGGCGGGTACGGCGGGGCATCACAGGGGAGTGCCTCCGCGCTGGGCGTCCTCACGGTGGTCCACCACGCAGTCCGGACCGGGCGACATGATCGACTCGTGTCCGTTCTCGGAGCGGACCCGGAACGGCGGGTTGCCGTCCTGACCGAGCACCTCCACGACCTCCACGACCCGGTCGTGCTCTCCCACGACCCTGCCGTGCCTCACCAGATGGTCACCCTTGTTCGCTCGCATCAGCCAGAACCTCCTGTCCGGTTCGGAAGGGAATCAGGGTTGGGGTCCGCCGCCGCGGCGGCGGTGATGATCCGTCTCGTCGTCGGTCGCCGGCCGTCGCCTTCCGGGCCGGCCCCGCGCGGGAGCCGCCCGCCCGTCCCCCGCCCGTCCGCCACCGACGGACGGCCGCCGGGCCGCTGACGGGTTCGCCCCGAGCGGACGAGGTGCGACCTTCCGGGCATTTCCGGCCCTGCCTCCATGGTGGTCGGTGACCGGCCGCCTGTCGATGGCGGGCCCGGGCCCGCCGGGCTCCCCGACACCTCCGGAGCCACCGGCCACCCTCGCCATTCACCGGGTACCCCGGTACGCCGGTATCCCGTCGGGGCCGTCCGCCGTCCGTCGGCCCGTCCGTGACGCGCCGGTCAGGGGACGCCCCCGTCCCCTGACCGGCACCCAGGAGGTCCGGGTGTCCTACCGCCCGTGGGGGACGTGCCCGCACCACCCGCCGGACGTGCATCCCCTGCCGAGACGTGTACCGCCCTCCGGGACGTGCACCGCCCGACGCTCCGGCCGGTCGCGTGCCGCCGGTACGGTCCGAGGGGGATGCGGCCTGGGGGATACGGCCCGACGGAGTGGGGCCCGGTGGGGTAGGTGCCGTCGGCGCAGCGGGGCAGGTCCGTACAGCCGTACGCCCCGCGGGAACGGGTGCCGCCCGTCGGAACACGCACCGCCTGTCGGCACGGCCCCGGCCCGGTCCGACGGGTGCGGCGTACGGCCGCCGCCGTACTGCTGTGCGGCGGCGCGGCCGTCCGGCGTGCGTACCGCCGGTGCCCCGCGCGGCCGGGCGCGCACCGGCCCGACGACCGGGTGCGACGCGCGCCCAAGGGAGGGACACCCGCGAAGGGACGCCGACCCGCGGCGGAGGGGCACCGGCCCACGGCGGGGGACGCGCTCCCACGGCGGTGGGACGCGCGCCCGGGGCCGTAGGCGGGGCCGGACCGCCGGCCGCCGCGCCCCGGCGGCTTCAGGTCCGGGACCGCTGGGTGACGCCGATGCACACCAGCACCGCGACCGCCGCCACCGGTGCGGCCGGGGTGAGCCGTTCACCGAGCAGCAGCACCGACCACACCAGGGTCAGCAGCGGCTGGGCCAGCTGGAGCTGACTCGCCCGGGCCACCCCGATGGCCGCCATGCCCCGGTACCAGACCACCAGTCCCAGGAACTGCGACCCCACGGCGAGCCAGAGGATGCCCGCCACCGTGTGCCCGGTCACCTCCGCGGGCTCCACCGACAGGGCGACCGCGGCCCCGGCCAGGGACAGCGGGAGGCAGCCGACCAGCGCCCAGCCGATCACCTGCCACCCGGGCATCCGGGCGGCGAGCCGGCCGCCCTCGGTGTAGCCGGCCGCGCACACCAGCAGCGCGGCGAACAGGTACAGATCGCTGGTGTTCAGGGAGCCCCCGCTCTCCCGTACGGCGAAGGCGATCACCACCGCGGCGCCGGTGAGCGCCGCCGCCCAGAAGGTGCGCGACGGCCGTGCCCCGGTCCGCAGCGCGGAGAGCGCCGCCGTGGTCAGCGGCAGCAGGCCCACCACCACCGCGGCGTGGGAGGTGGTGGACGTCTGCAGCGCCAGTGTGGTCAGCAGCGGGAAGCCCACCACCACGCCGGCCGCGACCACCAGCAGGCCGGGCAGGTGCCGGCGGGCGGGCAGCGGCACCCGCAGGGCGAGCAGACAGCCGCCCGCGACCAGTCCGGCCAGCACCATCCGTACCGAGGTGACGGACCAGGGGCCGAGCCCCTCCAGGCTCCAGGCGGTGGCCGGGAAGGTGAGGGAGAACGCGACCACCCCCAGCCCGGCCAGCAGCGTCCCGGCGAGGCTTCCGGAACCCTCGGCGCCGCCGGCACCGCGGCCCGGGGGCCGGTCCGCGAGCCGGTCCGGGCCGGGTGGCCCCGCCGTCCGCCCCTGCTTCCCCTCCGGTGTCCCCCCGGACGTCCGCCCCGGCGCCCGGCCGGAGCACTGTTCCGGTGTCTCTCCGGGGGTCCGTTCCGGTGTCCGGCCCGCCATCTGGCCCGCCGTCCGGCCGGCCACCGGGCCGGCGGAGGACGTGGGGGGTGCGACGGTCGGCCGGCCCGCCGCGGCCCTCGCGGTGCCCGGGGCGGCGTCGTTGACTGCTATCCCGCATCGACCGATAGCGCTATCGTTGTTCCTCATGCAAGAGCGTAGCAGTGTGGAGGAGCTGGCGGGCTTTCTCCGTTCCGAGCTGAACCGCTACTCCCCCGGGGAGAAGTTGCCGTCGAGCCGGGTACTGGTCGAGCGGTTCCGGGTGAGTCCGGTGACGGTCTCCCGGGCGCTGGCCGCCCTCGCCGCCGAAGGGCTGGTGGTCACCCGCCCGGGGGCCGGTGCCTTCCGCGCCGACCGTCCCGCGCGCCGGCACCGGCCGGGCGACACCTCCTGGCAGGAGCTCGCCCTCGGTGCGGAGTCCGCCGGGGAGGCCGTACCCCGCTCGGTGGACGCCTCCGGGGTGCTCACCACGCTCGCCGCCCCGCCCTCCGGCGTCATCGAGCTGAACGGCGGATACCTGCACCCCGGTCTCCAGCCCGAGCAGGCCATGGCCGCGGCCCTCGCCCGGGCCGGCCGCCGCCCCGGGGCCTGGGGCAGACCGCCCACCGATGGCCTGCCCGAGCTGCGGGCCTGGTTCGCCCGGGAGATCGGCGGCCCGTCCGGTGCCCTGGCGGCCTCCGACGTCCTGATCACCGCGGGCGGCCAGAGCGCCCTGACCACGGCCCTCCGCGGACTGGCCGCCCCCGGCGCCCCGGTTCTGGTGGAGTCCCCCACGTACCCCGGCATGCTCGCCGCGGCCCGTGCCTCCGGACTGCGGCCGGTGCCGGTCCCGGCCGACACCGACGGCGTGCGGACCGACCTGCTGGCCCGGGCGTTCCGGGCCAGTGGTGCCCGGGTCTTCGTCTGCCAGCCGCTGTTCCAGAACCCCGGTGGCGCGGTGCTCGCCCCCGACCGGCGGGCGGAGGTGATCCGGGTGGCGCAGCAGGCCGGCGCCTTCGTGGTGGAGGACGACTTCGCCCGCCGCCTGGTCCACGAGGACGCCCCGCCGCTCCCCGCCACCCTCGCCGCCGACGACCCCGACGGCGTGGTGGTGCACGTCTGCTCCCTCACCAAGATCACCTCGCCCAGCCTCCGGGTGGGCGCGCTGGCCGCCCGGGGCCCCGCCCTGGAACGGCTGCGCGCCATCCAGGTGGTGGACAGCTTCTTCGTCCCCCGGCCGCTCCAGGAAACCGCGCTGGAACTGGTCGGCGCCCCGGCCTGGCCCCGCCACCTGCGGACCGTGGCCGCCGCCCTGCGCACCCGTCGCGAGGCGCTGCTCGCCGCCCTCCACCAGGAACTGCCGGACGCCGCCGAGGTGCCGCACGTCCCCTACGGCGGCTACCACCTGTGGCTGCGGCTGCCCGACGGCACGGACGAGGCCGCCCTCGCCGCCGCCGCGCTGCGCGCCGGGGTCGCCGTCGCCCCCGGCCGCCCCTACTTCAGCGCCGAACCCCCCGCCCCGCACCTGCGGCTCGGTTTCGCCTCCGCCTCGGGTCCCGCGGAGCTGGCGGAGGGCGTGCGCCGGCTCCGTACCGCCTTCGCGGAGACCGGCACCGGCCGCGGCTGAACCCGGCCGGCCGCTCTTCGTACCCCCCGGCGCCCGGCGGTTCGCACGCCCGCGGGCCGGGCACCCGGCCGGCGGGCACCGGCACGCGGCCCGGCCGTCCCCGCGGCCGTTCCGCCGGCCGTCGCGTCCGCCCGCCGGGACCGCCGGACGCACGGGCCGGCCGCCGCACGGTCCCGCCCGCCGGGACCGGACGGGAGTGCGCCGGGACCCCGACCCGCCGGCCCCGGCCCACCCGCAGGGATCCCCGACCGCGACCCCGGCCCGCGCGCCGCAGTCCCCGACCGTGGCCCGGGCCCGGCCGCCGGGAACCCGCCCGACGCGCGGGCCGGGACCTGCCCGACGCGCGGGCCGGGACCTGCCCGACGCCCGGGTGGGGGCCGCCACGGAGGCCCGGCGCCCGCACCCCCGGCCGCCGGCCGGCCGCGCCGCCGTCCTACCCTGGCCCGATGATGGACCGCACCCAGCGCGCCGCGGGCGCGATCGTCGGCTCGGCGGTGGGCGACGCGCTCGGCGCCCCCTTCGAATTCGGGCCCGCCGGGGCCTTCTCCCGCCGCTTCCCCGCCGGAACCCCCGCCGAGGAGATGTGCGGCGGCGGAGGCTGGGACCCCGGCGAGGCGACCGACGACACGCAGATGGCCGTGCACGTCGCGGAGTCCCTGCTGGAGCACGGCGGCCTCGACCCGGCCGACGTCTTCCACCGCTTCCGGCGGTGGGCGGCCTCCGACCCCAAGGACATCGGGCTGCAGACCGAGGCGGTGCTCACCGCCGGCCTGCCGTGGGACCGGGCCGCCGCCGAGCACTTCCGGACCACCGGGCACGCCGCCGGGAACGGATCGCTGATGCGGGCCACCACCCCGGCCGTGTACTTCGCCGCCGACGGACCGGACGCCACCGCGGACGCCGCCCGCCGGATCGCCGCCCTCACCCACGGCGACCCCGCCGCCTGGGAGGGCACCGCGCTCTTCCACGAACTGCTGCGCGTGGCACTCGACGGGGCCGACCCCCTCGCCGCGCTCCCGGGCGCCCTCGCCCTCCTCGACCCCGGCCACCGGGACCGCTACGCCACCGTCCTCGCGCCCGACTGGCACCCGGACCTGGCCACCGAGCCCAACGGCGCGATCTGGCCCTGCCTGGGCTCGGCGGTCTGGGCGCTGCGCACCACCGACTCCTTCGAGACGGCGCTGCGGGCCGCGATCGACCTCGGCGGCGACACCGACACCGTCGCCGCGGTCACCGGCGGGCTCGCCGGAGCGGTGTACGGGCTCGACGCCATCCCGGACCGCTGGACCGGCCCGCTCCACGTCCCGCTGCCGGGCGCCGGTGACCGGGTCCTGCGGCTGCCGGAACTCCTGGAACTGACCCGCCGCCTGACGGCCTCCTGACCCGACGCCCGACGCCCTCCTGGCCCGCCGGCCGGTCGCCGGCCGTACCGCCGCCCCCGGACCGCATCCTGGCGGGGACGGGCCCGGCAGCGGGCGGGCCCGTCCCCGCCCACCAGCCCCGGCGGGCCGTCCCGCCACCGCGACCCGGCGGGCCGCCACCGGCGCCGTGCGATGCTGGTGACCATGAACCTGGAGGACCTGGTACGTCTGCGCCGCGCCCGGGACACGATGGACCGGGACTACGCGAGTCCGCTGGACGTCCCGGCGCTGGCGAGGGTCGCCCTGATGTCGCCCGGGCACTTCTCCCGCAGCTTCCGTGCCGCCTTCGGGGAGACGCCGTACAACTACCTGATGACCCGCCGGATCGAGCGGGCCAAGGCGCTGCTGCGGCGGGGCGATCTCAGCGTGACAGAGGTCTGCTTCGCCGTCGGCTGCACCTCGCTGGGGTCGTTCAGCTCACGCTTCACCGAACTGGTCGGTGAGACCCCCAGCGCCTACCGGGCCCGACGCCACGACGAGAGCGCCGCCATCCCGGCCTGCGTCGCCAAGATCCACACGCGACCGGTCAGGATCGGAGAAGCGAAAACCACCGCCGCCTCGTAGCGTCTGCGGCATGAACATCACGCTCGCACAGTGCTTCATCGCCGTCGACGACCACGACAAGGCGCTCGCCTTCTACCGCGACACCCTGGGCCTGGAGGTGCGCAACGACGTCGCGTTCGAGGGGATGCGCTGGGTGACCGTCGGCTCGCCCACGCAGCCGGACGTGGAGATCGTCCTCGAACCGCCGCTCGCCCACCCCAACGCCTCGCCGGCCGACCAGCAGGCGATGGCGGAACTCCTGGCCAAGGGCATGCTGCGCGGAGTCATCTTCGCCACCGACGACTGCGACGCCACCTTCGAACACATCCGGGCGGCCGGTGCGGAGGTGCTCCAGGAGCCGATCGACCAGCCGTACGGCGTCCGCGACTGCGCCTTCCGCGACCCCGCCGGCAACATGCTCCGCTTCACCCAGCGCCGCGGGAAGTGACGGACCCCGCGGCCGCCCGGCACGCCGCCGGCGGCCGTGGGGACGCCCCGCACCGAACCCCGGCCCCGCACGGCGCCGCCCGCCCGCACCGCGCCGCACCATCCGGCGAACAGGCCGGAACGGCGCACGAACGGACAGGACGAGCGAACCGACCGGACCGACCGGATCGGACCGACTCGACCGACCGGACGGAACCGACCGGACCGACTCGACCGACCGGAGCACCGTCGGGCCCCGGCCCCGTGCCCGACGCCCGGCCGGACCCCGGGCACGGACCCCGGAGCCGGACCGCCGACCGGACCCGCCACCCGGCCCCGGCGGCGCCGGGCCGGCCGCGACCGCGGCCGGCCTTCCACGGATGGAGACACCAGCAGCATGACCAGCAGTACCCACCCGCGGCGGCCCGCGCCGCACATCGCCGACCGCCATGACGTCATCCGCGTGCACGGCGCGCGCGAGAACAACCTGCGGGACGTCGCCGTCGAGATCCCCAAGCGGCGGCTGACGGTGTTCACCGGCGTCTCCGGCTCCGGCAAGAGCTCGCTGGTGTTCGACACCATCGCCGCCGAGTCACAGCGGATGATCAACGAGACCTACAGCGCCTTCGTCCAGGGCTTCATGCCCACGCTGCCGCGCCCGGAGGCGGACGTCCTCGACGGACTGACGACCGCGATCGTCGTCGACCAGCGGCGGATGGGAACCGACCCCCGCTCCACCGTGGGCACCGCCACCGACGCCAACGCGATGCTGCGCATCCTCTTCAGCCGGCTGGGCACCCCGCACATCGGGCCGCCCGGCGCGTACGCCTTCAACGTCCCCTCGGTCCGGGCCGGCGGCGCGATCACCGTCGAGCGCGGCGCCGGGAAGACCGTGAACGCCACCTACAGCCGCACCGGCGGCATGTGCCCGCGCTGCGAGGGACGGGGCACGGTCTCCGACATCGACCTCACCCAGCTCTACGACGACTCCAAGTCCCTCGCCGACGGTGCCTTCACCATCCCCGGGTGGAAGTCCGACAGCTTCTGGACCGTACGGGTCTACGCCGGGTCGGGCTTCCTCGACCCGAACAAACCGATCCGCGACTACACCGAGGAGGAGATGCACGACTTCCTCCACCGCGAGCCGACCAAGGTGAAGGTCGAGGGCGTGAACCTCACCTACGAGGGGCTGCTCCCCAAGATCCGCAAGTCGTTCCTGTCCAAGGACAAGGAGGCGCTGCAGCCGCACATACGGGCGTTCGTGGAGCGCGCGGTCACCTTCACCACCTGCCCCGAGTGCGACGGCACCCGGCTGGCCGGACCGGCCCGGTCGTCGAAGATCGAGGGAATCTCCATCGCCGACGCCTGCGCGATGGAGATCCGCGACCTGGCCGACTGGGTCCGCGGCCTCGACAGGCCGACGGTGGCGCCGCTGCTCACCGCCCTGCGGCACACCCTCGACTCCTTCGTGGAGATCGGACTGGGATACCTGGCGCTCGACCGGCCCACCGGCACGCTCTCGGGCGGCGAGGCCCAGCGGGTGAAGCTGGTCCGGCACCTGGGCTCCTCCCTCACCGACGTCACCTACGTCTTCGACGAGCCCACCACCGGCCTGCACCCGCACGACATCCGGCGGATGAACGACCTGCTGCTGCGGCTGCGGGACAAGGGCAACACGGTGCTCGTGGTCGAGCACAAGCCCGAGGTGATCGAGATCGCCGACCACGTGGTCGACCTCGGACCGGGCGCCGGCACCGCGGGCGGCACCGTCTGCTTCGAGGGCACCGTCGAGGGGCTGCGGACCAGCGGCACCGTCACCGGCCGCCACCTCGACGACCGGGCCGCCCTCAAGGAGACGGTACGGACGCCGGCCGGCGCGCTGAAGATCCGGGGGGCGAGCCGGCACAACCTGCGCGACGTGGACGTGGACATCCCGCTCGGGGTCCTGGTCGTCGTCACCGGGGTCGCCGGCTCCGGCAAGAGCTCGCTGGTGCACGGGTCGATCCCGGCCGAGGAGGGCGTGGTACGGGTGGACCAGACCCCCATCCGCGGCTCCCGGCGGAGCAACCCGGCGACCTACACCGGGCTCCTCGACCCGGTCCGCAAGGCGTTCGCGAAGGCTGCCGGGGTGAAGCCGGCGCTGTTCAGCGCCAACTCCGAGGGTGCCTGCCCCGGCTGCGGCGGCGCCGGGGTGGTCCACGTCGAGCTCGGCATGATGGCCGGCACCGACACCACCTGTGAGGAGTGCGAGGGCAGGCGGTTCCAGGAGCGGGTGCTGGAGTACCGCCTCGGCGGCAAGGACATCAGCCAGGTGCTCGCGATGCCGGTGACCGAGGCCCGCGACTTCTTCGGCTCCGGCGAGGCGCGTACGCCCGCCGCGTCGAAGATCCTCGACCGGCTCACCGACGTGGGCCTCGGCTACCTCACCCTCGGCCAGCCGCTCACCACGCTCTCCGGCGGTGAGCGGCAACGGCTCAAGCTGGCCACCCGGATGGCCGACAAGGGCGGCGTCCTCATCCTCGACGAGCCGACCGCCGGCCTCCACCTCGCCGACGTCCGGCACCTGCTCGGCCTGCTCGACCGGCTGGTGGACTCCGGCACGTCGGTCATCGTCGTCGAACACCACCAGGCGGTGATGGCACACGCCGACTGGATCATCGACCTCGGCCCCGGCGCCGGCCACGACGGCGGCCGGATCGTCTTCGAGGGCACCCCCGCCGACCTGGTCGCCGCCCGCTCCACCCGCACCGGCGAACACCTGGCCGCCTACGTCGGCGGCTGAATCCACGGCTGAATCCGGGGCTTGTGGTGCGGGGCTTCCGCTCCGGGGAGGTGCCCTGCCGGCCGAGCGGCCACCGTCGCGGGCCGGCAGGGCACCTCGTCCGGCGACCGCGCGCACGGGCAGCCCGTCACACGGCGGACCGGGCACCGGAGCCGCGGGCGCCCTCCTGGTCCGGCTCCGGTGCCGGACCCCTCTCCTTCCCGCCGGCGGGCAAGGTGATCAGCAGCACCACCGCTCCGAGGAGCGCGATGGCCGCGACCCAGCCCGCGGCGACGTGCAGAGCGTGGACGAAGGCGTCATCGGCAGCCCGGGCGAGGGCGGGCCGGTGGGTGGTGGCGGCGACGTGACGGGCCTGTTCGGCGGAGACCCGCGCCTGCTCCCGCACCGGACCGGGTACGCCCTCCAGCGAAGGTTCCATCGCGCGCCGGTACACGATCGACATGATCGTGCCGCCCACCGCGATCCCCATCACACTGCCGGTCTGCCGCACGGTGTTGGTGACGGCCGATCCCGCACCGGCCTGTTCCAGCGGAAGGTCGCTGATCAACGCGGCCGTCACGGGGCCGATCACCATGCCGACCGAGAGCCCCTGGAGCAGCAACAGGATCTCGATCAGGACGAGGGGAGTCTGGAGCCCGAGGAATGCGTAGCCGCCCATGGACAGCGCGGCCACGGTCAGCGCGGGCACGGTGACGACCCGCAGCGGCAGCCGGCGGACCAGACGCGAGGCGAGCGGCGCCCCCACCAGAGCACCCAGCGCGGTCGGGATGTTGGCCAGCCCGGCCTTCATCGGGGAGAAACCGAGCGCACCCTGCAGGTAGAAGGCGTTGGAGAAGGTGATCGCGGCGACGCCGAAGAGCAGGAGTCCGAGCGCCGCGTTGCCGCCACCGAACGCGCGTCGCGCGAACAGCCGCGGATCGAAGCCGGGCACCTCGACGCGCAGTTCGACGAGTACGAAAACGGCCAGCAGAACGAGTCCGGCGACGATCGGCGCCCAGACGTCGGTGCGACTCCACACCGCCACCTGCCCCGCCCGGATCAGCCCGTAGGTCAGCACCGAGAGCCCGCTGACCGACAGCAGCATTCCGGCGGGGTCCAGAGTTCGCGGGACAGGGCTGCGGAAATTCGGGACCAGCACGGCGAGCCCGACCAGTGCCGCTGCGGCGACCGGGACGTTGACCAGGAACACCGAACCCCACCAGAAATGGTCGAGCAGGAATCCCGCCAGCACCGGGCCGACGGCCATTCCGACACCGGCCGACGTCGAGAAGACGCCGACGGCGGCGGCCCGCGCGGGGCCGGTGAAGGTCCACATGAGGATGGCCATCATGGCGGGCGTGATCAGCGCGCTGCCCACCCCCATCGCGGCCCGGGCCGCGATCAGCTGGTCCGCGTCGCCCGCGTACGCCGCCCACAGCGAGGACCCGGCGAACACCACCAGCCCGCCGGAGAACACGGTCCGGTGACCGAACCGATCGCCCAGTGCCCCCGCCGTGAACATCAAGGTGGCGAAGGCCAGGGTGTACGCACCGGTCGCCCATTGCAGCCGGCCGGGATCGGCGCCCAGCCCCCGGTCCGGGTCGGCGAGGGTCTCCAGCGCGGTACTCAGGACGGTGTTCTCCAGCCAGATCAGCACCGAACACAGCATGAGAACGGAAAGAATCAACTGCTGCCTGAATTTCGGCAATACCGGGGACGCGTTCATGAACACCTTCGGATATCGAGCGGCGGGGTCCTGGAAGACCGGACCATAAATGTGCTCCACGGCGCCGTCAAGTTCGGAATTTCCGGTCCACGCTCTTGCGGTCGAGGGCGCTGTATGCCCTCCGACCGGATTTGCGGACCGAACAATTCTGTGCCCTCCGGTGAATCCGCGAATTGCGGCTTTCCTTTTCGGAGGGAGAGTTGCGGCCGGGCGGAATTCATGCCCTCCGGCAGGCCGGCGCACCGCTTTCCGCGACCCCGGCTCCCGGTCCCGTTCCCCGGCCCTGCTGCCCGCACAGCGGGCCGATGCGGTGCGGTGCCCGGCGCCGCCACGTGATCTCCGTCGAGGCCGGACGCCAGGCGACCCGTTGCATAAACCTGCCGTGCTCCGTATAGTCATGCCATCAGTGAGGAGGGGTCCGATGACCGTACGAGTGGCCGTGGCCGGAGCGAGCGGGTACGCCGGGGGAGAGGTGCTGCGGCTGCTGGCCGCCCACCCGGAGGTGGAGATCGGCACCCTGACCGGTCACGCGAGCGCCGGACAGCGCCTCGGCGCGCTCCAGCCCCACCTGTTCCCGCTGGCCGATCGCGTGCTGGAGCCCACCACCCCCGAGGTGCTCGCCGGGCACGACGTGGTCTTCCTCGCGCTGCCGCACGGGCAGTCCGCGGCCGTCGCCGAGCAGCTCGGCGACGAGGTGCTGATCATCGACTGCGGGGCCGACTTCCGGCTCCGGGACGCCGCCGCGTGGGAGGCGTTCTACGGCTCCCCCCACGCGGGCACCTGGCCGTACGGGCTGCCGGAGCTGCCCGGGGCACGGGCCGCGCTGCGCGGCGCCCGGCGGGTGGCGGTGCCCGGCTGCTATCCCACCGCGGTGTCGCTGGCGCTCTACCCCGCCTACGCGGCCGGACTCGCCGAGCCCGAGGCGGTGGTCGTCGCCGCCTCCGGCACCTCCGGCGCGGGCAAGGCCCCCAAGCCGCACCTGCTGGGCAGCGAGGTGATGGGCTCGATGAGCCCGTACGGCGTCGGCGGTGTCCACCGGCACACCCCGGAGATGGTCCAGAACCTCTCCGCGGCGGCGGGGGAGCCGGTCGCCGTGTCCTTCACCCCCACCCTCGCCCCGATGGCCCGCGGCATCCTCGCCACCTGCAGCGCCAAGGCCAGGCCGGGCGTGACCGCCACCCGGCTCCGTGAGACCTACGAGAAGGCGCTGGCGGCCGAGCCGTTCGTCCGGCTGCTGCCCGAGGGCCGGTGGCCGGCCACCGCCGCCGTCCAGGGGGCCAACGCCGTCCAGCTCCAGGTCGCGCTGGACGAGGCGGTGGGCCGGATCATCGCCATCAGCGCCATCGACAACCTCACCAAGGGCACCGCGGGCGGCGCGGTGCAGAGCATGAACATCGCCCTCGGCCTCCCCGAGGACACCGGACTTCCCATGATCGGAGTGGCACCGTGAGCGTCACGGCAGCACAGGGATTCACCGCGGCCGGCGTCGCCGCCGGAATCAAGAGCAACGGCAACCCCGACCTCGCCCTGGTGGTCAACAACGGGCCGCGCCTCGCCGCCGCCGGCGTCTTCACCGCCAACCGCGTCAAGGCCGCCCCGGTCCTCTGGTCCGAGCAGGTGCTCAAGGGCGGACAGGTCTCCGCGGTGGTCCTCAACTCCGGCGGCGCCAACGCCTGCACCGGCCCGCTCGGCTTCCAGGACACCCACGCCACCGCGGAGAAGGCCGCCGAGGTCCTGGGCCACAGCGCCGGTGAGATCGCCGTCGCCTCCACCGGCCTGATCGGCATCCGGCTCCCCATGGAGAAGGTGCTGTCCGGGGTGGAGAAGGCCGCCGGAGAGCTGTCCGCGCACGGCGGGGAGAAGGCCGCCATCGCCATCAAGACCACCGACACCGTGCACAAGACGGCCGTGACCCAGAGCCCCGCGGGCTGGACCGTCGGCGGCATGGCCAAGGGCGCCGGGATGCTCGCCCCCGGGCTCGCCACCATGCTCGTGGTGCTCACCACCGACGCGGACGTGGACGCCCCGGGCCTCGACACGGCACTGCGCGCCGCCACCGGCACCACCTTCGACCGGATCGACTCCGACGGCTGCATGTCCACCAACGACACCGTGCTGCTGCTGGCCTCCGGCGCCACCGGGGTGACCCCCGACCCGGACGAATTCGCCGAAGCGGTCCGCACCGTCTGCGACGACCTGGCACGGCAGCTCATCGGCGACGCCGAGGGCGCCTCCAAGGACATCCGCATCGAGGTGATCAACGCGGCCGACGAGCGCGAGGCTGTGGAGGTCGGCCGCACCATCGCCCGCAACAACCTCCTCAAGTGCGCCATCCACGGCGAGGACCCCAACTGGGGCCGGGTGCTCTCCGCCATCGGCACCACCTCCGCCACCTTCGACCCCGACCAGCTCAACGTCGCCATCAACGACGTCTGGGTGTGCAAGAACGGCTCGGTCGGTGAGGACCGCGCCCTGGTGGACATGCGCTACCGCGAGGTGCGGATCACCGCCGACCTCGCCGCCGGCTCCGCGTCCGCGGTCATCTGGACCAACGACCTCACCGCCGACTACGTCCACGAGAACAGCGCCTACTCCTCATGAACACCCGCAAGCACACCGCCCTCCCCAAGGCCCGCATCCTGATCGAGGCGCTGCCCTGGCTGACCCGCCACCACGGCAAGACCGTCGTCATCAAGTTCGGCGGCAACGCCATGGTGGACGACGAACTCAAGGCCGCCTTCGCCCAGGACGTCGTCTTCCTCCGGCACGCCGGAATCCGGCCCGTCGTGGTGCACGGCGGCGGCCCGCAGATCAGCGCCCAGCTCGACCGGCTCGGCCTGGAGTCGGAGTTCAAGGCGGGGCTGCGGGTCACCACCCCGGAAGCCATGGACGTCGTCCGCATGGTGCTCGCCGGACAGGTACAGCGCGAACTGGTCGGCCTGCTCAACCGGCACGGCCCGCTCGCCGTCGGGCTCACCGGCGAGGACGGCCACACCATGACCGCCACCAAGCGGTACGCCGACATCGACGGCGAACGCGTGGACATCGGCCGGGTCGGCGAGGTCACCGGCATCGACACCGGGGTGATCCAGGCCCTCCTCGACGACGGCCGCATCCCCGTGGTCTCCTCCATCGCCCGCAGCGCGGACGACGGACACGTCTACAACGTCAACGCCGACACCGCGGCCGCCGCCCTCGCCGCGGCCCTGGGCGCCGAGACGCTGATGGTCCTCACCGACGTGGAGGGCCTCTACGCCGACTGGCCCCACAGCGACGACGTCATCAGCCAACTCACCGCCACCGAGCTGGAGAAACTCCTCCCGGAGCTGGCCAGCGGGATGGTTCCGAAGATGGAGGGCTGCCTCCACGCGGTGCGCAACGGCGTCACCACCGCACGCGTACTCGACGGCCGGGTCCAGCACTCCATCCTGCTGGAGATCTTCACCGACGAGGGCATCGGCACCATGGTCGTCCCGGACACCCCCACCCCGGCGGGACACCCCGGCCCGGCACGGCCGCACCCCGCAGCCACCACGGCCGGCGGCGGGCCGGCCGCCCACCCCGACACGGAGGATTCGCAGCCGTGACCAACACCGAGCTGAAGCAGCGCTGGCAAGGCGCGCTGATGAACAACTACGGCACCCCCCGGCTGCCCCTCACCCACGGTGAGGGCGTCCGGGTCTGGGACGCCGACGGCAAGGAGTACCTGGACTTCGTCGGCGGCATCGCGGTCAACTCCCTCGGCCACGCGCACCCCGCGGTGGTGCGCGCCGTCTCCGAACAGATCGCCACCCTCGGCCACATCTCCAACCTCTACATCGCCGAGCCCCCGGTGGCCCTCGCCGAACGGCTCCTCCAGCTCTTCGACCGTCCCGGCCGGGTCTACTTCGCCAACTCCGGGGCCGAGGCCGTCGAGGCCGCCGTGAAGATCGGACGGCGCACCGGGCGCACCCACATGGTCTCCACCACCGGCGGCTTCCACGGACGCACCATGGGAGCCCTCAGCCTCACCGGCCAGCCCGCCAAACAGGGCCCCTTCCTCCCCCTGCTGGACGAGGTCACCCAGGTGCCGTACGGGGACGCCGACGCCCTCCGGGCAGCGGTCACCACCGACACCGCACTGGTGATCATCGAACCCGTCCAGGGCGAGAACGGTGTCATCGTGCCGCCCGCCGGATACCTCGCCGCGGCCCGGGAGATCACCCGGGCCACCGGCACCCTGCTGGTCCTCGACGAGATCCAGACCGGCATCGGCCGCACCGGCCACTGGTTCGAGCACCAGGCACACGGTGTCGAACCGGACGTGGTGACCCTCGCCAAGGGGCTGGCCGCCGGCCTCCCGATCGGCGCCACCATCGCCTTCGGTCCCGCCGCCGAGCTGCTGACCCCCGGCCAGCACGGTTCAACCTTCGGCGGCAACCCGGTGGCCTGCGCCGCCGCGCTCGCGGTACTCGACACCATCGCGGCGGACGGCCTGCTGGACCAGGTCAAGCACACGGGGGAGCGGCTGCGGAACGGGATCGAGGCCCTCCGCCACCCGTTGGTCGGCCGGGTCCGCGGCTCCGGCCTCCTGCTGGGTATCGTGCTCACAGAGTCCCTCGCACAGCAGGTGCAGCAGGCGGCTCAGGACGCGGGACTCCTGGTGAACGCGGTCGCTCCGGACGTCATCCGGCTCGCACCGCCGCTCATCCTCGACGACACCGTCGTGGACGCCTTCCTCCAGGCCCTCCCCGCGGTCCTGGACGCCGCCCACGCCGCCGGGCGGACGGGACACGGGGAACGAGGATGATCCGGAGACTGACGACACGATGACCGAGGCGCAGCACAACGAGCTACGGGACAGCCATGCGCGGGACGTCGCCGCCGCGACCCACGCGGCCGGACAGGCTGTGCCACAGACCCGCACCGCCCGCCACCGCCGGATCGTGGACATCCTCAACCGGCAACCGGTGCGTTCCCAGAGCCAGCTCGCCAAGCTGCTCGCCGACGACGGGCTCTCGGTCACCCAGGCGACCCTCTCCCGGGACCTCGACGAGCTGGGCGCGGTGAAGATCCGCAACACCGGAGGTGAGCTGATCTACGCCGTGCCCAGCGAAGGCGGCTTCCGTACCCCCCAGGCGCCCCTGGGGGAGTCCGCCAAGGAAGAACGGATGCGCCGGCTCTCCGGTGAACTCCTCATCTCCGCCGAGGCGTCCGCCAACCTCGTGGTGCTCCGCACCCCGCCCGGCGCCGCCCAGTTCCTCGCCTCGGCGATCGACCAGGCGGAGCTGCACGACATCCTCGGCACCATCGCCGGGGACGACACCCTGCTGCTGATCAGCCGGGACCCCGCGGGAGGGCAGGCGCTCGCGGACCACCTGCTGCGACTGGCCCAGAAGGCCCGCTGACCACCCCGCCCGGCGCCATCCGGCCCGTCATGCCTCCGGCGCGCCGGAGGCGCCCCGCATTACCGCCCCCCGGCGGGCCGACGGCCCGCCCGGGGCGGCGTCCGCCAGGAGGAGCGCATTACGCCGTTCGGAGCCGTCCGCCCGCGCCCTGGGCGGCACGATGATCTCATAGGGGCATGGCCGCAGAAGACGACGCAGGGCGGATCGAGGTGCGTCGCGTGTACGAGGACCCCCGGCCGGAGGACGGTGCCCGGGTGCTCGTGGACCGGCTCTGGCCACGCGGCCTGGCGAAGGACGCCGCCCGCCTCGACGCGTGGCTGAAGGACGCGGCCCCGTCCGCCGAACTGCGCCGCTGGTACGGGCACGTGCCCGAGCGGTACGAGGAGTTCGCCGCACGGTACCGGGCGGAGCTGGACGGACCGGCGGCCCGGGACGCGGTGGACGAACTGCGGCGGCTCGCCCACGGCGGGCCCCTGACCCTGCTGACGGCGACCCGGGACCTGTCGCACGCCCACACCGGGGTGCTGGCCGAGGTGGTCCGCGAACCCGGCCACTGAGCAGCCCCGGCGGACCCGCCGGGCCGCCGCCCATCCCTCGGCCCGCCGGCCGGCCCACCGGCTCCTCGGCACACCTCCCGCCGGCGCCCTCTCGCCTATGACCGGGCCGTGCCGCCGTGCGGATGATCCGCGGTCGCCGCACGGTCCGGTGGACGCTGTCCCGGAGCGGGCGCGGGCGGGCCGACCCGTCCAGGTGCCCTCACCGGCGCCCCACCGCCGTCGCCACCGACGACCTCGCCGACGTCCTGACCAGGTGTTTTCGCCCGGCGCGCCGTCGCCCGGCGGTCGCGTTGACGAAACATACGGTGGAGTGCATAATTATGCCCATCAGTGCATGGAGCGTAAGGAGAAACCCGTGACCGAGCGCGTCGTACTCGCCTACTCGGGCGGTCTGGACACCTCTGTCGCCATCGGCTGGATCGCCGAGGAGACCGGCGCCGAGGTCATCGCCGTTGCCGTGGACGTCGGCCAGGGCGGCGAGGACCTGGACGTCATCCGCAAGCGCGCCCTCGCCTGCGGCGCCGTGGAGGCCGAGGTCGCGGACGCCAAGGACGAGTTCGCCGACGAGTACTGCCTCCCGGCGATCAAGGCCAACGCCCTCTACATGGACCGGTACCCGCTGGTCTCCGCGCTCTCCCGGCCCACCATCGTGAAGCACCTGGTGGCCGCCGCGAAGAAGCACGGCGCCTCCACCGTCGCCCACGGCTGCACCGGCAAGGGCAACGACCAGGTCCGGTTTGAGGCCGGCATCTCCTCCCTCGCCCCCGACCTCAAGTGCATCGCCCCGGTCCGTGACTACGCCATGACGCGTGACAAGGCCATCGCCTTCTGCGAGGCGAAGAGCCTGCCGATCGCCACCACCAAGAAGTCCCCGTACTCCATCGACCAGAACGTCTTCGGCCGGGCCGTCGAGACCGGCTTCCTGGAGGACATCTGGAACGCGCCGATCGAGGACATCTACGAGTACACCGCCAACCCGGCCGAGCCGCGTGAGGCCGACGAGGTGGTCATCTCCTTCAAGGAGGGCGTCCCGGTCGCCATCGACGGTCGCCCGGTCACCGTCCTCCAGGCCATCCAGCAGCTCAACGAGCGTGCCGGGGCCCAGGGCATCGGCCGCATCGACATGGTCGAGGACCGGCTGGTGGGCATCAAGTCCCGCGAGGTCTACGAGGCCCCGGGGGCGATCGCGCTGATCACCGCCCACCAGGAGCTGGAGAACGTCACCGTCGAGCGCGAGCTGGCCCGGTACAAGCGCCAGGTCGAGCAGCGCTGGGGCGAGCTGGTCTACGACGGCCTGTGGTTCTCGCCGCTCAAGCGGGCGCTGGACGGCTTCATCAACGATGCCAACCAGCACGTCACCGGAGACATCCGGATGACGCTGCACGGTGGCCGTGCCGTGGTCACCGGCCGCAAGTCGGCCTCCGCGCTGTACGACTTCAACCTCGCCACCTACGACACCGGTGACACCTTCGACCAGTCCCTCTCCAAGGGCTTCATCGAGATCTTCGGTCTCTCGTCCAAGATCGCGGCACGTCGTGACCTGAGCGCGTGACCCGGATCTGAGCACCTGGCGTCGCGGCGGTCCGGCCCGGGTGGCCGCCGCCGGCACACCAGCCGCCTCCTCGCCGACGTGCGCGGGGAGGCGGTGGTGCACCACCGCTCCGGTCCCGCACCCCGGTCACCCGCCGCGGCCCGTCGCTCCCGGTCACACCCCCCCCGGTCACCTCCTTGACTCCGGTCCACCCCTCCGGCCCACCTTTCCCTTCACGTCTCCCGCACCACACGAAGAGAAGCGAGCAGCAGCAGTGAGCAGCAACAACGGTGATGTCCGGCTCTGGGGCGGACGCTTCGCGGACGGCCCGGCGGAGGCCCTGGCCAAGCTCTCGGCGTCCGTGCACTTCGACTGGCGGCTCGCGCCCTACGACATCGCCGGGTCCCGCGCCCACGCCCGGGTGCTGCACCGGGCCGGGCTGCTGACCGCCGACGAACTGGAGCGGATGCTCGACGGGCTGGACCGTCTGGAAGCCGATGTCTCCTCCGGCGCGTTCGTCGGCACCATCGCCGACGAGGACGTGCACACCGCCCTGGAGCGCGGCCTGCTGGAGCGCCTCGGACCCGACCTGGGCGGCAAGCTGCGGGCCGGCCGGTCACGGAACGACCAGGTGGCCACGTTGTTCCGGATGTACCTGCGGGACCACGCGCGGACCATCGGCGGACTGATCGCCGACCTCCAGCAGGCGCTGGTGGACCTTGCCGAGGCCCACCCGGACGTGGCGATGCCGGGCCGCACCCATCTCCAGCACGCCCAGCCGGTGCTCTTCGCCCACCACGTCCTCGCCCACGTGCAGGCGCTCTCCCGGGACGCCGAGCGGCTGCGCCAGTGGGACGCCCGGACCGCGGTCTCCCCGTACGGCTCCGGCGCACTCGCCGGCTCCTCCCTCGGGCTGGACCCGGAGGCGGTCGCCGCCGACCTCGGATTCGAACACGGCAGCTCGGCCAACTCCATCGACGGCACCGCCTCCCGGGACTTCGTCGCCGAGTTCGCGTTCATCACCGCCATGATCGGCGTCGACCTCTCCCGGATCGCGGAGGAGGTCATCATCTGGAACACCAAGGAGTTCTCCTTCGTCACCCTGCACGACGCCTTCTCCACCGGGTCGTCGATCATGCCGCAGAAGAAGAACCCCGACATCGCGGAGTTGGCGCGTGGCAAGTCCGGCCGTCTGATCGGCAACCTCACCGGGTTGCTGGCCACGCTCAAGGCCCTCCCGCTGGCGTACAACCGCGACCTCCAGGAGGACAAGGAGCCGGTCTTCGACTCGATCGACCAGCTGGAGGTGCTGCTCCCGGCCTTCACCGGGATGATGGCCACGCTCACGGTGAACCGGGAACGCATGGCGGAGCTGGCCCCGGCGGGCTTCTCGCTCGCCACTGACATCGCCGAATGGCTCGTCAAGCAGGGCGTGCCGTTCCGGGTGGCCCACGAGGTCGCGGGGGAGTGCGTCAAGGAGTGCGAGGCGCAGGGCATCGAGCTGGACGAGCTGACCGACGAGCAGTTCGCCAAGATCTCCCCGCACCTCACCCCGGAGGTCCGCTCGGTCCTCAATGTCGCCGGGGCGCTCGCCGCCCGCAACGGCCGCGGGGGCACCGCACCGTCCGCCGTCGCCGTCCAGCTCGCGGAGGTCAAGGCCGACCTCGCCGAGCAGCGGACCTGGGCGGACGCGACCCGCTGACCCCAGGGCGGGGTCGCGACGTACCGCCCGTGTGCGGGGCGGTGGCATGCCGACCTGTGGGAGGGTCGCGGCGTACGGACCGGTCGCGACCCGGCAGGAGGAGGCCGGATACAGCAGGCGCGAGCAAAGCTTGAGACGTCTGTGTCTCAGGCGGCTTATGATCGTCGCATGACCGTCGATCGTGGCCAGGTACTCCGGGAAGCCGCCGCACTGCTCACCCGGAAGTCCACCGCCTCCATGGATGAGATCGCCCGTGCCGCGGGCATCAGCCGCGCCACCCTGCACCGGCAGTTCGCCGGTCGGGAGGCCCTGATCCGGGCCCTGGAGGAGCTGGGCATCGAGCAGCTCCAGGAGGCGATGGACACCGCCCGGCTGGAAGAGGGCGACCCGGTCGAGGCGCTGCGTCGACTGGTGGCGGCCGTGCACCCGGTCGCCGGCTTCCTCGCCTTCCTCCACACCGAGAACCAGCTCTTCGAGGGCGAGGACGTCCACGAGGGCTGGGCCCGGCTGGACGAGCGGGTCGCCGCACTCTTCCGCCGCGGGCAGGAGGAGGGGGTGATCCGTCTGGACCTCACCCCCGCCTGGCTGACGGAGGCCCTGTACGGACTGGTCGCCGCCGCGGCCTGGGCGGTCCAGGACGGACGGGTCGCGGTGAAGGACATGGACTACATGGTCATCGAACTGCTCCTCGGCGGAGCGCGACGGAGCACCGACCGATGAGCACCGAGACGGCCGCCGCAGGGACCGGAGAGCAGCTGCGGCGCGGCCGGTGGCTCGCCCTGGCGGTGCTGGTCCTCGCCGTCCTGCTGGTCGCGGTGGACGCCACCGTCCTCGGCCTGGCCACCCCCTACCTCAGTGAGGACCTCGGCCCCTCCAGCACCCAGCTGCTGTGGATCGGTGACGTCTACTCCTTCGTGATCGCCGGGCTGCTGGTCTCCATGGGCAGTCTGGGGGACCGGATCGGCCGGAAGCGCATGCTGCTGTGCGGCTCGGTCGCCTTCGGCGCGGTGTCGGTGCTCAACGCGTACGCCACCAGCCCGGAGATGATGATCGTCGCCAGGGCGCTGCTGGGGGTGGCCGGGGCGACCCTGATGCCGGCCACCCTCGCCCTCATCCGCAACCTGTTCCACGATCCGCGCGAGCGCAGCCTGGCCGTCGGCCTGTGGGGCGCCACCGCCTCCGCCGGCGCGGCCGTCGGCCCGGTGGTCGGTGGTTTCCTGCTGGAGCACTTCTGGTGGGGTTCGGTCTTCCTGATCAACCTGCCGGTGATGCTGGTGCTGGTCGTGGTCGGCATCAGGCTGCTGCCGGAGTCCCGGGACCCCGCGCCGGGGCCGTGGGACGTGCTCAGTGTGCTGCTGTCGCTGGTCGGCGTGGTGGCCGTGGTCTACGCCATCAAGGAGACGGCCGCCTACGGGCTCCGCCCGGACAGCCTGGTGGCGCTGGCGGTCGGCGTCCTGGCCCTGTTCTGGTTCGTCCGGCGGCAGCTCACCCTCCCGGTACCGCTGCTGGACATGCGGCTGTTCCGGCACCGCGGGTTCTCCGGGGCGGTGCTGGCGGACCTGCTGACCATCCTCGGACTGGCCGGACTGATCTTCTTCCTCTCCCAGTTCCTCCAGCTGGTGCAGGGCCGGGAACCGCTGGAGGCGGGACTGGCCGAGCTGCCGGCCGCGGTCGGGGCAGTCACCGCGGGACTGGTCGCCGGGCACGTGGCGCGCCGCTTCTCGGTCCGCGGGGCGGTCGCCGGCGGTCTCGCCGCCATCGCCGTCGCCCTGGCCGCGCTGACCTGGCTGCGCACCGACAGCGACTATCCGCTGCTCGGCGCGGTGCTGCTGGCGGTCGGGGTCGGCGCCGGGCTCTCCTTCACCGTCACCGCCGACGTCATCCTCTCCAGCGTGCCCAAGGAACAGGCCGGTGCCGCCTCGGCGGTCTCGGAGACGGCGTACGAGCTGGGCGCGGCGCTGGGCATCGCGCTGCTGGGCTCCATCGTGACCGGCGTCTACCGGGACTTCGAGACCCCGCCGGGAGTCCCCGACCCGGTGTCGGGAGCGGCCCACGACTCCCTCGGCGGCGCCGTGGAGGCCGCCGCCGGACTGCCCGCCGACGTCGGCGCGCGGCTGCTGGACTCGGCCCGCGAAACGTTCGTGGAGGGGCTGCGCATCGCCGCCGGCGTGGGCTCCCTGGTCCTGCTGGCGACGGCCGCCGCCGCCTGGTTCCTGCTGCGCGGCGAGCGACTGGCGGACGGCGCGCGCGAGGAGTGACGCGGGAGGCGCCCGGGCGTCACGGGAGTGATGCGCGCGGTGCGCCGCCCCTGCGACGCCCGGCGCGGGTTAACCGTACGCCGGGCGCCCGCACGCCCGTGGGAGACGTGACGGCGGCCCGGCGCGCGGCCGTACACGGCGACGGGCGGCCGCATACGCGGCGGGAAGGCCGTACACGGCGGCGGGAACGGCGAACGGCAGGGGACGGCCGGGGATTCGGTGAGGGGTCCCGCCGCAAGAAGGCGCAAGAAGGGTCAGGAAGGCGCAGCCAGGCGAAGGCGGGCTGAGGCAGGGGAAACGGCGACGGCCCCGCCGGTGGGCGGGGCCGTCGTGGTGTCCGGCGGCGTCGCGGTGCCGGCGGGTCAGGCCGCCTTGCGCTCCCGCGCCTTGGTGGCGTAGACGTCCACGTACTCCTGGCCGGAGAGCTGCATGACCTCGCTCATCACCTCGTCGGTCACCGCCCGCAGCACATAGCGGTCGCGGTCCATCCCGTCGTACCGGCTGAAGTCCAGCGGCTCCCCGAAGCGCACCGTCACCGGGGCGATCCGCGGCATCCCGCTCCCGGTGGGCTGCACCTTGTCGGTGCCCAGCATCGCGAACGGCACCACCGGCGCCCCGGTCATCAGCGTCAGCCGGGCGATCCCGGTACGGCCCCGGTAGAGCCGCCCGTCCGGGGACCGGGTGCCCTCCGGGTAGATGCCGAACACCTGGCCGTCCTCCAGCACCCGGCGACCGGTCATCAGCGCCGCGACACCGCCGTGCCCGCCGTCCCGGTCCACCGGGATCATGCCCACGGCCCGGAAGAACCAGGCCATCAGGCGGCCCTTGAGCCCCTTGCCCTTCACGTACTCGTCCTTGCCGATGAAGTACACCGGGCGCTTCACCACCAGCGTCAGGAACATCGAGTCGATGAACGTGACGTGGTTTCCGGCGAGGATCACCGGGCCGGTCCGGGGAATGTTCTCCGCCCCCTCGACACGCGGGCGGAACAGGACGCGCAACAGCACACCGAGCGTCGCCTTGAGGAAGATGCGGGACAACGGGCCCTCCGGTCGTGGTCGTCTTTCGCTGCGCCGGGCGGCGAAGCCTGTATGCCGTATCACCCGCGCAGGGCAGGACGATACTCGCGAGTCACCTCCTGGCGCACACCGGGTGTACCGGGCAGGTACACAGCGTTGGTTCCCGTTTGCCGGGCGTTCCGTCCGAGGTCTCCCGCCGGAAAGCCGAACACCCCTACGATCGGCGCGTCCTTGGCGCAGGTCACACGGGGAACGGCGACCCCACCGCCACCACCTGGCGGCCGCAGCGCGGCGAACACGGAGCGAGGAGTCTCATGGAGCAGGAGCAGCAGCCGGGCCGGCGCACCCTTCTGGGGGTCGCGGCCCTCGGCGCGGGCGCGGCGGTGATGGGCGCGGCGGGCACCGCCGGCGCGCGGCAGCGGGGCGGTGCCGGGGCCGGTTCCTACCGCGACCTTCCGGTGCCGACGGTCATCGCACACCGCGGGGCCAGCGGGTACCGGCCCGAGCACACCCTCGGCTCGTACCAGCTGGCGCTGGACATGGGCGCCGACGTCATCGAGCAGGACCTGGTGCCCACCAAGGACGGCCACCTGGTGTGCCGCCACGAGAACGACATCACCGCCACCACCGATGTCGCCGACCACCCCGAGTTCGCCTCCCGCAAGACCACCAAGACGGTGGACGGCACCTCGCTCACCGGCTGGTTCACCGAGGACTTCACCCTCGCCGAGCTGAAGCGGCTGCGCGCCAAGGAGCGCATCCCGGGCACCCGGCAGCACAACACCCTCTACGACGGGGTGTGGCAGATACCCACCCTCCAGGAGGTGCTGGAGTGGGCGGAGCGCGAGGGCCGCAGGCGGGGCCGGCGCATCTGGCTGCACATCGAGACCAAGCACCCCACGTACTTCCGCAAGCTGGGCCTGGGGCTTGAGGAGCCGCTGGCCAAGCTGCTGCGCCGGTACGGCCGGCACCGGAAGAACTCGGCGACCTTCCTGCAGTCCTTCGAGCCGGGCAGCATCCAGCGGCTGGCGAAGCTGGTGGAGACCCCCAAGGTGGTGCTGCTCGACGCGGCCGGCAGCCGCCCCTGGGACTTCGTCGAGGCGGGCGACCCGCGCACCGTCGCGGACCTGGTCAAGCCGGCCGGCCTGGCCTGGATCGCCGGCTTCGCCCAGGGCATCGGCCCCACCCTGCTGCTCATCATCCCGCGGGACGCCGGTGGCCGGCTGGGCAGGCCCACCACGCTGGTGAAGGACGCGCACGCCGCCGGTCTGATCGTGCACCCCTACACGCTGCGCAACGAGAACACCTTCCTGCCGGTGGACTTCCGCCGCGGTACCGACGCGGACGCCTACGGGGACGCGATCTCCGCCCTCAAGGTCTACTTCGAGCAGGGCATCGACGGCATCTTCACCGACAACCCGGACACCGGACTACTCGCCCGCGAAGCCTTCCGCGCCTCCTGACCGGCCGCCCGGGCCCCGGGCCGGGTCCGGGCCCCTGGCAAGATCCGGGACCCCGAGCCCCGGACCCCGGAGCGGGAGCCGGTCGGACCCGGGGGCCGGGGCGGGGCGGGGCCGGACCTCTCGGAGGGTCCTCGGGGCGTCCGGCACCGACCGGGCGCGCCGTCCGCCCCCTCCGGGCCGCCCCCGGGCCGACCGCCCGGACCGTTGCCGGCCCAGTCCGTTCCCCATGGCCGTCCGTTCCGGGTGCCCGCCCGGCACGGGCGCCCTCCCGAACGGGTGCCCGTCCTCCCGGACGGTGCCCCGCCCCCGGACGGTGACCAGCCCCGGCCGGCGGCCGCGCCGCAGGCCGAGCCCGGCCGGTGGCCGGGGGTCCGCCGGCTCGGGCCCGGCGGCTCCGTCGCCCGCCCCGGGCCCCCGGCGTCACGCGCCGCGTCAGCCACCGCCGTCGGGGTGTCGTCCGGTCGGGTGAGAGACGGCCGGACCGGAAACCGCGTCAGGCCCGGCCACGTCCCGCCGGGCATGGACCTATGGGAGGAGCTCCGCCCCCTGCTGGCGGCGGAGGCGGCGGCGGAGGCGCACGGCGCGGGCATCGATCCGGCCGATCTCGAACAGGGTGTGTGGCTGCGGCTGCTGGAGCACACCCGCACCGCCGGCCCACCGCCCCGGCCCGCGCGGTGGCTGCGTACCGCGGTGCGCGCCGAGGCCCGCGACGCCCGCCGCCGGGCCCGCCGGGAGGTGCCGTACGACCCGGTCCGCGGCGGGCCGGACCTGGGCCCCGACTCCGCTGCCGAACGCCGTTTCCTGGACGCGGAGACCGGCCGCGCCCTCCACGCGGCGGTCCGCAGGCTGCCCGGGCGCTGTCCCCGGCTGCTCGCCGCGCTGCTGTCCCGGTCCGACCCGACCTATCGTGAGATCGCCGCGGAGTTGGGAATGTCACAGGGGAGCTTGGGCCCGGTTCGTTCCCGATGTCTGGGTTGCCTGCGCAGAATGCTGACGGCGGAGGTTGCCGCTCCAGAACTCCGGGGAAAGGAGCGTGAGTAACCATCGGCGCCCCGGAGACGCGTACACCCTCACCGCGGCTCCGGTCAGGCCACACCGAACGGCCGGACCCGGGGCCCCGGGTCACCCGGCGGACGAGCCCCCGGCCGGCGGGCGGACGAGACATGGGGAGGCATGCGCACCATGGGCATGAGCGTGACCATCTCTGCGGCGACGGAGCAGGACGCCGAACAGATCCTCAAACTGCAGTACCTGTGCTACCAGCGTGAGGCCGAGCTGTACGGCGACTACTCCATCGAGCCGCTGACCCAGACCCTCGACGACCTCCGCGCCGAACTGGGCGGGAGCGTGGCGCTGGTCGCCCGGCTCGGCGCGGAGGTCGTCGGCTCGGTCCGCGGGACGGTGGACGAGGACGGTGTGGCCGCCATCGGCAAGCTGATCGTCCACCCCCGGATGCAGCGCCACGGCCTGGGCGGCCGGCTGCTCGCGGCCATCGAGGACCGGCTGGCGGAGGAGGGGGCGGCCACCCGGTACCGGCTGTTCACCGGCCACCGCAGCGAGGGCAACCTGCGGCTGTACCGCCGCTGCGGGTACGCCCAGACCGGGACCGAGGAGGTCAGCCGGCGGCTGAGCCTGGTGGTCCTGGAGAAGCCGGTCGGCGAACCGGCCCTGGTGTCCGGCCTCTGAGCGGTCCGGCCGGCCGGTGACGGTCCGTTCGTCACCGGTCCGCCGCACCGGCTGCCGCAGCGGTCCGGAGCCACACCCACGCCCGCGCCCGCCCCGCACCGGGGCGGGCGTTTGTGATGCGCCGGGACCGGCGATGGGCGACCGGTGACGTCCGGGGCGGGCGCGGTGGCGGCCGGATACGGAGCGCCGGACCCGGTCGCGGCTTCCGAGGGCCGGGTCAGCGCCCCGCGCCCGCCCGGCGGCGCAGCCAGAACAGCCCGGTCACCGGCAGCACCACGGGGATGAACAGATAGCCCATGCCGTAGTCGGACCACACCGTCTCGTCCGGGAAGGCCGAGGGGTCGGCCAGCGTCCAGGTGCCCACCAGCAGGACGCCGAACAGCTCCGCGGCGCAGCAGACCAGCGCGACCTTGCGGGCCGCCTCACCGCTGCGGACCAGCGCGGCGGTGATGAACGCGTACACGGCCGCGGAGACCGCCGAGAGGCCGTAGGCCAGCGGGGCCTCCTCGTACTGGGTGATCAGCTGGTACAGGGAGCGGGAGGCGGCCGCGACGGTGAACACCCCGTACAGCAGGACCAGCAGCCGCCCGGGGCCCTGCCCCAGGCCGGTGCCGCGCCCGGGACCGTCCGTCCGCGTGTCCGCGGTCACCCGCTCAGCCACCGCTGCCCTCCCAGATGTCGAACAGCCGCACCTGGAGCACGGCCATCACCACGGCCGCGGCGGCCACCGTCGCCGAACCCCAGCGGGTGCGCTCGGCCAGCGACATGAAACCGCCGATGGGGACGGCCAGCGCGGCGCCGATGAGATACGAGACGAAGATCGCGGCACCCTGGTCGGGGTCGTCGCCACGGGCCAGCCGGACGATGCCGACCACCAGCTGCACCAGTCCCAGCACGGACACCACGGCCATGCCGATGAAGTGCCAGTCCTTCGTGGGCTGGTCCCGGTATGCGGCGAATCCGCACCAGGCGGCGAGGGCGAGGGCGGCCGCGCCGATCACGACCGTCAGGACGTCGATCACCGGGGCCTCCGCGCGATACGGCGGCGCACGCAGGGGTTGACAGACATGGGGAGACTCTAATCGGCGCGCCACCCCGCCCGGTGCCCGGCCCCGGGGCCGGGCTCTCCCTCCCGGCGGCGGGTCCGTCCCGGCGGCGAGCCCCGCTCCACGGGCGTCCCGCGTACGACCGCTGCCGCGCCGCCGTACGACCGCTGCCGTGCGGCCCGCCGCCGCTGCCTGCCCGCTGTACCTCCTGTCCGGGCCCGCCCGGTGGGGAGTACCGGTGTGCCCGGCCCTCCCGGCCCTCCGCCCTGCCCCCGTCCGGTGAGGGTCCGCGCTGTGTACCGTGGCCTTGGCCACACCCGCCCGCCCCGGAGCACCCCGCGGGCGCGACCGGTGGGCGGGGCGCGGCACCGGCGTCCGGGCCCGTCAGCACCGCTCGCCCGGCGGCTTCCGCGGCCGTGGACGGGTCCGCGCCGAGCGCCGTGGAGCGGGCCGGGTGGTCCACATCCTGACCGGTCCTGTCCGGAATGCGGACATAGTTGATTCGTTCATCTCTTTGTCTGCTTTACTGGCCGCATGACCACGACGAGCAGCCGCACCCTTGCGACCGAGGCGATCACGACGCCCGGTGCTCGCTGTATGTGTCGAATGTGTGACAGCTGAGGGCCCCCGCCTGCGCCTCGCGCCCCGAAGCGAGACCTCGTTCCCCCGCCGACCCGTACGGCCCGGAGCGTCCGGCCCCCGGCCGGTAGCGCCCCCGCCGGTGCGACCCGCCGGTCCCGGGCCGGGAACCCACCGCGTCACCGGAAACTCCCGCGGCCGCGCCCTGCGCCGCCGCGTCTCCTCCCTGCCGCGTTCCGCAATGCATGCCCGTGCCGGCACACCACCGCCGCGCACTCGACAGTGACGGATTCCCTGTGATCACCACGACCGGCCTGACCAAGGTCTACCGCTCGCGAGGCCGCGAGGTCACCGCCCTGGACGGTGTCGATCTGCACGTCCGCGAGGGCGAGGTGTACGGCGTCCTCGGGCAGAGCGGCGCCGGCAAGTCCACCCTCATCCGCTGCGTGAACCTGCTGGAGCGCCCCAGCTCCGGCACCGTCACGGTGGCCGGCCAGGACCTGACGGCGCTCGCCGGCCGCGGCCCCCGCGCCGGACGGGAGCTGCGCCGCGCGCGCAGCCGGATCGGCATGGTCTTCCAGCACTTCAACCTGCTCTCCTCGCGGACCGTGCAGGACAACGTGGAACTGCCGCTGGAGATCCTGGGACTTTCCGGCAAGGAGCGCTCCCGCAAGGCCCTGGACCTGCTCGACCTGGTCGGGCTCGCGGACAAGGCGAAGGCGTACCCGGCGCAGCTCTCCGGCGGCCAGAAGCAGCGGGTGGGCATCGCCCGGGCACTGGCCGGTGAGCCGAAGGTGCTGCTGTCGGACGAGGCCACCAGCGCGCTGGACCCGGAGACCACCCGCTCGATCCTGGGCCTGCTGCGCGACCTCAACCGGCAGCTCGGCCTCACCGTGCTGCTGATCACCCACGAGATGGACGTGGTCAAGACGGTCTGTGACTCCGCCGCGCTGATGCGCGACGGCCGGGTCGTGGAGTCCGGCACGGTCACCGACCTGCTCGCCACCCCCGGTTCGGAGCTGTCCCGGGCCCTCTTCCCGGTCAGCGGCGAGGCGTCGGGGGCGGACCGCACCGTGGTGGACGTCACCTTCCACGGCGAGGCCGCCACCCGGCCCGTCATCTCCGAGCTGGCCCGCACCTACAACGTGGACGTCTCCATCCTCGGGGCGGCCATGGACACCGTCGCGGGCCGCCAGGTCGGCCGGATGCGCATCGAACTGCCCGGCCGGTTCGAGGAGAACGTCGTGCCGATCGGATACCTGCGCGAGCAGGGCCTCCAGGTCGATGTGGCCGGCACCGCGCCGGCGGCCGGCACCGCCGGTGCCCCCGCCGCGGAGCCGGTCCCGGCCCCCGCCAAGCAGCAGATCGAGGAAGGTGCCAAGTGACCTGGTCGGAGATGCAGCCCCTGCTGGAGGAGGCCAGCTGGGACACCTTGTACATGGTCGGCTGGTCGGCCCTGATCGCGATCGCCGGCGGTCTCCCGCTCGGGGTGCTGCTGGTCCTCACCGACCGCGGCGGACTGCTGCAGAACACGGTGGTGAACAAGGTCGTCGGCCAGGTGGTGAACATCGCCCGCTCGATGCCCTTCATCATCCTGATGGTCGCCCTGATGTCCTTCACCCGCTGGGTGGTGGGCACCACCATCGGACCCGACGCGGCGATCGTGCCGCTCGCGGTCGGCGCCATCCCGTTCTTCGCCCGCCTGGTGGAGACCTCCGTCCGTGAGGTGGACCACGGGCTGGTGGAGGCCGTCCAGTCGATGGGCGGCAGCACCTGGACGGTGGTGCGCAAGGTCCTGCTGCCCGAGGCGCTGCCCTCGCTGATCGCCGGGGCCACCACCACCGTGGTGGCGCTCATCGGCTACTCCGCCATGGCCGGAACGGTCGGCGCGGGCGGCCTGGGCGACCTCGCGGTCCGCTACGGATACCAGCGCTTCGAGACCGAACTGATGTGGATCACCGTCGCCATCCTGGCGGTCGTCATCTCCGTCATCCAGCTCGCCGGCGACCTCGCCGCCCGGGCGCTGTCCCACCGCGGCCGGGGTGCCGCCGGCTCCCGCCGCCGCCCGCGGCCGGCGGACGCCCGTCCCGCCGAGGAGACCGCCGCCCCGGCGGTCGCGGAGGCCGGACCCGGCAAGGCGCTCTGACCCGCGCCGTACCCCCGGGCCCGCCCCCTCGCCGCAGAACCCCCAGAACCCCCGTCACCGAACCCCCGAACCCCCCGGACCTCCGGATCACCGCGGTGCCCCGGGCACCCGCGGCGGGCTCGTCACACCCAGGAAGAAAGGCACTTTTCGTGCGTAACACCATCAAGACCGCCACCATCGCCCTCGCTGCCGGAGCGCTCGCTCTGGGGCTCACCGCCTGCGGCGGGGACGACGAGGAAGCGTTCACCGTCGCCGCGAGCCCGGTACCGCACGCGGAGATCCTGAACTACGTCAAGGACAACCTGGCCAAGGACGAGGGCCTGAAGCTGGAGGTGAAGGAGTTCACCGACTACGTCACGCCGAACACGGCGACCGAGGACGGTTCGGTGGACGCGAACTTCTTCCAGACCCAGCCCTACCTGGACGACTTCAACAAGAAGAACAAGACCCACATCGTCTCCGTGGTCTCCGTCCACCTGGAGCCGCTGGGCCTGTACTCCAAGAAGGCCGACTCCGCCGACGCGCTGGCGAAGGGCGCCACCGTCGCGGTGCCCAACGACGCCGTCAACGAGGCCCGTGCCCTGCGGCTGCTCGACGCCGAGGGCATCATCACCCTCAAGGAGGGGGCCGGCAGCACCGCCACCGTGGCCGACATCGCCAAGAACCCCAAGGAGCTGAAGTTCAAGGAGCTGGAGGCCGCCCAGCTGCCGCGCTCCCTGGACGACGTGGAGGCCGCGGTGATCAACGGCAACTACGCCATCGAGGCCGACCTGAAGCCGGCGGAGGACGCGCTGGTGCTGGAGTCCCCCAAGGACAACCCCAACACCAACCTGCTGGCGGTGAAGAAGGGCCACGAGAACGACGAGGACGTCAAGAAGCTGGCCAAGCTCCTCACCTCGCCCGAGGTGAAGAAGTTCATCGCGGACAAGTACGACGGCTCGGTGATCGCCTCCTTCTGAGCCGGCCGACCCCCGGCACGGCAGGAAGCGGCCGGCCGGCGCACCCCCGGGCCCACGCGCGGCCCGGGGCAGTGCCCCGGCGCCACGGTACGGCGCAGGGCCCGGCGTCCCCTCACGGGACTCCGGGCCCTGCGGCATACCCGCGGTACGCCCGCACCCCGGTCCGGACGTACCGCCGGAGCCGGCCGGCGCACCCCGGGCGCCGCCCCGCCCGCCCCCTGCGCCCCGCCCCCATGACCGCCCCCCTTCCGCCGCACCCCCGGACCCATGGCCTCCTGGCGCGCTCCCCCGGACCCGGCGGCCCCGCCCGGCCTCCGGTCCGCCGCCGGCGCCCCACCGGATGCCCGGCCCGGACGCTCCCGCCCCCGGGCCGGTGACCGCCCGCCCGGTCGTGGCCGCCCCGGCCGGCACCCCGGTCACCACCCCGGTCCTCGGCGTGACCGCCCGTGCTGCACGTCACCGGGCCGATGCTGCATGCTGGGCTCTCCCGATGGCCCCCGGCCCTGGTTACGGAGCAATCCCTATGACACCCACCTTTCCGGACATCTCCATCAACACGGACCGGCTGGTGCTGCGCCCGTTCACCGAGTCCGACGTCCCGGAACTGACCGAGATGATGAACGACGAGCTCGTCACCGCCTGGACCTCCGTCCCGCACCCGTACACCGCCGCCGACGCCCGGGAGTGGATCACCCGCACCGCGCCCGCCGAACGCCTCGAAGGCCGCGGCATCGTCTTCGCCGTCACCGAGTTCCTCACCCAGCGCCTGGTCGGCAGCGTGCGGCTGTGCAACACCGACTGGCGGTGCCTGACCAGCGAGGTCGCCTACCTCACCGCCCCGTGGGCGCGGGGCGAGGGGTACGCCGCGGAGTCCGTCCTGGCGGTTGCCGGCTGGCTCTTCGGCGACCAGAAGTTCGAACGGCTGGAGCTGCGCACCCCCGCCGACAACGCCGCGGCCCAGCAGGTCGCCCAGAAGATCGGGTGCATCAGCGAGGGCGTGCTGCGCAACGCGTGGATAGCCAGAGCCCGGCCGGACGACGACCCGCACGGACGCTGGACCGACGTCCGCACCGACCTCATCGTGTGGAGCCTGCTCCCGGAGGACCTGGAGAGCGGAGCCGGTGAGCCGGCCGGCGGCTCGGGGTACACCTCATATCCGGACTGGAGCTGAGACGTCCCGTCCGGTACGTCCGTACCAACCGGGTAGTCTCGACGGGCCACCCCCCGCGAGCGCTCATGCCGCGGCCGACCTGCCACGAACACCGGGAGACACACGACGATGGCCGACCGCGTCACGGTGATCGGTTGGGACGGCTCCCCGCTGACGGACGCGGCCCGCTCCGCCGTCGCCGCCGCCACCCTGGTGGCCGGTGCCGCACACCATCTGGCCCTGCCCGAAGTCCCGCCCGGCGCCGAGCGGATCCGGCTCGGCAGCGTGGACCTCGCGGCCCGGCGGATCGCCCAGCACCGCGGCTCCGCCGTCGTCCTCGCCGACGGGGACCCCGGGTTCTTCGGTGTCGTCCGCACCCTGCGCGCCCCCGAACACGGCCTGGAGGTCGAGGTGGTGCCCGCCGTCTCCTCCGTCGCGGCGGCGTTCGCCCGGGCCGGCATGCCGTGGGACGACGCCCAGGTGGTCGTCGCGCACAGCCGGGACCTGCGACGCGCCGTCAACGTCTGCCGGGCGCACCCCAAGGTCGCCGTCCTCACCTCGCCGGGCGCCGGTCCCGCCGAACTCGCCCTGCTCCTCGACGGGGTGCACCGCACGTTCGTCATCTGCGAGGCGCTGGGCACCTCACGCGAGCAGGTGACCGTCCTCACCTCGGACAAGGTCGCCGACCACTCCTGGCGCGACCCGAACGTCGTCATCGTCATCGGCGGCGCCCAGGCGCCCGCCGTCCCGGCCGGCCGCGGCAACCCGCGGGTGGAGTCCACCGGCTGGATCGCCGGCCACGGTGCCGGCTTCCCGCCCGCGGTGCGCGGCTGGGCGCTGCCCGCGCCCGCCTACGCCACCGCGCTGGGCGAGGACGAGTCGCCGCAGCTGCGCGCCGCTCAGCTGGCCCGCCTCGGGCCGCGGGTGGGGGACCTGGTGTGGGACATCGGTGCCGGCAGCGGCGCCGCGGCCGTGGAGGCCGCCGGGTTCGGCGCGGCGGTCATCGCCGTCGACCGCGACCCGGACACCTGCGGCCGGATCGCCGTCCTGGCCCGCCGCTTCGGCGTCCAGGTCCAGGTGGTGCACGGGGTGGCCCCGCAGGCTCTGGAGGACCTCCCGGAACCGGACGTGGTCCGGATCGGCGGCGGTGGCCCGGCCGTCGTGGCGGCCTGCGCGGACCGCCGCCCGGAGCGCATCGTCACGCACGCCGCGACCCGCGACGAGGCCGAGGCGGTCGGCGGTGTGCTCGCCGAGGCCGGGTACGGGGTGGAGTGCGTACTCCTCCAGTCCGTGGAGCTGGACACCCGGGCCTGGACCGAGCGCGAGCGCGCCGTCAGGTTCCTGCTGTGCGGTCACCGACCCCACCCGTGACCTTGCCGGACACCTGTCCGGGGTAGGCTGGCGGATCGTTGTACCGCCTGTACCGCTGCCCGGGGTTCGGTGCTTTGTACGCCAATGGCCGGAACGCACCCCCCTCTTGACGGGCCGGGGTGCGGCAGACCGAAAGACGTGCAACGTGCCCGCGCACCGCGCACGCTCGTTCATGCTGTAGGCGGGTTGGAAGGAACTAGCGATGGGCGAGGGGAACGCATGACCGACACCGGCCAGGTCCCGGGCGAGGGACTGCCGGAGAGCGCCGGCGGGCAACCCGGGGTTCCGCCGCACTCCGCGTACGCCTATCCGGACCGGCCGTCCGACCACGCCGCCCACGAGTTCCACGGCGTGCCCGACGGTCACGGTGTCCCCGAGGGCCCCGACGGCGGTCCCGTCCAGGCGGCCTACGACGGCCACGCCGGCTACGACGCCCACAATGCCCCGGAGAGCCACGCCCTCCACGACGGTCAGGCGGTCCACGGGGAGCAGATGGTTCACGGGGACCGGATGGTTCACGGGAGTCCGGCCGGGCACGACCTCCACCAAGGCCACGGCGCCCAGGACTTCTACGGCGGACACGCCCCCCACCCCGGCCCGGTGCACCAGGACGGCTCCCTTCACCACGACGGTTCCGTGCACCACGACCCGCTGGTGCACGCCGCCCACTCCGGCCACTTCTCCCAGGACCCGCACCCGGGGCAGGACGGACACCTCGGCCAGGAGGCCCATTTCGGCCACGATCCCCACTACGGCCAGGACCCGGGGTACGCCGCCCAGGACCCGCGGTACGCCCAGGACGGGCAGTACGCCCAGGGCCCGCAGCTCGGCGAGGACGGCGGGCACGGCCAGGGGGTTCCGGAGCCCGGCGGCTACGAGGACGACCAGCTTCTGATGCCCGGGGCCCAGGGCGCCTGGATGGACCCCCAGCAGTCCCCGCACCCGGACCCGGCGCAGCAGCAGTACCAGCAGCCCTACGACGCACCGCAGGAGACGGCGCCCGGGGCGGCCTTCGAGGGCGGCCCGCAGGCGGGCGAGGCGGCGGATCACGGGACGCTCCCCGGAGCCCGGCCCGCGGCGGCCGCCCCGCCCCGGCGCCCGCTGCACCTGGGCCCGCCGGTACCGGAGGCGCCCACCGGGGGAGTCGTCCGTTCCCTCGCCGACCGCGGCCCGGCCGGGGCGCCCGCCACCCCGTTGCCCCACCAGGCCCCGGCCGACGGCGGGTCCGGCCAGCTGGACATGGGCGCCGTGGAGAGCGGCGAGCCACTGCCCGGCGTCGGCCCCGGCTCCGGTGAACTGCCCGCCGCCCAGCCGTGGCCCGCGCAGCCGTACCCCGCGGAGGCCGCGGAACAGCCGTACCCCGCGGAGGCCGGGGAACAGCCGTACCCCGTGGAGGCCGCGGATCAGCCGTACCCCACCGGGGCCGGCGAACAGCCGTACCCGGCCGGGGGCGAGGAACAGCCCTACCCGGCGGGGACCGCCGAGCAGCCGTACCCGGCGCCGCCCGCCGGTGACGCCACGGGCGTGGCCGGACCGGCCCCGGCCGCCGCCGACGGCTCGCCCGGCCACCCGGAGCCCGCCACCGACGGCCGCCGGGCCGGCCGGCGGGCGGGACGGCACGCCGCGGGCCACCGGCCGTCCCCGGCGCTGCCCGAGGACGCCGCCGTCCCCGGGGCCCTGCCGCCCGCCCAGGCGGTACCCGCCGGCGGGATGGAGTGGGGTGCGTCCCAGGCCGTGGGCCAGGCCCTTCCCGAGCAGCTTCCCGCCGATGTGCCGCACCCCGGCCCGGCGGCCGACGCCCCGTACGGGCCCGGCACGCCGGCCGGCACCGGTCATGTACCGGGCCAGGCCGCCGAGGCGCTGCCGCCGGCCGAGGTGATGCCGTCGGCCGAGGAGGCGGCGGCCCTCGCCGCCGCCCCGTACTCCGGACCGGTGCCCGGGACGCCCGGGGCGGAGATCCCGCAGCCCGCGACGGAGGGGCCGGGCGCGCCGTCGGCCGGCCCCGCGGCGGACGTCGCCCCCGCCCGCGGACCCCGCCCCGGCACCGGCGGAGACCACCTCCCCGGCCGCGCCGGAGCAGGCCCCCGCGGCCCCCGTCGAGGCTGCTGCCGTGACCCTCGCGGAAAGCGCCGAGGCGGTCGCCGAATCGGACGTTCCCGCGCAGAGCGCCGACGCCGCCCCCGCGGCGGATGCCCCCGCGGCCCCTGCGGAGGGTGCGGACGCCATCCCCGTGGCGGGCGTGGAGGCCGCCACCGCCGACGGCGCTCCCGCGGCGGAGCCCGCCGAGGCGGCCGACGGTGCGCACGAGACCACGGCGAACACCGTCACGGCCGTGGAGCACGCTGCCGCGCCGGCGCCCGTGGAGCCGATGGCGCCGGACGGTTCAATACAGACCCATGCCGCCGCCGGGGAGGATTCCGGCGTCGCGGCACCCGAGCCGGTACCGGGTGAAGCACCGGCCGGAACGCAGGCCGCGGAGTCCTCCGCCGAGGGGGACGCGGTGGTGACCACCGCCGAGGACGCCACCCGGACACCGGCCGAAGGGAACACCGCGCCGGCCGGCGATGCGGCGATCCCCGCCGCCGAGGCCGTACCGGCCGGCCCCGCGCCCACCGGTGCCGAGGCCCCGGCCGCCGCGCCGGCACCGGAGGTGCCGTCCGCCCCCGTGGAGGCTGCCGCCGAATCCGCCGCCGATCCGGCTGCCGCCGAACCCCCGGCCGGTGAAACGGCCGTGACCGACGCGGCCGTCGGTGAGCCGGCTGCCCCCGGCGCGGAACCGGCCGTCGTGGCCGACCCGGGGGAGACGGCTCACGCCGCGATCGACTCTGCCGCCTCCGCCGTCTCCGCGGACCCGGCCGACGCCGTGCCCGCCTCCGCCACTGCCGCGGATCCGGCCGGAGCCGAGACTCCCGTCGCCGGTGAGCACGCCGAACCCGCGCCCCTGGCCGGGGAGGCCGCTCCGGAGCCCACCGAGCCCCTCGGTGCCGGCGCCGCCGAGGCCCCGGCAGCCGACGCCGTGCCCGCCACTGCCGCGGAAGCCGTGGCGGGGACGGCCGGACGGTCGCCGGAACCACCGCTGAGCAGGCGTCACCCGAATCGGAGCGCGGCCCGGAGGAGCACACCGCCCCGGCCGGCGGCGCGCCCGCCGACGGCACGGACCCGTCCACGGTCACCGAACCGGCCGCCGTCCCGGCGGCCGCGGACGGCGGCGAGGCCGACCCCGCGCCGGCCGGAGCCGAGGCGCCGGGCCCGGACACCGCCGAAGCTCCGGCTCCCGAGGCCGCCGCCGAGCCGGCCGAGGGCACGGCCGCCGACGCCGAGTCCGGCGACGCCGCGTCGCCCGATTCCGCGTCCACCGACCCCGCGTCCACCGCGCAGCCGGCCGAGGCGAACGTCGAGGCGGCGGGTGACGCCGCGTCCGGGGACACCCCGGCCGGCACCGCCGACGCGCCGGCCGGTTCCGGTACGGAGGCCGACGCCCCGGCCGCCGGCGCACAGGCGTCAGGAGACGCCGACGGCACGGCCGTTGCGCCAGCCACCACCGAGGAGGCGACGCCGGCCGGTGAGGCCGGGGTACCGGGCGGCGAAACGGCCGTACCGGCCGTCGACGGCGCGGCACCCCGGGACGAGGACGTCCCGACCGGCGCTCAGCCGGAGGCCACCGCTGCACCGGTCGCCGCCGAGGCGCCCGCGACCGCCGCCGTCCCGGCCGAACCGGCCGGAACCACCACCGACCCCGCCGAACCGGCCCCTGCCGAAGTGCCCGCTGCCGAACCGGCCGCTGCCGAACCGGCCGCTGCCGTGCCGGCCCAGGAGCCCGCCGGGACCGCGTGCGCTGACGCCGTGTCGGAGGCTGCCGCCACCACCGCGGCCGCCGGGCCGGCCTCCGGGGAGACGGAGGACTCCGCTCCGCAGACCCCGGCGTCCGCTCCGGCCGCCGGGCCGGACACCTCCGCGGCGACGGAGGCCGCTCCGCCCACCGAGGCACAGCCCTCCGAAGCCCTGGCCGCCCCGGCCGCCGAGGCGCCGGACGCCGCTGCGGAGCAGCCCGCGGTGGCCTCCGGCGCGCCCGCCGCGGAGGCTCAGGCGACGGAACCCTCCGCCGACCCGGCCGCCGAGGCCGGTCCGTCGGACGAGGCCGGCCCGTCGGACGAGGACGCGACGGACACCGTGGCCGAGCCCGGCGAGGAGGGGGAGAGCGGCGCCGGCGCGACCGGCCCGCAGCCGGGAGCCCCCGAGCGGGTCGCCGACGGCACGGAGACCATCGCTTCGGCGGAGACCACTGCTCCGGCGGGAGGCGACCGGCCAGCCACCCCCGAGACCGCGCCCGCCGACCAGGCCCCCCGCCGCCGACCGGACCACCGCCGGTCAGACCGCGTCCGACGCCGGTCAGACCGCGTCCGACGCCGCCGTCGCCCCCGGGCCGACCGGTGACGCCGCGGCGGAGTCCGGCACCGGGGCCGGCACCCCGGAGTCCGGCGGGCCGGCCGCCGTTCAGCCCACCGTCGCCCCGGCGCCCGCGCCGAAGGTCACCGACGGAGCCGCCACCGCGGCCCCCGGCACCGCGGCGTCCCCGGAGCCCGCGTCCACCACGGCCCCCCACCGGGAACACCGCCCCCACCGGCTCTGCCGTGCCCGGCGCGGACACCGGGGCGGGCGAGGCCCCGGCCGCCGGCACCCCGGCCGCGGAGGCGCGGCCGGAGCCGCCCGCGCCGGCCACCCCGCGCGCCGCGGGGTACGGCGAGGCGGAGCGGGCCGCCGTACACCGGGTGATGCGGGAACGCCGCGACATCCGCAACGGCTTCCGGTCCGAGCCGATCCCGCACGAGGTGCTGCTCCGGGTCCTGGAGGCGGCGCACACCGCGCCCAGCGTCGGCCACTCGCAGCCGTGGGACTTCGTGGTCATCCGGTCCGAGGAAACCCGGCGCACGATGCACGAGCTGGCCAACCGTCAGCGCGAGGCGTACGCCAAGTCCCTGCCCAAGGGCCGGGCCAAGCAGTTCAAGCAGCTGAAGATCGAGGCCATCCTCGACACGCCGGTGAACATCGTGGTCACCGCCGACCCCACCCGGGGCGGCCGCCACACCCTGGGCCGGCACACCCAGCCGCAGATGGCCCCGTACTCCTCCGCCCTGGCGGTGGAGAACCTCTGGCTCGCCGCGCGGGCCGAGGGGCTGGGCGTGGGATGGGTCAGCTTCTTCGACGAGCGGGAGATGGTACGCACGCTCGGGCTGCCGGAGCACCTGGAGGTGGTCGCCTACCTCTGCGTCGGTTATGTCGATGAGTTCCCGGACGAGCCGGAGCTGATGCAGGCCGGATGGGCCAAGCGACGCCCGCTGTCCTGGGTGGTCCATGAGGAAACGTACGGGCGGCGCGCGCTGCCCGGTGAGGAGCCGCACGACTTGCTGCAGGAAACCCTGCGACGCATCCGCCCGCTCGACGCCAAGGCGCTCGGTGAGGCATGGGAGCGGCAGAAGCGGATGACCAAGCCGTCCGGCGCACTCGGCATGCTGGAGATCATCTCCGCGCAGCTCAGCGGCTTGTCCCGGAAGTGTCCCCCACCGATCCCGGAGCCCGCCGCGGTGGCGATCTTCGCCGGTGACCACGGCGTGCACGCCCAGGGGGTGACGGCCTGGCCCCAGGAGGTCACCACCCAGATGGTGACGAACTTCCTCGGTGGCGGCGCGGTGTGCAACGCGTTCGCCAACCAGGTCGGGGCCGAGGTGTGCGTGATCGACGTGGGCATCGCCGGCGACCTGCCCACCACCCCGGGGCTGCTGCCCCGGAAGGTCCGCCCCGGCACCGACGACTTCACCGTCGGTCCGGCGATGAGCCGCGAGGAGGCGCTGCGCGCCGTCGAGGTCGGCATCGAGACCGCCCGCGACCTGGTGGCCGCGGGCAACAAGGCCCTGCTCACCGGGGAGATGGGCATCGCCAACACCACCGTGTCGGCAGCGCTGATCTCCGTCTACACCGGGGCCGACCCGGCCGAGATCACCGGACGCGGTACCGGCATCAACGACGAGATGCACGCCCGGAAGGTCGATGTCGTCCGGCGCGCGCTGGAGCTGCACCAGCCGGACCCGGCCGACCCGATCGGCGTGCTGGCCGCGATCGGTGGCCTGGAGCACGCGGCCATCGTCGGCCTGGTGCTCGGCGGGGCCTCGTTGCGCACCCCGGTGATCCTGGACGGGGTGAGCGCGGGTGCCGCCGCTCTGGTCGCCCGGGCCATCGCACCCGAGGCGCTGGCGGCCTGCATCGCCGGGCACCGCAGTGCCGAGCCCGGTCACGTGGCCGCGCTCAACAAGCTGGGCCTGCGCCCGCTGGTGGACCTCGACCTCCGGCTGGGGGAGGGGACCGGGGCGCTGCTGGCGCTGCCGGTGGTGCAGAGCGCGGCCCGGGCCATGCACGAGGTGGCCACCTTCGACGCCGCCGGGGTCACCGAGAAGTCCTGACCGGGAGGGCGGGCGCCCCGGCACCGCCGGGACCGCCCGCCCTTTCCCACGCGCTTCCGCCCGCCGGGCGGCCGGCCCGCGCACGCACGCCTCCCGCCCCTCCGCCGTACCGGCCCACCGCGTCGCCCGCCGCCACCGGCCGTCCGCCGCACCACCCGTCCCGCGGGCCGGGTTCGCGGGAGGTCCGCCGTCCGGCCGCGCACCGGGCCATGGCGTCCCGGACGGGCGCACCGCGCGCACGGGAACGGGGTGGGCCGCGGGCAGGGGCACCGGTACCTCCCGCGAACCCGGCCCGGTGCCGTACCGCCCGTCCGCCCGCCGCTCGTCCGCCCGGCTGCCGTCCCTCCGCCCGCTGCCGTCCCCGTCCGGCCACGCGCCGCGGCACCCCACCATGGGCCGCGAACGGTGGGCCGTGGACCGTGGCCCACGCCGTGCGCCCGGCGTGCCGGGCCGGGTGCGCCGCCGGACGGGTCCCGGCGCGGTCCACCCGACGGCGGCCCGCGGAAGTGATCCGTACCGCAGCCGTACCGGCGTGGCGGTCCCCGGCGCAGGCCGTAGGGTATGCGCGGGGGGCCGGGGCCGGCATCCCGCATCCGACCAGCCTCCGCCGACGACGCCGGGGCACCCACGTACCACAGTGGCCGACGAACCGCACGAGGAGAGCCGCACCGCATGCCCGAGAACCACGCTTATCCCGTCGGACTGCGCCTGTCCGGGCGGCGCGTCGTCGTGCTCGGCGGCGGACAGGTCGCCCAGCGGCGGCTGCCCGCCCTGATCGCCGCCGGTGCCGACGTGGTCCTGGTGTCGCCGTCCGCCACGCCCTCGGTGGAAGCCATGGCGGACGCCGGTGAACTCCGCTGGGAGCGTCGCCGGTACCGGGAGGGCGACTTCGAGGGTGCCTGGTACGCGCTGATCACCACCGACGACCCGGAGGCGAACGCGGCGGCCTCGGCCGAGGCGGAGGCGCGCCGGGTGTGGTGCGTACGGAGCGACGACGCCGAGGCCGCCTCCGCGTGGACCCCGGCCACCGGCCGCAGCGAGGGCGTGACCGTGGCCGTCCTCACCGGCAACGACCCGCGCCGTTCGGCGGCGGTCCGGGACGCGGTGGTCGAGGGGCTGCGGGACGGCACGCTCGGCGCGCCGCACCGCCGGCTCCGGGCGGGGGGCAGCGTCGCCCTGGTCGGCGGCGGCCCCGGCGACCCGGACCTGATCACGGTGCGCGGACGGCGGCTGCTCGCCGAGGCCGATGTGGTCATCGCCGACCGGCTCGGCCCCCGTGACCTGCTCGACGAACTGCCGCCGCACGTCGAGGTGATCGACGCGGCGAAGATCCCGTACGGCCGGTTCATGGCGCAGGAGGCCATCAACAACGCGCTCATCGAGCACGCGAAGGCCGGGAAGACCGTGGTCCGCCTCAAGGGCGGGGACCCGTTCGTCTTCGGCCGCGGCATGGAGGAGGCCGAGGCGCTCGCGGCGGCCGGCATACCGTGCACCGTCATCCCCGGCATCTCCAGCTCCATCAGCGTGCCCGGCGCGGCCGGCATCCCGGTCACCCACCGCGGGGTCGCCCACGAGTTCACCGTGGTCAGCGGCCATGTCGCCCCGGACGACCCCAGCTCCCTGGTGGACTGGGCCGCGCTGGCCCGGCTGCGCGGCACCCTGGTGCTGCTGATGGCGGTGGAGAAGATCGGCCGGATCGCCGCCGCGCTGATGGAGCACGGCCGGGCGGGCGACACCCCGGTCGCGGTGGTCCAGGAGGGCACGACCGCGGCGCAGCGGCGGGTGGACGCCACGCTCGCCACCGTGGGACAGCGGGTCGCGGAGGAGGGCGTCCGGCCGCCGGCGGTCATCGTCATCGGCGACGTCGTGACCCTCGGCCCCGCCACCACGCGCTGACGCGCGCCCGGACCGGCGCGCCCGCCCCCGAACGACAAGGCGGTATCACCCCGTGGCTGACCCCATCCTCATCGACGACCCCGCCGACCCGCGCCTGCACGACTACACCGGCCTGACCGACGTGGAGCTGCGCCGGCGGCGCGAGCCGGCCGAGGGCCTGTTCATCGCCGAGGGCGAGAAGGTGATCCGGCGTGCCCGGCAGGCCGGGTACCGGATGCGCTCGATGATGCTGTCGGCCAAGTGGATCGACGTGATGCGCGACGTCATCGAGGAGGAGACCGCGCCGGTCTACGCGGTCACTCCCGGCCTCGCGGAGCAGGTCACCGGCTACCACGTCCACCGGGGAGCGCTCGCCTCCATGCGGCGCGAGCCGCTGCCGGACGCCGCCACGCTGCTGGCCGCCGCCCGCCGGGTCGCGGTCCTGGAGTCGGTCAACGACCACACCAACATCGGCGCGATCTTCCGGAGCGCCGCCGCCCTCGGGATGGACGCGGTGCTGCTCTCCCCGGACTGCGCGGACCCGCTCTACCGGCGGTCGGTGAAGGTGTCGATGGGCGCCGTCTTCTCGGTGCCGTACGCCCGGGCGGAGAGCTGGCCCCAGGGACTGGACGCGGTCCGCGAGGCCGGCTTCTCCCTGCTGGCCCTCACCCCGGACGCGAGGGCCACCACGATGGACGACGCCGCGCCGCACCGCCGGGAGCGGGTCGCGCTGATGCTCGGCGCGGAGGGCGAGGGGCTGTCCCGGCAGGCACTGGCGGCGGCGGACGAGTGGGTGCGCATCCCGATGGCGCACGGGGTGGACTCGCTCAACGTCGGGGCCGCCGCGGCGGTGGCCTTCTACGCCGTGGTGACCGGCCGCCCCCGCGACTGACCCGCCGGACGCGGCTCGCGCGTATCGGCCGGCCCGCGTGACCGGGCGTCCCCGCCTCCTCCACCGGGGCGGGCCACCGGACGGCGGCCGGGGCCGGTGGCCGGGGATTCAGATCCCGTCGGTACGCGGTCCCGGCCCGGGCAGCGACGCCGACGCGCCGGCCGGATCGGCCGGACCGGTCCGCACGACGGTCGCCGGGTCCGCAGCGGTGGTCCGGACGGTGGTCACGGGCGGCCGTTCGCCGCCCAGTCCGCGCGCCGGGCCCTGGCACCCCTGCGCCGCCGCGATGCCCAGTGCCGCCAGCAGGGTCACCACCACGAACACGATCAGCCGCTGGCGGAGCAGCCGCCGGTCCGGCCCGCCGGGCCTGCGGGGCTGGGGGGCCGGTGCGGGCACCGGCCCGTACGGTCGGCCGGTTCCCCCGCCGGGCGCCGGGCGGGGTCCGCCCGGTGGCGGGGGCGGCCGGACGCCGCCGGGCGGGAGCCGGACGACCGGGCACCGGCCGGCCGGGAACCGGAGCCGCCCGCGGTGCCGGACCCGGGGCAGGGGCCGGCCGGGCCGAGGCTGCTGCGGGCGGGGGGTGGGCGCCCCGCCGGGCCGGCGCTCGGTGCGCTGCTGCGCGTACTCGTCCGCGCGCCGCCCGGTGGGCCGTTCGACGTGCCGGCGGGTGAACTCCGCACGGCCGTCGGAGGGGCCCTGCCCGTGCGCCTCGCGGGCGGCGATCTCCTTGAGCCGCAGCGACAGCTGGAGGGTGCTCGGCCGGTCCTCCGGGTCCTTGGCGAGGCAGGCGTGGATCAGCGGGGCGAGCGCGTCCGGGACCCCGAGCAGCTGCGGCTCCTCGTGCACCACGCGGTACAGCATCACCTCGGAACTGCCCTGCCCGAAGGGGGAGTCGGCGGTGGACGCGTAGGCGAGGGTGGCGCCCAGCGCGAAGACGTCCGTGGCCGGGGTCACCGCCGCGCCACGGACCTGCTCGGGCGCGAGGAAGCCGGGGGAGCCGACGGCGGTGCCCACGTGCGTCAGGGTGCTGGCGCCGGTCGCCCAGGCGATGCCGAAGTCGATGATCCGGGGCCCCTTGGGGGACAGCAGGATGTTCGACGGCTTGAGATCACGGTGCACCACCCCGGCGTCGTGCACCGCCAACAGGCCCTCGGCCAGCGCCGAGCCGATCGCGGCGACCTGCGCGGCGGGCAGCGGCCCCTCCTCGTTCACCTTGTCGTGCAGCGAGGGACCGGGCACGTACTGGGTGGCGAACCACGGCCGGTCGGCGTCGAGATCGGCGGCCACCAGCCGGGCCGTGCAGCCCCCGCGGATCCGCCGGGCCGCCGACACCTCACGGGCGAACCGGGACCGGAACTCCTGGTCCTCGGCGAGATCCGGGCGGATCACCTTCAGCGCCACCCGCTGTCCGCGCCGGTCCGAACCGAGGTAGACCACGCCCATCCCGCCCGCGCCGAGCCGCCGGTGGAGCCGGAACGAGCCGACGACACGCGGATCCTCGCGCCGGAGCCGCATCATCGCCATGTCCGTCCCCTGCCTCCGGTGGGGAGGCCCCACTCCACTTGCGTCTGACGGGCCACAGCTTACGTATTGACGCGCCACCTTGCTGAGAGGCCGCGCATGCGTCGGGCGACGGATTGTCAGCAGCCCGCCGCCCGGCGGCCGGTGCGGCGCCCCCGCCCGGACCGGCCGAACCGGCCGCCGCCGCGGCTGCCGCCAAGCCCGTGCGGACCAGCGGAGGTTGGGCCCGGCGGCGACGGGGCCCGGGTCCGGTCGCCGTCCGCCGGCCGCGCGGACCGGTGGGTGCCGGGCCCGGACACGCCCGGCCCGGCACCCACCGGGATCCGGGCGCGGGCGCCGGCAGGGGAGCGGGGGAAGTGAGCGAAGTCACCCCGAGGGGGACCACCCGGGGGTATCCCGGGGACCCCGGGTGCGTCCCCCTCCGGGATGACCCCGAGTCCCCCGGGCAGGTCTCCACCCAGGGGAGTACGCCGAACAGTGACACGTCATCCTCCCGGAGGCCCGGCAATCGGTACGAGGGCATGACGTCGGGTTGCCGGGGGCGCCCTACTGTTGTGCTCAAGCGGTGGGCGCAGCACTCGTCCCCCGAGGTACGACGCCCGCCGCTGCAGACCTCACAGAGAGGAAGGGTGATGGCGGACACCGCGGTACGCACGGTCCTCCGGACGCGCGGACGAGCGGTCGTCGGCGTGCCCCCGGCCGGTGCCGGGAGCACGACCGGAGCCGGGGAACAGACCGGCCGCCGCCATCCGCTGGTCGCCGCGGCCATGGTGCTGCCGCTGGCCGCCGTCCTCGCTGTGGTGTTCGGCGGCTGGGAAGCCGTCGTGACACAGGCGTCGTCCGTGGCGGGAATGCTGGGGCGCTGAGCGCCCCGGGTCCGGGAGAGCGGCCCGGACCGGGGACTTCCGGCCATAACCCCGTGGGGACGGGGGTGCGGCGGACGGCACGAATGCCCGGGTAGCTGGGGAGCTACCCGGGCATCGCGCTGTCCGGACCCGGGCCTCCGCGCCCACCCGCCCGGGGAGGCCGGGCCGCCGGGGCCGGCGTTGTCAGCGGGGCCGGCTGTGGCCTCCCCCTCCCGCCCGGCCGCTTCCGCCTCGCTGCTTGCGCCCCGGCCCCGTCCCGGCCCCCTCCCGCCCGGTCCGTCCCACCGGACCCGCCCGCCGGGTGCCAACCCTCCCGTGCCGCGGCCCCGCCCCGAGTGCCGCGCGGTCCGGCCCCTCCCGCGCCTCCCATCCGTCCTGTTCCGGCGGTCGGTGCCCCCGGCGCCGTGGGGTCCGGCCCCATGCCCGGGTGCCGCCCGGTGCCGGTGCGGCCCGGGCCGGGGTGTCCGGGGCGGGCCGGATACCGCAACGCGATGGCACCCGCGACCGGTCCCGGCCGACCCCCATCCGCCGTCGGGCCGACGGCTCGCACCCCATCGCGAGAGAGGCGGTGAAGGATAGGATCCGGCCAGGTGGGCGGCGCGAACGGGTGCCGGAGCAGGAGGGCGGGAACGGGATGGACGGACCTGGCGAGCACCTCCCGGAAGCCGCCCCGGCCCCGTCGCAGGAGGCCACCCCGTCACCGAAGGCCGCCCCGGACACCGTGGTGGAAGCCATGCCGGAAGCCGCCGTGGCCGTCGTCCCCGGCAGCGGTCCGGAGCCCGTATCCGGTACCGGCCCGGGAGCGCCCGGCGGCCCCCCTGCCCGGTGCGACTCCGCCGCCCCCTACGGGACGCCGCACCTGCCCCGGACGTCGCTCCCGCCCCGGAGGCCGCACCCGCGCCGTACGTCGTGCCTGGCCCAGAGGCCACACCCGCGCGCGGCGCCGCACCCGCCCCGGATGCCTCATCCGCGTCGGACATTGCACCCTCGCCCGACGTCGCGCCCGCCCCGGAGGCCAAGCCCGGCCCGGAGACCGCTCCCGCGCCCGGCCCGGAGGCCGAGCCCGGCCCGGAGACCGCTCCCGCGCCCGGCCCAGAGGCCGCACCCGCGCCGGACAACATGCCCGGCCCGGAGACCGCTCCCGCGCCCGGCCCGGAGACCACACGCGCCCCGGACGTTGCACCTGCTCCGGAGGCCGGGTCACCGCCGGACGACGTGCCCCGGCCGAGGACGTCCGCGGCGCCGACCCCGGCCCTCAGCTCGCACGGCTGGCCGGCATCGCCCGGCGGGCGGCGCGGGCCCACGGTCACGGACCCGCTTCCCACCGGCCCCCCGCGCCTGCCGACCGCGGCGCCCGGCCGGCCCCAGGGCACCGCACTCGCCGCCCTGTTCCACCCCGCTGCCGACGCACCGGCCGCCCCCCTGCGCGGTCTCCGCCGCCGACGCACCCGCCGACGCCCGCACACCCTCCTCCGCCGACGCACCCGCCGACGGGGGTGGCGGAAGAGGTGACCGTGCTGGCCGACCGGCCCGACGGGACCGTGATCCGCTGCGGGCCGGTCGTGGCCAAGGCCCACGCGCCCGGCACGGTACGGACCCCCCTCCCCGGTGTCCCCGGCCCCGCCGCCGCGCCACCGCCGGACTCCCCGCCCCGAGGCCCCCTGATCCAGGACGGCCGCCCCTGACCGGTGAACCCCGCCGCCGGGGGCCCCAGCGGCGAGCCGGACGCCCTGGTCGCGAGAATCCGGGCCGCCGCGCACCCCGGGGCCGCCGGGATCCTGCTCCCGCCGCTCACCGTGGAGGTCGGGACGCTGTCCGCCGCCCCGCCGGCCACACCCGCGCCCGTGCCCCCCGCAGGACCGCTCGCCGGACCCGTACGGGTACCGCCCCCCGCCGGGTCGTCACCCGACGTGCCGGTGCCGTCGGGCGACCGGGCGGTGACCCTGTGGCCGTACGGCCGCCCGGTCTCCCCGGACCGCCCCGAGGACGCCCCCTGGGAAGCGGCCGGCCACCTCCTCGCCCGGCTGCACCGGTTGCGTCCGGCCGGTCTGCCCGGTCCGCTGCCGGTGATGCGCGGCCCCGCGAAGGCCGCCCGGGCGGTCGCCCGGCTGCTCGCCGCCGCGCCCGGCACCCCGGCCGCGGCGGTGATCCTGCGCGCCTGGGCCGGGCTGCCCGCCTGGGCCCGGGACGAGGCCCCGATGCCCCGTACGGACATCGTCTGCCACGGCGACATGCACCTGGGTCAACTGGTGCGGTACCCGGCGCCGGACGGGCCGTGGCTCCTGATCGACGTGGACGACCTGGGCGTCGGCGAACCCGCCTGGGACCTGGCCCGTCCCGCCGCCTGGTACGCCACCGGACTGGTCGGGGAGGCGGAGTGGAGCCGCTTCCTCGCCGCCTACCGGGCCGCCGGCGGCCCCGCGGTACGGCCCGGGGGCGACCCGTGGCCGGAACTGGACGCGCCCGCCCGCGCCCTCACCGTGCAGAGCGCCGCGACCGGGGTCGCCAAGGCCGCGGCGGCCGGCCGGGAACTCGACGGCGCGGAGGAGGCGATGGTCGATGCCTGTGCCCGCATCGCCCGGCTCGGCGTGCCCGTCGTAGGGTGAACTCCACGCGCCCGCGAGGAAGTTCCCTCCTGGGGCGTATGTCCGATGTCTGAGGAGTTGAGCGGACCATGCAGTGTCCCAAGTGCCACGCGCCGATGCACACGTACAACCGCAGCGGTGTCCAGATCGAGCAGTGCAGCGGCTGCCGGGGGATCTTCCTGGACTACGGCGAGCTGGAGGCGCTGACCCGTCTTGAGTCCCAGTGGACGCAGGCCGCGCCGCCGCCGGCCGCCCCGCAGGCGTACCCCGCCGCGCCCGCTCCCGCCTGGGGAGCCCCGCACCAGGGACACCACGGCCATCACGGCCACGGGCACCGGCGCGGCTTCGGCCACCTGCTCTTCTCCTCCTGAGCGGCCGGACGTACGACGAAGGGCCGGAGCGTGAAGCTCCGGCCCTCTGCCGTGCGGTGTGGACGATACTGGGATTGAACCAGTGACCTCTTCCGTGTCAGGGAAGCGCTCTCCCGCTGAGCTAATCGTCCGGGAGCCCCTCGGTCACCCGTGAGGTGGCCGGTGGCGCTGCGTGCGCGATACTGGGATTGAACCAGTGACCTCTTCCGTGTCAGGGAAGCGCTCTCCCGCTGAGCTAATCGCGCGGGCGGTCCGCAAGGGACCGTCGGTGGGTCCTCGCGGACCCAGTGGACGATACTGGGATTGAACCAGTGACCTCTTCCGTGTCAGGGAAGCGCTCTCCCGCTGAGCTAATCGTCCAAGAGAGGTGGAGACGGGATTTGAACCCGTGTAGACGGCTTTGCAGGCCGTTGCCTCGCCTCTCGGCCACTCCACCAATCGCAGGGGACGGGAATCCCCTACTTCGAGCGGACGACGAGATTCGAACTCGCGACCCTCACCTTGGCAAGGTGATGCTCTACCAACTGAGCCACGTCCGCATTCGTCTCCCCAGGGCGATCACACGACAATCGTGCGAAAGTCCGGGAGGGACCGTGTCCCCGGGGCGCTTCCGCTCCCCGGCGACGTGTTGAACTCTAGCGGATTCCTGAGCCAGCTCAAATTCCGTTTGCCCAGCGTGCTGTGGTGCTCGCCCCCCGATCACCTTTCCTTCACCCGTCGGGGGCACCCTCCCGGAACCCGCCATAGACTCGCAGCCGTGTACGAGCCGCCCCTTGAGCCACTCCCGTCACCCGCTCCGGTGAGCCGCCCCGCACGCCGCGCACCGGCCCCGATGGCGCGCTTCCCCGGGCTGCTCGCCACCGATCTGCGGGACGTGACCCGGGACCCGGCGGCCCTGGAGTCCAGCGGCTTCTGGGCGGTGGTCGCCGACTTCGAGGGCGGCCTGGTCTGCGCCCGGTTCGGCGACGTACGCGGCGCGCCGGTGCCGGACCCGGTGCCCGGCGCCTGGCGCGGCCCGGCCCCGGACGCCTGGAGCTCCTCCCTGGACCGGGCCGGCTACGTCGCCGGGGTCCGGCGCATCCGGGAGTACATCGCCGCCGGCGAGGTCTACCAGGCCAACCTCTGCCGGGTACTGTCCGCGCCGCTGCCGGACCCGGCGCACGCCGACGTGGACGCGCTCACCGCGCTGCTGGCCCGCGGCAACCCGGCCCCGTACGCGGGGACGGTACGGCTGCCCGCGCACGGGGTGGAGGTGGCCACCGCCTCGCCCGAGCTGTTCCTGCGGCGCACCGGCCGCACGGTGGAGTCCGGCCCGATCAAGGGCACCGCACGGACCCCCGAGGAGCTGCTGGAGAAGGACCGCACCGAGAACGTGATGATCGTGGATCTGGTCCGCAACGACCTCGGCCGGGTCTGCGCCCCCGGCTCGGTGACCGTGCCGGCGCTCTGCGCGGTCGAGCCGCACCCCGGCCTGGTCCACCTGGTGTCCACCGTCCGGGGCGAACTGGCCGACGGCGCCGGGTGGCCGGAGCTGTTCGCCGCCACCTTCCCGCCCGGATCGGTCACCGGCGCGCCGAAGTCCAGCGCGCTGCGGATCATCGAGGAACTGGAGACCGCCCCCCGCGGCCCGTACTGCGGCGGGATCGGCTGGGTGGACGCCGACCGCGGCAGCGGCGAGCTGGCGGTGGGCATCCGGACCTTCTGGATCGATCGCGCGCCCGACGCCGCCGGCGGCCCGTCCGGGGCGGTGCTGCGGTTCGGCTCCGGCGCCGGGATCACCTGGGGTTCGGACCCGGAGCGGGAGTGGGAGGAAACCGAGCTCAAGGCCGCCCGGCTGCTCGCGATAGCGTCGGGCGCGGAACATCCGCTCGTGGGAGGGACGGCACGGTGACGATCTGGCTCGACGGGGCGCTGCGCGACGAGGACGAGGCGCGGGTGTCCGTGTTCGACCACGGGCTGACGGTCGGCGACGGCGTCTTCGAGACCCTGAAGACCGAGGACGGGCGGGCCTTCGCCCTCACCCGGCACCTGAGGAGGCTGGCCGCCTCCGCCCGCGGCCTGGGCCTGCCCGAGCCGGACGAGGCCGAGGTGCGCCGTGCCTGCGCCGCCGTGCTGGAGGCCAACCCGATGCCCCGCGGGCGGCTGCGGATCACCTACACCGGCGGCCTCGCCCCGCTGAGTTCCGACCGCGGCACCACCGGCCCGACCCTGGTGGTGGCGCTCGGCGGGACCGCACCGCGCCCGGACACCACCTCGGTGATCACGGTGCCCTGGACCCGGAACGAGCACGGCGCGCTGGCCGGGCTGAAGACCACCTCGTACGCCGAGAACGTGGTGGCCCTGGCCCGGGCGCACCGGCACGACGCCTCCGAGGCGCTGTTCGCCAACACCGCCGGGCGGCTGTGCGAGGGCACCGGCTCCAACGTCTTCGTCGTCCTCGACGGCGAACTGCACACCCCGCCGGTCTCCGCCGGCTGCCTGGCCGGCATCACCCGGGCGCTGGTGGTGGAGTGGGCGGGGGCCCGCGAGACCGACCTGCCGTTCGACGTGCTGGAGCGGGCCGAGGAGGTCTTCCTCACCTCCTCGCTGCGCGACGTGCAGGCCGTCACCCGGATCGACGGCCGCACCCTCGCCGACGAGCCCGGCCCGGTTACCGGCAAGGTGATGCGGATCTTCGCCGAGCGGTCCGAGGCCGAGCCCGACCCGGTCTGACCGCGCCGCCCCGCGCGCCGTCCCGGCCCGGCCGGCCCGGTACCGGAGCGGGCCGCCGCGCAGCGGCCGTTCCCCGCACCGGCCCCGGTGGCCCGTGCGGGGCCCGTTCCCACCCCGGTGCTCCGGGGCGTGCCGGTGCGGTCCCCGGCGGGCGGTCGGGCACCGGCGGTCGGTCGGGTACGGCGGCTTCAGGCGGCTCCCGCCCCGCCGTCCCGGCGGCGGGTCCGGCCGTCATCGGGCTCCCTGGCCGGATCTGTGCCGTCCCGGACCGAAATCCGGGTGACGGACGCACGCCGGGCCGGTACAACACACGGATGACCACTACCCTGCGGCCCGCCGAGGCCGAGCGGACCACCGCGGACGGCGTGCGTTCCCGCCGGTACGACATATGCGTCAACAGCAGGCCGGTCGGCAGCGTCGAACTGGGCACGCACCCCCGCTTCGGGCCCGAGGCCGGCCGGATTACCGGGCTCACCATCGACCCGCCGGACCGGCGCCGCGGCCGGGCCACGGTGGCGGCGCTCGCCGCCGAGGAGGTGCTGCGCGGCTGGGGCTGCCGACGGGTCGAGATCGCGGTGCCCGCGGAGGCCGAGGGTGCGCTCGCCCTCGCCACCACCCTGGGCTACCGGGAGCGCGGCCGGAACATGCTCAAGCGGCTGGACGGCGCCCCGGCCCTGCCGGACGGCAGCACGACGCGTCCGATCGGCGAGGCGGAGTACCCGGGCTGGCTCGCCCGGGAGCGGGCGGAATTCCTCGCCAGCCTGGTCCGCGGCGGGATACCCGAGGAGGTGGCCGCCGCCCGGGCCGACGGCGACTACCGCTCCCTGCTGCCCGACGGCCCGGCAACCTCCGGCGCGGTCCTGCGGACCCTGACGCACCGGGGCACCGACGTGGGGACCATCTGGATCGCCACCGAGTCCGTCCCCGCGGGTGGCGGGGACGCCTACGTGTTCTCCGTGGAGGTCGCCGAGGAGTACCGCGGCCGAGGCCACGGCCGCACCCTGATGCTGGTCGCGGAGCGGGAGAGTCTGGCGGCCGGGGCGCACACGCTGGGACTGCACGTCTTCGCGGACAACCCCCCGGCGCTGCGGCTGTACGAGTCCCTCGGCTACGAGGTGACCCAGCGGAACCTGTCCAAGCCGCTGGCCTGACCGGGGCTCGCGGGCCGTCGCCGGCCGGCCGGGCCCCGCCCTTCCGTCCGGAAGGGGCCGGGCCCCCTTCCGGACACGGCGGCGGGGCCCCGGTGGCGGCGCGTGGCCCGCGACGGGGCCGCCGCCCGGCGCGGCGTGCCCGCGGGGCCCGGCGAGGCAGCCCGCGGTCGGTACCGCGACCGGGCGGCTCGGCCCGGTCCCCGGGACCCGCACCAACGGCCCCGGACCGCGGCCGGCGCCGGGACCCCAGTCCGGCCCGCGGCCGCGGTGCCCGCGGGGCGGGGCTCAGCGCCCGGCGGCGGCCGTCTCCGCGGCGGGGGCCGGCCCGCTGTGGCCGGCACCGTCCGCGGCCCGCGCCGCGGAGGGGATGACGGCGGCGACCGCGGCGGCCAGCAGCGCGACACCGCAGCCGATCGTCAGCCCGGTCCGGAAGCCGTCCTCGGAGGCGATGGTGTGGCCGCCGCCCAGGGTGATGGTCATCTGGGCCAGCACCACGCCGATGACGGCCGAGCCGATGGTGGTGCCCAGCGAGCGCATGAGGGTGTTGAAACCGTTGGCGGCGGCGGTCTCGGAGAGCGGCACCGAGCTCATGATCAGTGCTGGCATGGCGCCGTAGGCGAGTCCGACGCCCGCGTTGACGACGATGCCGGCGACCATCAGGCCCCAGGCCGTCCCCATCAGGGGCAGGGAGAGGCCGTACCCGGCGGCGATCACCAGCGCGCCGAGGACCAGGGCGGGCTTCGGGCCGCGGGCGTTGATGAGCTTGCCGCCCAGCGGTGACACGATCATCATCATCACGCCGCCGGGCGCCATCCACAGACCGGCGGCCAGCATCGACTGCCCCAGGCCGTAACCGGTGGCCTCGGGGAACTGCAGCAGCTGCGGGGCGATCAGCATGAAGGCGTACATGCCGACACCCACCAGGACCGAGGCGGCATTGGTGAGCAGCACCCGGGGGCGGGCGGTGGTGCGCAGGTCCACCAGCGGCTCGTGGGTGCGCAGCTCGTAGTACCCCCAGACGCCGAGGGTCACGACGGCCACGGCGAACAGGCCGAGCGTGGTGGCCGAGGTCCAGCCCCAGTCGGCGCCCTTGGAGACGGCCAGCAGCAGGGACACCAGGCCGATGGCCAGCCCGATCGCGCCGGGCGCGTCGAAGCGCTGGCCCCGGGCCCCGGCGGGGACGTCGGGGACGAAGAACCGGATCAGGACCGCGATCACCAGCGCCAGGACCGCGGAGCCCCAGAACAGCGCCCGCCAGCTGGCGTACTCGGCCACGGCCGCGGAGACCGGCAGGCCGAGGGCGCCGCCGATGCCCATGGAGGCGCTGACCAGGGCGACCGAACCGCTGAGCTTCTCGGCGGGCACCACGTCCCGCAGCAGCGCGATGCCCAGCGGCACCATCCCCATCCCCATGCCCTGCAGACCGCGGCCGACGATCATCGGTACGACGGAGGAGGAGAGGGCGCACACCACCGAGCCGATCACCAGCGGCACGGTGCACACCAGGAGCATCCGGCGCTTGCCGACCAGGTCGCCGAGGCGGCCGGAGACGGGCACGCAGACCCCGGCCACGAGCAGCGTCACGGTGACCACCCAGGCCGCGTCGGCGGGCGAGGTGTCGAGGATCCGCGGCAGCTCCGCGATGAGCGGGGTGATCAGGGTCTGCATGACGGCGGCCACCGTGCCGGCGAGCGCCAGGGTGGTGACCACGCCGCCGGTGCGGGCGGCGGGCTGGGGGGCGTTCATGACGCGAGTCCTCGGGGATCGGGATGGGCATCGGTGCGACGAGGGTGTGCATCGTACATGTCTTGTGCATCATGCACATCGAAGGGATGATGCACACACCGTGTGGGAGGATGGGGGCGCGGAGCCGGAGGCCCCCGGCACGGGCCGCCGGCCCAGGCGGAAGCGGGAGGCGCCGGCACATGGACAGGGCCACGAGCGAGGTCGAGTACGAGCAGATGCTGCTCAGCCGTCACGGGCTGCTCAACCGCCGGATGGGCCGCCGGGTGGACGGGCTGATGGAGCGCAGCGCCTACATCCTGCTCAGCCGCATCCGGGTGCAGGGGCCCATGTCGATCGGCGAGCTGAGCGAGGCGTTCGACCTCGACGCCTCCACCCTCCAGCGGCAGACCTCCGCGGCGATGCGGGCCGGCCTGCTGGAGCGCATCCCGGACCCGGCGGGCGGCATGGCCCGCAAGTTCAGCATCACGGAGGAGGGGGCCCGGCTGCTGGACGAGGAGCGCGAGGGCATGATCCGTTCCCTCCGCCGGATCATGGCGGACTGGGCGGAGGAGGACATCTACGCCTTCGCCCGCTACCTGCGGCGGTTCAACACCGACCTGGAACGGCTGTCCGGCCGCCCCTGGCCGCGGCCGTGAGCCGGCCACCGGCCGGGCGGCGGCACCACCGCCGCGGCCCGGGGCCGGTGCCGGGCGTCACGCCCCCGTCCGGCGCGGCACCGGCCGGCGCCGGGCCGAACGGGCCGGGCGTGACGGCCTGCCGGTGGCCCCGGCCGCGATGACCACCGGAGCCGGCGTGCCGCCGGCCGGCCCCCGGGTCCCGCCCCGGGCTCACCCGGGCCTGCCGGGACGTCGCAGGGGACGTCGGGGACGGGCCCGGCGGTACGGCTGGGCGGGTACGGCGGGCTCCCGGGCCGGGGGCGGGGCGCGGCGGCCCGGGGCCGGCCGAGGGGCACCCGGAGCGTACACGGGTCGCCCTGAGGGCGTACGCCTCCCCGGGGTGGGCGTTCCCCGGAAGACAGCGCCGCCGGGGCGCGGGAGCGCGGCCCGGACCGCGTCCGCAGGACGTACGGCGCGGCCGTGCAGCGGGCCGCGGACCGCGACCCGTGCCGGCCGCGGGCAGCGGGACGGCCGCGCCGGCGGGGGAGTGCCCGGGCCGCGCGGTGGACGTCCCGCAGCCCGGGCCGCGGAGGGCTCAGGCCGCGGAGCGCTCGCGCAGGAGGCGGTCGGCGATCTCCTCGATCCGCTCCCGCAGCCCCTCCTGGCTCTTGCCGCCGTCCAGCCGCTCGCCGCCGATGACATAGGTGGGGGTGCCGGTCACCCCGATCGCCTTGCCCTCGGCCTGGTCGGCGTCCACGGCCAGGATGTGCCGGCCGTCGATCAGCGCGGTGTCCATCTCCTCGGCGTCCAGCCCCAGCTGCCGGGCGACCTCCACCAGCAGCCGCTCGCCGCCGTCGGCCAGCTCCGCGACCCGTTCCAGCACCGCCTCGGTGAACCGCCAGCCCTGCCCCTGGGCGGCGGCCTCCTCCACCGCCTGGGCCGCGGCGTGGGCGTGCCGGTGCCGCTCCAGCGGGAAGTGCCGCAGCCGGATCTCCAGCGCGTCGCCGAAGCGGGCGCGCAGCGCGTGCAGATCGCTCAGCGCGGTGTGGCAGTCGGGGCACTGCAGCTCGCACCACACGTCCAGGACGACGGGCGGCTGCTGCGGGTCAACGGTGTCGCTCATGGGGCCAGTCTCCCAGCCCGCCCGCCCCCCGCGGACACTCGGACCGGGGCGGCGGCCATAACGTCTCCGGGCCGGGGTACCCCGGCCCTTACGGGCACCCTTACGGGCACCCCCACGGGTGCTCCCGCCGGACCGGGGCCGGCACCTGGGGAGGAGACCGCCCCGGAGATCTCCCTGATCCCGGGCCCGGACCATGGCCCGGAGGACCGGCGGCGGTGCAGGATGGAAGGGCAGCGCCCCCACCGGCAGGAGGACCCTCGATGCTGACCGACACCGTGTGCGTCGCGCTCTCCGCGGGCGGTCTCGCCATCGCCCTGCTGACCGCGTACCGCAAGCGCTACCTCGCCGCGACGCGGATCGCCGCGTACGCGCTGATACCGGTGGGCCTGGCGATGACGGGCATCCTGGACTGGCTCACCGACCTGGTCTTCGACCCGGGCGTCTGGCTCGGCTTCGCGGTGCTGGGCCTGTCCTGGCTGCTGTTCACCGTCAGCCGCGCGGTGGAGCGGCGGCGCGCCGGAGCGCCGGACGGTGCCGGTGAGCTGCCGCCCGCCGGCCGTGCCGGACGCCGGCCCGGTCTCGCCCGGCGGGGGCCGGCAGCCAACGCCCCCGGCACGAGCAGGTCCGGGCGGCGCGGATCCGCTGGCCGGTCCGGGTCCGGCGACGACGACTTCTCCGACATCGAGGCGATCCTGAAGAAACACGGGATCTGAACGCCCGGGCCGAGAGGGACCCGGCGCGGACGCGCACGGGATACCGCGAACTACCGCCCGAAAGGGGGGCCGTCGCTCGCGGGGGCCGGCGCGGCGGGGTGAGGATTTCACCCGAGATGGCCCACACACCCGGGGAACTGCCCCCTGCCGACCGATCCGCCGCGGGCGCGGGCGAGGAGCCGCGCGGCTGCCTCTTCGCCCTCTCCCAGCCGCCGCTGATGCTGTTCCTCACGGTGATCGGCACGTTGCTGCTGCTCTCCGCCGTGCACGACCTGTACCGCTGGTGACGGCGGCGGACGACCCCCCGCCGCCGCGCCGCTCCGGCGGACCGCCGCGGGCCCGGCCCGGTGCCGCCGGCCCGCGCCCCCCGCCGGCGGGCCGCCCGGCGGTCACCGGCCCGTCCGGCGCCGTCGCCCGGCGCACCGGGGCGGTGTCACTCCGCGGCCTCCCGGCGGTCACCGGCCCGTCCGGCGCCGTCGCCCGGCGCACCGGGGCGGTGTCACTCCGCGGCCTCCCGGCGGCGGGCCCGGTAGGCGGCCACGTGCAGCCGGTTGCCGCAGGTGCGGCTGTCGCAGTACCGCCGGGAGCGGTTGCGTGACAGGTCCACGAAGGCGCGCCGGCAGTCCGGGGCCTCGCACCGGCGCAGCCGCTCCCGCTCGCCCGCCACCACCAGGAAGGCCAGGGCCATGCCCCCGTCCGCGGCGAGGTGGTCGGCGACCGAGGCGCCCGGCGCGAAGTAGTGGATGTGCCAGTCGTAGCCGTCGTGGTCGGTCAGCCGGGGGGTGGTGCCGGCCGCGGCGACCATGGTGTTCAGCAGTTCGGCGGCGCTGCGGGTGTCCCGGGCGGCGAAGACCCGGGTGAACTGCTCGCGGACCGAGCGCACCGCGGCCAGGTCGGGCCCGGTGAGCGTTCCGACGTCGCTGATGGCGTTGCGCTCGACGAATCCGCGGAGCGCGGCGAGATCGGCGAGACCGTCGCGGTCCTCGCCCTGTGCCCCGGTGTTCACCAGATCGACGACGGTGTCGAGCGCGCACCGGGTGTCGTGGTTGATCAGCACGGGTTGGTCCCCCTGGCCGGGCCGGTTCGGCGAAGGCCGCTCGGCGCGTGCCCTCTTCGATCTGGCCGACTCTAGCGGCTCCGGGTACGACGGTGCCGCCGCCGCGGGACACCGCGACGACGGCACCGTCGTCCGTGCTGTGCCTTCCTGTGCTGGTCCTGTCCGGGTGATCCTGCTCCGCCGTCTCCCCGAGTCGGACGGCGTCCTACCGCTGCTCGCGACCCTCAGCTCTCGGCCAGGATGTGGGAGAGCTCCGTGTCGAGGTCGAAGTGGCGGTGCTCGGTGCCGGGTGGCACCGCGGCGTCGGTTCGCTTCAGGAACGACTCCAGGGCCCGCGCCGGGGCTTCGAGGAGTGCCTCGCCTTCCGGAGAGCTCAGGGCGATGCAGACGACGCCCTGGCCGTGGCTGCGGGACGGCCAGACACGGACGTCGCCGGTGCCGGTGGGCCGGTGCAGGCCCTCCGCGAGGAGGTCGCGGGCGAACACCCACTCGACCGTCTCCTCGGCTCCGGTGTGGAAGGTGGCGTGCACGGCATAGGGATCGGCCGTGTCATACCGCAGGCCCGCGGGTACAGGCAGTGAGGACTCGCTCGATACAACGAGGCGCAGGTGCAGCTCGCAGCTGACCGTGGTGTTCATAAGCGCCAGGGCCTTTCGCTCAGTGTGCGCTCGGGGATTCGCACGTCGGCGAAATCGACATCCCACCTACGGTGCCGTTGTAAACCCCTCTGTCTGTTTTGTGCGTCTTCTGGTACCCCGGGCGGCCCAGTTTCCGGCTCGCCGGTACCGCCGTTCCGGTGAGTCGCCCGGATCGGGTAGTTTGGTTGGTATGAATGCGGAGAGTGACGGTCGGCAGGGGGCCGCTCAGGCGGCGGGCGCCACTGCCGTGACGGGGGACGACGCGTCGACGGAGCCGGTCTTCGGCTCCAGGGCGCCGCAGTTCATCCAGCGGTCCCGGGCCTTGCACCGGGGGTGGCAGGTCGGCGTCTTCATCGTGGGCCTCGCGGTCGTGGTGGTCGGCATCATCATGCTGCCGCTGCCCGGACCGGGCTGGGTGGTGATCTTCGCCGGTATGGCGATCTGGGCCACCGAGTTCGTCTGGGCCCAGGTGGTCCTGCGCTGGACCAAGCGCAAGGTCACCGAGGCGGCACAGCGGGCACTCGACCCGCGGGTCCGCAAGCGGAACCTGATCCTGACCGGGATCGCCCTGGTGATCTGCGCCGCGGCGGGCGGGTACTACCTGTGGAAGTTCGGTCTGGTGATGCCCTGGAAGATCGACGAGTGAGCCGGCCCCCCGCCGGGGTGGTCTCAGGCACGGCCTGACATGCGGTAATGTTGGGCCTGCGCCCGGGCGATTAGCTCAGTGGGAGAGCGCTTCGTTCACACCGAAGAGGTCACTGGTTCGAACCCAGTATCGCCCACCCGGACCGAGGGCCCGGAGGATTCCGATCCTCCGGGCCCTCGGCGTTTCTCCCGCCCGTCGTGCCCCCTGTCCGGCGCCGCGGGACGCCCCCGTGCCCGCCGTGCCCGGTCGGCCGGCCGCCGGGGACCCGCGCACCTGGCGCGGGCGCCGGGCCCTGCCCGCGTTTCCCGGCCCGGCCCGCGGCAACACGGCCCGTATGGACTGGTACCGCCACCGCTTCCGCAGCCGCTGGGACATCGGTGCGCCCCCGGACGCCGTCTACGCCGTCCTGGTGGCCGCCGAGGACTACCCCCGCTGGTGGCCGCAGGTGCGCGAGGCGGTCCGTACCGGCGACACCGGCGGTGCCGCGCGGATCCGCTCGCTGATCCCCTACGACCTGTGGATCACGGCCCGCGAGGAGCGGCAGGACCCGGCGGCCCGGGTGATCCAGGCCGCGCTCGGCGGCGATGTCGAGGGCTGGGCGCGGTGGATCGTGACGCCGCGCACCACCGGCACCCGGGTCTTCTTCGAACAGTCGGTGGTGGTGCGCAAGCCGTTGCTGCGACGTCTGGCCGTCCCGGGCCGGCCCTTCTTCCGCGCCAACCACGCCCTGATGATGTGCCGGGGGCGGCGCGGGCTGCGGGCACGGCTGGCCGGCGCGGGCGGGACCTCGGGCGCGGTTTGAACGAAAGCCGTCCCGACCTGTATTGTTCAACTCGTTCCGCCGGGGAGAAACCGGCAGGACGCCGGGGCGATTGGCTCAGTGGTAGAGCGCTTCGTTCACACCGAAGAGGTCACTGGTTCGAACCCAGTATCGCCCACCCCGATGAGGCCGGGCCGTCAGCAGACGGCCCGGCCTCGCTGTCGTGACCGGGACGTCCGTCCCCGGCCCCCTCACGGTTCCCGCCGCACCGCCTCCGCCCGGGCGGACGGGATCAGGCGACGGCCCGCTGTCGCGGGCGCAGGGGCCACGCCGGGTCGCAGACCTCCGCCGAGCCCTGCTGGGCGAACCACGCCTGCAGCCCCCGCGCCTGCCCGGCGTGCCAGACCGCCTGCCGGGCGTGCAGTTCGGCGGCGGTCAGCCCCTGTAACCGGTTCGCGAAGCGGCGGCCGATGGCCCGGGTGACCTGTAACGCCGCCACCGCGTCCGAGGCCGCGTCGTGCGCCCCGGTCAGCTCCACCTCGTAGTGCGCGCACAGGTCGGTCAGCGTCCGCCGGCCCTTGCGGTACCGGTCCAGGTGCTTGTCGAGCACCCGCGGGTCCAGGACGCACAGCGGGCTCGCGGCCAGGTACGCCTCCAGTCCCGAGTTCCGGTGCCGCTTCAACTCCCGGTCCAGCAGCGTCAGATCGAACGGCGCGTTCATCACCACCAGCGGAGTGCCGCGCGCCCACTGCTCGGACAGCGCCCGGGCCACCTCCTCCATCACCGGCGACGGCCAGCGCCCGTGGCGCTGCAGGTGCTCCTCGGTCAGTCCGTGGATGTCGGTCGCCGCCCGCGGCACCGGCACCCCGGGGCTCACCAGCCAGCGGACCACCTCCGGCACCCCGCCGGGCATCCGCTGTACGACCAGGGCGGCGGACACGATCCGGTCCCGCTCCACGTCGACCCCGGTCGTCTCCGTGTCGAAGGCGGCGAGTGGTCCCTCGAACCAGCACGGCATGTCCCAACTCCTCGTGCTCGTCTGCCGATCGGCGCGCGGCGAACCCCGCCCGAGCGTGTGATACCCGAGCGCCGGAGGACTCGAACCGTCCCGATCAGGCATCGTTTGCGTGGCCTTGGGCGGGCGGACCCACCGGCGCGCGCACCGCCCCGGTGCCGGCGGGACGACCCCGCGCCGCCGCCGTTCCCCGTACCCGCCCGCGCCTCGGGCCAGGCCCGGTCCGCCGCTCCCGGTCCGCCGCATCCGGCCCGCGCCGGGGTCGCGGCCCGACCCGACGCGCCCGCGCGCCTCCGGCCGGCGGTGTCCGCGCGCGGCGCGCCCACCCGGCCGTACGCCGTACAGGGCCACGCGCCGCGACCCGCGGCGACCGGGCCGGCCGCGCCCGCGGGCACGCCGGCCGCCCGCGCCGCCGCACACGTTTCGCCCGCAGCCCCCGCGGCTCGGTACGATTCACGCTGCGCAGCATTTTCCGCTGCGACGCAGCCATGAGTCAGGAGAGACCGGTGTCAGACGTCCGTGTGATCATCCAACGCGATTCCGAGCGGGAAGAGCGCCAGGTGACCACGGGCACCACGGCGGCTGACCTCTTCCAGGGCGAGCGGCACATCATCGCCGCCCGTGTGGGCGGACAGCTCCGGGACCTCACCCACCCGCTCGCCGACGGCGACGAGGTGGAGCCGGTCGAGATCTCCAGCCCCGACGGGCTGGACATCCTGCGGCACTCCACCGCGCACGTGATGGCGCAGGCCGTGCAGGAGATCTTCCCCGAGGCGAAGCTGGGCATCGGCCCGCCCATCCGGGACGGCTTCTACTACGACTTCGACGTGGAGAACCCGTTCCACCCGGACGACCTCAAGCGCATCGAGAAGAAGATGCAGGAGATCGTCAAGCGCGGGCAGACCTTCGCCCGCCGCGCGGTGACCGACGAGGCCGCCCGCGAGGAGCTCGCCGACGAGCCGTACAAGCTGGAGCTGATCGGCCTCAAGGGCTCCGCCGCCGACGCCGCCGAGGGTGCCTCCGCCGAGGTGGGCGCCGGTGAACTCACCATCTACGACAACCTCGACGCCAAGACCGGCGAGCTGTGCTGGAAGGACCTGTGCCGCGGTCCGCACCTGCCCAGCACCCGGCTGATCCCGGCCTTCAAGCTGATGCGCAGCGCGGGCGCGTACTGGCGCGGCAGCGAGAAGAACCCGATGCTCCAGCGCATCTACGGGACCGCCTGGCCGTCCCGGGACGAGCTCAAGGCGCACCTGGAGTTCCTCGCCGAGGCCGAGAAGCGGGACCACCGCAAGCTCGGCGCCGAGCTGGACCTGTTCTCCATCCCGGAGGAGCTGGGCTCCGGCCTGGCCGTCTTCCACCCCAAGGGCGGCGTGGTCCGCCGGGTGATGGAGGACTACTCGCGCAAGCAGCACGAGCTGGCGGACTACGAGTTCGTCAACACCCCGCACATCACCAAGGCCAACCTCTTCGAGACCTCCGGCCACCTCCCGCACTACGCGGACTCGATGTTCCCGCCCATGGAGTTCGAGGGGCAGGACTACTACCTCAAGGCCATGAACTGCCCGATGCACAACCTGATCTTCAGGGCGCGCGGGCGGTCCTACCGTGAGCTTCCGCTGCGGCTCTTCGAGTTCGGCACCGTCTACCGGTACGAGAAGTCGGGCGTGGTGCACGGCCTGACCCGGGCCCGCGGCTTCACCCAGGACGACTCGCACATCTACTGCACCAAGGAGCAGATGCCGGAGGAGCTGGACAGCCTGCTCACCTTCGTGCTGAACCTGCTCCGCGACTACGGGCTGAGCGACTTCTACCTGGAGCTGTCCACCCGCGACGACTCACCGAAGTTCGTCGGCGAGCCGGAGGAGTGGGAGGAGGCCACCGAGGTGCTGCGCCAGGCCGCCGAGAAGCAGGGTCTGGAGCTGGTCATGGACCCGGGCGGCGCCGCCTACTACGGTCCGAAGATCTCCGTCCAGGCGCGCGACGCCATCGGCCGCACCTGGCAGATGTCGACGATCCAGGTGGACTTCCAGCAGCCGAAGCGGTTCAACCTGGAGTACACCGCGGCGGACGGCTCCCGGCAGCAGCCGGTCATGATCCACCGGGCGCTCTTCGGCAGCATCGAGCGGTTCTTCGCGGTGCTGCTGGAGCACTACGCGGGTGCCTTCCCGGCCTGGCTCGCCCCGGTCCAGGCGGTCGGCATCCCGATCGGCGACGCGCACGTGCCCTACCTGCGCGAGTTCGCGGCCCAGGCGAAGGCCGAGGGGCTGCGGATGGAGGTGGACGCCTCCTCGGACCGGATGCAGAAGAAGATCCGCAACGCCCAGAAGTCCAAGGTGCCGTTCATGGTCATCGCGGGCGACGAGGACGTGGCGAACGGGGCGGTGTCCTTCCGCTACCGCGACGGCTCCCAGAAGAACGGCATCCCGCGCGACGAGGCGCTGCGGGAGTTGAAGGACGTGGTGGAGCGTCGCGTCCAGGTGTGACGCGTGTCCCCGCGGGGGCGGGGACGTCCGGCACCGGCGCGGGACCGCGCATCCCCGCACACGCGGTACGGGCCCCGGGGCACCGCCCCGGGGCCCGTTCACGCCTCGGTACGCCATATGCTGGCCCGCATGACGAGTGAGCCGGAGCAGCAGATCGGAGTGGGGACGCCGGACGCGTTCCAGCGCCTGTGGACGCCCCACCGGATGGCGTACATCCAAGGGGAGAACAAGCCCACCGGCCCGGGGGCCGGCGACGGCTGCCCGTTCTGCGTCATCCCGGAGAAGTCCGACGAGGACGGCCTGATCATCGCTCGCGGCACCCACGTCTACGCGGTGCTCAACCTGTACCCGTACAACGGCGGGCACACCATGGTCGTCCCGTTCCGGCACGTCGCCGACTACACGGAGCTGGACGGCCCGGAGACCGCCGAGCTGGCGGAGTTCACCAAGGCCACCATGGTGGCGCTGCGTACCGCCTCCGGCGCGCACGGCTTCAACATCGGGATGAACCAGGGCGCCGTGGCCGGCGCGGGCATCGCCGCCCACCTCCACCAGCACGTGGTGCCCCGGTGGGGTGGCGACACCAACTTCCTGCCGGTCGTCGGCCACACCAAGGTGCTGCCGCAGCTGCTCGCCGACACCCGGCGGATGCTCGCCGAGGCCTGGCCGCTGGGCTGAGCAGGGCCGGTCGGCCCGCGGCCGGTACCGGCGCTCCCCGGCCTCCCACCGGGGGGCGGCGGGCCCGGCCGAGCGGCCTCCCCGGCCCCCCGCCGGGGCAGCCCGCTCCGGGCGCCGGCGCACGCGGCACGCCGTCCGCCGGCGCACCCCGGCACACGGACCGGCACAAGGCCGGCGCGCTTCACGCGGATGCGCGGGCGATCCGCCGGGCACGCGGAAAGGGGCCGGGTCTCCCCGGCCCCCGCCACGCACCCGCGGTGATCCGCTACGCGCTGTACTCGTCGGCCTTCTTCGGCGCGGCGTCCTGCACCTGGCCGCTGAGCGCCAGTGCCCGGTTGCCGAACCGCTCGGTGTCCACGCCGTTGTCCTTCAGCACCTGGATCGCGGCCTGGTGGACCACCCGGAGCACCGGAGTGGCGGCGCGCAGCGCGTCGTCCGCCATGAATCGGTGGCGCCACGGCTTGTCGGCCCAGGCGTGCCGCAGCCCGAACGGCTCCGGCAGCGTCAGCTTGCCCCCCAGGTGGTCCAGGATCGGCGGGTACCAGGTGAACGGGGCCCGGGCGGCGAGCCGGACCACCTCCTTGGCGTCCACCAGCGGCAGCGGCACCGATTTGGTCTCCCAGAACCGGACCGTCTTGCTGACGGTCTTGGACGGGGCGGACGGCTTGGTGGTGAACAGCGGGTGCACCGGGCCGAGCGCGTGTCCGGTCACCTCGATCCGCAGCGTGTTGTGCAGATAGGTCACGGTGGTGAGCATGGTGATCACCAGCTGGCCGTCCCAGAGCACGAACTGCACGCCCAGGTAGTGCCGGTCACCGGCGCCGAACTGCTGCTGGTCGCAGATCCGCTGCAGTTCCACGCCCTTTATCTGGAAGCCCTCCTCCTCGGTGGTGCCGCCGCGCGCCACCGACTTGGCGTTCTCACCCACCGGGGAGACCACCCAGTGGCGCACCGAGGGGGTGGGGAAGCCGCCGGTGTGCAGGGCACCGCGCTCCAGCAGCCGCAGCTGGTCGTGGATCGCCTTTATGACGTCCCAGCTGCGGAACGGGTTGATGCCCTTGCCGGGGTCGGCCGGGACCAGGTCCTCGGCGAGGTGCCAGCTGCCCCAGCGGGTGCCCATGCCGAGTATCCCCTTGCCGCCGGCGTAGAAGACCACGTTGCTGTACTGCTCGGCGGTGAGCTTCTCCAGCCCCGCACGGAGCTTCTCCGCGGCGCTCCCGGGGGCGCTGGGCACCGCCTCGGGGACCTTGGCGCCGACCCCGCCGCCGGAGAGCAGACCGCTCCACCGCTCCCGCAGGTCCTTCGCGGTCCGCTCGCAGATCCGCTTGGCCAGCCACCAGCCGACCACCGGGGCGACCAGCATCAGCCGCAGGTACACCCCCCAGAAGCCGGTGAACGGCAGCTTGATCATGAAGAGCAGGCCCAGCCCGCCGAGCACCACCATCGCCGCGGTGCCCGCCGCACCGATCCGCTTGTCCTGGGCGCCGGCCATGGTCCGGCGGAGCTGGAAGGCGCCGAGCCAGAGCAGCACCCCGGGCAGGAAGAGCAACCCGAAGACCCCCATCAGGACGGTCAGCTTGGTGTCCCGCTGCTTGCGGATGCGGTTGGCGGCCAGGCAGTGCTCCACGACCGTCCGCGGCTCCATGCCGAACGACTGCACCAGCTGCGCCCGTGCGCCGCCGAGCGTACGGACCTGCACGGCCCGGGCGAACGCCTCCCCGAGGTTGGGCTCGAAGAGCGAGAAGCGGGGTGCCTTGACCTCCGACACCGTCCACTCGGAGTTGGCCTCCAGCAGTTTGGCCACCGGGCCGTCCCGGTATGCGGCGGAGGCCAGGGCTCCGGTCGCCGCCGTCTGTCCCGCCGCTCCGGAGAGCGGCACCTGCGCCCCGGGACTGAAGTCGAATCCGTCCGTCACCAACGCCCCCAATACCGCGCGCTCTTGAGCTGCGGCTCCAGGGTATCCGCGGAGTGCACCGGCTGTCGCCGGGGCGTTGCGACCGGCCACCGCCGGGGTACCGGTGGTTTCCGTGCCCGGCCGGCCGCGTCGGCGCGGGTTCCGGCGGCGGCCGCCACCGCCGGACACGGCCGCGCCGGGCGGGGTTTTCGGCCACTTCGGTGCCGGACCGGATGCCGCATCCGGGGTCCCCGGGCAGGTCTCCGGCGGGGCCGCCGGGGCGCCCGGTGATGTCCGGCCGTGCCGGATCCGGCCCGACGGCGCCGGGGCCGGGTCTTCGGCCGCGCCCGCACGGGACCGCCACCGGCGCTTCTCGGGCCGGGAAAGGATCGCTGCCGACGGCACGGACGGTGCGCACACCCGGGCGTGGCTTTTCGTCGGAGGCCCAGGGCCGTGTCCGGCACGGTTCGCCCTGCGGCGACGCGCCGCCAGGGCCGGTCCGGGCGGCGCGCCGGGCTCCCCGCGGTGCGGGCGGCCGAGCGGGTGTGTCGGCGTGCGGTCCGTCCCCCCTCCCATGACCGGACCCGGTGCCGCGCACGGTCCCGTCGCCCCCGGACGACGAGCCGGCTTCCGCGTCACGGCGCGCGCGTCCCGTCGCAGGAGGAACGGCGGGCCGGGGAGGACGCCCTCGCTCAGCCGGCGCGGCCGGGACCGAGCAGCGCGGCGGCCTCGGCGACGAAGGCGACGGTCGCCTCCTTGGCCGCATGGCGCCGGGCGTCCAGCTCCGTCCGGTCGACCGCCCTGCGCAGCGCGTACGTGGCATCCGTGGCCCGCTGCGCGGGGCCGGTGAGCTCGGGGACCAGGACCTGGAGGCGGATGTGCGGCGCGGTGATCGCCGCCCGGGTGTCATGGGACCTCGTCTCGGCCTCCAGCTGGTGCTCGGTATCCGCCCGGGACAGGGCCAGACGCTCCCGGTGGAAGATCGCCGAGCGGTGCGCGTCCAGGGCGGCGGCGAAGGCGGTGACGGCGTCGAGCCGGTCCTGGCGGTGGTTGTCGGCGCGCTCCTCGGCGCGTGCGGCGTGATGCTGCAGGAGACCGGCGGTCAGAGCACCGGCGAGCGTACCGAGCACGGCCACGGTCGAAGGCCATATGGACATCAGGTGTCGGGTCCCCCTCGGGCAGTCGGTTGGTGAGGCCCTCCGGTCCTACCCGGCCGCACACACCGGCACCGGACGCGTCCGGGGGAGGAGAGCGGCCGGCCCCTTACCTGCCCGGCCGGCCGGTGGGCCGGGCAGGTGCCGGCCGGTGGGCCGGGGCCCGCGCCGCCCGGTCAGTCCGTGCGCCCGGCGTCCGCCCGCACCCGGTCGGCGAGCGCCCGGGGCATCGGCTCGTGGCGCGCGTAGGCGCGGCTGAACCGCCCGGCACCGTGCGTCAGCGAGCGCAGGTCGATCGCGTACCGGCTGATCTCGGCCTCGGGCACCTCGGCCCGCACCAGGGTGACGCCGCCGCCGGACTGCTCGGTGCCCAGCACCCGGCCCCGCCGCCCGGACAGGTCGCCGAGCACCGCGCCCACGTACTCGTCCGGGACCGTCACCCGGACCTCCGCCACCGGCTCCAGCAGGTGGAGGCGGGCGCCGGCCGCCGCGTCGCGCAGGGCCAGGGCCCCGGCGGTCTGGAAGGCCGCGTCGGAGGAGTCCACCGAGTGCGCCTTGCCGTCCAGCAGGGTCACCCGTACATCGACCAGCGGATGGCCGGCGGCGATCCCGCGGGCGGCCTGTGCGCGCACCCCCTTCTCCACCGACGGGACGAACTGCCGGGGCACCGCGCCGCCCACCACCCGGTCCACGAACTCGACGCCCGAGCCGGCCGGCAGCGGCTCCACCTCGATCGCGCAGATGGCGAACTGGCCGTGGCCGCCGGACTGCTTGACGTGCCGTCCGTGTCCGGCCGCCCGCTCCGCGAAGGTCTCCCGGAACCCGACCCGGTGCGGTTCGGTGTCCACCCGGACCCCGTGGCGGGAGCGCAGCCGTTCCAGCGCGACCTCCCGGTGCGCCTCGCCCAGGACCCACAGCACCATCTGGCCGGTGTCCGGGTTCTGTTCCAGCCGCATCGTCGGGTCCTCCGCGACCAGCCGCGCCAGCCCCTGGCTGAGCTTGTCCTCGTCGGCCCTGCCGTGGGCCCGGACGGCGACCGGCAGCAGCGGTTCGGGCATCTCCCACGGCCGGACCAGCAGCGGGTGGTCGTGGGCGGAGACGGTGTCGCCGGTCTCCGCCCGGCCGAGCCGGGCCACGCAGGCCAGATCCCCGGCGACCACCTGCGCCACCGGGCGCTGCTGCCCGCCGAACGGGACGGACACCGCACCGGTCCGCTCGTCCACATCGTGGTCCTGATGGCCGCGGTCGGCGAGGCCGTGGCCGGAGACATGGACGGCCTCGTCCGGGCGGAGAGTGCCGGAGAAGACCCGCACCAGCGAGATCCGGCCGACATACGGGTCCGAGAAGGTCTTGACCACCTCGGCGGCGAGCGGACCGCGCGGATCGCAGGACAGCGGCGGGCAGGGGGCGCCGTCCACGGTCGTGGCCTGCGGGGCCGGGCGCTCCTGCGGGCCGGGGAAGGCACGCGTGATCAGCTCCAGCAGCTCGACCGTGCCCGGCCCGTACCGTCCGTCGCCCAGGGCCGGCGCCGCCGCGAGCACCGGGTGGAAGGTGCCGCGCGCCACGGCCTTCCGCACGTCCTCGACGAGCGGTGTCTCGTCGATCTCGGCGCCGCCCAGGAAGTGGTCGAGCAGGTTATCGTCCTCGCTCTCGGCGATCACCCCCTCGATGAGACGGCCGCGGGCCCGCTCGATCAGGGCCCGGTGGCCGGGGCCGGGCGGCGACTCGGCACGCTCCCCGCCGGTGTAGTCGTACACCCGTCCGGTGAGCAGCGCGGCCAGCCCGCCGAGCGGCGCCCGCCCGCCGCCGTCCGGGTCCCCGGACAGCGGCAGGTGGAGCGGCAGCACGGCGTCCGGGTCGTCGCGGCCGAACACCTGCCGGCAGATTTCGGTCATCTCCTCGAAGCCGGTCCGCGCCGCCTCCAGATGGGTGATCACCAGCGCCCGGGGCATCCCGACGGCGGCGCACTCGTCCCACACCATCCGGGTCGCGGCGGTGACGCCGTCCGCCTCCTGGGCGGCCGAGACCACGAACAGGGCCGCGTCGGCCGCCCGCAGGCCGGCCCGCAGCTCCCCGACGAAGTCGGCGTACCCCGGGGTGTCCAGCAGGTTGATCTTCACGCCGTCCCACTCCAGCGGGACCAGGGACAGCTGCACCGAGCGGTGCTGCCGGTGCTCGATCTCGTCGTGGTCGGACAGGGTGGTGCCGTCCTCCACCCGGCCCGCCCGGTTCACCGCCCCGGCCGCCCGGGCAAGCGCTTCCACCAAGGTGGTCTTCCCGGCGCCGCTGTGGCCGACCAGCACCACGTTCCGCACCGAACCGGGCCGGTCGGCCGCCGGTGCCCCGGCGGCGGCCCCGTGCTGTGTGGCCGTCCTGACGCCCATGTGCCTCGCCTCCCGCTCCGCACCTGCGCTACTTCGAGCTTTCCACCCGCACCCCGGACCGTCCATATGTCGCACATCCGGGCGTATCGTGATGCGTTCGCCGGGCGCCGCGCGCGCGTGACTACGATGGGCCAGCCGGTGGCCCATCGACCACCCGGCTCGTTTCGACACTTCGGGAAGGCCATGCTGAACAAGTACGCGCGTGCTTTCTTCACGCGTGTTCTCACACCGTTCGCCGCCCTGCTCATCCGCCTCGGCGTCAGTCCGGACGCGGTGACCCTCGTCGGTACCGGCGGTGTGGTCGCGGGCGCGCTGGTCTTCTACCCCCAGGGGAAGTTCTTCTGGGGGACGGTCACCATCACGCTCTTCGTCTTCTCCGACCTGGTCGACGGGAACATGGCGCGCCAGCTCGGCCGCTCCAGCCGGTTCGGCGCCTTCCTGGACTCCACGCTGGACCGGGTGGCCGACGGGGCGATCTTCGGCGGTCTGGCGCTGTGGTACGCGGGTGGTGGGGACGACCAGGTGCTCTGCGCGGTCGCCATCTTCTGCCTGGCCAGCGGCCAGGTGGTGTCGTACACCAAGGCGCGCGGCGAGGCCATCGGGCTGCCGGTGAACGTCAACGGCCTGGTGGAGCGCGCCGAGCGGCTGGTCATCTCCCTGGTGGCCTGCGGATTCTCCGGGCTGCACAAGTTCGGGGTGCCGCACATCGACATCCTGCTGCCGATCGCCCTGTGGATCGTCGCGGTGGGCAGCTTCGTCACCCTGGTGCAGCGGGTGGTCACCGTGCGCCGGGAGGCCGCCGAGGCCGACGGGCGGACCGAGCCCGCGGTCCGCGGGGGCGAGACGCGGTGAGGGAGCGGCTGACCGACGGCCTCTACGGGCTGGGCTGGGCCACGGTCAAGAAGCTCCCCGAACCGGTCGCGGTCCGTCTGGGGCGGGAGATCGCCGACCGGACCTGGAAGCGGCGCGGCGCGGGCGTGCGGCGGCTGGAGGCCAACCTGGCCCGGGTGGTCCCGGACGCCTCGCCGCAGCGGCTGGCCCGGCTCTCCCGCGAGGGCATGCGCTCCTACCTGCGGTACTGGATGGAGTCCTTCCGGCTCCCCGCCTGGAGCCGGGAGCGGATCCACGGCGGTTTCGTGCCGGACGACGTGCACCACCTGGTGGACGGGCTCGCCGCCGGGCGCGGGGTGATCCTGGCGCTGCCGCACATGGGCAACTACGACCTGGCCGGCGCCTGGGTGACCACGAAGCTGGGCGTGCCGTTCACCACCGTGGCGGAGCGGCTGAAGCCCGAGTCGCTGTACGACCGGTTCGTCGCCTACCGCGAGGGGCTGGGCATGGAGGTGCTGCCGCACACCGGTGGCAGCGCGTTCGGCGCGCTGGCCCGCCGGCTGCGGGCGGGCGGCCTGGTCTGCCTGGTCGCCGACCGCGACCTGTCCGCCTCCGGCGTGGAGGTGGAGTTCTTCGGCGAGACCACCAAGATGCCGGCCGGTCCGGCCCGGCTCGCCGTCCAGACCGGCGCGCTGCTGCTGCCGGTCACCCTCTGGTACGACCGGAGCCCGGTGATGCGCGGCCGGGTCCACCCGCCGATCGAGGTGCCCGGGGAGGGCACCCGCGCCGAGCGGGCCGCCGTGATGACGCAGGCCCTCGCCGACGTCTTCGCCGCCGGCATCGCCGAGCACCCGCAGGACTGGCACATGCTCCAGCCGCTGTGGCTGTCCGACCTCGCGCCGGCCGCCGGCCGGGGCGGCACGGCGGGGCCGGGCGGTCCCGGACCCGCGGGAGGGGGCCGGCGGTGAGGATCGGGATCGTCTGTCCGTACTCCTGGGACGTGCCCGGCGGCGTCCAGTTCCACATCCGGGACCTGGCCGAGCACCTCGTCCGGCGCGGCCACCAGGTGTCGGTGCTGGCCCCGGCGGACGACGACACCCCGCTGCCGCCCTACGTGGTCTCCGCCGGCCGGGCCGTACCGGTGCCGTACAACGGCTCGGTGGCCCGGCTCAACTTCGGCTTCCTCTCCGCCGCCCGGGTACGCCGCTGGCTCCACGAGGGGGCCTTCGACGTGATCCACATCCACGAGCCCGCCTCGCCCTCGCTCGGCCTGCTGTCCTGCTGGGCCGCCCAGGGCCCGATCGTGGCCACCTTCCACACCTCCAACCCGCGCTCCCGGGCCATGATCGCCGCCTACCCGATCCTCCAGCCGGCGCTGGAGAAGATCAGCGCCCGGATCGCGGTGAGCGAGTACGCGCGGCGCACCCTGGTGGAACACCTGGGCGGCGACGCCGTGGTCATCCCCAACGGCGTGGACGTGGACTTCTTCGGCCGCGCCGAACCCCGCCCGGAGTGGCGCGCGGCCGGGGAGGACGCCCCGGTGGTCGGGTTCATCGGGCGGATCGACGAACCGCGCAAGGGGCTCCCGGTGCTGATGCGCGCACTGCCGGGCATCCTCGCCGAGCGCCCCGGCACCCGGCTGCTGGTGGCCGGCCGCGGCGACCAGCAGGAGGCGGTGGCCGGGCTGCCGCCCGGGATGCGCGGCCAGGTGGAGTTCCTCGGCATGGTCAGCGACGAGGACAAGGCCCGGCTGCTGCGCAGCGTGGACCTGTACGTGGCGCCCAACACCGGCGGTGAGAGCTTCGGCATCATCCTGGTCGAGGCGATGTCCGCCGGGGCCCCGGTGCTCGCCACCGACCTCGACGCCTTCACCCAGGTGCTGGACGGCGGCGAGGCCGGCGAACTCTTCCCCAACGGCGACGCCGACGCGCTCGCCGCCGCGGTGCTGCGGCTGCTGGGCGACCCGGCCCGCCGGGCCGAGCTGAGCGCACGCGGGCGGCGCCATGTGCGCCGGTTCGACTGGTCCACGGTCGGGGCGGACATCCTGGCGGTGTACGAGACGGTGACCGCCGGCGCGGCCTCGGTCGCCACCGACGAGCGGACCCGGCTGTGGAGCCGGTGGGGCAACGGGCGGGAGTGACCCGCCGCGGCCGGTGCCGCCGGGTCCGCGCCCGGGGACACCTGGGCTCCCGCCGGGGTGACGGACCCGCGACCGCCCGGCCGGGGGCCGCGGGCCGTGAGGCACCCGGGATCGGGCCCGTCCGTCCGCCGGGGCCGGTGGACGGACGGGCCGGCGGACGGTGGCGCCGGGCCCCGCGGGGCGGGGCGCGGACGCGGAGCGGACTCCGGTGGGGGAGCGCCGGGCCGGGGCCGGTCCGGCGGCCCGCGCGGCAGGCGATACCGTAACGCGGCGTGAGCACTCTGATCTGGATCGCGGTCGCCCTCGTCCTCGTGGCCGTCTACCTCAGCTGGACGGCGGGCCGGCTGGACCGGCTGCACAGCCGGCTGGACGCGGCCCGCGCCGCGCTCGACGCCCAACTGCTGCGCCGCGCCTCGGTCGCCCAGGAACTGGCCACCGCCGGGGTGCTGGACCCGGCGGCGTCGATGGTGCTCTACCAGGCGGCGCACTCCGCCCGGCAGGCGGAGGAGGAGCACCGCGAGGTCGCGGAGAGCGAGCTGAGCCAGACCCTGCGGGCGGTCTTCGCCGAGCAGACCCAGGTGGAGGCGGTCCAGCAGGCGCCGGGCGGCGAGGGCGCGCTGGGCGAGCTGGCGGAGGCGGTACGGCGGGTGCCGATGGCCCGGCGGTTCCACAACGACGCGGTGCGCTCGGCCCGGGCGCTGCGCACCCACCGCACGGTACGGCTCTTCCGGCTGGCCGGGCACGCCCCCTTCCCGCTGGCCTTCGAGATGGACGATGAGCCGCCCGCGGCCCTGGTGGAGCGATCCTCCTGAGCCGCCGGGGCCGGATGGGCAATCCGGCGGGCCCCGCCGTCCCCGGGCGGGTCCCCGCCGCGCACCGCGCCGGCCCGGTGCGGCGGCCCGGCCCCGCGCGGCCCGGCCGCGGCCACCCGGCCGGTCCACCACGGCCCCGAGCACCGGCCGCGGCCGCCTCACCGGACCCGGTGGCCCCCGGCCCGGGGGTCATGACGGGCCACCCGCCCCGAATTGGCCCTTGTCGTGACACGTCCGCGCGCGGTTTCGTCTCTTCCGTAGCCGTCACCCCCGGTGACCTGGACCGATGCAGGTCCTGGCGGGGGCTTGGGACGGTTGGCGACGGGCCGCCCGCCGAGGCGGCAAGCCGCTCCCAGCGCACATCTTCATCAAGCGAGGTCTCACCGTGTCCGACACGCTCCCCACCACGCCCAGCTCCGACGAGGCTCCCGCCACCGGCACCGCCCGCGTGAAGCGCGGCATGGCCGAGCAGCTCAAGGGCGGCGTGATCATGGACGTCGTCACCCCGGAGCAGGCGAAGATCGCCGAGGACGCCGGTGCGGTGGCGGTCATGGCCCTGGAGCGGGTGCCCGCCGACATCCGCAAGGACGGCGGCGTGGCCCGGATGTCCGACCCGGACATGATCGAGGGCATCATCAACGCCGTCTCCATCCCCGTGATGGCCAAGTCCCGCATCGGCCACTTCGTCGAGGCGCAGGTGCTGCAGTCGCTCGGCGTGGACTACATCGACGAGTCCGAGGTGCTCACCCCGGCCGACGAGGTCAACCACTCCGACAAGTGGGCCTTCACCACCCCCTTCGTCTGCGGTGCCACCAACCTGGGCGAGGCGCTGCGCCGGATCGCCGAGGGCGCGGCCATGATCCGTTCCAAGGGCGAGGCCGGCACCGGCAACGTCGTGGAGGCGGTCCGCCACCTGCGCCAGATCAAGAACGAGATCGCCCGGCTGCGCGGCTACGACAACCACGAGCTGTACGCCGCCGCCAAGGAGCTGCGCGCCCCGTACGAGCTGGTGAAGGAGGTCGCCGAGCTGGGCAAGCTCCCGGTGGTGCTGTTCTCCGCGGGCGGCGTCGCCACCCCGGCCGACGCGGCGCTGATGCGCCAGCTGGGCGCCGAGGGCGTCTTCGTGGGCTCGGGCATCTTCAAGTCCGGCGACCCCGCCAAGCGGGCCGCCGCCATCGTGAAGGCCACCACCTTCTACGACGACCCGAAGATCATCGCGGACGCCTCCCGCAACCTGGGCGAGGCCATGGTCGGCATCAACTGCGACACCCTCCCCGAGGCCGAGCGGTACGCCAACCGCGGCTGGTGAACCCGGCCGGGACCGGGCGTGCCGTGCGCCGAGCCGCCGGCCGCCCGTTCCCGCGACCGCCGTTTCCCGGCCGGGCGCCCCCGGTCGGCCGGGCGCCGGCCACCGGCGTCGCCCGTGCCCGCCGGCGCCCGGGCGCGGCCGCCGCGGAGGTCCCGGCGCCGCCGCGGGCGTACGCGGCGGCCGCGGCCCGGCCCGGCCCCGCCCCGGGCCGCCACCCGCACCGGCCCCGCCACCGTCGTCCGTCACCGTCCCGCCGCCGCCCGTCGCCGGCGGGACGCCCCCGTCACGTTCCGAGAGGTCCTGCCGTGTCCGCCACCCGTGGCACCCCCACCATCGGAGTGCTCGCCCTCCAGGGCGACGTCCGTGAACACCTGGTCGCGCTCGCCGCCGCCGACGCCCTGGCCCGTCCGGTCCGCCGCCCGGAGGAACTCGCCGAGGTGGACGGCCTGGTGATACCGGGCGGGGAGTCCACCACCATGTCCAAGCTCGCCACCGTCTTCGGGGTGCTCGGGCCGCTGCGCGAGCGGGTCCGGGCCGGGCTGCCGGTCTACGGCACCTGCGCCGGCATGATCATGGTCGCGGAGAAGATCCTGGACGGCCGGGACGACCAGGAGACGGTCGGCGGCGTCGACATGACCGTGCGCCGCAACGCCTTCGGGCGGCAGAACGAATCCTTCGAGGCCGCGATCGACGTCGCCGGGATCGACGGCGGGCCGGTGGAGGGCGTCTTCATCCGAGCCCCCTGGGTGGAGTCGGTCGGCGCCGGGGTGGAGGTGCTCGCCGACTACGGCGGACACGCCGTCGCGGTCCGGCAGGGCAACGTGCTGGCCACGTCCTTCCACCCGGAACTGACCGGCGACCACCGGGTGCACGGGCTCTTCGTGGAGATGGTGCGCGACGCCGCCGCCTGAGCCTCTCCCGCCCCCCCGGCGCACGGCGGCCGGGGGCCGGGGAGAACACACCGGGCGGGCCGCCGGGGGCGACGGGCGGGGCCGCGGCCGGGCGAGATCCCGGTAGGATCGCAGACGTTCGTTTCGAAGTGGGTAACGCGAAGGAGACAGGCGGATGTCCGGCCACTCTAAATGGGCTACGACGAAGCACAAGAAGGCCGTGATCGATGCCAAGCGCGGCAAGCTCTTCGCGAAGCTCATCAAGAACATCGAGGTCGCGGCGCGGATGGGCGGCGCGGACCCGGAGGGCAACCCGACGCTGTACGACGCCATCCAGAAGGCGAAGAAGCAGTCGGTCCCCAACAAGAACATCGACAGCGCGGTCAAGCGCGGCGCGGGCCTGGAGGCCGGCGGCGCCGACTACGAGACCATCATGTACGAGGGCTACGGCCCCAACGGCGTGGCGGTGCTCATCGAGTGCCTGACCGACAACCGCAACCGCGCCGCCTCCGACGTGCGCGTGGCGATGACCCGCAACGGCGGCTCGATGGCCGACCCGGGCTCGGTCTCGTACCTGTTCAACCGCAAGGGCGTGGTCATCGTCCCCAAGGGCGAGCTGACCGAGGACGACGTGCTCGGCGCGGTGCTGGACGCCGGCGCCGAGGAGGTCAACGACCTGGGCGAGACCTTCGAGGTCATCAGCGAGGCCACCGACCTGGTGGCGGTGCGCACCGCACTCCAGGAGGCCGGCATCGACTACGACTCGGCCGACGCCAACTTCGTCCCGACCATGCAGGTCCAGCTGGACGAGGAGGGTGCGCGCAAGATCTTCAAGCTGATCGACGCGCTGGAGGACAGCGACGACGTGCAGAACGTCTTCGCCAACTTCGACGTCAGTGACGACGTCATGGAGAAGGTCGGCTGACAGCCGCCCGGAGCTGACGGGGGCCCGGTTCCCGAGCTGGTGAGGCCCGGTTCCGGCGGCGGCCCGGTTCCGGCCGGGCCCCGGGGGCGGCCCAGCAAGGGGCCGGAGACCGTCGGCGCCCCCGGCCGAGCCGCGCTGTGGAGCCTCCGCGGGCCGAAGGCCCGGCGCGACACGCCCGCCGGCCGGCCCGGCCACCACCCCCCGACGGTGCCGCTCACGCCCCTCCCGGAAGGCCGGCCCCGTGCGTTGTCGGTGGCACTCGATAGCCTGCACGGGTCGGTGAGCGAACGAAGGAGGGGCGGGTGCGGGTGCTGGGCGTGGACCCGGGGCTGACCCGGTGCGGCATCGGCGTGGTGGAGGGGGCCGCCGGCCGTCCGCTGCGGATGCTCGGGGTCGGCGTGGTCCGCACCCCCGCGGAGGAGGACACCCCGCGACGGCTGGTCCTGATCGAGCAGGGCATCGAGGCGTGGCTGGACGAGCACCGCCCCGAAATGGTCGCCGTGGAACGGGTGTTCAGCCAGCACAACGTCCGTACCGTGATGGGCACCGCCCAGGCCAGCGCCGTCGCCATGCTCTGCGCGGCCCGCCGCGGACTCCCGGTCGCCCTGCACACCCCCAGCGAGGTGAAGGCGGCCGTCACCGGCTCCGGGCGGGCCGGCAAGGAGCAGGTCGGCGCCATGGTCACCCGGCTGCTGCGGCTGGCCGCCCCGCCCAGGCCGGCCGACGCGGCCGACGCCCTGGCCCTGGCCATCTGCCACATCTGGCGGGCCCCGGCCACCCACCGCCTCCAGCAGGCCGCCGCCCGCGGCGCGGCCCCGGCCTCCACCGTCCGTGTTCCCGCCGGCCCCCGGCACGGCCGATCCCAGAGAGGCGCCTCATGATCGCCTTCGTCAGCGGCCCGGTGGCCGCCCTCGCACCCGACTCCGCCGTCATCGAGGTCGGCGGCGTCGGCATGGCGGTCCAGTGCACCCCGGCCACCCTCTCCCGGCTGAGCGTCGGCGAGCCCGCCCGGCTCGCCACCTCGCTGGTGGTCCGGGAGGACTCGCTCACCCTGTACGGCTTCGCCGACGATGACGAGCGGCAGGTGTTCGAGCTGCTCCAGACGGCGAGCGGGGTCGGCCCCCGGCTGGCGCAGGCCATGCTGGCGGTGCACACCCCCGACGCGCTGCGCCTGGCGGTGGCCGGCGGTGACGAGAAGGCGCTCACCGCGGTACCGGGCATCGGCAAGAAGGGCGCCCAGCGGCTGCTGCTGGAGCTGAAGGACCGGCTGGGCGAGCCCGTCGGCACCGGCCGGGCCGCGGCCGGCGCTGCGGCCACCCGGGTTCCCGGCTGGCGCGACCAGCTGACCGCCGCGCTGGTGGGCCTGGGGTACGCCGGGCGGGAGGCGGACGAGGCGGTGGAGGCGGTCGCCCCGCAGGCCGAGGCGGCGGTCGCGGAGGGCGGCACACCGCAGGTGTCCCAGCTGCTCAGGGCCGCGCTGCAGAGCCTCAACCGCGCCCGCTGACCCCCGGCCGCGCCCGCCGGCCCCCCGACCCGACCGGACCTCCGTACCGAAAGACACTCCATGAACTGGGACGACACCGACGCCGGAGCCGAGCAGCGGCTGGTCGCCTCCTCCGCCGACGGCGAGGACCAGGCGATCGAGGCGGCCCTGCGCCCGAAGGACCTGGGCGAGTTCGTCGGGCAGGAGCGGGTCCGGGAACAGCTGGACCTGGTCCTCAAGGCCGCCCGGCAGCGCGGCGGCACCGCCGACCACGTACTGCTCTCCGGGGCGCCCGGGCTGGGCAAGACCACCCTGTCCATGATCATCGCGGCGGAGATGGGCGCCCCCATCCGGATCACCTCCGGCCCCGCCATCCAGCACGCCGGGGACCTGGCGGCCATCCTCTCCTCGCTCACCGAGGGCGAGGTGCTCTTCCTCGACGAGATCCACCGGATGTCCCGCCCCGCCGAGGAGATGCTCTACATGGCGATGGAGGACTTCCGGGTCGACGTGATCGTCGGCAAGGGGCCGGGCGCCACCGCCATCCCGCTGGAGCTGCCGCCGTTCACCCTGGTCGGCGCCACCACCCGGGCCGGACTGCTGCCGCCGCCGCTGCGCGACCGGTTCGGCTTCACCGGGCACATGGAGTTCTACACCGCCCCCGAGCTGGAGCGGGTCATCCACCGCTCGGCCCGGCTGCTGGACGTGGAGATCGAGGCCCCGGGCGCGGCGGAGATCGCCGGCCGGTCCCGCGGCACCCCGCGCATCGCCAACCGGCTGCTGCGCAGGGTCCGGGACTACGCGCAGGTCAAGGCCGACGGAATGATCACCGCCGAGATCGCCGCCCGCGCCCTGGACGTGTACGACGTGGACGGCCGCGGGCTGGACCGGCTGGACCGCGCGGTGCTGACCGCGCTGCTGAAACTGTTCGGCGGCGGCCCGGTCGGGCTGTCCACCCTGGCGGTCGCGGTGGGGGAGGAGCGCGAGACCGTCGAGGAGGTCGCCGAGCCGTTCCTGGTACGGGAGGGGCTGCTGGCCCGCACCCCCAGGGGGCGGGTGGCGACCCCGGCGGCCTGGGAGCACCTCGGCCTCACCCCGCCGGGGCGGACGGGCGCCGCGCAGACCGGCCTGTTCGAGTCGTGACCGTTCGGTGGCGGCGCGGAGACTGGTCCGGCCAGGAACCCGGGTGCCATGCTGGGCGTTGTTCCATAGGTGCGGGCTCGCTTAGACTCCGCCGATGCCGTCCGTGTACCGGTCCGGCATACCCACCCCCGTAGACCAGGCCGCCGCCAGGTGGCCGTGCGAAGGAATCTCCGTCCCGTGAATATCGTGACTCTCCTGCCGTTCATCGTGCTCATCGGGGCCATGTTCCTGATGACCCGATCGGCCAAGAACAAGCAGCGCCAGGCCGTGCAGATGCGGGAGTCGATGCAGCCGGGCTCCGGCGTCCGGACCATCGGCGGCATGTACGCCACGGTCAAGGAGGTCCACGAGGACACGGTTCTCCTCGAAGTCGCTCCCGGCGTGCACGCCGTGTACGCCAAGAACGCGGTGGGTGCCGTCCTCGACGACGACGAGTACAACCGCATCGTGCACGGCATCGACCCGGAGGCCACCGACACCGACTCCGACACCCCGGTGGTCCCCGACGACGCTTCCTCGCTGACCGACCCGGGCAGCTCCGCCGACGCCGAGGCCGGCAAGACCGACCTCACGAAGCCGGGCGCCGACGCCAAGCGGCCCGAGGACGGCAAGGGCGACAGCGACGCGAAGTAAACCCCGCAGGTCAGCCGTGCCGCCCCACCGCTCGGTGCGGCACGGCTGAAGGACGGTCCAAGGCTCCGGCGGGGGCTGTTCCCCACAACACTTCGTGGCCGCCCGGCGCACCGCTGTGGGCGCGGGCGGTTGGACAGGGAGATACGACAAGGTGGCAGCACCGAAGAAGGGCCGCAGGTCCCCCGGGGGCCCGGGCAGGCCCTGGCGGCCGTTGGCCCTGATCCTCATCGCGATCGTGGCGCTCACCGTGGGCATGTTCGCCTCCGGTCACACCACGCCGCGACTGGGCATCGACCTCGCGGGCGGCACCAGCTTCACGCTGGAGGCCAAGAACGAGCCGGGCAAGCCCAACGCGATCAACTCGGACAACATGAACACCGCGGTTAACGTCATCGAGCGCCGTGTGAACGGCCTCGGTGTGTCCGAGGCCGAGGTCCAGACCCAGGGCGACAAGCACATCATCGTGAACATCCCCAAGGGGACGAACGCGAAACAGGCCCGGGGCCAGGTCGGCACGACCGCGAAGCTCTTCTTCCGCCCGGTGGTCACCTACACCGACGGTGCCCGGACCCCCGAGCCGAAGCCCACGCCGAGCGCCGGTGACCGCGGCGACAAGGACAAGGGCGACGGCAAGGACAAGTCCGGCGACGAGGGCGAGGCCGACTCCGGAAAGGCCGGCGACCAGGCCGGCCAGGACAAGGCCGGGGACGGCAAGGACGGGGCCACGACCACCCCCTCCTCCACCCCCCACCACCCAGGGCCGCCCGGTCACCGAGGCCTGACCGCCGACGAGACCCCCAAGGCGGACGAGACCGGCGCCCCCACCCCCGGCGGCACCGACAAGCCCGCCGGCTCGGCGAAGGACGAGCCGAAGAAGGACGAGCCGAAGAAGGACGACCCCGGCACCCAGCAGCCCGCGCAGGACGACCTGTCCAAGCAGCTGGCGGCGCTGGACTGCTCTACCCCGAAGTCCCGCGCCGCGGCCGGTGACAAGGTCGCCGCCGCGAGCGAGAAGGACTCGGTCGTCGCCTGCTACGAGGACGGCTCGCGCAAGTTCATCCTCGGCCCGGTGCAGGTCGCCGGCACCGAGATCGACGGCGCCGAATCCCTCTACGACAGCCAGGGCGGCGCCGGCTGGATCGTCTCCCTCGACTTCAGCGGCAAGGGAAGCAAGCAGTTCGCCGAGGTCACCACCGAGCTGTCCAAGCAGCAGCCGCCGCAGAACCAGTTCGCGATCGTCCTGGACGGCGAGGTCATCTCCGACCCGCAGGTCAGCTACCCGATCACCGGCGGCAAGTCGCAGATCTCCGGTGACTTCACCCGGCAGGAGTCCAAGGACCTGGCGAACGTGCTCGCCTACGGCGCGCTGCCGCTGTCCTTCGACATCGTGGACGAGACCACCGTCTCCGCCGCGCTCGGCAGCGAGCAGCTGGAGGCCGGCCTGATCGCCGGTGCCATCGGCCTCGCGCTCGTCGTGCTGTACCTGCTGCTGTACTACCGCGGCCTGTCGCTCGTCGCGCTGGCCAGCCTCGCGGTCTCCGCGGCCCTGACCTACACGATCATGACGCTGCTCGGCCCCGGTATCGGCTTCGCGCTGAACCTGCCCGCCGTGTGCGGTGCCATCGTGGCCATCGGCATCACCGCGGACTCCTTCATCGTGTACTTCGAGCGCATCCGGGACGAGATCCGCGAGGGCCGCACGCTCCGCCCGGCGGTGGAGCGCGGCTGGCCGCGTGCCCGCCGCACCATCCTGGTGTCGGACTTCGTCTCCTTCCTCGCCGCCGCGGTGCTCTTCATCGTCACCGTCGGCAAGGTGCAGGGCTTCGCGTTCACGCTGGGCCTGACCACGCTCCTCGACGTCGTGGTGGTGTTCTTCTTCACCAAGCCGCTGATGACGATCCTGGCCCGGACGAAGTTCTTCGCCGGCGGACACCCGTGGTCCGGCCTGGACCCCCGGCGCCTGGGCGTCAAGCCCCCGCTGCGCCGCGGCCGCCGTCCCTCCGCCCCCGTCGACCCGAAGGAGGCGTGACGATGTCCAAGCTCGGCACACTCGGCGCCCGGCTCTACCGAGGCGAGGTCGGGTACGACTTCGTCGCCAAGCGGATGATCTGGTACGGCATCTCCGTCCTGATCACCATCACGGCCATCGTCGGCCTCTCGGTGCGCGGCCTCAACATGGGCATCGAGTTCTCCGGCGGCGCGGTCTTCAACACCCCCAAGACCGAACTCTCCGCCAACCAGGCGCGGCACACCGCCGAAGAGGCGGCCGACGGCCACCACGCCATCGTCCAGAAGCTCGGCAACGGCACCCTGCGCATCCAGATCAGTGACCTGGACACCAAGGACGCGGTGCCGGTCCAGGAGGCGATCGCCGAGAAGCTCGACGTGTCCGCCGACCGGATCAACACCCAGCTGGTGGGTCCCAGCTGGGGTGAGGAGATCGCCAACAAGGCCTGGAAGGGCCTGGTGATCTTCATGGTCCTTGTGGTCATCTACCTCGCCATCGCCTTCGAATGGCGCATGGCGGTGGCCGCACTGATCGCCCTCATCCACGACCTCACCATCACCGTCGGCGTCTACGCGCTGGTCGGGTTCGAGGTCACCCCGGGCACGGTGATCGGTCTGCTCACCATCCTCGGATACTCGCTCTACGACACCGTCGTGGTCTTCGACGGTCTCAAGGAAGCGTCCAGGGACATCACCAAGCAGAACCGCCACACCTACAGCGAAATCGCCAACCGCAGCCTCAACGCCACCCTGGTGCGGTCCATCAACACCACCGTGGTGGCGCTGCTCCCGGTCGCCGGCCTGCTGTTCATCGGCGGTGGCGCACTGGGCGCGGGCATGCTCAACGACATCTCGCTCGCCCTGTTCGTCGGCCTCGCGGCCGGCGCGTACTCCTCGATCTTCATCGCCACCCCGCTCGTCGCCGACCTCAAGGAACGCGATCCGCAGATGCAGGCGCTGGCCAAGCGGGTGCGCGCCCGGCGGGCCGCGCTCGCGGCCAAGGGCGGCGGGACGGCCGGCACCGAAGCCCCGCACGATCCCGACGGAGAACCGGAGGACGACGACATGCCGGACGAGCACGAGGGCAACACCCCCGCCGGAGTGGTGGGACCGCGCCGCCAGCCCGCCTCCCGCGGCCGGGGCCGCGGCCGCTCCTCGGGCAAGCGCCGATGAGCACCGTGGCCGGTGAGACGCCGGACCTGAGGGAGATGCTGCTCGGCCGGATCAAGGACGTACCGGACCACCCCAAGCCCGGCGTGATGTTCAAGGACATCACCCCGCTGCTCGCCGACGCCGAGGCCTTCTCGGCGCTGACCGGCGCGCTGGCCGAGCTGTGCGTGCGGTACCGCGCCGACAAGGTCGTCGGCCTGGAGGCGCGCGGCTTCATCCTCGCCGCGCCGGTCGCGGTCCGCGCCGGGCTGGGCTTCGTCCCGGTGCGCAAGGCGGGCAAGCTCCCGGGCGCCACCCTGGGGCAGAGCTACGACCTGGAGTACGGCACCGCGGAGATCGAGATACACGCCGACGCGCTCGCCCCCGGCGACCGGGTCATGGTGATCGACGACGTGCTCGCCACCGGCGGCACCGCCGAGGCCTCCCTCCAGCTCATCCGCCGCGCGGGCGGCGAGATCGCCGGCCTGGCGGTCCTGCTGGAGCTGGGCTTCCTCGACGGCCGCGGCAAACTCGCCGCGGAACTGCGCGACGCCCCGCTGGAGGCGCTGATCACGGTCTGACCGGCACGAACGCGCCATGGGGCGGGCGCCTGGAGACCATCCGGGCGCCCGCCCCACGGCGTTCCCCCGAAAGCCGCCGGGCGAGGTCTGTGGCGGGATCGATACCATGGCATCCCAGACCCCTTTTTTCACGGGTCCGGCCTTCGCCCTCCCGTCCGCCGCCGGCCGGGCGGGGCCCAGTGAGGAGAGCTCTTGCCAGACGAGGCCCAGCCGCTGACCGCCGCGCACCGGGACGAGCCGACCGCCGCCGACGCCACGGCGCGGACGGACCCGCCCACCGGCAGCCGCGAGGCCGAGCGTTCGCCCGCCCCGGCGGCGAAGCCGTCCGCCCGGAGCGCCGCACCGCCCCCCGCGGCCGCCCGTCCCGCCCCCTGGCCCGGCGCCGCGCGGCGGGTCGTCCAACCGGGTGCGCGCCCGCCTGGCCCGCCTGGGCGTCCAGCGCTCCAGCCCGTACAACCCGGTGCTGGAGCCGCTGCTGCGCATCGTCCGCGGCAACGACCCCAAGGCCGACGCCGCCACGCTGCGGCAGATCGAACGCGCCTACCAGGTCGCCGAGCGCTGGCACCGCGGCCAGAAGCGCAAGAGCGGCGACCCGTACATCACCCACCCGCTGGCGGTCACCACCATCCTCGCCGAGCTGGGGATGGACCCGGCCACCTTGATGGCGGGCCTGCTGCACGACACCGTCGAGGACACCGAGTACGGCCTGGACACCCTGCGCGCCGACTTCGGCGACCAGGTCGCGCTGCTGGTGGACGGCGTCACCAAGCTGGACAAGGTCAAGTTCGGCGAGGCGGCCCAGGCCGAGACGGTCCGCAAGATGGTCGTCGCCATGGCCCGGGACCCCCGGGTGCTGGTCATCAAGCTCGCCGACCGGCTGCACAACATGCGCACCATGCGCTACCTCAAGCGGGAGAAGCAGGAGAAGAAGGCCCGGGAGACGCTGGAGATCTACGCCCCGCTCGCCCACCGGCTGGGCATGAACACCATCAAGTGGGAGCTGGAGGACCTGGCCTTCGCCATCCTCTACCCCAAGATGTACGACGAGATCGTCCGGCTGGTCGCCGAGCGGGCGCCCAAGCGTGACGAGTACCTCGCCGTCGTCACCGACCAGGTGCAGGGCGACCTCAGGGCGGCACGGATCAAGGCGACCGTCACCGGCCGCCCCAAGCACTACTACTCCGTGTACCAGAAGATGATCGTGCGGGGCCGCGACTTCGCCGAGATCTACGACCTGGTGGGCATCCGGGTCCTGGTCGACACCGTCCGCGACTGCTACGCGGCGCTGGGCACCATCCACGCGCGGTGGAACCCGGTGCCGGGGCGGTTCAAGGACTACATCGCCATGCCCAAGTTCAACATGTACCAGTCGCTGCACACGACGGTCATCGGGCCCAGCGGCAAGCCGGTCGAGCTGCAGATCCGCACCTTCGACATGCACCGCCGCGCCGAGTACGGCATCGCCGCGCACTGGAAGTACAAGCAGGAGGCGGTGGCCGGCGCCTCCAAGGTGCGCACCGACGTGCCGCGCCGGTCCGGCAAGGGCGCCGAGACCGACACCGTCAACGACATGGCGTGGCTGCGGCAGCTGCTGGACTGGCAGAAGGAGACCGAGGACCCGGGCGAGTTCCTGGAGTCGCTCCGCTTCGACCTGTCCCGCAACGAGGTCTTCGTCTTCACGCCCAAGGGCGACGTCATCGCGCTGCCCGCGGGCGCCACCCCGGTGGACTTCGCGTACGCGGTCCACACCGAGGTGGGCCACCGCACCATAGGGGCCCGGGTGAACGGGCGGCTGGTGCCGCTGGAGTCCACCCTGGACAACGGCGACCTGGTGGAGGTGTTCACCTCCAAGGCGGTCGGCGCCGGCCCGTCCCGGGACTGGCTCGGCTTCGTCAAGTCGCCCCGGGCCCGCAACAAGATCCGCGCCTGGTTCTCCAAGGAGCGCCGGGACGAGGCGATCGAGCACGGCAAGGACGCCATCGTGCGGGCGATGCGCAAGCAGAACCTGCCGATCCAGCGCATCCTGACCGGTGACTCCCTGGTCACCCTCGCCCACGAGATGCGGTACCCGGACATCTCCTCGCTCTACGCGGCGATCGGCGAGGGGCACGTCTCCGCCCAGGGCGTGGTGCAGAAGCTGGTGCAGGCGCTGGGCGGTGCCGAGGCGGCCAACGAGGACATCGCCGAGTCCGCGCCGCCGATCCGCCGGCGCAGCAAGCGGCGCTCCAGCGCCGACCCGGGCGTGGTGGTCAAGGGCGTCGAGGACGTGTGGGTCAAGCTCGCCCGGTGCTGCACCCCGGTCCCCGGCGACCCGATCATCGGCTTCGTCACCCGCGGCAGCGGCGTCTCGGTGCACCGCGCCGACTGCGTCAACGTGGACTCGCTGTCGCAGCAGCCGGAGCGCATCCTCGACGTGGAGTGGGCGCCCACCCAGTCCTCGGTCTTCCTGGTCGCCATCCAGGTGGAGGCCCTGGACCGCTCCCGGCTGCTGTCGGACGTCACCCGCGTCCTGTCCGACCAGCACGTCAACATCCTCTCCGCCGCCGTGCAGACCTCCCGCGACCGGGTCGCCACCTCCCGGTTCACCTTCGAGATGGGCGACCCCAAACACCTGGGGCACGTGCTCAAGGCGGTCCGCGGGGTGGAGGGCGTCTACGACGTCTACCGGGTGACGTCCTCCCGGCAGCGCTGACAGGGGCGGCGGGGGATGCCGGAGCGGGGAGCGGTGCTGGGCGGCAGGTACCGATTACTGCGCAGGATCGGCCTCGGCGGCATGGGCGTGGTCCACGAGGCCCTGGACACGGCGCTGGACCGGCGGGTGGCGGTCAAGATCCTCCCCACGCCCCAGGACCCGGACGACGGCGGGCCGCAGCTGGCCCGCTTCCGCCGTGAGACGCAGGCCCTGGCCCGCATCCGCCACCCCAACGTGGTGGCGGTGCACGACTCGGGGTCCGATCCCGCCGGACACCCGTACCTGGTGATGGAACTGCTCGACGGGGTCGAGCTGCAACGCCTGGTGGACCGGTACGGGGCGCTGGAGCCGGACGTGGTGCGCTGGATCGCCTCCGGGATGAGCGCCGCGCTGGCCGCCGCGCACGCCGCGGGCGTGCTGCACCGGGACGTCAAACCGTCCAACGTCCGCATCACCCGGTCCGGACGGGTGGTCCTCCAGGACTTCGGGCTCGCCCGGCTGGTGGAGGAGACCGCGATCACCCGGGTCGGATTCCTGGTCGGCACGCCCCGCTACATGGCGCCCGAGGTGATCCGCGGCGAGCCGCCCAGCCCCCGCTCGGACCTGTACGGCCTCGGGCTGTGCATGTACCTGATGCTCACCGGCGAGTCCCCGCGCGGAGCGCAGGAGGACGTGGGGGCGCTGGTGGAGCGGGCCATCGACGACGAGGTGCCGCAGCTGTACGGCAACCAGCTCGCCGGCCACATGCGCGTCCCCGACCGGCTCGCCTACCTGGTGGACGTGTTGTGCGCCGCCGACCCGCAGACCCGGCCGGAGACCGCGGCCGACCTCCAGACCACCCTGGCCGCCTCCACGGGGACGGCCGCACGCGCCGCCGAACTGGTCCAGGGCTGTCTGCGCGAGGACGCCCTCCACCTGCTCGCCGAGCCCGGGCCCGCCCTCCCCGGCGCGGGGGACCAGCCCGAGTACCTGGAGCCGGCCGTCACCGGCCCGGCCGCCGCGATCACCTCCCCGCTCTCCCTCAGCGACGCCACCCGCGAGGTGGTCATGGGCAGCATGACGGTGGAGAACGCCACCTCCCGGCTGCGGGAGGCGGTCGGCCTGGTCCAGCGCGGCGAGCTCCAGGAGGCGGTGCGGGTGCTCACCGCGGTCTCCCGGGTGTGCGCCGCCGCGCTCGGCGACGCCCACCCCACGACCCTGGCCAGCCGCTACTGGCACGGGGTGTGCCTGGCCCGGCTGGGCGCCGGCGGCCCCGCCCTGGCGCTGTTCGCGCAGGTCAACAGCTACCTGGACACAAGGAGGTACGGCGAGGATGGGTGAGCCCGTGACGGTGGCGGTGGGCGACCGGCACCACCCGGCGGACACCGAGGACGAGCTGCGCTCCCTGCTGCGCTGGCTGGACCGGGACGAGTCGCTCCGGGACCGGGTGCGCGGCCGGATACGGGGCAACCGGGCGCCGGAGCCGGGCGCGATGGGCGCCGGTTTCGACATCCTCCAGCTCACCATCGGCTCCGGGCTGTCCGTCGGCGCGCTCGTCGTCTCCGTCCTCCAGTGGCGCGACGCCCGGCGCACCCGGCCGGTGCTCACCCTGCGCCGCGGCGGGGTGGAGGTGGTGGTCCCGGCCGACGGCACGGCCGACGAGGAGACCGTACGGCGCGTGGTGGCGCTGCTCGGGGAGGGAGCCGGCCCGGGCCCGGCCGGCACCGTCCCACCGGACACCTCCCCGGCCCCGGCCGGCACCGGCGACGGCGGGGGCGACGGCGGGGCCGGGGAGCCCGACGGCGGTGACCGGCGCGGCGGCGGCGGACGCGGGGACGACGGCGGCGAGGGAGGAGGGGGCACGTGGTGACGGCGACGGCGGTCCCGGGCGGAACGGCGGCGGTGGTGCCGGCACAGGCGACGGCGGGGCCGGCGGCGGCGGGGGACGCGGCGGCGATGACCCGGCTGCCTGACCCGGACGCCTCCCGGGCGGTCCTCATCGGCACCGCCGCGTACCAGCACCTGGACCAGCTCCCGGCGGTCGCCGCCAACCTCCGCGACCTCGCCGACACGCTCGGCGACGCCCTGCTGTGGGGGCTCCCCCGGGAGCACTGCGCGCAGGTCATGGACCCGGCCGACGCCGCGGCCATGCTCGACCCGGTCCACCAGGCCGGTGAGGCGGCGTCGGACACCCTGCTGGTGTACTTCGCCGGCCACGGGCTGCGCGACCCCGACTCCGCCGACCTCTACCTCGGCCTGAACGGGTCGCGGGAGCACGCCGGGTACACCGCGGTCGCCTACGAGCACCTGCGGGCGGCGGTGCGCGCCTCCCGCGCCCGCCGCCGGATCGTGGTGCTCGACTGCTGTTTCAGCGGCCGGGCCGCCCGGGCGCTGAGCGGCTCCGGGGACGCCCTCGCCGCCCAGCTGGCGGTCGCCGGCGCCTATGTGCTCACCGCCTCCCCCCGGGACCGGGTGGCCCTCGCCCCGGACGGCGAACCGCACACCGCCTTCACCGGGGAGCTGCTGGGCGTCCTGCGGCAGGGCCTCCCCGACGGGCCCGAGCTGATCGACCTGGACACCCTGTACCGGGTGCTCGGCGAGCGGCTGAGGTCGAAGAACCGGCCGCTGCCGCAGCGCAGCCAGGAGAACGACATCGGCCGCCTCCCGCTGGTGCGCAACCGGGCCCGGGCCGACGACCGCGGCCCGGCCGGACCGGTGCTGGAGTCGGAGGTGCGCGCCGCGATGGTCTCCACCGGGCTCGGCCTCGCCCGGACGCTGCGCGCCGCCGGCCGCAACCGGGACGCCTTACCGGTGCTGCGGCTGGCGCTCACCGAGCGGGCGCCCGGGGGCATGGGCAGCACCTTCGCGGTCCAGCTGGAGCTGTCGGAGCTGCTCGCCGACACCGGCCGCAGCCGGGAGGCCATCGAGGTCCTGGAGCAGGCGTTCCACCACACCCGCACCACGCAGGGGCCCGAGGCGGTCCTGGTCTGCCGGCGGCTGGCCGCGCTGCTCCAGGAGTCCGGCAACCACATCCAGGCGTGCGAGGTCCTCAAGCACGCGCTGGACCTGGCCGAGAACGCCGGAGCGGCCCCGGCCCGCGACACACCTCCGGTGCGCGCGGTGCCGAGGCCGCTCCCGTACGGCCCGCCGGCCGGCCACGGAGGGCCGGACGCGGTCAGCCGCCGAACTCCTGCAGGCCCTTGAGCGCCTGGTCCAGCAGCGCCTGCCGGCCCTCCAGCTCCTTGGTGAGCTTCTCCGCCTTGGCGTCGTTGCCGGCCGCGCGGGCCGCGTCGATCTGGCCGCGCAGCTTGTCCACCGCGTCCTGGAGCTGACCGGTCAGGCCCGCGGCCCGTGCCCGCGCCTCAGGGTTGGTGCGCCGCCACTCCGCCTCCTCGGCCTCCTGGATGGCGCGCTCCACCGCGTGCATCCGGCCCTCGATCCTCGGCCGGGCGTCCCGCGGCACGTGGCCGATGGCCTCCCACCGCTCGTTGATCGCGCGGAACGCCGCCCGGGCCGCCTTCAGGTCCGTCACCGGGAGCAGCTTCTCGGCCTCGGCGGCCAGCTCCTCCTTGCGGGTGAGGTTCTCCCGCTGCTCGGCGTCCCGCTCGGCGAAGACCCCGCTGCGGGCCTGGAAGAACACGTCCTGGGCGCCGCGGAAGCGGTTCCACAGGTCGTCCTCGGCCTCCCGCTGGGCGCGGCCGGCCGCCTTCCACTCCGCCATCAGCTCCCGGTACCGGGCGGCGGTCGCCCCCCAGTCGGTGGAGCCGGAGAGCGCCTCGGCCTCGGCGACCAGCCGCTCCTTGACCCGGCGGGCCTCCTCGCGCTGCGCGTCCAGCGACGCGAAGTGCGCCTTGCGGCGCTTGGAGAACGCCGACCGCGCGTGCGAGAACCGGTGCCACAGCTCGTCGTCGGACTTCCGGTCCAGCCGGGGCAGCCCCTTCCAGGTGTCCACCAGGGCCCGCAGCCGCTCGCCGGCCACCCGCCACTGGTCGCTGGCCGCCAGCTCCTCGGCCTCGGCGACCAGCGCCTCCTTGGCCTTGCGGGCCTCCTCCGCCTGCCGGGCCCGGGCCGCCTTGCGCGCCTCGCGGCGGGACTCCACGTCGGCCACCAGCTTGTCGAGCCGCTCGGCCAGGGCCTCCAGGTCGCCGACCGCGTGGTGCTCGTCCACCTGGGTGCGCAGGTGCTCGATGGCGGCCATCGCGTCCTTGGCGGACAGGTCGGTGGTCCTGACTCGGCGCTCCAGGAGGCCGATCTCGACGACCAGGCCCTCGTACTTGCGCTCGAAGTAGGCGAGGGCCTCATCGGGAGAGCCCGCCTGCCACGACCCGACGACCTTCTCGCCGTCCGCCGTACGCACGTACACGGTCCCCGTCTCATCGACGCGGCCCCATGGGTCGCTGCTCACAGCGCCTCCTCCACATGATGCCGGGCGGGCGCGCGGCCCGCGGGCATCGTCCACAGTTTCCTCCGGCAGGGGCCGCGCCCCGACCGGTCCGACGAGCTGCCGTCACACCGGCCGGCGGCCGGTGTGCGGTGATCGTGCAGGGCGGCAGCCGTCGTCAGCAGGCACTCTGCACAACGCCAACATAGGCGACCGGCGGCCCGGCTGTCCGCATCCAGCGCGACCCAATCAGTCCTTGGTGACCGAGATCTTCTCCACGGCCACGGGCAGCTCGGGGGCGCCGTCGCCGCCACCGCCCGCGACGCCCGCCGCGCCGACCTTCCGCACGGTCTCCAGCCCGCCGGCGTCCATCGTCCCGAAGGGGGTGAAGGTGGGGGTGAGCCGGCTGTCCTTGTAGACCAGGAAGAACTGGCTGCCGCCGCTGTCCGGCCGGCTGGTGTTGGCCATCGCCACGGTGCCCGCGGGGAAGGTGACCTTGCCGTCCTTGCCGGGCTTGCCCAGACCGCCGAGGTTCTCGTCCGGGATGGTGTACCCGGGGTTCCCCATGCCGGTGCCCTGCGGGTCGCCGCACTGCAGCACATGGATGTTCTGCGTGGTGAGGCGGTGGCAGGTGGTGCGGTCGAAGTACCCCTCGTCCGCCAGCTTCTTGAAGGAGTTGACGGTCCGCGGCGTCTTCGCCGCGTCCATGGCGATCCGGATGTCCCCCCGGTCGGTCTTGACGGTCATCGTGTACCGGGCCTTGGTGTCGACGGCCATCGGCGGCTCGGACCGGGTGGGAGTCGGCGTGGGCTCCGTGCGCTCGTCGCTCCCGCCGCCGTCGCCGCCGAGCGCGCCGGCCGCGGCCACCGCCGCACCGGCCCCCATCGCCACCACGATCACCCCGGCGATCGCCGCGTTGCGGCGGCGGACCTTGCGCCGGGCCGCCTCGCGCCGCATCTCCTGCCGTTCGGCCTTCTCGCGCGCGAGCTGCCGCCGCCGCTTGTCGTTGCTGACCACCGGATCGTTCCTCCACCTGACGCTCGACCGGTCACCTCGCCGTACCGTATACGGGTTCGCCCGGTGCGGACCGGCGCCGGTAGGCTCTTGGGCACTGCTGGAGATCTCCCGTCGTGACGACGGGGTGACCGTGAGAGGACGATCGTGCTCATTGCCGGGTTCCCCGCCGGGGCCTGGGGGACCAACTGCTACCTGGTCGCCCCCGCCGCCGGTGAGGAGTGCGTGATCATCGACCCGGGCCACCAGGCGGCCCAGGGCGTCGAGGAGACGATCGCCAAGCATCGGCTCAAGCCCGTCGCCGTCGTCCTCACCCACGGCCACATCGACCACGTCGCCTCGGTGGTGCCGGTGTGCGGCGCGCACGACGTGCCCGCCTACATCCACCCCGCCGACCGGTTCATGATGAGCGACCCGGAGAAGGCGCTGGGCCGGTCCATCGGCATGCCGCTGATGGGCGAGCTGACCGTGGGGGAGCCGGACGATGTGCACGAACTGGCCGACGGCACCCGGCTGGAGCTGGCCGGCCTGGAGCTCACCGTCGCCCACGCGCCCGGCCATACCAAGGGGTCGGTGACCTTCCGGCTGCCCGAACAGGCGGACGTCCCGTCCGTCTTCTTCTCGGGCGACCTGCTGTTCGCCGGCTCCATCGGACGCACCGACCTGCCCGGCGGTGACATGGCCGAGATGCTCGAATCGCTGGCACGGGTGTGCCTGCCGCTCGACGACTCGACCGTGGTGCTGTCCGGCCACGGCCCCCAGACCAGCATCGGCCGCGAGCGCGCCACCAACCCGTATCTGCGGGAGGTGGCCGCCGGCCTCCCGGGCGGCGCCCCGCCGGCCGCCCCGCGACGAGGAATGTGACGAGAACTTCCGTGAGTACCTTCCAGGCCCCCAAGGGCACCTACGACCTGCTGCCGCCCGATTCCGCCACCTTCCTGGCGGTTCGCGAGGCCATCGCCGCGCCGCTGAAGCGCTCCGGGTACGGCTACGTCGAGACCCCCGGTTTCGAGAACGTCGAGCTGTTCGCCCGCGGTGTCGGTGAGTCCACCGACATCGTCACCAAGGAGATGTACACCCTCACCACCAAGGGCGGCGACGAGCTGGCGCTGCGCCCGGAGGGCACCGCCTCGGTGCTCCGCGCGGCGCTGGAGGCCAATCTGCACAAGGCCGGCAACCTGCCGGTCAAGCTCTGGTACTCCGGCTCCTACTACCGCTACGAGCGCCCGCAGAAGGGCCGCTACCGCCACTTCTCGCAGGTCGGCGCGGAGGCCATCGGGGCCGAGGACCCGGCGCTGGACGCCGAGCTGATCATCCTGGCGGCGGACGCGTACCGCTCGCTGGGCCTGCGGAACTTCCGGCTGCTGCTGAACTCGCTGGGCGACCAGCGGTGCCGGCCGGCCTACCGCGCGGCGCTCCAGGAGTTCCTGCGCGGCCTGGACCTGGACGAGGACACCCGGCGCCGGATCGAGATCAACCCGCTGCGGGTGCTGGACGACAAGCGGGAGTCGGTGCAGAAGCAGCTCACCGGCGCGCCGCTGCTCCGCGACCACCTGTGCGAGGAGTGCACCGCCTACCACGGCCAGGTGCGCGAGCTGCTGACCGCGGCCGGCGTCGCCTTCGAGGACGACCCCAAGCTGGTGCGCGGCCTGGACTACTACACCCGCACCACGTTCGAGTTCGTCCACGACGGCCTGGGCTCGCAGTCCGCGGTCGGCGGCGGCGGGCGGTACGACGGCCTGTCGGAGATGATCGGCGGCCCCGCGCTGCCGTCGGTGGGCTGGGCGCTGGGCGTGGACCGGACCGTGCTGGCGCTGGCCGCCGAGGGCATCGAGCTGGACCTGCCGGCCGCCACCAGCGTGTACGCGGTGCCGCTCGGCGAGGAGGCCCGCCGGGTGCTCTTCGGCCAGGTCACCGCGTTGCGGCGGGCCGGGATCGCCACCGACTTCGCGTTCGGCGGCCGCGGCCTGAAGGGCGCGATGAAGGGTGCCAACCGCTCCGGCGCCCGGTTCGCCGTGATCGCCGGCGAGCGGGACCTGGCCGAGGGCGTGGTGCAGCTGAAGGACCTGGAGTCCGGGGAGCAGGGCCCGGTGCCCCTCGCCGACCTGGTCACCGAGGTGCGCACCCGGCTGGGCTGACCCCGCCGGGCGGCCCCCGGCCGGCGCCGGGGCCGCGGGCCGCCCGCCCCGGCGGCCCGCCCGCCGGGCACCGGCCGTCAACTCCGTGGCCGTCCGCTCACCCGCGGGACACGCAGAGCGCGGCGACCGCGACCGGGCCGGCGTCGGCACGCCAACTCGCCCCCGCCGCCGGGCCGGACGGCACCGCCCGGCCCTTATGTCCACCGAACGCCCGGCCGGGCACCATGACGCATGGCCGCCGAGGGGCGGCCGTGCGGCCCCGCCGTGGGGCACAATGACCGTGCCCGGCAGGGCTACGGCTAACGGACGTGCGGCTCCGCCGCCTGGCTGCGGGAGCGACGGAACGGGATATGGCGACGACACTGGTGGACGGCGTGGACACGGACCAGGCACAGGGCGGCGCGCCGCGTGCGGTCGGGAGCGGGCGCGCGATGGCGCTGCTGCTCGTGATCACCGGTGCGCTCGGACTGCTGGCGTCCTGGGTCATCACCCTCGACAAGAACAAGATCCTCGAATATGCGGCCGAGGACAAGATCTTCACCCCCGGCTGCAGCCTCAACCCGGTCGTCTCCTGCGGCAACATCATGGAGAGCGACCAGGCGGAGGCGTTCGGCTTCCCCAACCCGATGCTGGGGCTGGTCGCCTACGGCATCGTGATCTGCGTGGGGGTGTCGCTGCTGGCCGGCGCCCGGTTCCCGCGCTGGTACTGGCTCACCTTCAACGCCGGCTGCCTGTTCGGCGTGGCGTTCTGCACCTGGCTGCAGTACCAGTCGCTGTACGTCATCGGTTCGCTGTGCCTGTGGTGCTGCCTCGCCTGGGCCGCCACGATCGTGATGTTCTGCTACGTGACCGGCTACAACCTCAAGCACGGATACCTGCCGGCGCCGGACGGCCTCAAGCGCGGGCTGCTGGAGTTCCACTGGGTGGTGCCGGTGCTGTGGCTGGCCACCATCGGCATGCTGATCCTCACCAGGTGGTGGGACTTCTGGACCGGCGGCCAGGCCTGACCCCGGCCGGGCCCGGCGGCGGCCCGGCGGCACCGTCGGTGCCGTGACATAGGCTTCCCACGTGGAGCCAGATCTGTTCACCGCCGCCGCCGAGGCCCGCCAGGAGAAGGACCCGGCGGGCAGCCCGCTCGCCGTCCGGATGCGTCCGCGCACCCTCGACGAGGTCGTCGGCCAGAGCCACCTGCTGCGGCCCGGATCGCCGCTGCGACGGCTCGTGCAGAGGTCCGAGGGCCCGGCCGGGCCGTCCTCGGTGATCCTGTGGGGACCGCCGGGCATCGGCAAGACGACCCTGGCCTACGTGGTCAGCCGGGCCACCGACAAGCGCTTCGTGGAGCTGTCGGCGATCACCGCCGGGGTCAAGGAGGTGCGCGCGGTCATCGACGGCGCCCGCCGCTCCTCGGGGGCGTACGGCCGCGACACCGTGCTGTTCCTCGACGAGATCCACCGGTTCAGCAAGGCGCAGCAGGACTCCCTGCTGCCCGCCGTGGAGAACCGCTGGGTCACCCTCATAGCGGCCACCACCGAGAACCCGTACTTCTCGGTGATCTCGCCGCTGCTCTCCCGCTCCCTGCTGCTCACCCTGGAGCCGCTCACCGACGACGACCTGCGCGGACTGCTGCGCCGGGCGCTGACCGAGGAGCGCGGGCTGGGCGGCGCGGTGACGCTGCCCGAGGACGCCGAGACCCATCTGCTGCGGATCGCGGGCGGGGACGCCCGCCGGGCGCTGACCGCCCTGGAGGCGGGGGGCGGGGGGCGGCGCTGGCCAAGGGGGAGGCGGAGATCACGCTCGCCACCCTGGAGGAGGCCGTCGACCGGGCCGCGGTGAAGTACGACCGCGCCGGCGACCAGCACTACGACGTGGCGAGCGCGCTCATCAAGTCGATCCGCGGCTCCGACGTGGACGCCGCCCTGCACTACCTGGCGCGGATGATCGAGGCGGGGGAGGACCCCCGGTTCATCGCCCGCCGGCTGATGATCTCGGCGAGCGAGGACATCGGGCTGGCCGATCCCACCGCGCTGCCCACCGCGGTGGCCGCGGCGCAGGCGGTGGCGCTCATCGGGTTCCCGGAGGCGGCGCTCACCCTCAGCCACGCCACCATCGCGCTCGCCCTGGCCCCGAAGTCCAACTCCGCGACCACCGCCATCGGCGCGGCGCTGGAGGACGTCCGCAAGGGGCTCGCCGGACCGGTGCCCGCGCACCTGCGGGACGGCCACTACCAGGGCGCGAAGAAGCTCGGCCACGCCCAGGGCTACCTCTACCCGCACGACCTGCCCGGCGGCATCGCGGCCCAGCAGTACGCGCCCGACGCGCTGCACGGCAAGCGGTACTACGAGCCCACCCGGTACGGCGCGGAGGCCCGCTACGCGGAGGTGGTGGAGCGGGTCCGGCGGCGGCTGCGCGGTGACCGGCCGGACCAGGGCGAGACCCCGTAGGGCGATCGGGGCGGGACGCGGCGGCGCGCGACGCCGACGACCCCGGTGCGAGAGCGGCGAGGCGGTGCCCGGGGGCGCCGGCCGCCCCGCGGCAGCGGTCCGGAGGCTGCCCCGCGGGTATCCGACCGGCCGCGCGGGCCGGGCGGCGGGCGGCGCCGGTCCCGGGCGGCCGGCACCGGGCCCGCGGGGGTGTCACTCCGCGGCGGTGGTGAACAGCGCCCGCATCGCCCGCCGCAGCCCGGTGACGTCCCGGACCGGCTCGGGGAAGTCGAAGCGGGCGTCGAAGGGCGGCAGTCCGGAACCGGCGAACCGCACCCGCAGCCCGAAGCGGTCCAGGGCCAGCGGAACCGCCGTACCGGTGCCGCAGGCCCGCTCGCCCAGCAGCCGGCACAGCGAGCGGACCTGGTCGCCGTGGGCGGCGTGCAGGTGCTGGAGCAGTTCCGCCTCGTGCGGGGCGAGCGGGTCGGGGCGGGCCGCGGCGAACTCGTCCGGCTCCACCTGCCCGGCGCCCCACAGATCGTCCACGCACGCCTCGCCGACCTCCAGCCGCAGCAGGGACCGGGCCGGGACCGGCACGTCCGGCCCGTCCGTCGGCAGGTGTCCCGCCGGGTGCTGCCCGGCGAGCAGGGCGTGCGCCGCCTCGTCCCCCGGCGGCACGGGCGTCACCCAGCCGGCGATCTCCGCACGGGCGCGGATGCGGTGCGGTACCGTAACCGGCGCGACGTCAGTGATTTCCATCACACAGGGCAGTTCGTCGTCCTGGGCGTGGGCCGCGGCCCGGGCCACCACGGAGCGGCCGAACACCAGCAAAATCAGGTCCCCTTGGGGCGTGACGGCGCGTGCCAGGGGTTCGAGGTCGACACGATCGCCCTCGCCCCCGATTCCGGGAATCGTCAGGGACGCCGTAGCCTTGGAGTCCACGAGAGTACGTACACGCTCCGCCGCTGTGGGCCGCGGGGCGTCTTCCACGGGACGCGGCTGACCCTTCGCAGCGCTCTGACCAGGGCTGGGCAGGGGGATCCCAGGTCGAATCATGCGTTACTCCTCGGATAAGGTAAGGCTCACCTAACTTACATGGAGGTTCGTTCCACGTGAACCAGTCGCGTCCCAAGGTCAAGAAGTCGCGTGCGCTCGGCATCGCGCTGACCCCCAAGGCCGTCAAGTACTTCGAGGCCCGCCCCTACCCGCCGGGTGAGCACGGCCGTGGCCGCAAGCAGAACAGTGACTACAAGGTCCGTCTGCTGGAGAAGCAGCGTCTGCGTGCGCAGTACGACATCAGCGAGCGCCAGATGGCGCGTGCCTACGACCGCGCTCGGAAGGTCGAAGGCAAGACCGGCGAGGCGCTGATCATCGAGCTTGAGCGCCGTCTGGACGCGCTCGTCCTGCGGTCGGGGATCGCCCGCACGATCTACCAGGCCCGCCAGATGGTCGTCCACGGCCACATCGAGGTCAACGGCCGCAAGGTCGACAAGCCGTCCTTCCGCGTCCGTCCCGACGACGTGGTGATGGTCCGCGAGCGCAGCCGCGAGAAGCACCCCTTCCAGGTCGCCCGCGAGGGTGGCTACGCCCTCGACGGCGAGACCCCGCGCTACCTGCAGGTCAACCTCAAGGCCCTGGCGTTCCGCCTGGACCGCGACCCGCAGCGCAAGGAGATCCCGGTGATCTGCGACGAGCAGCTCGTCGTCGAGTACTACGCCCGCTGATCCGGCGGCCGGTACTCCTCCGCGCACCCGGCCCGCGTGCCGCCCGCCGACTCCCGTCGGCGCGGCGGCCGCGGGCCGTCGCCGTTCCGGGACCACCGGGCGCCCGGCCCGCCGCCGTCCCGCACGCCCCTCCCGGCGCCCGGGACCTCGTGTCCCCTCCCGGCGCCCGGGCGCTCCGGCGGGCCCTTTCCGGGCCCCGGCATGCCGGCACCGCGGCCTCCCGGCGGCCGGATCCGGCGGCCGTCGCGCGGCACACGGAACGTGCCGGGGGGCGAACGCGCCGTACACTGCGGACCGGCCGCCGCGGCCCGCGCCGCCCCCCATATCCGTTACGGGGGTCCGGCACCGGCGCGATAAGGTCGATACCTGCCAGATGACAACCTGCAAGGAGCGGTGCAACGTGTCCGGTGGAGAGGTGGCCGGGATTCTCGTGGCCGTCTTCTGGGCGATCCTGGTGTCGTTCCTCGCGCTCGCGCTGGTGCGGCTCGCGCAGACGCTCAAGGCGGCCACCAAGCTGGTGGCGGACGTGACCGAACAGGCCGTGCCGCTGCTCGGCGAGGCGTCCGCGACCGTCCGCTCCGCCAACACCCAGCTGGCCCGGGTGGACTCGATCACCGCGGACGTCCAGGAGGTCACCGCGAACGCCTCGGCGCTCTCCTCGACCGTCTCCTCCGCCTTCGGCGGGCCGCTGGTCAAGGTCGCCGCCTTCGGGTACGGGGTGCGCCGGGCGATCGGCCGGAAGTCGGCCGGGTCCGAGCAGCGCCCGGAGCGTACCGTGATCGTCGGCAAGACCCTGCCGTCCGCCCGCCGGGGTGGCCGCCGCAACCGTGGATCGAAGGGCTGAGGGGCCGTTATGTTCCGCCGCACGTTCTGGTTCAGCACCGGCGTCGCAGCCGGCGTGTGGGCCACCACCAAGGTCAACCGCAAGCTCAACCAGCTCACGCCGGAGAGCCTGGCGGCGCAGGCCGCCGACCGGGCGGTGCTGGCGGGCCGGCGGGTCAAGCTCTTCGCGCTCGACGTGCGTGAGGGCATGGCCGACCGCGAGGCGGCGCTCCGCGATGCACTGGGCCTGACCGCCGCGCCCGGCACCCGGGACGACCGGGAGCTCACCGCGCGGCCGGGCGCCCACCCGCTCGAACCCCCGTACACCGTCAACAACCGCACCACCGGGAAAGAGGACCACTGATGGAGTCGGCTGAAATCCGCCGCCGCTGGCTGCGCTTCTTCGAGGAGCGCGGGCACACCGTCGTGCCGTCGGCGTCGCTCATCGCGGACGACCCGACGCTGCTGCTGGTCCCCGCGGGCATGGTCCCCTTCAAGCCCTACTTCCTCGGCGAGGTCAAGCCGCCGTTCGACCGCGCCACCAGCGTGCAGAAGTGCGTCCGCACCCCGGACATCGAGGAGGTCGGCAAGACCACCCGGCACGGCACCTTCTTCCAGATGTGCGGCAACTTCTCCTTCGGCGACTACTTCAAGGAAGGCGCCATCAAGCTCGCCTGGGAGCTGCTGACCACCCCGGTGGCCGACGGCGGCTACGGGCTGGAGCCCGAGCGGCTGTGGATCACCGTCTACCAGGAGGACGACGAGGCCGAGCGCATCTGGCGCGACGTGATCGGCGTGCCCGCCGAGCGCATCCAGCGCCTCGGCATGGGCCCCAACTTCTGGTCCATGGGCGTGCCCGGCCCGTGCGGCCCCTGCTCGGAGATCAACTACGACCGCGGTCCGGAATTCGGCGTGGAGGGCGGCCCGGCCGTCAACGACGAGCGCTACGTGGAGATCTGGAACCTGGTCTTCATGCAGTACGAGCGCGGCGAGGGCTCGGGCAAGGAGGACTTCCCGATCCTCGGTGACCTGCCGAGCAAGAACATCGACACCGGCCTCGGCCTGGAACGCCTCGCCATGATCCTGCAGGGCGTGCGGAACATGTACGAGACCGACACCCTGCGCGTGGTGATGGACACCGCCACCGAGCTCACCGGCGTCCGCTACGGCGCCGACGACGCCTCGGACGTCTCGCTCCGCGTGGTCGCCGACCACCTGCGCACCTCGGTGATGCTCATCGGCGACGGCGTCACCCCCGGCAACGAGGGCCGCGGCTACGTGCTGCGCCGCATCATGCGCCGGGCCATCCGCAACATGCGGCTGCTGGGCGCCACCGAGCCGGTCATCGGCCGGCTGGTCGACACGGTCATCGGCACCATGGGGGAGCAGTACCCGGAGCTGATCACCGACCGCAAGCGCATCGAGACGGTCGCGCTCGCCGAGGAGGCCGCCTTCCTCAAGACCCTCAAGGCCGGCACCAACATCCTCGACACCGCCGTCACCGAGACCAAGGCCGCCGGCGGCACCGTCCTCCCGGGCGACAAGGCGTTCCTGCTCCACGACACCTGGGGCTTCCCGATCGACCTCACCCTGGAGATGGCCTCCGAGCAGGGCCTGTCCGTGGACGAGGAGGGCTTCCGCCGCCTGATGAAGGAGCAGCGGGAGCGCGCCAAGGCCGACGCCCAGGCGAAGAAGACCGGCCACGCCGACCTGACGGCGTACCGGGAGATCGCCGACACCGCCGGCGCCACCGACTTCACCGGCTACACCACCACCGAGAGCGAGTCCACCGTGGTGGGCCTGCTGGTGGACGGCGTGCCGTCCCCCGCGGCCTCCGAGGGCGACGAGGTCGAGGTCATCCTCGACCGCACTCCCTTCTACGCCGAGGGCGGCGGCCAGATCGGTGACTCCGGCCGGATCCGGCTGGACTCCGGTGCCGTCATCGAGGTGCGTGACGTCCAGAAGCCGGTGCCCGGCGTGCACGTGCACAAGGGCACCGTCCAGGTCGGCGAGGTCACCGTGGGCGCCGCCGCCTACGCGGCCATCGACGTGCGCCGCCGGCGCGCCATCGCCCGCGCCCACAGCGCCACCCACCTGACCCACCAGGCGCTGCGCGACGCCCTGGGCCCGACCGCCGCCCAGGCCGGTTCGGAGAACCAGCCCGGCCGCTTCCGCTTCGACTTCGGCTCCCCGAGCGCCGTGCCCACCACGGTCCTCACCGACGTCGAGCAGAAGATCAACGAGGTGCTCGCCCGCGAGCTGGACGTCCAGGCCGAGGTGATGAGCCTGGACGAGGCGAAGAAGCAGGGCGCCATCGCCGAGTTCGGCGAGAAGTACGGCGAGCGGGTGCGGGTCGTCACCATCGGCGACTTCTCCAAGGAGCTGTGCGGCGGCACCCATGTGCACAACACCGCCCAGCTGGGCCTGGTGAAGCTGCTCGGCGAGTCGTCGATCGGTTCCGGCGTGCGCCGGATCGAGGCCCTGGTGGGCGTGGACGCGTACAACTTCCTGGCCCGCGAGGCCACCGTGGTCTCCCAGCTGACCGGCCTGCTCAAGGGCCGGTCCGAGGAGCTGCCGGAGCGGGTCGCCGGGATGCTCGCCAAGCTCAAGGACGCCGAGAAGGAGATCGAGAAGTTCCGCGCGGAGAAGGTGCTCGCCGCCGCCGCCGGGCTCGCCGAGAGCGCCCGTGACGTCCACGGGGTGGCCCTGGTGACCGGCCAGGTGCCCGACGGCACCGGCGCCGACGACCTGCGCAAGCTGGTGCTGGACGTGCGGGGCCGCATCCAGGGCGGCCGGCCCGCCGTGGTGGCCCTGTTCACCACCGCCAACGGACGCCCGCTGACCGTCATCGCCACCAACGAGGCGGCCCGCGAGCGGGGCCTGAAGGCCGGTGACCTGGTCCGTACCGCCGCCAAGACCCTCGGCGGCGGAGGCGGCGGCAAGCCGGACGTCGCCCAGGGCGGTGGCCAGAACCCGCAGGCCGTCGGCGAGGCCATCGAGGCCGTCGAACGACTCGTGGCCGAGCGGGCATGAGCCTGCGACGCGGCAGACGCATCGCGGTCGATGTCGGGGACGCCCGGATCGGGGTCGCCTCGTGCGACCCCGACGGGATCCTCGCCACGCCGGTGGAGACCGTGCCGGGACGCGACGTCCCGGCCGCCCACCGGCGCCTGGCGGCGATCGTCGAGGAGTACGAGCCCATCGAGGTGGTGGTCGGGCTGCCCCGTTCGCTCAGCGGACGGGAGGGCCCGGCCGCGGCCAAGGTGCGCGCCTTCGCCCGGACGCTGGCCCAGCGGGTCGCGCCGGTGCCGGTCCGGCTGGTGGACGAGCGGATGACCACGGTCACCGCCGCCCAGTCCATGCGGGCCTCCGGGGTGAGCGCCAAGAAGGGGCGGGCGTCGGTCGATCAGGCCGCCGCCGTGGTGATCCTGCAGAACGCGCTGGAGACCGAACGGGTGTCCGGCGAGCCTCCCGGCGAGGGCGTCGAAGTGGTCATCTGATCGCGATACGGTAACGTTCCGCGCGTCCAGGGCAGCCGCACGCCCCCGCGCCACCGGCGCACGCGACCCCGGCTGCCGTCACGCGGCACTAGGGGATCGATGACTGAGTATGGCCGGGGCCCCGGCTCCCAACCGTGGCCCCCCGAGGACCCGTCCTCCGCACCCGGCTACGGGCAGCAAGGACCCGGGGACCCGGGATGGGACGGACAGCGGCCCGGGGCCGGTCACGATCCGTACGCCGGGGCCGGCCACGATCCCTACGCGGGTGATCCGCTGGGTCCCTCCGGTCATCCGCAGGACCCCTACGGGGACCCGCACGCGGGTTCCTACCCCTCGCCGGAGTACTCCAACCATCCGGGGCAGGGGCACTGGGACGGGGCGCAGGCGGGCCACGGCCAGGACCCCTACGGGGCGGGCGCCCCGTACGGTGACGGCACGGCCGGCCAGGGGCAGACGCCCTACGACGACGGCACGGCCGGGACCGGGCCGTCGCACGGGCAGGCGCACTACGGCGGCTGGGACCCCGGGTACGGCGGGAGCGACCCCACCGACCCGTACCAGCAGCCGGTCGACCCGCACACCGGCGCCCAGCCGGACCACTACGCCACCGCGGACGCCTACCCGCCCCCCGGTCCCCCCCGGCGGCGGGCAGCCGGAGCCCCCACCACCCGGGCCACGGGTACCCTGGAACAGGGCGGGGGCCCAGGACCCGTACCAGGATCCGGACCACGAGGCAGGCCGCCCCGGCGGTGAGCCCGAGCCGGCGGGCGTCGCCACCGGTCACGACCGGGGCGCGGACCACGACGCGGCCCCGGGCCACGACCCGGCCGGCGGGACCGCCGGGGCACGGACCGCCCGCCGCTCCCTCCTCCCGGCGGACATCGAGGACACCGCGGACACCGAGGACGCCGAAGGCGACGAGGACGACGGTGCCGGTGACGGGCGGTCCGCGGGCGGGGGCCGGGACCGCCGGGGCAAGAAACGGCGCAACGGGCTGGCCTGCCTGGTCGTCGCCGTGGTGCTCACCGGCTTCGCCGGCGGCGTCGCCTACTTCGGCTACGACCTGTACCAGAGCCACTTCGGCTCCCCGCCGGACTACTCCGGGCAGGGCAGCGGCGAGGTCGCCGTCGAGATCCCGGACGGCGCCGGGGTCGCCGACATCGGCAACATCCTCAAGGGCCAGGGCGTGGTCAAGAGCACCGACGCCTTCATCGAGGCGGCCAACAGCCACCCCAAGGGGGGCAGCATCCAGCCCGGCGCCTACACCCTCCGCAAGGAGATGTCCGCCGAGGCCGCGGTGCGGATGATGACCGACCCGGCCAGCATGAACGCCCTGATCGTCACCGAGGGCATGCGCAACGTCCAGGTCTACGCCGCCATCGACAAGAAGATCGGCCTGCCCGCGGGCACCACCGCCGGGGTCGCCGAGCGGGAGGCGGACAACCTCGGACTGCCGGCGTGGGCCGAGCCCCACGCCCAGGTCAAGGATCCCCTGGAGGGCTTCCTCTACCCGGCCCGCTACAGCGTCGGCAAGGACGCCAAGCCCGAGGCCGTGCTCCGCGACATGGTCAGGCACGCCACCAAGGAGTACGCCGAGCACGACCTGGCCGGCAAGGCCGAGGAGCTGGGTCTGGACTCGCCGCTGGAACTGGTCACGGTGGCCAGCCTGGTGCAGGCCGAGGGCGTCACCTCGGACGACTTCCGCAAGATGTCCGAAGTCATCTACAACCGCCTCAAGCCGGATAATGTGGAGACGGTCGGCAAGCTCCAGTTCGACTCGACGTACAACTACGCCAAGAACCAGAGCAAGATCGACATCACGCTGGAAGAGATCAAGAACCTCGACCACCCCTACAACACCTACTACTACCGGGGACTGCCGCCGGGACCGATCGGGAACCCGGGCGCGGAGGCGCTGGAGGCGGCCCAGGAACCGACCCACGACGGCTGGTACTACTTCATCTCCCTGGACGGCAGGACCACGAAGTTCACCAAGACCTACGCCGAGCACGATCGGCTGGTCGACGAGTTCAACGAGCGTCGGCGGAAGAACGACTGATGACGTACACCCACCGGGCGGCGGTCCTCGGGTCACCGATCGCCCACTCCCTCTCGCCGGTGCTGCACCGCGCCGCCTACGCCGACCTCGGCCTGGCCGGGTGGACCTACCACCGGTTCGACGTGGACGAGCGCGCCCTGCCCGAGTTCGTCACCGGACTGGACCGCCGGGTCTGGGCCGGGCTGTCGCTGACCATGCCGCTCAAGCGGGCGGTCATCCCGCTGCTGGACGAGATCAGCGAGCCGGCGGCCGCGGTGGAGGCGGTCAACACCGTGGTCTTCACCGGGGACGGCCGGGCGCTCGGGGACAACACCGACATCCCCGGGATGACGGCGGCGCTCGCCGAGCACGGGGTGGAGAAGGCCGAGTGGGCCGCGGTGCTCGGGGCCGGTGCCACCGCGTCGTCCGCGCTCGCCGCGCTGGCCCGGATCTGCCCCGGCGAGGTCGGCGTCTACGTCCGCAACCCCGAGCGGGCCGCCGAGATGCGCCGCTGGGCCGACCGGCTGGGCATGGTGGTGCGCATCGCGGACTGGGCCGACGCGGCCGAGGCGCTGGACGCCCCGCTGGTGGTCGCCACCACCCCGGCGGGCGCCACCGACGCGCTCGCGGGGGCCGTCCCGGAGCACCCGGGGGCGCTCTTCGACGTGCTCTACGACCCCTGGCCGACCCCGCTGGCCGCCGCCTGGTCGGCGCGGGGCGGCACCGTGGTGGGCGGACTGGACCTCCTGGTCCACCAGGCGGTGCTCCAGGTCGAGCAGATGACCGGCCGCGCGCCGGCCCCGCTGGAGGCGATGCGCGCCGCGGGCGAGGCGGCGCTCGCCGCCCGGCACGGCTGACGGACGGCGTCCGGGACGGGAGCGGCCGGGCGGGGGGGCGAACCCTCGCCCGGCCGCTCCCGTCCTGCCACCCGGGGCCCGCGCCCGGCCGTCCCTCCTGCCGGACGCCCGGTCCACGTGCTGAGACCCTGTCCTGACCGCCGCGAACGGCATGGGAGGATCGGAGGCGGCGGGCCAGGGCCGCGCACCCGGAGCGCCGCCTACCGCTGAGGGCGCGAGCAAGAGGAGCACCGTTGAGCAGGTTGCGCTGGCTGACCGCGGGGGAGTCGCACGGCCCCGCACTGGTGGCGACGCTGGAGGGGCTGCCGGCCGGGGTGCCGGTCAGCACCGGGATGGTGGCGGACGCCCTGGCCCGGCGGCGGCTCGGCTACGGCCGCGGTGCCCGGATGAAGTTCGAGCGGGACGAGGTCACCTTCCTCGGCGGTGTCCGGCACGGCCGTACCCTCGGCAGCCCGGTGGCCATCATGGTCGGCAACACCGAGTGGCCCAAGTGGGAGCAGGTCATGGCGGCCGACCCGGTCGATCCCGAGGTGCTGGCCGGGCTCGCCCGGAACGCGCCGCTGACCCGGCCCCGCCCCGGCCACGCGGACCTCGCCGGGATGCAGAAGTACGGCTTCGACGAGGCCCGCCCGGTCCTGGAGCGCGCCAGCGCCCGGGAGACCGCGGCCCGGGTCGCGCTCGGCGCGGTGGCCCGCTCGTACCTCAAGGAGACCGCCGGCATCGAGATCGTCTCGCACGTGGTGGAGCTGGCCGGTGCCAAGGCGCCCTACGGCCTGCACCCCGTCCCCGCCGACGTGGACCGGCTCGACGCCGACCCGGTGCGCTGCCTGGACGCCGACGCGAGCAAGGCGATGGTCGCCGAGATCGACCGGGCCCACAAGGACGGCGACACCCTGGGCGGTGTGGTCGAGGTGCTGGCGTACGGCGTGCCGGTGGGCCTGGGCTCGCACGTGCACTGGGACCGCCGGCTGGACGCCCGGCTGGCCGCGGCGCTCATGGGCATCCAGGCGATCAAGGGCGTGGAGGTCGGCGACGGCTTCGACCTGGCCCGGGTCCCCGGCTCCCAGGCGCACGACGAGATCGTCACCACCCCCGAGGGCATCCGGCGGACCTCCGGGCGCTCCGGCGGTACCGAAGGCGGCCTGACCACCGGCGAGCTGCTGCGGGTGCGGGCCGCGATGAAGCCCATCGCCACCGTGCCCCGGGCGCTGGCCACCGTCGACGTCACCACCGGCGAACCGGCCCAGGCCCACCACCAGCGCTCCGACGTGTGCGCGGTGCCGGCGGCCGGCATCGTCGCCGAGGCCATGGTGGCGCTGGTGCTCGCCGACGCGGTGGCCGAGAAGTTCGGCGGCGACAGCGTCACCGAGACGCGGCGCAACGTGCGCGGCTACCTCGACCACCTCGCCATCCGATGACCGGCCCGGCGGTCATCCTGGTCGGGCCGATGGGCGCGGGCAAGACCACCGTGGGGCGGCTGCTCGCCGAACGGCTGGACACCGGCTTCCGGGACACCGACGCCGACATCGTCGCGGCCACCGGCAAGGAGATCTCGGCGATCTTCATCGACGACGGCGAGCCGCACTTCCGCGAGCTGGAACGGCGGGCGGTGCGGGAGGCGGTCGCCGGGCACACCGGCGTACTGGCCCTCGGCGGCGGCGCGGTCATGGACGAGGGCACCCGCGCGCTGCTCGCCGGCCGGCCGGTGGTCTTCCTGGAGATGGGCGTCGCCGAGGCCGTCCGGCGGACCGGGCTGGACGCCCCGCGCCCGCTGCTGGCGGTCAACCCCCGGCAGGCCTGGCGCGAGCTGATGGAGCGGCGCCGCCCCTTCTACACCGAGGTGGCGCGGACCGTGGTCTCCACCGAGGGCCGTACCCCCGAGGAGGTCGCCGACGCGATCCTCGACGCACTCGAACTGAGGAAGGCATGACCAACACACCCATCCGTATCCAGGTCGGCGGCACCGCGGGCAGCGATCCCTACGAGGTGCTCGTCGGCCGGCAGCTCCTGGGCGAGCTGCCCGGTCTCATCGGTGCGGCGAAGAGGGTCGCGGTACTCCACCCGGAGGCGCTCGCGGAGACCGGTGAGGCGGTCCGGCAGGACCTCGCCGACCAGGGGTACGAGGCGATCGCGATCCAGCTGCCCAACGCAGAGGAGGCCAAGACCACCGAGGTCGCGGCGTACTGCTGGAAGGCGCTGGGCCAGACCGGCTTCACCCGCACCGACGTGATCGTCGGGGTCGGCGGCGGCGCCACCACCGACGTGGCCGGCTTCGTCGCCGCGTGCTGGCTGCGCGGGGTGCGCTGGGTCGCGGTGCCCACCACCGTGCTGGGCATGGTGGACGCGGCCGTCGGCGGCAAGACCGGGATCAACACCGCCGAGGGCAAGAACCTGGTGGGCGCCTTCCACCCGCCGGCCGGGGTGCTGTGCGACCTCGCCGCGCTGGAGTCGCTGCCGGTCAACGAGTACGTCAGCGGGCTCGCCGAGGTCATCAAGGCCGGCTTCATCGCCGACCCGGCGATCCTGGAGCTGATCGAGTCCGACCCGGCCGCCGCCCGCGACCCGCGCGGGCCGCACACCGCCGAGCTGATCGAGCGCTCCATCCGGGTGAAGGCCGAGGTGGTCTCCGCCGACCTCAAGGAGTCCGGGCCGCGGGAGATCCTCAACTACGGCCACACCCTGGCGCACGCCATCGAGAAGAACGAGCGCTACAAGTGGCGGCACGGCGCCGCGGTCTCCGTCGGCATGGTCTTCGCCGCCGAGCTGGGCCGGCTCGCCGGCCGGTTGGACGACGCCACCGCGGACCGGCACCGTGCGGTGCTGGAGTCGGTGGGCCTGCCGCTGACCTACCGCGGCGACCAGTGGCCGCGGCTGCTGGAGACGATGAAGGTGGACAAGAAGTCCCGCGGCGACCGGTTGCGCTTCATCGTGCTGGACGGCCTGGCCAGGCCCACCGTGCTGGAGGCGCCGGACCCGGCGATGCTGCTCGCCGCCTACGGCGAGGTGTCCGCGTGAGCGGCGCGCCGGCCGGTGCCCGGCAGCGGGTCCTGGTGCTCAACGGACCCAACCTGGGGCGGCTGGGCAGCCGCGAGCCGGACGTCTACGGCGCCACCTCCTACGCGGGGCTGGTGACCGAGTGCACCGCCCTCGGCGCCGAGCTGGGCCTGGACGTGGAGGTCCGGGAGACCAACGACGAGGGCGAGATCATCCGCTGGCTGCACGAGGCGGCGGACGGCCGGATCCCGGTCGTGATCAACCCGGGCGCCTTCACCCACTACTCCTACGGGATGCGGGACGCGGCGGCCCAGCGCACCGCGCCGCTGATCGAGGTGCACATCTCCAACCCGCACGCGCGCGAGGAGTTCCGTCACAACTCTGTCATCGCCGCGGTGGCCACCGGCACCGTCGCGGGCTTCGGAATCGGCTCCTACCGGCTGGCACTCCGCGCCCTGGCCGACGAACTGGCTGGTTGACGGCGTCCGGCGGGCGATGTTGGGTACGTGACGAACCGTCCCGGCCGCTCACACGGCGGCGGCCGGGGCGGGTACGGTTCGGTAGGGCCGGTCGGGTCGTGCGGTTCGCACGTCTGTACGCCCCTGCCGGGGAGTGCCGAGACGGCCCTCCCCCGCCCCACCCCGTCGCCTATCACCTTCAACGGAGCACCGGATGCAGCACGCAGTGGGCGGACCGCTGCCACCACCTCACGGGCCAGGACAGCGACCGGGTGTCGGCTGGACCCAGGGTGCGAGCCATCATCCTGTTCCGCCGCCGGCCCACCCGGCGCCGGCCCCCCGGCGGGCCCGCGCACCACGGGCACCCGGCCCGCCGCCGCCCGGACCGGGTCATCCTGCCGGACCGCCGGTCCACCCCGGCCACCCGGCGCCGCACCCCGCCCCTGCCCGCGCCGGCGGCACCACCGGCCGCCGGGCCGGTGGAGACCTCGATGACCACCGGCCACATCCAGCTGCCGCCCGGCGGCCCGGTGCAGATGCCGCAGCACGTGCCGGCCGGCACCCCGGTGGTGGACGCCTCGCAGGCCGCCGTCGCGGTGCTTCTGATCGGGCCGGCGGGCGCCGGCAAGACGACCGTCGCCCGCCACTGGGCCGACCGCCGCCGGGTGCCCACCGCGCACATCAGCCTGGACGACGTCCGCGAGTGGGTCAGGTCCGGTTTCGCCAACCCCCAGTCCGGCTGGAACGACAACTCCGAGGCGCAATACCGGCTGGCCCGGCGCACCTGCGGCTTCGCCGCCCGCAACTTCCTGGCCAACGGCATCTCCTGCATCCTCGACGACGCGGTCTTCCCGGACCGCCCGGTCGTCGGCCTCGGCGGCTGGAAGCGGCACGTGGGCCCGGGACTGCTGCCGGTGGTGATCCTGCCCGGTCTGGAGATCGTGCTGGAGCGGAACGCCAAGCGCAGCGGCAACCGTCGGCTGAGCGACGAGGAGGTCGCCCGGATCCACGGCCGGATGGCCGGCTGGTACGGCTCCGGGCTGCCGATCATCGACAACTCCGGCCACGACGTGGAGACCACCGCCCGGATGCTGGACGAGGTGGTCGCCCGCTCCCTGGCCAGCCCGCCGAACTGGTAGGCGGCCCGGAGCGTGCCCGAGCGCGCGCGCCGGTGACCGGGGGCACCGGGCTGCGGCCCCGGTACGCGGCCGGCCGGGAGGCGCCGGACGCGACGGAGCGCCGGGCCGGACCGGCCGGGCGGAACGATCGGCGGAAGCGGAGCGCGTCCGGGCGGGAACCGAGCGCGTCCGGGCGGAAGCGGAGCGGAACGGAGCGCCGGAAAACGCCCGTCCGGCCCCGCTCGACCGGCCGAACGCCGCCACACTCCGTACGCTCGGAAACATGTCCGAGGTGTACGCGGCCCGACGCGCGCTCCTGCGCGAGCGTTTCGCGACGGCCGGAGCCGAGGCCGCCGTCGTCTCGCGCCCCGCCAACGTGCGGTACCTGTGCGGCGCGGCGCCCACCGCCGGCGCCCTGCTGCTCTTCGGGGCCGCCGCCGGGGCCCAGGACGCCCTGGTGTGCCCCGGGGACCCGGCGGGGGAGCAGCACCGGGAGCGCGCCGACGACGCGCTGCGCAGGGTGCTGCTGCCGGCCACCGAGGACGGTACCGACCCGGTACTCGCCGCGGCCCGGCTCGCCGCCTCGGCCGGGGCGGGCGTCCTCGCCGTCGAGGAGCACCATCTCAGCGTGGCCCGGCACCGCACCCTGGCGGCGGTCCCCGGGCTGCGGCTGGCCGACCTCGGCTGCGCCGTGGAGCAGCAGCGGCTGGTGAAGGACGAGGAGGAGCTGTCCTGCCTGCGGATCGCCGCGGAGATCGCCGACCAGGCCCTGGGGGAGCTGCTGGAGTCGATCCTGGTGGGCCGGACCGAGCGCCACCTGGCCCTGGAGCTGGAGCGCCGGCTGATCGACCACGGGGCGGACGGCCCGGCCTTCCCCACCGTGGTGGGCACCGGCGTCAACGCCGGGCGGCCCGGGCACACCCCCACCGACCGGCGGGTGGAGGAGGGCGACTTCCTCAGCATCTGCCTCGGCGCGGGGTACCGCGGCTACCGCTGCGAGGTGGGCCGTACCTTCGTCATCGGCACCACCCCGGCGGACTGGCAGATCGAGCTGTACGACCTGGTGTTCGAGGCCCAGCGGGCGGGACGGGAGGCGCTGGCACCGGGCGCCGCGTACCGGGACGTGGACGCCGCGGCCCGTCATGTACTGGACTCCGCGGGGTACGGAGAGGGCGTCGGGGCGCGCACCGGCCACGGTGTCGGCCTGGAAATCGACGAGGACCCTCGGTTGTCGCCCTCGGCCATGGGTAAACTGGACGCTTGCGTGCCGGTCACCGTCGAACCGGGGGTTCACCTCCCGGGCCGGGGCGGCGTCCGGATCGATGACACGCTCGTCGTCCGCCCCGAGGCGGACGGCGGCCCCGAGCTACTCACCATCACGACCAAGGAGCTGCTCGCGCTCTAGCCCCAGCGGCGGCGTGCGGCATCACCTCTTGGTCCCACCAGCCTCAGTCCAGGAGATCCCGCAACCGTGGCATCCACGAACGACCTCAAGAACGGCATGGTGCTCAAGCTCGACGGCGACCAGCTCTGGTCCGTCGTCGAGTTCCAGCACGTCAAGCCCGGCAAGGGCCCGGCCTTCGTGCGTACCAAGCTCAAGAACGTGCTCTCCGGCAAGGTCGTCGACAAGACCTTCAACGCCGGCGTGAAGGTCGAGACGGCCAACGTCGACAAGCGCGGGATGCAGTTCTCGTACATGGACGGCGACTACTTCGTCTTCATGGACATGGACACCTACGACCAGCTGCACGTCGACCGCAAGACCGTCGGCGACGCCGCGAACTTCCTGCTGGAAGGCTTCGAGGCGGTCGTGGCGATGAACGAGGGCAGCGTGCTCTACGTGGAGCTGCCCGCGGCCGTCGAGCTGACCATCGCGGAGACCGAGCCGGGCGTCCAGGGCGACCGCTCCACCGGCGGCACCAAGCCCGCCACGCTGGAGACCGGCTACGAGATCCAGGTCCCGCTCTTCATCAAGACGGGCGAGAAGATCAAGGTCGACACCCGTTCCGGCGAGTACCTCGGCCGGGTGAGCAGCTAACCGTGGCCGCCCGTAACAAGGCCCGCAAACGTGCCTTCCAGATCCTCTTCGAGGCCGACCAGCGCGGCAGCTCCGTGCAGACCGTCCTGGCCGACTGGATCCGGCACGCCCGGACCGACGACCGGCAGCCGCCCGTCACCGAATACACCATGCAGCTCGTCGAGGGCTACGCCCGGCACGTCGAGCGGATCGACGAGCTGATCTCGACCTACGCGGTGGGCTGGACGCTGGACCGGATGCCGGTCGTGGACCGGAACATCCTCCGGCTCGGCGCCTACGAGCTGCTGTGGGAGGACCAGACGCCGGACGCGGTGGTGATCGACGAGGCGGTGCAGCTCGCCAAGGAGTTCTCGACCGACGACTCCCCGGCCTTCGTCAACGGCCTTCTCGGCCGTTTCAAGGAGCTCAAGCCCGGACTGCGCCGCGAGGCGTGATCCCGGGCGCGGGAGCCGCGGAGCGACCGTACGACAAGCCGCCGGGGGCGGTGGACCCGAAAGGGACCCACCGCCCCCGGCGGCTTTCGTGCGCGGTCGGGTTCGGCGCGGGCGGCCGGACCGCCCGCGCGCGACGGACACAGGACAACAGACGGCCGGGAGGCCGCCTCAGACGTCCTCGTGCTGAACCGCTCGACGCGCGTCGGCGCCCAGCACGCCCCAGCTGATCAGCTGCTCGGTGAGCACCGAGGGCGACTGGTCGTAGATCACGGCGAGCGTACGCAGGTCGTCCTGCCGGATCGACAGCACCTTGCCGTTGTAATCACCGCGCTGACTCTGGATGGTCGCGGCGTAGCGCTGCAGCGGCCCGGCCTTCTCGGCCGGCACATGGGCCAGACGCTCAAGGTCCAGGACCAGCTTCGGCGGGGGCTCGGCGGCCCCGCCCGGCGTGGTGCCCGGCAGCAGCTCCTGCACCGGGACGCCGTAGAAGTCCGCCAGCTCGGCAAGACGCTGCACGGTCACGGCACGGTCGCCCCGCTCGTACGAGCCCACCACCACGGCCTTCCAGCGGCCCTGGGACTTCTCCTCGACGCCATGGAGGGAGAGGCCCTGCTGGGTGCGGATGGCGCGGAGCTTGGCTCCGAGCTGTTTGGCGTATTCGCTGGACATAAAGCTCCCCGGACGCAGATTGGTAACTCACTGTGAGATTACGCAGCGTAATTTCCATTCGTCAAGCCGAATGAACCCCGGGGTCCGCCGTCAGGGGTGAGGAGAGCCGGGCAGGTTGACCCTGGTACTGTGAATGGCGCAATTACGACGTCCTTTAAGGTCCGTCCCGTGAGGCGGAGAAGGAGGTCCGTTTCGTATGGACGCCATCACCCCGCATTCCGTGCAGGGCACCCCGGCGCGCGCCGTCCTGGAGGCGCCGGACATCGCGCGGGTTCTCACCCGCATCGCCCACGAGATCGTCGAGCGCGCCAAGGGCGCCGAGGACGTGGTCCTGCTGGGCATCCCCACCCGTGGGGTCCACCTCGCCCGGCGGCTGGCCGCCAAGCTGGCCGAGATCACCGGCCGCGACACCCCGGTCGGCTCCCTCGACATCACCATGTACCGCGACGACCTGCGGCTCCGGCCGGCCCGGGCGCTGGCCCGCACCGAGATCCCGGGGGACGGGATCGAGGGCCGCCTGGTCGTCCTCGTGGACGACGTGCTGTTCTCCGGCCGCACCATCCGGGCCGCGCTGGACGCGCTCAACGACATCGGCCGCCCCCGTGCGGTGCAGCTGGCGGTCCTGGTGGATCGCGGCCACCGGGAGCTGCCGATCCGCGCCGACTACGTCGGCAAGAACCTCCCCACGTCGCTGCGGGAGACCGTCAAGGTCCACCTCACCGAGGAGGACGGCCGCGACAGCGTGCTGCTGGGCTCGCGGAGCGAGGCGGGGGCCGCCCCCGCCGACGGCCACCGGGACGCGACCGCCCCGGCCGAGTAGCGCCGCACCACGCACCGGACCGGCCCCCGCCGGGCCGGCGCCGCACCCCGCGTGCCCGCCCTGGCGCGGCCGCCCGCCCGGGCGGTGCCGCGCGCCGCGCGCACTGACGACTTACCGCCATCAACACGGAGTAACCGGATGAAGCGCCATCTCATCTCGGCCGCCGACCTCACCCGCGACGACGCCGTCCTCATCCTCGACACCGCCGAGGAGCTGGCCCGGGTCGCGGACCGGCCGATCAAGAAACTGCCCACCCTGCGGGGCCGTACCGTGGTGAACCTCTTCTTCGAGGACTCCACCCGCACCCGCATCTCGTTCGAGGCCGCCGCCAAGCGCCTCTCCGCCGACGTCATCAACTTCTCCGCCAAGGGCTCGTCGGTCTCCAAGGGCGAATCCCTCAAGGACACCGCGCTCACCCTGGAGGCGATGGGCGCCGACGCGGTCGTCATCCGCCACCACGACTCCGGCGCCCCGCACCGCCTCGCCACCTCCGGCTGGATCGGCGGCTCCGTGGTCAACGCCGGCGACGGCACCCACGAGCACCCCACCCAGGCGCTGCTGGACGCCTTCACCATGCGCCGCCACCTCGCCGCCGGCGCCGGCCGGGACCTGACCGGGCGCCGCGTCACCATCGTCGGCGACGTGCTGCACAGCCGGGTCGCCCGCTCCAACGTGCTCCTGCTCACCACCCTGGGCGCCGAGGTCACCCTGGTCGCCCCGCCCACCCTGGTCCCGGTCGGCGTCGAGCGGTGGCCCTGCGAGGTCTCCTACGACCTCGACGCGGTGCTGGCCAAGTCCGACGCGGTGATGATGCTCCGCGTCCAGCGGGAGCGGATGAACGCCGCGTTCTTCCCCACCGAGCGCGAGTACGCCCGCCGCTACGGACTGGACGGCGCCCGGATGGCCGCCATGCCCGAGCATGCCGTGGTGATGCACCCCGGCCCGATGAACCGCGGCATGGAGATCACCGCGGAGGTCGCCGACTCGCCCCGCTGCACCGCCGTGGAGCAGGTCGCCAACGGCGTCAGCATCCGGATGGCCGTGCTGTACCTGCTGCTGGGCGGCGCCGTGCTCGACGCCCCCGCCGCCCCCGCCGAACCCCGCACCGAGGAGAGCAAGTGACCCAGACCGCCCACCCCGTGACCACTCTGCTCCGCGGCGCGAAGATCCTGGGCGGCGAGCCGCAGGACGTCCTCATCGACGGCGAGACGGTCGCCGCGGTCGGCCCGGACCTGCCGGCGCCCGACGGCGCGGTCGTCGTCGACGCCCGCGGCCAGATCCTGCTGCCCGGCCTGGTGGACCTCCACACCCACCTGCGGGAGCCCGGCCGCGAGGACTCCGAGACCGTGCTGACCGGCACCCGGGCCGCCGCCGTGGGCGGCTACACCGCGGTGCACGCCATGGCCAACACCTTCCCCGTCGCCGACACCGCCGGCGTGGTGGAGCAGGTCTGGCGGCTGGGCCGGGAATCCGGCTACTGCGACGTCCAGCCGGTCGGCGCGGTCACCGTCGGCCTGGAGGGCCGCAAGCTCGCCGAGCTGGGCGCGATGCACGACTCCGCCGCCGGGGTCCGGGTCTTCTCCGACGACGGCAAGTGCGTGGACGACGCGGTGATCATGCGCCGCGCGCTGGAGTACGTGAAGGCCTTCGACGGCGTCATCGCCCAGCACGCCCAGGAGCCCCGGCTCACCGAGGGCGCCCAGATGAACGAGGGCGTGGTCTCCGCCGAGCTGGGCCTGGCCGGCTGGCCCGCCGTCGCCGAGGAGTCCATCATCGCCCGCGACGTGCTGCTCGCCGCCCACGTCGGCTCCCGGGTGCACATCTGCCACCTGTCCACCGCCGGCTCGGTGGAGATCGTGCGCTGGGCCAAGTCCAAGGGCTGGAACGTCACCGCCGAGGTCACCCCGCACCACCTGCTCCTCACCGACGAGCTGGTCCGCTCCTACGACCCGGTGTACAAGGTCAACCCGCCGCTGCGCACCGAGGCCGACGTCCTGGCGCTGCGCGAGGCCCTCGCCGACGGCACCATCGACTGCGTCGCCACCGACCACGCCCCGCACCCGCACGAGGACAAGGACTGCGAGTGGGGCGCCGCCGCCATGGGCATGGTCGGCCTGGAGACCGCCCTGTCGGTGGTCCAGCACACCATGGTGGACACCGGTCTCCTCGACTGGTCCCAGGTCGCCGACCGGATGTCCTTCCGCCCCGCCGCCATCGGCCGCCTCGACGGCCACGGCCGCCCGGTCGCCGCCGGAGAGCCCGCCAACCTCACCCTGCTCGATCCGGCATACCGTGGTGTGGTGAACCCCGCGGAGTTCGCCTCCCGCAGCCGGAACACCCCCTACCGGGGGCTGGAGCTGCCGGGCCGGGTGACGCACACCTTCCTGCGGGGCCGGGCCACGGTCGTAGACGGGAAGCTGACGTGACATCTCTCATCCATCTGGCGGCGGGGCGCGAATCCCAGGAGGTCACCGACTGGGCCGCCCGCATCGGCTGGGTGGTCGGCCTGCTGCTGCTGGTCGGCCTGGCGTACTGGCTGATGCGCGAGGGATGGAAGTGGCGCAGCACCCTGCAGGGCGACCTGCCGCCGCTGCCGCCGGTCCCCGCCACCGGCGGCGCGGACGGCGAACCGGTCCTGGTGCTGCACGGCCGCTACCACGGCTCCACCACCGCCGGGCAGTGGCTGGACCGCATCGTCGCCCACGGCCTGGGCGTCCGCAGCCGCGCCGAACTCACCCTCACCCGGGACGGCGACCTGGACGTCGTGCGGCCCGGCGCCACCGACTTCCGGGTGCCCGCCGCCGCGCTGCGCGGCGCCCGGCTCGACAAGGGCATCGCCGGCAAGGTCCTCGCCGAGGGGGGCCTGCTGGTGATCACCTGGCAGCACGGCGACCGGCTCATCGACTCCGGCTTCCGCTCCGACCGCGCCGCCGAACACCAGGCGTGGGTGGCGGCACTCACCCCCGCCGGCGGCGACAGCGAGGTCGCCGCCCCCATCGACCAGACCGCAGTTCACCGGGGAGCCGAGCGCACCCCGGCGGCTCCCCCGCGGGCCGTAACCCCCGAGAAGAGCACATGATGACCACCTCCGCCCAGGGGACCAAAGTCCCCGCCGTACTTGTCCTGGAGGACGGCCGTACCTTCCGTGGCCGCGCCTACGGAGCCGTGGGGGAGACCTTCGGCGAGGCGGTGTTCTCCACCGGCATGACCGGCTACCAGGAGACCCTCACCGATCCGTCCTACCACCGCCAGGTGGTCGTGATGACCGCCCCGCACGTCGGCAACACCGGCGTCAACGACGAGGACCCCGAGTCCCGCCGCATCTGGGTCTCCGGCTACGTCGTCCGCGACCCCGCCCGGATGCCCTCCAACTGGCGCGCCCGCCGCTCCCTGGACGAGGAGCTGGCCGCCCAGGGCGTGGTCGGCATCAGCGGCGTGGACACCCGCGCCCTCACCCGCCACCTGCGCGAACGCGGCGCGATGCGGGTCGGCATCTTCTCCGGCCCGGCCCTGACCACCACCTCCGGCACCCCGGTCGCCGACGCCGCGCTGCTCGCCCGGGTGCAGGCCGCCCCGGAGATGACCGGCGCCGACCTCAGCGGCGAGGTGGCCACCACCGAGCCGTACGTGGTGCCGGCCATCGGCACCAAGCGCTTCACCGTCGCCGCGGTGGACCTGGGCATCAAGGGCATGACCCCGCACCGGATGGCCGAGCGCGGCATCGAGGTGCACGTGCTGCCCGCCACCGCCACCGTCGACGACGTGTACGCCGTCGGCCCGGACGGGGTGTTCTTCTCCAACGGTCCGGGCGACCCGGCCACCGCCGACCACGCGGTCGCCGTGATGCGCGGGGTGCTGGAGCGCCGCACGCCGCTGTTCGGCATCTGCTTCGGCAACCAGATCCTCGGCCGCGCGCTGGGCTTCGGCACCTACAAGCTGAAGTACGGCCACCGCGGCATCAACCAGCCGGTGCAGGACCGCGCCACCGGCAAGGTCGAGATCACCGCGCACAACCACGGATTCGCCGTGGACGCCCCGCTCGACGGTCCCACCGACTCCCCCTTCGGCCGGGTCGAGGTCTCCCACGTCTGCCTCAACGACGACGTGGTCGAGGGACTGCGGTGCCTCGACGTCCCCGCCTTCAGCGTCCAGTACCACCCCGAAGCCGCAGCAGGGCCGCACGACGCCGCCTACCTGTTCGACCGCTTCGTCTCCCTGATGGAGGGCCAGCGTGCCTAAGCGCACCGACATCCAGTCCGTCCTGGTCATCGGCTCCGGCCCGATCGTCATCGGCCAGGCCGCGGAGTTCGACTACTCCGGCACCCAGGCGTGCCGCGTCCTGAAGGCCGAGGGGTTGCGGGTCGTCCTGGTCAACTCCAACCCCGCCACGATCATGACCGACCCGGAGATCGCCGACGCCACCTACGTCGAGCCGATCACCCCCGAGTTCGTCGAGCGGATCATCGCCAAGGAGCGCCCGGACGCGCTGCTGCCCACCCTCGGCGGCCAGACCGCCCTCAACACCGCGATCTCGCTGCACGAGAACGGCGTCCTGGAGAAGTACGGCGTCGAGCTGATCGGTGCCAAGCCCGAGGCGATCCACAAGGGCGAGGACCGCGACCAGTTCAAGGCGGTCGTCGAGGCGGTCAACGCCAAGATCGGCCACGGCGAGTCCGCCCGCTCGGTGATCTGCCACACCATGGACGAGGTGCTGGCCGGCGTGGAGACCCTCGGCGGCTACCCGGTCGTGGTCCGCCCCTCCTTCACCATGGGCGGCGCCGGCTCCGGCTTCGCCCACGACGAGGACGAGCTGCGCCGCATCGCCGGCCAGGGCCTGGCCCTGTCGCCCACCACCGAGGTGCTCCTGGAGGAGTCCATCCTCGGCTGGAAGGAGTACGAGCTGGAGCTGATGCGCGACAAGCACGACAACGTGGTCGTCGTCTGCTCCATCGAGAACTTCGACCCGATGGGCGTGCACACCGGCGACTCCATCACCGTCGCGCCGGCCATGACGCTCACCGACCGCGAGTACCAGATCCTCCGCGACATCGGCATCGCCGTGATCCGCGAGGTCGGCGTGGACACCGGCGGCTGCAACATCCAGTTCGCCGTCAACCCCGAGGACGGCCGGATCATCGTCATCGAGATGAACCCCCGGGTCTCCCGCTCCTCGGCGCTCGCCTCCAAGGCCACCGGCTTCCCGATCGCGAAGATCGCAGCCAAGCTCGCCGTCGGCTACACCCTGGACGAGATCCCCAACGACATCACCCAGGAGACCCCGGCCTCCTTCGAGCCCACGCTCGACTACGTCGTGGTCAAGGTGCCGCGCTTCGCGTTCGAGAAGTTCCCGGCCGCCGACGCCACCCTCACCACCACCATGAAGTCGGTCGGCGAGGCCATGGCCATCGGCCGCAACTTCACCGAGGCGCTGCAGAAGGCGCTGCGCTCCCTGGAGAAGAAGGGCAGCCAGTTCCGCTTCACCGGCGAGCCGGGGGACAAGGCGGAGCTGCTCGTCCGCGCCCAGGCCCCCACCGACGGCCGGATCAACACCGTCATGGAGGCCATCCGGGCCGGCGCCACCCCGCAGGAGGTCTTCGACGCCACCCGGATCGACCCCTGGTTCGTCGACCAGCTCTTCCTGATCAAGGAGATCGCCGACGAGCTGGCCGCCGCCGGCGAGCTCTCCCCCGAGCTGCTCACCGAGGCCAAGCGGCACGGCTTCTCCGACGCCCAGATCGCCGGGATCCGCGGCCTGGAGGAGCGGGTCGTCCGGCAGGTCCGGCAGGTGCTGGGCGTCCGCCCGGTCTACAAGACCGTGGACACCTGCGCCGCCGAGTTCGCCGCCCGGACCCCGTACTTCTACTCCTCCTACGACGAGGAGAGCGAGGTCGCCCCGCGCGAGAAGCCGGCCGTGATCATCCTCGGCTCCGGCCCCAACCGAATCGGCCAGGGCATCGAGTTCGACTACTCCTGCGTCCACGCCTCGTTCGCGCTGAGCGAGGCCGGCTACGAGACCGTCATGGTCAACTGCAACCCGGAGACCGTCTCCACCGACTACGACACCTCCGACCGGCTCTACTTCGAGCCGCTCACCCTGGAGGACGTCCTGGAGGTGGTGCACGCCGAGACCCAGGCCGGGCCGGTCGCCGGCGTCATCGTCCAGCTCGGCGGACAGACGCCGCTGGGCCTGTCCCAGGCCCTGAAGGACAACGGCGTGCCGATCGTCGGCACCTCCCCGGAGGCCATCCACGCCGCCGAGGACCGCGGCGCCTTCGGCCGCGTGCTGGAGCAGGCCGGACTGCCCGCGCCCAAGTACGGCACCGCCTTCTCCTTCGAGGAGGCCAAGCGGATCGCCGCCGAGATCGGCTACCCGGTCATGGTCCGCCCGTCCTACGTGCTCGGCGGCCGGGGCATGGAGATCGTCTACGACGAGCCGTCCCTCGCCGGTTACCTGGAGCGGCACGCCGGGCTGATCAGCGAGCACCCGGTGCTGGTGGACCGCTTCCTGGACGACGCCATCGAGATCGACGTCGACGCCCTCTACGACGGCACCGAGCTGTACCTCGGCGGCGTCATGGAGCACATCGAGGAAGCCGGCATCCACTCCGGCGACTCCGCCTGCGCGCTGCCCCCGATCACCCTGGGCGGCCACGACATCAAGCGGCTGCGCGCCTCCACCGAGGCCATCGCCGCCGGCGTCGGCGTCCGCGGCCTGATCAACATCCAGTTCGCCATGGCGGGCGACATCCTCTACGTGCTGGAGGCCAACCCCCGCGCCTCCCGGACCGTGCCGTTCACCTCCAAGGCGACCGCGGTGCCGCTGGCCAAGGCCGCCGCCCGCATCTCGCTCGGCGCCACCATCGCCGAGCTGCGCGCCGAGGGCCTGCTGCCGGCCGCCGGCGACGGCGGCACCCTGCCGCTGGACGCGCCGATCTCCGTCAAGGAGGCCGTCATGCCCTGGTCCCGCTTCCGGGACGCCTCCGGCCGCGGCGTGGACACCGTCCTCGGCCCGGAGATGCGCTCCACCGGCGAGGTCATGGGCATCGACTCGGTCTTCGGCACCGCCTACGCCAAGTCGCAGGCCGGCGCGTACGGCGCGCTGCCCACCAAGGGGCGGGCCTTCGTCTCGGTCGCCAACCGCGACAAGCGCTCGATGATCTTCCCGGCCCGCGAACTGGTCGCGCACGGCTTCGAGCTGCTCGCCACCTCCGGCACCGCCGAGGTCCTCAAGCGCAACGGCATCCACGCCACCGTGGTGCGCAAGCAGAGCGAGGGCGAGGGGCCGAACGGCGAGAAGACCATCGTCCAGCTCATCCACGACGGCCAGGTGGACCTGATCGTCAACACCCCCTACGGCACCGGCGGCCGGCTGGACGGCTACGAGATCCGCACCGCCGCGGTGGCCCGGGGCGTCCCCTGCCTGACCACGGTGCAGGCGCTCGCCGCCGCCGTCCAGGGCATCGAGGCCCTCACCCGGGGCGATGTGGGCGTCCGGTCGCTCCAGGAGCACGCGAGCCGGCTGGCGGCCTCCCGCCCGTCGTCCGCCGCCCCCGCCGACGGCGGGGAGTGACACCCCCGGGAGGGGACGCCGCCGGGCACCGGCCGGCCCGCCACGCCACCGGGCGCGGCCGCCGGCCGGCCCGCCGCGGCGTCCCCTCCCGTGTGCGACCTCCGTCCCCCGCGCGCAGAAAGCCCCCGCCATGTACCCGTTGCTCTTCCGGCTCGTCTTCCGGCGCATGGACGCCGAGAAGGCCCACCACCTCGCCTTCGGCTGGATCCGGCTGGCCGCCCGGATCCCCGTGCTGCGCACCCTCGCCGCAGCGGTGCTCGCCCCCCGCCACACCGCGCTGCGCACCGAGGCGCTGGGCCTGCGGATGCACGGGCCGTTCGGGCTCGCCGCCGGCTTCGACAAGAACGCCACCGGCATCGACGGCCTGAGCATGCTCGGCTTCGACCACGTCGAGATCGGCACGGTCACCGCCCAGCCGCAGCCGGGCAACCCCCGCAAGCGGCTCTTCCGGCTGGTGCCGGACCGGGCCCTGATCAACCGCATGGGCTTCAACAACGACGGCTCGGCCGCGGTCGCCCGGCGGCTCGCCGGGCGCCGCCCGGTCTTCCGCACCACCCTGGGCGTCAACATCGGCAAGACCAAGGTCGTCCCGGAGGAGGAGGCGGTCGCCGACTACGTGACCTCCACCGAGCGACTGGCCCGCCACGCCGACTACCTGGTGGTCAACGTCAGCTCGCCCAACACCCCCGGGCTGCGGAACCTCCAGGCCACCGAGGCGCTGCGTCCGCTGCTCACCGCCGTCCGCGAGGCCGCCGACCGCACCGTGCCCGACCGCCGGGTGCCGCTGCTGGTCAAGATCGCCCCCGACCTCGCCGACGAGGACGTGGACGCGGTCGCCGACCTCGCGGTCGAACTCGGCCTGGACGGCATCATCGCCACCAACACCACCATCGCCCGCGAGGGACTGGGCCTGACCTCGGACCCGGCGCTGGTCGCCGAGGCCGGCGGACTCTCCGGCGCCCCCCTCAAGGCCCGCTCGCTGGAGGTGCTGCGGCGCCTGTACGCCCGCGTCGGCGACCGCATCACCCTGATCGGGGTCGGCGGCGTGGAGAGCGCCGACGACGTCTGGGAGCGCATCCTGGCCGGGGCCACCCTGGTGCAGGGCTACACCGCCTTCATCTACCAGGGCCCCTTCTGGTGCCGCCGCATCCACCGCGGGCTCGCCGCCCGGCTGGCCGCCAGCCCGTACCCGACCCTCGCGGACGCCGTCGGCGCCGGCGTCCGGAAGGAGAGCGCATGACCACCCCCCACCCCGCGACCGAGCCCTTCGGGGTCCGCCTGCGCCGGGCCATGGACACCCGCGGCCCGCTGTGCGTCGGCATCGACCCGCACGCCTCGCTGCTCACCGACTGGGGTCTCACCGACGACATCGCCGGCCTGGAGCGCTTCACCCGCACGGTGGTGGAGGCGCTCGCCGAGCGGGTCGCCGTGCTCAAGCCCCAGTCGGCGTTCTTCGAGCGCTTCGGCTCCCGCGGCGTGGCGGTGCTGGAGCGGGCGGTCGCCGAGGCCCGCGCGGCCGGCGCGCTGGTGCTGATGGACGCCAAGCGCGGCGACATCGGCTCCACCATGGCCGCCTACGCCGCCACCTACCTGGACCCGGCCTCGCCGCTGTTCTCCGACGCCGTCACGGTCAGCCCCTACCTCGGCTTCGGCTCGCTGCGCCCGGCGCTGGACCTGGCCCGGGAGCACGGCTCGGGGGTCTTCGTCCTCGCCCTCACCTCCAACCCGGAGGGCGCCGAGGTGCAGCACGCCGTCCGGCCCGGCGGGGCCACGGTCGCCGCGACCGTCCTGGACCACCTGCGGGCGGAGAACGCCGGGGCGGCCGGCGAGGGGACGCTCGGCTCCTTCGGCGCGGTGGTCGGCGCCACCCTGGGCGAGCTGTCCTCCTACGACCTGTCCATCGGCGGCCCGCTGCTCGCCCCCGGCATCGGGGCCCAGGGCGCGACCCCCGCGGACCTGCCGGGCGTCTTCGGCGCCGCGGTCCGCGACGTGCTGCCCAGCGTCAGCCGGGGGGTGCTGCGGCACGGTCCCGGCCCGGCCGGACTGGTGTCCGCCGCGGAACGTTTCGCCGAGGAAGTGCGCGCCGTAGCCGGATAAGCCGGTCATTTTGCCCCTAAAAGTCCTGGTCGATCGAGTCTGACCAGGACTTTTCCTCTGTTCTCGCTGACTGGAGCGGCCTCGACCGCTAGTCTCCGTGACGAGCGGCCGCACCAGCGCGTTGCTCGTTGCTCCGCAGGTGAGGGGCGACTAGGTTCCTCACCGGTCCGTATCCGACAGTTCGACATCCGAGGTGACGTAGGCGTGGCTCTTCCGCCCCTTACCCCTGAACAGCGCGCAGCCGCGCTCGAAAAGGCCGCCGCGGCTCGCCGGGAGCGCGCCGAGGTCAAGAATCGACTCAAGCACTCCGGCGCCTCCCTGCACGAGGTCATCAAGCAGGGACAGGAGAACGATGTCATCGGCAAGATGAAGGTGAGCGCCCTGCTCGAATCCCTCCCGGGCGTGGGCAAGGTGCGCGCCAAGCAGATCATGGAGCGGCTCGGGATCTCCGAGAGCCGCCGGGTGCGCGGTCTGGGCTCCAACCAGATCGCGTCGCTGGAGCGGGAGTTCGGCGGCGGCGCCGCCTGACGTTTCCAGGCACTCTCCGGAACCTGGATAATCGCTGCATGAGTAATACGGTCTCCCCGGGAACGGTCAGCCCTCTCGCCCGGCGGGAGGAGTCCCCGGTCCCTGTGGCCAGACGTCCGCGGCTGACCGTGCTCTCGGGCCCCTCCGGGGTCGGCAAGAGCACGGTCGTCGCGCATCTGCGCAAGGCGCACCCCGAGGTCTGGCTCTCGGTCTCGGCCACCACCCGCAAGCCGCGTCCCGGCGAGCGGGAGGGCGTCCAGTACTTCTTCGTCTCCGACGACGAGTTCGACAAGCTGATCGCCAACGGTGAGCTGCTGGAGTGGGCCGAGTTCGCGGGGAACCGGTACGGCACCCCGCGCAGGGCGGTCGAGGACCGCCTGGAAGCGGGTGAGCCGGTGCTGCTGGAGATCGACCTGCAGGGCGCCCGGCTGGTCCGCGAGTCCATGCCGGACGCCCAGCTGGTCTTCCTGGCCCCGCCGAGCTGGGAGGAGCTGGTCCGCCGGCTCACCGGCCGGGGCACCGAGTCCCCGGAGGTCATCGAGCGCCGGCTGGCGGCGGCCAGGGTCGAACTGGCCGCCGAGAAGGAGTTCGACACCACCCTGGTCAACACCTCGGTCGAGGACGTCGCCCGCGAGCTGCTAGCCTTGCTGTGCTGAGCTGGGGCAATCCCGGCCACAGCCCGCTCGGAAAATTCTTTTCACCCATCGGAAGGCAGAGAGTGTCCTCTTCCATCACCGCGCCCGAGGGCATCATCAACCCGCCGATCGACGAGCTGCTCGAAGCCACGGACTCGAAGTACAGCCTCGTGATCTACGCCGCCAAGCGGGCGCGCCAGATCAACGCGTACTACTCGCAGCTCGGCGAGGGCCTGCTGGAGTACGTCGGTCCGCTCGTCGACACGCACGTCCACGAGAAGCCGCTCTCCATCGCGCTGCGCGAGATCAACGCGGGTCTGCTGACCTCCGAGGCCGTCGAGAGCCCGGCCCAGTAGCCACCGCGGACGCCAAGCGTCACGAGTTCTTCCACCACGGGCCCGGCAGGGGGCACCCCGGCATCGCGCCGGGGATCGCTGCCGGGCCCGTGGTGTGTCAGGTGTTGTGCCAGTGAACCGGGTGCCCGGCACCCGGTTCACACGATCGTGTGGGAGAGCGAGCCGAGCCATGGACAAGCCGAGGGTCGTCCTGGGGGTGAGCGGCGGGATCGCCGCGTACAAGGCGTGCGAGCTGCTGCGCCGACTCACCGAGTCCGGCCACGACGTCCGGGTGGTGCCCACCGCGTCGGCGCTGCACTTCGTGGGCGAGGCGACCTGGGCGGCGCTCTCCGGCAACCCGGCGGACACCGAGGTGTGGGAGGACGTGCACCAGGTGCCGCACGTGCGGATCGGCCAGTCGGCGGACCTGGTGGTGGTCGCCCCGGCCACCGCCGACCTGCTGGCCAAGGCCGCCCACGGGCTCGCCGACGACCTGCTCACCAACACCCTGCTCACCGCCCGCTGCCCGGTGGTGTTCGCCCCCGCCATGCACACCGAGATGTGGGAGCACCCCGCGACCCGGGAGAACGTCGCCACCCTCCGCCGCCGCGGCGCGGTCGTCCTGGAACCCGCGGTCGGCCGGCTCACCGGGGTGGACACCGGCAAGGGGCGGCTGCCAAATCCGGCCGAGATCTTCGAGGTGTGCCGCCGGGTGCTGGCCCGGGGCGCCGCGGCCACCACCGCCGACCTCGCCGGCCGTCATGTGGTGGTCAGCGCCGGCGGGACCCGCGAGCCGCTGGACCCCGTCCGCTATCTGGGCAACCGTTCCTCCGGCAAGCAGGGGTACGCGCTGGCCCGCGCCGCCGTGGCCCGGGGCGCCCGGGTGACCCTGATCTCGGCCAACAGCGACCTGCCCGACCCGGCCGGCGCCGACGTGGTGCGGGTCGGTACCGCGGTGCAGCTGCGCGAGGCGGTGCTGAAGGCCGCCGCGGACGCCGACGCCGTGGTGATGGCCGCCGCGGTGGCCGACTTCCGCCCCGCCGTCTACGCCCCCGGCAAGATCAAGAAGCGGGACGGGCAGGAGCCCGAGCCGATCGCGCTGGTTCGCAATCCGGACATCCTCGCCGAGATCTCGGCCGAGCGCGCCCGCCCCGGCCAGGTGGTCGTCGGGTTCGCCGCCGAGACCGATGACGTACTGGCCAACGGGCGGGCCAAGCTCGCCCGCAAGGGCTGCGACCTGCTGGTCGTCAACGAGGTGGGGGAGCGCAAGACGTTCGGCTCGGAGGAGAACGAGGCCGTGGTGCTCGCCGCGGACGGCGCCGAGACCCCCGTCCCGTACGGCCCCAAGGAGGCGCTGGCGGAGACCGTCTGGGACCTGGTGGTACCGCGGCTCGGCTGAGATCCGGCCGGTCCTGCAGTCCGGCACCTGGCGGTTTGTAGTCCCGTACATGTCAGAGTCTCCCCGTTTCCGACCACGGGGGGCCTCCGGTCCGGTACCGTCCTGTGCCAGGTGCCGGGGCTGATCCCACCGCCAGGTGGGTATGGTCATGGTCACGGCACGCCCGTTCTGCGAGACAGGATGCCCGACCGGCGGAAACGCCGGATAAACTGGCCCAGGAATCGAGCCGGGCGCAGCTCCCGGCAGGTTCCGCCAATGATCAGCCAGCAGCCGCTGCAACCCCAGGGAGCGATGTGTCCCGCCGCCTGTTCACCTCGGAGTCCGTGACCGAAGGTCACCCCGACAAGATCGCTGACCAGATCAGCGACACCATTCTCGACGCGCTCCTGGCCGAGGACCCCTCCTCGCGCGTCGCCGTCGAGACGCTGATCACCACCGGATTGGTGCACGTGGCCGGGGAGGTCACGACCAAGGCGTACGCTCCGATCGCCACGCTGGTGCGCAACAAGATCCTGGAGATCGGCTACGACTCCTCGAAGAAGGGCTTCGACGGGGCCTCCTGCGGTGTCTCGGTCTCCATCGGCGCGCAGTCCCCGGACATCGCCCAGGGCGTCGACACGGCCTACGAGACCCGCGTCGAGGGCGACGAGGACGAGCTCGACCGGCAGGGCGCGGGTGACCAGGGCCTGATGTTCGGGTACGCCTGTGACGAGACGCCCGAGCTGATGCCGCTCCCGATCAACCTGGCGCACCGGCTCTCCCGCCGCCTGTCCGAGGTGCGCAAGAACGGGACCATCCCCTACCTGCGCCCGGACGGCAAGACCCAGGTCACCATCGAGTACGACGGCAACAAGGCGGTCCGGCTGGACACCGTCGTCGTCTCCTCGCAGCACGCCTCCGACATCGACCTGGAGTCGCTGCTGGCGCCCGACATCCGCGAGTTCGTGGTCGAGCACGTGCTCAAGGAGCTGGTGGACGACGGCATCAAGCTGGACACCGAGGGTTACCGGCTGCTGGTGAACCCCACCGGCCGCTTCGAGATCGGCGGCCCCATGGGCGACGCCGGCCTCACCGGCCGCAAGATCATCATCGACACCTACGGCGGCATGTCCCGCCACGGCGGCGGCGCCTTCTCCGGCAAGGACCCGTCCAAGGTGGACCGCTCGGCCGCCTACGCGATGCGCTGGGTCGCCAAGAACGTCGTCGCGGCCGGCCTCGCCTCCCGCTGCGAGGTGCAGGTGGCCTACGCGATCGGCAAGGCCGAGCCGGTGGGCCTGTTCGTGGAGACTTTCGGCACCGCCACGGTCGACGCCGAGAAGATCGAGCAGGCCATCACCGAGGTCTTCGACCTGCGCCCGGCCGCGATCATCCGCGACCTGGACCTGCTCCGCCCCATCTACGCGCAGACCGCCGCCTACGGCCACTTCGGCCGTGAGCTGCCGGACTTCACCTGGGAGCGCACCGACCGGGTGGAGGCGCTGCGCGCGGCTGCCGGCCTGTAGGCACCGGCACCCACCCGCACCGGCCCCGGGCCGGCACGCGATCACCGGCCGTGGCCGGCGGGCCCTGGAGGTCCGCCGGCCACGGCCGTCTCCGGCTGCCGCCGGGCCGGTGGAAGGCCGGTCCGCCCGGGGCCGCTGCCCGGCGGTGCGGCCGCCCGGTCCGGTGCCCGGCGGTCCGGTGCCCGCCCGGGGCGGCTGTCGGTGGCCTCTGGTAGGACTGAAGCTGTGAGCAGCGAGAACGAGCAGCACGCCGACCCGGACCGGTCGCGGTCCGACGTGGAGCAGCTCGCGATCGAGATCCGGGAGACGGTGCGCCGCGCCAAGCCCCCGAAGGCCAGACCCCGGACCTGGCGCGGCGCACCGCTCGCCGCGTCCCTGCCGGTGGCCCGGGTGCTGGTGGACAAGGGCCCGGTCCACCTCGACCAGCTCTGGGACTACGCCGTCCCGGCCGAGCTGGACGACCGAGCGCGCCCCGGGGTGCGGGTGCGGGTCCGCTTCGGCGCCGGCGCCGGACAGGTGCGCGCCGGGCGCCGGGAGGGCGGCGGCCTGCTCGACGGCTACATCGTCGAACGCGTCGCGACCTCCGACTACCGGGGGCCGCTCGCCGCCATCGCCCAGGTCCTCTCGCCCGAGCCGGTGCTCACCCCCGGACTGCTGGGCCTGTGCCGGGCGGTCGCCGACCGGTACGCCGGATCGCTCGCCGACGTGCTCCAGCTCGCCGTCCCGCCGCGCAACGCCGGCGCCGAGGCCGAGCCGTCACCCCCGCCGCTGCCCCCGCCGCGCGGTGTGGACGGCGCTGCCCGGTCCGCACTGGCCGCACGAACTGGCCACCGCGATGGCCGCCACCCTCGCCTCCGGCCGCGGCGCGCTGGCCGTCCTGCCCGACGGACGGTCCGCCGCCCGGGTGGACGCCGCGCTCACCGACCTGCTCGGCCCGGGCCGGCACACCCTGCTGGCGGCGGAGGCCGGGCCCCGGGAGCGGTACCGGCGGTGGCTCTCGGTCAGCCGGGGCTCGGTGCGCGCCGTGGTGGGCACCCGGGCCGCGATGTTCGCCCCGGTCCGCGACCTGGGCCTGGTGGCGATCTGGGACGACGGCGACAGCAGCCACAGCGACACCAACGCCCCCCAGCCGCACGCCCGCGACGTCCTGCTGCTCCGGGCGGTCCAGGAGCGGGCCGGGTTCCTCGCCGGTGACCTCAGCCGCACCGTGGAGGCCGCGCAGCTGCTGCGAAACGGCTGGGCGCTGCCCCTGGAGGCCCCCCGCGACCAGGTACGCGCCGCCGCGCCCCGGATCCGTACGGTGACCGACTCCGACCAGGCGCGCGACCCGGCCGCCCGCGCGGCCCGGCTGCCGTCCGTCGCCTGGCAGACGCTGCGCGAGGGCCTGGGCCGCGGTCCGGTCCTGGTCCAGGTGCCCCGGCGCGGGTACGTACCCCGGCTCGCCTGCGAGCGCTGCCGGGAACCGGCCCGCTGCTCCCGCTGCGCCGGGCCGCTGCAGGCACCCGACGCCGACTCGCTGGCCTGCGCCTGGTGCGGCCGGGCCGAGGAGCGGTGGCACTGCACCGAGTGCGGCGGTGACCGGCTGCGGGCCAGCGTGGTGGGCGCCCGGCGCACCGCGGAGGAACTGGGCCGTGCCTTCCCCGGCGTACCGGTGCGCACCTCCGGCCGGGACCACGTGCTGGACACCGTCCCGGCCGAGCCGGCGCTGGTGGTCTCCACCCCCGGCGCGGAACCGCTCGCCGACGGCGGGTACGCGGCCGCGGTGCTCCTCGACGGCTGGGCGCTGCTCGGCCGGCCGGACCTGCGGGCCGGCGAGGAGGCGCTGCGGCGCTGGCTGGACGCGGCGTCGCTGGTGCGCGGCCAGGGTGACGGCGGCACCGTGGTCGTCGTCGCCGAACCCACCCTCCGGCCGGTGCAGGCCCTGGTGCGCTGGGACCCGGGCGGGCACGCCGCCCGCGAGCTGGCCGAACGCGCCCAGCTGGGCTTCCCGCCGGTCTCCCGGATGGCGTCGGTGACCGGACCGGCGAAGGACGTCCGAAGCCTGCTGACGACGGTGGAGCTGCCGCCGGGGACGGAGGTCCTGGGCCCCGTCCCGGTGCCGGCCCAGGAGGCGGGCCGGGGCCGCCGGCCGGGGCCCCCGCCGGCCGCGGGCGCCCCGGCCCGGGCCGCCCGGCGGACCCCGGCGGCCGCACCGGCCACGGGAGCCGAGCCCTGGGAGCGGGCGCTGCTGCGGGTGCGGCCCGGCGGCGGCGCCGCGCTGGCGGCGGCGCTGAAGAGCGCTCAGGCGGCCCGGCTGGTCAAGCGGGAGGGCACGCCGGTACGGGTCCGGATCGACCCGCCCGACATCGGCTGACCGGCGGCGGGCCGCGCTCGCGCGGTGCGCCGCCGCACGGTGGGGTTCTCCCCGTGGCGGTGCGGCGGTGCCCGTCGCCCGGGGCGGTCGCGGGCCCGGCCGCCGACGGGAGACCGCGGACGGCGCCGGGCGGCCGGCGGGAGACGAGGTCCGGGTGTGCCTGGGGGCGGCCGGGCGGCGGCGCGCGGCGGGCCGGGGGCCGGGGGAGCCGCCTCGCTGGGCGGCCGGCGCGGGGTCCACGGCCGGTGCGGTACGGCCCGGCCGGCCGTGTCCGCCCGGCTGCCGGTCCGCGGGCCGGCCGGCGGTGGGCGGGCCGCTCGTACCTAGACGCGCAGGAGGCGGCCGTGCAGGCCGGGACCGTCCGGACGGCGGTGCCCACGCGGCCGGGGTACGTGGGCAGGAGGCGGCCCGGACCGGGTGGCCGACCCACCGGGCCCCGGCCGGCACCGGGCGCGTGGTGGTGCGGTGCCGGGCCCGCCGGGTTCAGCCGTTGCGGGGGCCGGGGAGGGCGCCGTGGCGGGCCTCCTCGCGCAGCGCCGTGGAACCACCCTGCCCGGGCACCGTCGGCACCGTCCGGGCGGCGGGCACCGTCGGCACCACCGGCAACGCGGCGGTCGCGGTGCCCGACCGTCCGGCGGCCGGCTCGGCGGGCACCTCCCCGGTGCTCGGCGGGGTGGCCCGGCGGGCGCCGTACCGGCGGTGCACCGCCTGCTTGGTGACGCCCAGCGCCGAACCCACCGCGTCCCAGGAGAAGCCGAGCGAACGGTCGAAGTCGACCGCGGCCGTCACCAGCGTCTCGACGCTGTCCCGCAGCTCCTGAGCGAGCCGCACGGTCGGCGCGGGGGCCCGCCCGTAGACGACGAAGCCCGTGGAGGGGCCGGTGCGGCGCGGGCGGTAGACGTTGCCGAGCTGGGCGGTGAGCGTTCGGAGCGCGTCCACCTGCCGTCGGACCCGCTCGATGTCCCGGACCAGGAGGTGCAGGCTGGCCCGTGCCTGGGCGTCGTGAGTTGCGTGGTCGGCCATGAACAAGCCTCTCGAACCGGCGTTGCAAGGGACGGGAAAGCGATCGGGCCGCTGCAGCGGCCCGCGTTGGTCAATCTCGTTTGACCAACGCGGTAGCGGTCCTCTTGGTCACGGTGCGGGGGCGTGCGCCCAGCAGCTCGTACGCCCCCCGGAAACCGGGCGCCGGGCCGGACGCCCCCTAGACTGATGCGTCGTCCCGCTGCGCGTGAGAGGTAGTACGCCACCCATGAGGCTCGTCTTCGCCGGTACCCCCGAGGTCGCCGTTCCCGCCCTGGACGCCCTGCTGGCCTCGGACCGGCACGAGGTGGCCGCGGTCATCACCCGGCCGGACGCGCCGGCCGGACGCGGCCGGCGGCTGGTGGCCAGCCCGGTCGCGGAGCGCGCGGCGGAGGCGGGCATCGAGATCCTCAAGCCCGCCCGGCCGCGCGACCCGGACTTCCAGCAGCGGCTGCGCGAGATCGCCCCGGACTGCTGCCCGGTCGTCGCCTACGGCGCGCTGCTGCCCAAATCCGCGCTGGAGATCCCGGCGCACGGCTGGGTGAACCTGCACTTCTCGCTGCTCCCCGCCTGGCGGGGAGCGGCCCCGGTGCAGCACGCGGTGCTCGCCGGCGACGAGGTGACCGGCGCCTCCACCTTCCTCATCGAGGAGGGACTGGACTCCGGCCCGGTGTACGGCGTGCTGACCGAACGGATCCGGCCCACCGACACCAGCGGGGACCTCCTCACCCGGCTGGCGTTCGCCGGCGCGGGGCTGCTCGCCGCCACCATGGACGGGATCGAGGACGGCACCCTGCGCGCCGTCCCGCAGCCCGCCGAGGGCGTCTCGCTGGCCCCGAAGATCGGGGTCGAGGACGCGCGGATCGACTGGACGACCCCGGCACTGCGGGTCGACCGGCTGGTCCGCGGCTGCGCCCCGGCCCCCGGTGCCTGGACGGTGTTCCGCGGCGAGCGGCTCAAGGTCATGTCGGTGGCGCTGGTCACCGACCGGACCGACCTGGGCCCCGGGGAGCTGGCCGCCACCAAGAACGCGGTCTGCGTGGGGACCGGCAGCCACGCGGTGGAGCTGCAGTGGGTGCAGCCGCAGGGCAAGAAGCCGATGCGGGCGGCGGACTGGGCCCGCGGGGTGCGGATCGCGGCGGGGGAGCGGGTCGGCTCCGCCTGACCGCCCCCACCCGGCCCGCCCGACGGTCCCCGTCCGCCCGACGATGCCCGGCCCGGCGGCCGGCTCGCGGCGCCCGGGGCCGCCGGCCCGCCCGGCCCGGTCCGGTGGCCGCCCGGCGCCGGCGCCCGGGCCGGTGACCGCCCGCACGGCGTCCGGTACCCGTCCGGCCCGGCGGATGCCCGCACCGCGTCCGCCGGGCCCGCGGCCGCCCGTACGGGACCGTGCGCGCCGACGCGGTGGCGCCGGCACACGCCCCGGGCCGCCCACCGCCGTCGCACCGTGCGCACCGGTCCGCGGTGCCCCGGCCGTCCCGGGGCGGGCGAGCCGTGCAGCAGGCGCTCCGCGGCGTAACGGACGGACTCCCACGGAGCCCGGCGGGCCGCGCGGGGTTCGGCGTGACGCCGGCACGCACCCGTGGCGGGCCCCCGGCGGCCCGGGAGGGCGGTCGCCGACGGCCGGGGCCGGCCGCGTCGTAGGCTGAGCGGGTACGCCCTTGACGATCCGGAGCACCTTTCACGTGAGTCAGCAACCCCACCGCCGTCCCGGCAAGCCCTACCGCAGGCCCAGGAAGGACCCCGTCCGCGTCCTGGCGTTCGAGGCGCTGCGGGCCGTGGACGAGCGGGACGCCTACGCCAACCTGGTGCTGCCGCCGCTGCTGCGGGAGGCACGGGAGCGGGGCGACTTCGACGCCCGGGACGCGGCGCTCGCCACCGAGCTGGTGTACGGCACGCTCCGCCGGCAGGGCACCTATGACGCGATCATCGCCGCCTGCGTGGACCGGCCGCTGCGCGAGGTCGACCCGCCGGTGCTGGACGTGCTGAGCCTGGGCGCGCACCAGCTGCTCGGCACCCGCATCCCCGCCCACGCCGCGGTGAGCGCCACCGTCGAACTGGCCCGGGTGGTGCTGGGCGACGGGCGGGCGAAGTTCGTCAACGCGGTGCTGCGCCGGATCGCCGCGGACGACCTCGACGGCTGGCTGGCACGGGTGGCCCCGGCGTACGACGAGGACCCCGAGGACCACCTGGCCGTGGTGCACTCGCACCCGCGCTGGATCGTCTCCGCCCTGTGGGACGCCCTGGGCGGCGGCCGGGCCGGGATCGAGGACCTGCTGGAGGCCGACAACGAGCGGCCCGCGGTGACGCTGGTGGCGCGCCCGGGCCGGGCCACCACCACCGAGCTGCTCGATACCCTCGGCACCGGCGGAGTGGCGGGCCGCTGGTCGCCGTACGCCGTCCGGCTGGCCGAGGGGGGCGAACCGGGAGCGCTGGACGCGGTCCGCGAGGGCCGCGCCGGGGTGCAGGACGAGGGCAGCCAGCTGGTGGCGCTCGCCCTCGCCGCCGCCCCGCTGGAGGGCCCCGACACCCGCTGGCTGGACGGCTGCGCCGGCCCCGGCGGGAAGGCGGCGCTGCTCGCCGCACTCGCCGCCGAGCGCGGCGCGGCGCTGCTCGCCGCGGAGAGGCAGCCGCACCGGGCCCGGCTGGTGGCCCGGGTGCTGGAGGGCAACCCCGGCCCCTGGCAGGTGATCACCGCGGACAGCACCCGGCCGGCCTGGCAGCCCGGCACCTTCGACCGGGTGCTGGTGGACGTCCCGTGCAGCGGCCTGGGCGCGCTGCGCCGCCGTCCCGAGGCGCGCTGGCGCCGCCGCCCGGAGGACCTGGAGGGCTTCGCACCGCTCCAGCGGGAACTGCTGCGCGAGGCGCTCGGCGCGGCCCGGGTCGGCGGCGTGGTCGGATACGCCACCTGCTCGCCCCACCCGGCGGAGACCCGGGCGGTGGTCGAGGACGTGCTCAAGGGACGCGGTGGCCGCCCGGTGGCCGCCGAGTGGATCGACGCCCGGCCGCTGATGCCGGGCGTTCCCGACCTCGGCGACGGGCCGGACGTACAGCTCTGGCCGCACCTGCACGGCACCGACGCCATGTACCTGGCCCTGCTGCGCCGTACCGGCTGAGACCTGTCTGCCCGCACCGCCGGAGGTCCCCGGTTCCTCCGGTGGTCCGGGACGGCCCGGGGGCACGGCCGATCGCGTCGGCTGCCCGTTGCGCAGCCGGTTCCACGTGGCGGGGCCGATGATGCCGTCGGCGGTCAGGCCGCGGCTGCGCCGGAAGTCCTGGGTGGCGCGGGTGGTGAGCGGACCGAAAGACACCGTACGCCCCGTTCGGGGCCCCACGGAGAAGCCCCCACGCCTGGAGCAGGCTCTGCGCCTCGCGCACCGTGTCCCCGGCCGCGCCCTCACGGATCGTCGGCGGGGTGACCCGGTTGTCGAAGCCGCAGGACGCCGGGTCGGGGGGCGCCACGAGCTCCGCGGCGGTGACCGGCACCGCGGGGCCGGCGGCCGTCGTGGCGTTCGCCGACGCCGGGACGGCGAGGGTGATCAGGCTTGCCGGAACGGTGGCGGTGGTCAGGGCCGCGCGCCGGGCACTCCTGCTCCTGCTCCCCCCTCACGGGGGGACCGGTCGCCGGGCGGTCCACGGCCCTCCGTCCGCCGCGCGCCCGGGCCCGGGACACGGCGGCCGGCGCCGCCCGCCGTACGGACGGTGGCCGCCGGGCCCGGCGACAGCGATGTTCCGGCCCGGCGATCGGACGCGGCTGGACCGGCGGTGGACGGCCCGGCCCGGGGCGCGGTGTCGCCGCCCGGGACGGGGCGCCGGGCCGGCGGGAGATCGCCGGTGGCCGTCCGCCGGACCCGGCTGCCGGTGCGGGCCCCGTGGGCGCCTTCCGCGCGGTGCCCCGCCCTCCGCCGGGTTTCCCCGCCGCCGGTCCGGCGCCTGCACGGCACCACGTTCCGGTGCACCGCGTCCCGTGCCGCAGCGCGTCCGGAGCCGGGGGTGACCCGGCGCGGCGTGACAGCGGCCGGGGCGGGCCCGGGCCGGTGCGTATCAGCCGGTGGTCATGATGAGGCCGAGCTGGTCGCCGTCACCCTTCCGGCGGAGCTCCAGGGGCAGGGGTTCCGGACGCCCGGCGAAGCGGAGTTCGACGGTCCAGCGGTCCGTGACGCCCGGGTCGAAGTGGGCGGTCGCCGGTCCCGCGGCGGCCCGGCCCCAGCCGTGGACCCACTCCCCGGCGACCTGGCCGGCCTCCCCGTCCGGGGACGCGGCGAGCGCGGCGAGGCCGTCCGCGTCCCCCCGCCGGAGGCGCAGCACCACCTTCTCGACCAGCGCGAGACTCTCCGGGATCGGGCGCCCGGTCACGGAGAGGTCCAGGTCGGCGGTCCCGTCCTTGATCCACCGGGGCGTCCGGTCGGGACCGCCGCGGCCGAGGAGCAGCGAGCCGGTCGCGGCCAGTCCGGTGACCAGCAGACCGACGACCGCCCAGACCGCGAGCTGCTGCCTGACGCCGGCCGTGCCCGTCGTACCCGTCATCCGGTGACCTCCTCGTCCGACCGGTGGAGCGGCGGACTCCCCGCCTCCGGTAGGAGTGAGGTGATCCGCGGGTCACCGGTTGCCCGGTCGGTCTCCCGGCCGGGGAGGGACCCGGCCCGTCCCCGGCCCGGGGACGGGTCCGAAAGGCCGGGACGGGTCCGGGGCGGAGCGGCGTCAGACCCCGGTCGGCGCGCCGGAGCGGGGCCGGGCCTTCGCGGCGGGGGCCCGGCCGGCCATCCGGCGGGCGTAGTCCCCGGCGACGGCGAGCACCAGGAAGCCCCAGGGCGCGGCCGGCAGGTACAGCCACGCCACCCAGGCCGGGGGCTGCTCGAACTCCTTGTCCTGGTCGATCAGGCGGGCGCCCTCCTCGACGAACCCGAAGATGTTGTTGAGCACGCCGTACAGGATGATGACCACCAGCAGCCAGCCGCCGATCCGGGCGATCCGCGTCACGGTGCGGGCCGGGACGGGCCGGCCGGCCACCCGGGGCATCCAGCGCGGATAGACCTCGCCCCAGCGGCTCACCAGGCCGACGGTGAGGAACGCGGTCCCCACCATCGCGATGCTCAGGAAGAGCATGTAGACGCTCTCCGTCGTGGTGTGGCCGTTGCCGAAGCCGGCCGCGACGCGCCAGACGGACGACGGCAGGACCCCCAGCGGCGCGGCCCAGGCCGCCCACACCGCCCAGCGGGCCGGCGGCAGGACCTCGGGGTGGCCGGTGGCTGACGTCGTCAAGGGCTCCTCCTCGGGCCGGACCGCTCGCATGCCCGGAAGTCTGCCGGTCACGGCCCGTCCGCCGCGTCACCCCGGGGAACGAGATGCCGATCAGTCCCGAGGCGTATCCGGCCGCCGCGGCCCGGCCGTCCCCGCCCGCCGGCCGCCGTCGGTCCGGGCCAGCGGGTGCGGCCACCACACGCGCGGCCCCAGGTCCAGGAAAACCGCCGTGACCAGCACCGACCGGACCACGAAGGTGTCCAGCAGGACGCCCGCGGCGACGGCGAAGCCGATCTCCGCGAACCCGGTGACGGGGAGGGTGCCCAGGGCGGCGAAGGTACCGGCCAGCACCAGCCCCGCGGAGGTGATCACGGCTCCGGTGGCGGCCAGCGCGGTGAGCGTCCCCTGCCGGGTGCCCCGGCGGACGGACTCCTCGCGCACCCGGGTGGTGAGGAAGATGTTGTAGTCGATGCCCAGGGCCACCAGGAAGACGAAGGTGAAGAGCGGGAAGGCGGTGTCCTCCCCGGCGTAGTCGAACACGTGCCGGAAGGCGAGCGCGCTGATGCCCAGGGCCGCGGCGAAGGACAGCACCACCGTGGCGATCAGCAGCAGCGGAGCCAGGACCGCGCGCAACAGCAGCATCAGCACGCCCAGGACCACCAGCAGCACCAGCGGGATGACCACCCGGTTGTCCCGGGCCGAGGCGTTCTCGGCGTCGAGCGTCGCGGCGGTGGTGCCCCCGACCAGCGCCCGGGCGCCGGGGACGGCGTGCACCGCCGCCCGTACCCGCTCCACGGTCTCCTCGGCGGCGGCGCTGTCCGCCGGATCGGTCGGCGTCGCCTCCAGCAGCACCCGGCCGTCCCGCTCCGGCGCCACCCCGGGCGGCCGGCCCACCGATGCGGGCACCACGCCGCCGGCGCGCTCGACGGCCCGCCGCACCTCCCCGGCCCGGTCCGCCTCCGCCACCACCACCAGCGGGCTGCCGCTGCCGGCGGGGAAGTAGCGGGCCGACAGCTCCTGCCCGGTGACGGAGTCCTGGGTCCGGGTGAACGCGTCGGCGTTGTCGATCCCCTCGGCACGCAGCGCGGTGATGCCCAGGGACAGCGCGGCCAGGACCACCGCCGTCACCCCCCAGACGGTGCGCGGCCGCCGCTCGATCCGCCGCCCTGCCCGGGCCCACACCCCCCGTTCGGTCGGCTCCGGCGACCCGTAATGCGGCACCACCGGCCAGAAGACCCACCGGCCGGCGATCACCAGCAGGGCGGGGAGCAGGGTGAGCATCGCCAGCACGGCGACGGCCACCCCGACGGCGCAGACCGGTCCCAGGCCGCTGGTGGAGTTCATCTCCGCGACCAGCAGCACCAGCATGCTGATGCCCACCGTGCCGCCGCTGGCGACGATCGCCGGACCGGCCCGGCGCAGGGCGCGCGCCATCGCCTCGTGGCGGTCGCGGTGGCGGCGCAGCTCCTCCCGGTAGCGGGCCACCAGCAGCAGCGCGTAGTCGGTCCCGGCACCGAACACCAGCACGGTGAGGATGCCGGCGCTCTGCCCGTTCACGGTGAGCCCGGCGTGCCGGGCCAGCAGGTACACCAGGGCCTGGGAGGTCAGCAGCGCGGCGACCGCGGCGAGCACCGGCACCAGCAGCAGGACGGGGCTGCGGTAGGTGACCAGCAGCGCCACGACCACCACGGCGAGCGCGGCAAGCAGCAAGGTGGAGTCGATGCCCGCGTACACCTCGGCGAAGTCGGCCGCCGTGCCGCCGGGGCCGGTGATGTGCACGGCCAGCCCGCCGGAGCCGCGGCCGGTGATCTCGCGCAGGGAGTCCACGGCGGGGGCGATCCGTTCCCAGCCCCGCTCGTCCATGGTGATCGGGACGGCGATCTGCGCGGCGCGCGGCTCGGCGGGCCGGTCGAACACCGGGCCGCGGGTCCGGGCGCCCTGGACCCCGTGGTCGCGCAGCGTGCGCAGCTCGTCCGCCGCCCCGGCGATGCGTTCGCGGTCGGCCGCGGTCAGCCCGCCTTCCCTGGCGTAGATCACCACGGCCGTGACGGACTCGTCCCGGAAGCCCTCGGCGACCTTCAGCACCCGGGTGGACTCCGCGCTGTCCGGCAGCCAGGACAGGGCGTCGTTGTCCTGGACGTCGGAGAGCCGCTGCGCCGCCGGGGCCAGGGCGGCCAGGGCCACCAGCCACAGCAGTACGGTGAGCCACTTGGTGCGGCGCCCGCAGACCAGCCGGCCCGGGCGGTGGGGCGCCCGGGCCGTACGGTGCCGTTCATCGGGTTCCCGGTGCGCTCCTGCCGCCATCGACACCCCTCGTGCCGGTGGGCCGACGGCGGCCTTCGGCGCGGCGTCGCGTGCCCACGGTGGACGGATCCGCCCCGGTGGGCGGGCGTGCCCACGGCCGCGGACCCGCGCCCGCCGGGCCGGGGGCGGGCCGGGTACGCGCCGGGGGACCGGGACGGCCCTCCCGCCGCCACGGGCGGCCCGCGGCCGTGGCACCCTTGGCGCCATGGCCGTACAGATCAACCCCAGTATCCTCTCCGCGGACTTCTCCCGCCTGGCGGAGGAGGCGGCAGCGGTCCGTGGCGCGGACTGGCTGCACGTCGACGTGATGGACAACCACTTCGTCCCGAACCTGACGCTCGGCGTGCCGGTCGTCGAGTCGCTCAGCCGCGCCACCACCACCCCGCTGGACCTGCACCTGATGATCGAGGACCCGGACCGCTGGGCGCCGCAGTACGTGGAGGCGGGGGCCGGTTCGGTCACCTTCCACGCGGAGGCCGCCGCCGCCCCGGTGCGTCTGGCGCGGGAGATCCGGGGGAAGGGGGCCAGGGCGGCCATGGCGCTCAAGCCGGCCACCCCGATCGAGCCGTACGAGGACCTGCTGCCGGAGCTGGACATGCTGCTGGTGATGACGGTCGAGCCCGGTTTCGGCGGTCAGGCGTTTCTCGACATCATGCTGCCGAAGATCCGGCGCACCCGGGAGCTGATCTCCAAGCACGGCCTGGAGATGTGGCTCCAAGTGGACGGCGGGGTTTCCGCCTCGACCATCGAGCGCTGTGCTGAGGCGGGTGCCGACGTGTTCGTCGCCGGTTCGGCGGTGTACGGCGCACAGGACCCGGCCGAGGCGGTGCGCGCGCTCCGGGAGCAGGCGGAGCAGGCCACGGCGGCCGCGTCCTGGGCGTGCGGACACTGAGTCACCGGTTGGTGAACACAAGGACGAACGACGGACCGGGGCCACCGTTTCTGACAGGATGACGGTGAATCCTGAGTGTGAACAGTGAGGAGACCGCGGTGTCGACGGGCGGCCGTTCAGCCACGCGGATGGGACCCGCCGAACTGGTGCAGGCGGCAGCCATGGCGCGCCGTTTCTACCTGGAGGGGAAGTCCAAGATCCAGATCGCCGAGGAGTTCGGCGTCAGCCGGTTCAAGGTCGCGCGGGTGCTGGAGACGGCGCTGGAGCGTGACCTGGTGCGCATCGAGATCCGGGTGCCGGCCGAACTGGACGCGGAGCGCTCCGACGCGCTGCGCGCCCGGTACGGCCTGCGGCACGCCGTGGTGGTGGAGGCGCCGGCGGACGCCGAGGCCGACGCCCCGGACCCGGAGAACCTGGGGGAGGTGGCCGCGGACCTGCTGGGCGAGCTGGTCACCGAGGGCGATGTGCTGGGCCTGGCGTGGGGCCGCTCCACCATCCACATGGCGGCCGCCCTGCACCGGCTGCCGCCGTGCACGGTGGTCCAGCTGACCGGCGTCTACGACGCGGGCACCGCGGAGCGCGGCTCGGTCGAGGCGGTCCGCCGGGCCGCCCAGGTCTCCGGCGGGGAGGCGCACCCCATCTACGCGCCGATGCTGCTGCCCGATCCGGCCACCGCGGCGGCGCTGCGCGGACAGACCGGGATCGCCCGCGCCTTCGAGTACTTCGACAAGGTCACGGTGGCCGCGGTGTCCATCGGCTCCTGGGAGGCGGGCATCTCCACCGTCTACGACATGCTCAGCGAGGAGGAGCGCGCGCACTACGCGTCGCTCGGTGCCGCCGCCGAGATGTCGGCGCACCTCTTCGACAGCGAGGGCCGCCGCATCGGCCGGGACCTGGGGGAGCGGTGCATCACCGTGGAGGCCGACCGGCTGCGGCGCATCCCGGAGGTCGTCGCCATCGCCGGCGGCCGGCGCAAGGCCGCCGCGATCGGCGCGGTGCTCCGGTCCGGGCTGGTCACCAGTCTGGTGACGGACACCGCCGCGGCGGACCACCTGCTGCGGGAGACCGGGCCGGGGCCGCGGCCGGCGCTGGACCGGGCGGACCCGGACGGCGTCTGAGCCGGCCCCGGCCGGCGCGCCGGTGACGGCCGGCCGCCTCGGGAACGCCGGGGGTGCCGCGGCGTGCGGGCACAGGGCAGGCGCGCGGCGGTCCTCCGGCCCGCCACCGCTGCGGCCAGCCCCGCACGCCCCGTGGACCGGTGCCGGTCCGCCACCGCGCCGTCCCGGCGTACGCCCGTGGTCCCGGCCCATCGCACGTCTCGCCGTACCCGTGGCGTCGGCCCGCCGCACCGTCCCGCCGCATGCCCGTGGTCCCGGCCCGCCGCACCGGCTGCCCGTGGTGGCGGCCCCCGCCGGCCGCCCGTCTCCGGGCCCGCCCCGTACCGCCCGCCGTACCGGCCCGCCGCCGGCCGCCCCGCACCGTTCGGCGGAACCTACAGGGACCGGCCGCCGCGATTCGGATGAAGCCATGGAAATCGCCGCCGGATGACCGGTCCGGGCCCGAATCGTGGATGATTGGTCCAGGATTCGCAGCCGGATCCGATCTTCCGCATCTGAGCTGACTTCCCGCCCGCTTACCCGGCAACACCGCAGGTGAGAGAGTTAGCATGCGTTTTCTGAACGACTCCAGGCCGTCGTACGACCTCACGTACGACGACGTCTTCATGGTGCCGAGCCGCTCGGCCGTCGGTTCCCGGCAGGGTGTGGACCTGTCCACCCCGGACGGGACGGGCACCACCATCCCGCTGGTCGTGGCCAACATGACCGCCATCGCCGGCCGCCGGATGGCCGAGACGGTCGCCCGCCGCGGCGGCCTGGTGGTCATCCCGCAGGACATCCCGCTCGACGTGGTCGCCGACGTCGTCAGCTGGGTCAAGCAGCGCCACCTGGTGCTGGACACCCCGATCGTGCTCGCCCCCACCTCGACCGTGGGGGACGCGCTGGCGCTGCTGCCCAAGCGGGCGCACGGCGCCGGAGTGGTGGTCACCGACGGCCGGCCGGTGGGCGTGGTCACCGAGTCCGACCTGACCGGCGTGGACCGCTTCACCCAGCTCTCCGAGGTCATGTCCACCGAGCTGCTGCTCCTCGACGCGGACATCGACCCGAGGGAGGCGTTCGGCAGGCTGGACGCCGCCCACCGCAGGCTCGCCCCCGCGGTGGACGCCGACGGCCGGCTGGCGGGCATCCTCACCCGCAAGGGCGCGCTCCGCGCCACCCTGTACACCCCGGCCGTGGACGCGGCCGGCCGGCTGCGGATCGCCGCCGCGGTGGGCATCAACGGGGACGTCGCAGGGCGGGCCAAGGCGCTGCTGGAGGCGGGCGTGGACACCCTGGTGGTGGACACCGCGCACGGTCACCAGGAGTCCATGATCAGCGCGCTGAAGGCGGTGCGCGCCCTCGATCCGCAGGTGCCGGTGGTCGCCGGCAACGTGGTCGCCGCCGAGGGCGTGCGCGACCTGGTCGAGGCCGGTGCCGACATCGTCAAGGTGGGCGTGGGCCCCGGCGCCATGTGCACCACCCGGATGATGACCGGGGTGGGCCGGCCGCAGTTCTCCGCGGTGCTGGAGTGCGCCGCCGAGGCCCGCCGGCTGGGCAAGCACGTCTGGGCGGACGGCGGCGTCCGGCACCCCCGCGACGTGGCCATGGCGCTGGCCGCCGGCGCCTCCAACGTGATGATCGGCTCCTGGTTCGCGGGCACCCACGAGTCGCCCGGGGACATGCAGCACACCGCCGACGGGCGGCCGTACAAGGAGAGCTTCGGCATGGCCTCGGCGCGGGCGGTGCGCAACCGCACGTCCGAGGAGTCCGCGTACGACCGGGCCCGCAAGGCGCTGTTCGAGGAGGGCATCTCCACCTCGCGGATGTTCCTGGACCCGGCCCGGCCGGGCGTGGAGGACCTGATCGACTCGATCATCGCCGGGGTGCGCAGCTCCTGCACCTACGCCGGGGCCGGGTCGCTGGAGGAGTTCCACGAGCGGGCCGTGGTCGGGGTGCAGAGCGCGGCCGGCTACGCCGAGGGCAAGCCGCTGCACGCCAGCTGGACCTGAGCCGCCGGCCGGGGGATCCCGGCGCGGTCGCGCGACGGCTCCCGTTCCCCGCGACGGCGGGGACGGGAGCCGTCGGCGTGCCGGGCGCGGCGCGCGGTCAGCCGCGGGGCTGGGTCCCGCGCTGACGGGGCAGCGCGTGGCGCGGCGGGTCGTTGAGGGTGATCTGCCGCACCAGCTGGTGGAAGGAGATCAGCGCCGCCACCGGCGGCAGCCCGGCCACCGCGATCCCCGCCAGCGTCTTGGGCGCGTGCGCCACGCACAGCAGCACCGCGATGGCGGAGAAGAGCACCACCACCATCCAGGAGTGCGCCGCGCCGCGGTGGTGCAGCGCGGCGCGGAGCACCGACAGCGAGGCGACCAGCCACGGCCCGTAGACCAGCAGCGGCCACCAGTCGGCGAGCGACCCGGAGGTGGTGGGAGCGGCCAGGAAGCGCAGCGGCCCGTAGGAGACCATCCCGCTGAGCACGCTCAGCATGGCGACGATGAGGGCGGTGACCGCGGCGAAGACCAGACTCGCCAGCTGCAGCCAGGGCATGGTCGGCATGCGGAAGCGGACCCGGCGGCGGCGCCCCCGGCCGCGCACCGCGGCGTGCTGGGCGACCCGCGCCTCGGGGCGGAGCGTCTCCCCGGTGTACGGCAGGTCGTCGACGTGCGGATCGTCGCGCAGCGGGTCCGCCAGCAGCGGGTCACCCCGCAACGGGTCGGGCCGGCGCAACGGGTCGGCCGGGCCGGACGGCTCCTCGGCGGAGCTCTGCAGCAGCCGGGCCAGGTCGCCCTCCAGGTCCCAGCGGCCCTCCAGGGTCTCCGGGTCCGGCAGGGGCAGGCTGTGCAGGTCGTAACCGGTGGTGAAGTCCAGCCGCTCGTCCGGCCCGGGCCCCGGGCCGGAGGGGTACGACCCGTGTCCGGCATGTCCATGTGGGGGGTAGGTCATGATTCACGCGCCGGTTCCGTCGCCGTACGGCGCCCGGTGACGCCGCTTCCGATGGGGTGGTGGCGGTCCTCGGGCCGCTTGCCTCTTTTCGTCGTCACGTCACACCAACGACGGCCAAAATGGTGGCGTTTCGAAGCAATCGGGTGAAATAACGTGCCGATTCGCGCAGGTGAGCGGACCGCAACGATTCTCCGGATGCCACCCCGGTGCGCAATGTTCGTACAGGTATGCGCAACAATGATGCATTACGGGCGTGGCGGCTCGGCTCGTAGGGTCGTGCGCTGTACGTGGAGTGGCGGAGGACCGTCGGCTCGGCGGTCACCGGTGCGGCGTGTTCTCCCGCCGCTTCCGGGTGGTCCGCCGTGGGCGCCGCCGCCGAAGGACTGCCGACCGGCAGCGACGAAGGAGCCCCTGAACGTGTTGTTGGACCACCCCGTGGGGGCCGGCGGTGACGGCCCGGGCGCGGGCCGGGCATCGCTCGGCGCCCGGCTGATGCGGCGCAAGCCGGTGGAGCGGCTGATCGCCGAGAGCGGCCAGGGCGCCGGCGGGACCCTCCGCCGCAGCCTGGGCATGTGGCAGCTCACCATGATCAGCATCGGCGCGACCCTGGGCACCGGCATCTTCGTGGTGCTGGGCGAGGCGGTGCCCGAGGCGGGTCCGGCCGTGGTGCTCTCCTTCGTGATCGCCGGGCTGACCGCCCTGTTCTCCGCGCTGTCCTACGCCGAGCTGGCCGGCACCATCCCGGTCTCCGGCTCCTCCTACTCCTACGCGTACGCCACCCTGGGCGAGGTGGTCGCCTGGGTGTGCGGCTGGTGCCTGATCCTGGAGTACGGGGTGTCGGTGGCCGCCGTGGCGGTCGGCTGGGGGCAGTACCTCAACGAACTGCTCGACGGCACCATCGGGGTCACCATCCCCACCGCGCTCGCCGCGCCGCCGGGCGAGGACGGCGGTGTCTTCAACCTGCCGGCGCTGCTGGTGGTGCTGCTCGCCATGGCGTTCCTGCTCGGCGGTGCCAAGGAGAGCGCCCGGGCCAACACGGTCATGGTGGGCGTCAAGATCGCCGCGCTGCTGCTCTTCTGCGCCGTCGCCTTCACCGGCATCCGCGCCGGCAACTACACCCCCTTCATGCCGCTGGGCATGGCGGGCGTCAGTGCCGCCGGGGCCACCCTGTTCTTCTCGTACATCGGCTTCGACGCCGCCTCCACCGCGGGCGAGGAGGCCAAGAACCCGCAGCGCGACCTGCCGCGCGCCATCATGCTCTCGCTGTTCATCGTCACCGCGCTGTACTGCCTGGTCGCGGCCGTCGCGGTGGGGGCACTGCCGTGGCGGCGGTTCGACGGCAGCGAGGCCGCCCTCGCCGGGATCATGGAGTCGGTCACCGGACACAGCTTCTGGGCGGTGCTGCTCGCCGCCGGCGCGGTGGTCGCCATCGCCTCGGTGGTGCTGACCGTCCTGTACGGCCAGACCCGCATCCTCTTCGCGATGTCCCGCGACGGACTGGTGCCCCCGGTGTTCTCCCGCGTCCACCCGCGCACCGGCGCACCGCGCGCCAACACCGTGATCGTCTCGCTGTTCTGCGGCGGACTGGCCGCCGCGGTGCCGCTGGGCCGGCTCGCCGAGGCCACCAGCATCGGCACCCTCTTCGCCTTCGCGCTGGTCAACGTCGCGGTGATCGTGCTGCGCCGCACCCGGCCGGAGATGCCGCGCACCTTCCGGGTGCCGCTGTCCCCGCTCTTCCCGGTCATCGGCTTCGTGCTGTGCGTGTGGATGATGAAGGGGCTGGAGCCGGTCACCTGGATCGTCTTCGGCATGTGGATGGCGGCCGGCCTTGTGCTGTACTTCGGATACGGCCTGCGGCGCTCCCGCCTGGCCACCGCAGAACCCGCCCCAGCAGAGAAGTGACCCCTCCGACGTGCGACTGAACGAACTCGACGAACGCATCGTGCACGCCCTCGCCGAGGATGCCCGGCGCAGCTACGCGGACATCGGGGCGGAGGTGGGCCTGTCCGCCCCGGCGGTCAAGCGCCGGGTGGACCGGCTGCGCGCCGAGGGCGCCATCACCGGCTTCACCGTGCGGGTGGACCCGGCCGCGCTGGGCTGGCAGACCGAGGGCATCGTCGAGCTGTACTGCCGCCACAACACCTCGCCGGAGGACATCCGGCGCGGCCTGTCGCGCTACCCGGAGGTGGTGTCCGCGTCCACGGTGACCGGTGACGCGGACGCCGTGGTCCAGGTGTTCGCCTCCGACATGCGCCACTTCGAGCGGGTGCTGGAGCGGATCGCGGGCGAGCCCTTCGTGGAGCGCACCAAGTCGGTGCTGGTGCTCTCGCCGCTGCTGCGCCGGTTCTCCTCCGGCGCCCCCGGATAACCGCTCCGGAACCGCGATCCCTTCGCCGCTCCACTCCATGTTTTTCATCCCGTTTTGTTGGGGGATGCGGGGTTACCCGGCCGGTGGAGGCAACCGACCGAAGGAGGACGAAGTGATCACGAAGGAGCAGATCCCGGCGGTGCTCGATCATCCGGTCTACGACACCGAGGGCACCAAGATCGGGGATGCGAAGCACGTCTTCCTCGACGACGTCACCGGGAAGCCTGACTGGGTCACCGTACGCACCGGACTCTTCGGCATGAGTGAGAGCTTCGTGCCGGTCCAGGACGCCCGACTGGTCCAGGACCACCTCGAAGTGCCCTTCAGCAAGAGCAAGGTGAAGGACGCGCCGCACGTGGATGTGGACTCCGGTGGTCACCTGTCGGTCGATGAGGAACGGAAGCTGTACCGCCACTACGGCATGGAGTGGGGCGAAACCGGCCGCCGGGCCGGGCAGGGCACCGCTGGAACGGGCACCGGAACCGCCGGCGCCGCGGGCGACCGCTCCCGGATGGGCGAGCCCTACCCCGGCGCGGCGATGGGCACCCGGGGCACCGAGGGCACCGGCAAGGGCGTGGACACCGGCACCCGGCCGGCGATGACCGCGGACGAGGCCGCGGCCGCCGCCGAGACCGACGTGACCGGCACCCGCGTCGGCCGGCCCACCGAGGGGCGCCAGCGCGGCAGGGAAGACCTGGAGGCCGAGCGGGCGGTGACCCGCTACGAGGAGGAACTGCACGTCGGCGTCGAACAGACCGAGGCCGGCCGGGCCCGGCTCCACCGCTACGTCGACACCGAGCACGTCGAGCGGACCGTCCCGCTGCGCCACGAGGAACTGCTGATCGAGCGCGAACCGATCACCGAGGCCAACCGGGGCACCGTCACCGGCGGCCACAAGATCGGCGAGACCGAGGAGGAAGTGGTCCTCCACCGCGAACGGGCGGTGCTGCGCACCGAGGTCGTCCCCAAGGAAAGGGTGCGGCTGCGGGTCGAGGAGCGGACCACCGAGGAGGTCGTCGGCGGTGACGTGCGCCGGGAGCGCATCGAGATCGAGACCGACGAGGGCCGCCTCGACACCCGCGGGACCAGCGGCGACGTCGGCCGCCGCCGCGGCCGGGGAACCGCCGGCGAGTACGGCCCGGACTACGGCAAGCGCGGCCCCGGCGAGCCCGGGATGGACGACTACGGCAGGGGCGGCCCCACGCGGTAGGCGGCGGGCCGCCGCCGGCGAACGAGCGGCGAGGAGGGACGTCGGGCCTCGGGCCCTCGCGGCACCGGGGCTCGGAGCGCCGCCCACCGCGCGCGGCGCCCTGACGGCGGGCCGGTGGCGAGCCGCTGCGGTGCGGCTGTGATGCCGGTGTGATGAGTGATGCCGGTGCGGTGGTCGTGCCCGCCCGGTGTCTCGTAGGCGCGGAATCCACGGGCCCGCAGATGGCGGGCCCGGCGCGTTTCATGGTGGTTTTGTTCTTTCATGCCTGGTTCAGCTGGTATGCCGGAGTCGGCGGAAGTGGTGAAAATCGGGGGGCAGGCGGGATAAAGTCGCAGGTCGCGTCCTGTGCTCCCCGCGCACGCGGGGGTGGTCCCGGCCCTTGCCCAAGCCGGAACCGGAGCCGCCCGTGCTCCCCGCGCACGCGGGGGTGGTCCCGCCATCGTGCGTGCGCTGGTCGGGTAGAACGGGTGCTCCCCGCCCGCGCGGGGCGCGGCACCGCACCCCTCACCCCGGCCCCGCCCCGGGGCCGGGCCCGTGTGGCCGGGGTCACTCCGCGGGCATGGTGCGCAATGAATCGCCGCCCCGGCGTCATTCCGCGAAATGAATCGACGGCTGGTCCGCAATGGTCATGGCTTGTCCGGAAATCACGCCGGACCGTACCTTCGAAGCGTCCCCCGACGGTCTCTTCCGAGGTCTGCCATGCCGCCGCTGCGTACCGCCCTGCTCCAGAGCTCCGGCCACCCCGGTGACACCGCCGCCAATCTCGCCGTGCTCGGCGAGGCCGTGGCCGCCGCGGCCGCCGCCGGGGCGCGGCTGCTGGTCACCTCCGAGCTGTTCCTCACCGGGTACGCCATCGGTGACGGCGTGCACCGGCTCGCCGAGGCCGCCGACGGGCCCTCCGCCCGGGCGGTGGCCGCGCTCGCCGCCGAGCACGGGGTGGCCGTGGTGTACGGCTACCCGGAGCGGGACGGCGACGCGGTGTACAACGCCGCCCAGGTGATCGGCCCGGACGGCGGCCGGATCGCCAACTACCGCAAGACCCATCTGTTCGGGGAGTTCGAGCGCACCTGGTTCACCCCCGGCGACAGCCCGGTCGTCCAGGCCGAACTGGACGGTGTCCGGCTGGGCGTCATGATCTGCTACGACGTGGAGTTCCCGGAGAACGTCCGGGCCCACGCCCTGGCCGGTACCGATCTGCTGCTGGTGCCCACCGCCCAGATGCACCCGTTCCAGTTCGTGGCCGAGTCCCTGGTGCCGGTCCGGGCCTTCGAGAACCAGCTGTACATCGCCTACGTCAACCGCACCGGCCCGGAGGAGGAGTTCGAGTTCGTCGGGCTCAGCTGCCTGGCGAGCCCCGACGGCGCCACCCGGGCCCGGGCCGGCCGCGGCGAGGAGCTGCTGTTCGGCGAGGTCGATCCCCGGCTGCTGGGCGACTCCCGGGAGCGGAACCCGTATCTGCACGACCGCCGCCCCGGCCTGTACACCGCCCTCACCTGACGGACGCGCTTCCCCCGCCCGCCCCGGCGCCCCGCCGGGGCCCCGCGAGACCGCCGACACCTCCCGTACCACCGCCGGGCCCCACGGCCCGGCCCGGTTCCACCCCGCAAGGAGTCCGTACCCGATGACGTCCACGGTGCCCCCCGCCGCCCACGACGAGCAGGACCGGAAGCAGGAGCCGGTCCTGCCGCCGATCACCATGTTCGGCCCGGACTTCCCGTACGCCTACGACGACTACCTGGCCCACCCGGCCGGGCTCGGCCAGGTCCCGGCCACCGAGCACGGCACCGAGGTGGCCGTCATCGGCGGCGGCCTGTCCGGTATCGTCGCCGCGTACGAGCTGATGAAGATGGGCCTGAAGCCGGTGGTCTACGAGGCCGACCGGATCGGCGGCCGGCTGCGCACCGTCGGCTTCGAGGGCTGCGACGACGCGCTCACCGCCGAGATGGGCGCGATGCGGTTCCCGCCCAGCTCCACCGCGCTCCAGTACTACATCGACCTGGTGGGCCTGGAGACCCGGCCGTTCCCCAACCCGCTGGCGCCCGACACCCCGTCCACCGTCGTCGACCTCAAGGGCGAGACGCACTACGCGGAGACCATCGACGACCTGCCCGAGGTCTACCGCCAGGTCGCCGACGCCTGGAACGCCTGTCTGGAGGAGGGCGCGGACTTCTCCGACATGAACCGCGCCATCCGCGAGCGCGACGTGCCGCGCATCCGGGAGATCTGGGCGAAGCTCGTGGAGAAGCTGGACAACCAGACCTTCTACGGCTTCCTGTGCGACTCCGAGGCCTTCCGGTCCTTCCGTCACCGGGAGATCTTCGGCCAGGTGGGCTTCGGTACCGGCGGCTGGGACACCGACTTCCCCAACTCCATCCTGGAGATCCTCCGCGTCGTCTACACCGAGGCCGACGACCACCACCGCGGCATCGTCGGCGGCAGCCAGCAGCTGCCGCTGCGACTGTGGGAGCGCGAGCCGGGCAAGATCGTGCACTGGGAGCACGGCACCTCGCTGGCGAAGCTGCACGGCGGCGAGCCGCGGCCCGCGGTCACCCGGCTGCACCGCACCGCGGGCAACCGGATCACCGTCACCGACGCCTCCGGCGACATCCGCACCTACCGGGCGGCCATCTTCACCGCCCAGTCCTGGATGCTGCTGTCGAAGATCGAGTGCGACGACTCGCTCTTCCCGATCGACCACTGGACGGCGATCGAGCGCACCCACTACATGGAGTCGTCCAAGCTGTTCGTCCCGGTGGACCGGCCGTTCTGGCTGGACAAGGACGAGGAGACCGGTCGCGACGTGATGTCGATGACCCTCACCGACCGGATGACGCGCGGCACCTACCTGCTGGACGACGGTCCGGACCGGCCCGCCGTGATCTGCCTGTCGTACACCTGGTGCGACGACAGCCTCAAGTGGCTGCCGCTGTCCGCGCAGGAGCGGATGGAGGTCATGCTCAAGTCGCTCTCGGAGATCTATCCGAAGGTGGACATCCGCAAGCACATCATCGGCAACCCGGTCACCGTCTCCTGGGAGAACGAGCCCTACTTCATGGGCGCGTTCAAGGCCAACCTGCCCGGCCACTACCGGTACCAGCGGCGGCTGTTCACCCACTTTATGCAGGACCGGCTGCCGGAGGACAAGCGCGGCATCTTCCTCGCCGGCGACGACATCTCCTGGACCGCGGGCTGGGCGGAGGGCGCCGTGCAGACCGCCCTCAACGCGGTGTGGGGCGTGATGCACCAGCTCGGCGGGGCCACCGACCCCGGCAACCCCGGCCCGGGCGACGTCTACGACGACATCGCCCCGGTGGAACTGCCCGAGGACTGACACCGCCGGGCCTCCGACCCGGGGCCGCCGGGCCTCCCGATCCGGGGCCGCCGCCACGCCGCGAGGGCGCGTGGCGGCGGCCCGCAGCCATGCCCCGCCACGGGGCGCCGGCGGACGTCAGCCCGGTACCGGAGCGGGCCGGGTCAGCGGCGTGAGCAGGAAGCGGCCGACCATGCCGACGCTCGCGTCGATCCGCCCGGCGAGCTCCTCGGCCAGCTCCGGCAGGCCGCGCAGGCCCCACAGGGCGCGGAACGCCGCCCACGCCGCGTCCCGCGCCCGCTCCAGGCTCCACGCCCCCACCAGATGGGTGAGCGGATCGGCGAGGTCCAGCAGGTCCGGGCCGGGCATCAGCTCCTCCCGGACCCGCTCCTCCAGCCCGGTCAGCAGCTCGCCGACGAGGTCGAATTCCGCCTCCAGCGCCGCCGGCTCCAGACCGCGGGCCCGGCAGGTGTCCACCAGGGCCAGCGCCAGGTCGTGGCCGATGTGCGCGTTGACGCCGGCCAGCGCGAACTGCGGCGAGCTGACGCCGGGGTGGCTGCGCAGCTGGAACAGCGGGCGCCAGCAGGCGGGGGCGCGCCGGCCCGCCGCGACGGCGTCCACCGCGGCCAGATAGCGCTCGGCGAACCGTACCGTCAGGTCCCCGGCGACCGCCGGGTCGCGGAAGTACCGGCCGCCCAGCCGGTGCTCCACCTCCGCCGTGACCGACAGGTACACCCGGTTGAAGACCGCCACCCCGTCCCGGACGGGCAGCTCCGCGCCGATCCCGCGCATCCGCGCCACCACCCGGGCCACCCCGTGCCGCTCCGGCGGCCCGGACGGCGGGGCCGGCGGGGCCGGCACCACGGCGCCCGGCCGGGTCCGCTCTCCGGTCGATTCCATGCCGGCCAGCGTCCCAGCGCCGGACCGGCCCGGTCCGGGCGCGCGCCCGGACTTCCCCGGAAAGGGCCAACGGAGCGGCCCCCGGGCTGACGCGCCGCGCCCCGCGAGCGGGGTGAGGCGCGCCGGCACCGGGGGCCGGCGGGTCCGTGAGGGGCGGCCGGTCAGGACCCGGCGGCGCCCTTGTCGTAGGCGCTGGTGCCGGAGTCCAGCAGCGGCTCCTGCTGCTTGAGGTGGGCCGGGGCCAGGGCGCGGAGCACGTGGTAGCCGGTGATCACCACGATGGTGCCCAGCGCGATGCCGCCCAGCTCGAAGTTGTCACTGATCTTCAGGCTCACACCGCCCACGCCGATGATGACCCCGGCCGCCACCGGCACCAGGTTGAGCGGGTTCCGCAGGTCCACCTTGTTGTGCACCCAGATCTGCGCGCCCAGCAGCCCGATCATGCCGTACAGGATCACCGTGATGCCGCCCAGCACACCACCGGGGATCGCGGCGACCACGGCCCCGAACTTCGGGCAGAGCCCGAACAGCAGCGCGAAGCAGGCGGCGGCCCAGTAGGCCGCGGTGGAGTACACCCGGGTGGCCGCCATGACGCCGATGTTCTCCGAGTAGGTGGTGGTGGCCGGGCCGCCCACCGAGGTGGACAGCACGGTGGCCACGCCGTCCGCCGAGATCGCGGTGCCCAGCTTGTCGTCGAGCGGGTCGCCGATCATCTCGCCGACGGCCTTCACGTGGCCGGCGTTCTCCGCGATCAGCGCGATGACCACCGGCAGCGCGACCAGGATCGCGGACCACTCGAAGGCGGGAGCGTGCAGGTCCGGCAGCCCGATCCAGTCCGCCCGGCCCACCGCCGACAGGTCCAGCCGCCAGTGGTCCACGGCCTCCGGGCCGCCGTTCACCGAGTGGATCTTGCCGAAGACGCGGTCCAGCGCCCAGGAGAGCAGATAGCCGAAGACCAGCCCCAGGAAGATCGCGATCCGCGACCAGAAGCCCCGCAGACACACCACGGCCAGCCCGGTGAAGAGCATGGTCAGCAGCGCCGTCCACTGGTCGGTGGGCCAGTAGGTGCTCGCCGTCACCGGCGCCAGGTTGAACCCGATGAGCATCACCACCGCACCGGTGACCACCGGCGGCATCACCGCGTGGATGATGCGGGCGCCGAACCGCTGGACGGCGAGCCCGCTCAGCAGCAGCACCGCGCCGACCACCAGGATCGCGCCGGTGATCGCGGCGCTCCCGCCGCCCTGGGCCCGGATCACCGCCGCCACCCCGACGAAGGAGAGGCTGCAGCCGAGGTAACTGGGCACCCGGCCCCGGGTGGCCAGCAGGAACAGCATGGTGGCGACACCGGACATCATGATCGCCAGGTTGGGGTCCAGCCCCATCAGTACCGGTGCGACGAACGACGCACCGAACATCGCGACGACATGCTGTGCGCCCAGCCCGGCCGTCCGCGGCCAGGACAGCCGCTCATCAGGCCGGACCACGGCTCCGGGGGCGGGGGTGCGCCCGTCGCCGTGCAGGGTCCAGCGCACGCCCAGGCCCATGACTGCTCCACTTCATCCGTTCGGGGGGTGTTCGAGGAAATCGGAGCCATGGTAGTGGCCGGTTCATGATGCTCGGCTGGCCAGTTCCCGCGGTCGCACCCCCGATCCTCCCGACGGACGCACCCGGGGGCCCCGATCCACGGTGGAGGTACGGGGTCGGGTCGCAGCCCGGCAGAACGGTCCGGGCCCGCAACTCCCGCCCGTCCGGTACGGGCGGCCGGGGACGGGCTGTCTCGTAGGGGCCGCCGGGTTCGGGCCGGTGAGCGGGGCCCGCCTGGTGCCCTGCCGGGGCCCGGGCGACCCCGTACCGTCACGCGAGGGAGTACGGCGGGAGAGGCGGGCCGTCGGCACCGGCGCGGCGGGACGCGCCGGACATCGCGGGCCCCCGGCCCCGCCCGTCCCGGCCCGCCGGCGCAGCGGGCCCGCCGCCGGCTCAGTCCAGTGCCTCCCGGCCGGACGCGCCGCGCTCCGTGCCGTCCCGGCCGGCCGCGCCGCCGGCGTCCGAGGCGGTGTCCGGGTCGGCGGTGGTGCCGGCACCGCCGCCGGTGGCCGGGAGGGCCGTGCCGGGGCCGCCGCCGCGGACGTCGCGGCCATCAGCTCGGAGTACGCCCGCGCCCGCCACCAGTCCCAGGGCCAGCACGGTGACCAGGCCGAACGACACCGTCAGCGAGGTGGCGTCGGCGAGCGAGCCGATGGCCGCCGGGGCGATCAGGCCCGAGGTGTAGGTGATGGTGGCCACGCCCGCGATCGCCTGGCTCGGGGCCGGGCCGCTGCGGCCGGCGGCGGCGAACGCCAGCGGCACCACCACCGCGATCCCCAGGCCGATCAGCCCGAACCCGCCGACCGCGAAGCCGGCCGACGGGGCGGTGACCACCAGGATGCCGCCGACCGTGGCGAGCACCCCGCCGGAGCGGACCGTGCGCACCGGGCCCAGCCGCGCGACGGCCGCGTCGCCGAGCAGCCGGGCGACGGCCATGGTGCAGGCGAAGGCGGTGGTGCAGGCCGCCGCCACACCTGGCGAGGAGTCCAGCACGTCCCGCAGGTACACCGCCGACCAGTCCAGGCTCGCCCCCTCGGCGAACACCGCGCAGAAGCCCACCGCGCCGATCGCCAGCGCGGAGCGCGGCGGGAGCGCGAACCGCGGCGGCGGCTCCTCGTCCGGCGCACCCGCCCGGCCCGCCGCACCGTCCGCACCGGCGTCGCGCGGATCGAGCACCCACCGGCAGGCCACCACGCCCAGCACGGTCAGCACCGCGGCGGTCACCGTCAGGTGCAGCCGGGCGTCGGAGCCGGCGTGCGCGGCGACCGTGCCCGCCGCCGACCCCACCAGGGCGCCCACGCTCCACATGCCGTGCAGCCCGGACATCACCGGCCGCCCCAGCCGGTCCTCGATCTCCACGCCCAGCGCGTTCATCGCCACGTCCGACATGCCCGCGGTCGCGCCGTAGACGAACAGCGCACCGCACAGCCACACCAGGCCGGGCGCGAACGGGGGCAGGACGAGCGACAGGCACCACAGCGCCAGCAGCCCGCGCAGCGCCACCCGGGCCCCGAACCGGTGGCTGATCCGCCCGGCCAGCGGCATCGCCACCGAGGCGCCGATGGCCGGGAAGGCGAGGGCCAGCCCCAGCTGGCCGGCGCTGACGTCCAGCCGTTCGGAGATCCACGGGATACGGGTGGCGAAGCTGCCGGTGACCGCACCGTGGACGGCGAACACCGCGGCCACCGCGATCCGCGCCCGCCGGACCGCCGCCATCCCCGGCGTCCCGGCGCCGTCCTGCCTGCTCGCCATGTACTCGTCGCCCTCCCGCACGCGCGTGCCGCGTCAACCCACCGGACGCTACGCCACCGGACGCCCGCGGGAAACCGGAAAAGGCCGCCCCCACGGCACCCTGCCTGCCGCCCCCACGGCACCGTGCTCGCCGCCCCACCGGCATCGGCACCGGGCCCGGCGCCCCGGCCGCGCGTGCCGCCGCCCCGCGACACCTCCGGGCTTGGTGCCCGGCCACTTTTTCCAGGCGCACGACCGGGGTGCCGCCCACTGCCCAGGGCACCACCGGCCGCGCCCGCGACCGGCGCCGCGCCACTCCGGTCCGGCACCTCCCCTGCCGTCCGCCCGTCCGGCCCCTTCCGTCCGCCGTCGACCCCGCCCCCGGCCCCTCCCGACCCGCCGGGCGCGACCGCCACCGCCACCCCCTCACCTCCACCGGCGCACGCACGCCCGCGCCCGCCCGCCTGCTCACCCCACCCCTCACGCCCGCCCTTCACACCCGCCCGCGCCGCCCCCGCCCGGACGCCCCGGCCGGCGGCCCCGCCCGGCGTCACGGCGTCAACCGGGTGAGACAGGCCACACCACCGCCGGTCCACCCCGTTCGGCGCTGCGTGGCACACTGGTCGGGTACCAGTGACGTCAGCGCACTCCGGGGTCGGTGAAAATCCGAACCGGCGGTTACAGTCCGCGACCCGTCCGCAGCCAGCGGCCGGTTGACCAGGTGAAACTCCTGGACCGACGGTGAAAGTCCGGATGGGAGGCAGTGCGCGGCGGGCGAGTGACACCGGTACGCCGCCGTCGGCGGCCCGTTCCCGTACGCACCGGGACGGTGCCCTGCCGCGCGGTCGCGGCGTACCCCCGTGGTGAGACCTCGACCCGCTCACCGTCGGTTTCCCCGACGCCCCGGAGTCCGTGCCCCACACGGCAGGAGGACCCGGTGGCCACCGCAGCAGAGATCGACGCGATGCGCCGTGCCATCGGCCTCGCCACCCGCGGCCTCGGCCACACCAGCCCCAACCCGGTCGTCGGCTGCGTCGTCCTCGACGCCCGCGGCGAACCCGCGGGCGAGGGCTGGCACGAGCGGGCCGGCGGTCCGCACGCCGAGGTGAACGCGCTGCGCGCGGCCGGCGAACGGGCCCGCGGCGGCACCGCCGTGGTCACCCTGGAACCGTGCGACCACACCGGCCGCACCGGCCCCTGCAGCCAGGCCCTGATCGCCGCCGGCGTCGCCCGCGTGGTCTACGCCGTCGCCGACCCCACCCCCGCCGCCACCGGCGGGGCCGGCACCCTGCTCGCCGCCGGGCTCGACGTGGAGGGCGGGGTGCTCGCCGCGGAGGCGGCGGCCGGCAACGAGGCGTGGCTGACCGCCGTCGCCCGCCACCGCCCCCATGTCGTGTGGAAGTACGCGGCCACCCTGGACGGCCGCAGCGCCGCGGCGGACGGCACCAGCCGCTGGATCACCTCCCCCGAGTCCCGCGCCGATGTGCAGCGGCTGCGCGCCGAGGCCGACGCCGTACTGGTCGGTTCCGGCACCGCCCGGACCGACGACCCGCAGCTGTCCGCCCGCACCGGCGACCCCGCCACCAACCAGCCGCTGCGCGTGGTGCTCGACTCCGGCGGCACCGCCGTCCACCCCGGCGCCCGGGTCCTGGACGGCTCCGCGCCCACCCTGATCGCCGTCGCCCGGGACACCGACACCACCCACCTGGACGGCACGCCCGCCACCGTGCTGCGGCTGCCGCGCGCCGCCGGCGGCCCCGGACTGGACCTCGGCGCCCTGCTCGGGGCGCTGTACGAGCGGGGCGTCCGCTCACTGCTGCTGGAGGGCGGCCCCCGGCTGGCCGGCGCGTTCCTCGCGGCCGGAGCCGTGGACCGGATCATCGGCTACCTCGCCCCGGCGCTCCTCGGCGACGGCCCCGCCGCCCTGTCCGGCGCCGGAATCACCACCATCGGCCAGGCGTTGCGCCTGGAGGTGACCGACGTCGTCCGGCTCGGCCCGGACCTGCGCATCACCGCCGTACCCGCACCACCCGCCGTCCCGACCCACTCCGAGGAGAACTGACGTGTTCACGGGCATCGTTGAAGAACTGGGTGAAGTCGTCGCCGTCGAGGAACTCGCCGACGCCTCCCGCTTCCGGCTCCGCGGCCCCCTGGTCACCGAGGGCGCCCGGCACGGCGACTCCATCGCGGTCAACGGCGTGTGTCTGACCGTGGTGGACACCGCCGACGGCGAGTTCACCGCCGACGTGATGGCCGAGACCCTCAAGCGGTCCTCCCTCGGCGCCCTGCGGCCCGGCTCCCGCGTCAACCTGGAGCGGCCCATGGCCCTCGGCGGGCGGCTCGGCGGCCACCTCGTCCAGGGCCACGTGGACGGCACCGGCACCATCCTCGGGCGCACCCCGGCCGAGCACTGGGAGATCGTGAAGATCTCCCTGCCGCCCGCCCTCACCCGCTACGTGGTGGAGAAGGGCTCGATCACCGTGGACGGCATCAGCCTGACCGTCGTCGAGGCCGCCGACGAGTACTTCACCGTCAGCCTCATCCCCACCACCCTCGCCCTCACCACGCTCGGCACCAAGCAGTCCGGTGACCCGGTCAACCTGGAGGTCGACGTCATCGCCAAGTACGTGGAGCGGATGCTGGGCCAGGGCGCGTACGGCACCGCGTACGGCCCCGGGAGGAAGGACCCGGTCGGATGACCGGCAGTCCGCGGCGGGCCGCGGGCCACCGGCCCGCCCCCGCCCACGCCGGGCAGGTCACCGGCGCGCACCACTGGCACGTCAACGAAGGAGGCCGGGCATGACCGTCCTGCCGCAGGTACGGAACTGGACCGACGACCTGGTACTGGACCCCGTCGAGCGGGCGATCGCCGAGATCGCCGCCGGCCGCCCGGTGGTCGTCGTCGACGACGAGGACCGGGAGAACGAGGGCGACCTCGTGGTGGCCGCCGAGAAGGTGACCCCCGAGATCGTCGCCTTCATGATGAGCGAGTGCCGCGGCCTGATCTGCGCCACCCTGGAGGGTGCCGACCTGGACCGGCTGGAGCTGCCGCAGATGGTGCGGCAGAACACCGAGTCGATGCGCACCGCCTTCACCGTCTCGGTCGACGCCACCGCCGCCCACGGCGTGGGCACCGGCATCTCCGCCGCGGACCGGGCCACCACCCTGCGCCTGCTCGCCGACCCCACCAGCGTGCCCGCCGACTTCAGCCGCCCCGGCCACGTCTTTCCGCTGCGCGCCCGTCCCGGCGGCGTCCTGGTCCGCAACGGCCACACCGAGGCGGGCGTGGACCTCGCCCGGCTGGCCGGCCTGCGTCCGGCCGCCGCGATCGTGGAGATCGCCGGTGAGGACGGCGTGATGCTCCGCCTGCCGGAGCTGGTTCCCTTCGCCCGCAAGCACGGCCTGGCCATCATCTCCATCGAGGACCTGATCGCCTACCGCCGCTCCGCGGAACCCACCGTGCGCCGCGAGGCGGAGACCCGGCTGCCCACCGCGGCCGGCGACTTCCGCGCCGTCGGCTACCGCTCCACCACCGACGGTGTGGAGCACGTGGCGCTGGTCGCCGGGGACCTCGGGGACGGCGAGGACGTCCTGGTGCGGGTCCACTCCGAGTGCCTCACCGGCGACGTCTTCGGGTCGCTGCGGTGCGACTGCGGCCCGCAGCTGAACACCGCGCTGGAGCGCGTCGCCACCGAGGGGCGCGGCGTGGTCCTGTACCTGCGCGGACACGAGGGCCGCGGCATCGGGCTGCTGTCCAAGCTGCGCGCCTACCAGCTCCAGGAGCGCGGCCGGGACACCCTCGACGCCAACCTGGAACTGGGCCTGCCGGCCGATGCCCGCGACTACGCGGCCGCCGCGCAGATGCTCACCGACCTCGGCGTGCGCTCGCTGCGGCTGATGACCAACAACCCGGAGAAGACCGCCGCCATGGTGCGGCACGGCCTGCGGGTCACCCGGCGCGAGCCGATGCCGGTCCAGGCCGGCGAGCACAACCTGCGCTACCTGCGCACCAAGCGGGACCGGATGGGCCACGACCTGCCCTGGCTCGACGCCGACCGGCACACCCTCGCCGGGGACGGCACGTACCCTGTGGCCGCCGGACGGGAGGCGCCGGTCAGCGCCGCCGGCCGCCCCTGACCCCCGCCCCCCCCAGCACGACCAGTACCGACCCGTACGGCAAGGAGAGACATGAGCGGCAAGGGCGCCCCCGAGCTGACCGTGAAGAACTGCGGTGACCTGCGCGTGGCCGTGATCGCGGCGCAGTGGCACACCCAGGTGATGGACGGTCTGGTGGCCGGCGCACTGCGCGCGCTCGGCGAACTCGGCATCGACGAACCGACCGTGCTGCGCGTCCCCGGCAGCTTCGAGCTTCCGGTGGTGGCGAAGGTGCTGGCCGGCCGCGGCTACGACGCGGTGGTCGCCCTCGGCGTCGTCATCCGGGGCGGCACCCCGCACTTCGAATACGTCTGCCAGGGCGTCACCCAGGGACTGACCCAGGTCAGCGTGGACACCGGTGTCCCCATCGGCTTCGGGGTGCTCACCTGCGACACCGAGGAGCAGGCGCTGGACCGCGCCGGGCTGCCCGGGTCCAGCGAGGACAAGGGCCACGAGGCGGTCACCGCGGCCGTCGCCACCGCCACTACCCTGCGCACCGTCTCCGAGCCCTGGCGCTGACCCGGCGGCCGGCCCCGGCGGCCTCGTGCCCCCGGGCCGGTTCCCGCGCCGCCGGGGGGCGCCGCGCCGGGCCCCGGCACCGGCCGGCCCCGGGGGAGAAGTAGGCTAGGACCACCATGGCCAACAAGACATTCGAGGAGCTCTTCGCCGAGCTCCAGCAGAAGGCCGCCACCGGCGACCCCAGCACCTCCCGTACCGCCGAGCTGGTGGACAAGGGTGTGCATGCGATCGGCAAGAAGGTCGTCGAGGAGGCGGCGGAGGTGTGGATGGCGGCCGAGCACGAGGGCGCGGACCGCACCGCCGAGGAGATCTCCCAGCTGCTGTACCACCTTCAGGTGATGATGGTGGCCCGGGGCATCTCCCTGGACGACGTATACGCTCATCTCTGATCCGCTCCCCGGTCCCTACCGTTCCACCGCCCCCGGCAGCCCGGGCACCCCGCGCGTGCCCGGCCGCCGGGGCACCGGCCCGGCCGCCGCGCTCGCCGTCCGGCGGACCGGACCCGGCCGCCCGTACCGCCCAGCCCAGCCAGCCCAGCCCCGACATCAGGTAAGGAAGTCGCCACCATGCTGCGCATCGCCGTCCCCAACAAGGGTTCACTGTCCGAGCCTGCGTCGGCGATGCTCCATGAGGCGGGCTACCGGCAGCGCAAGGACCGCAGGGAACTCGTCCTGGTCGACACCGACAACGAGGTCGAGTTCTTCTTCCTGCGCCCGCGCGACATCGCCGTGTACGTCGGCTCCGGCCGCCTCGACATCGGCATCACCGGCCGCGACCTGCTGCTGGACTCCGGCTCCCGGGCCGAGGAGATCATGCAGCTGGGCTTCGCCTCCTCCACCTTCCGCTACGCCACCCGCCCCGGCACCGCCAAGGACGTGACCGACTTCAACGGCATGACGGTGGCCACCTCCTTCTCCGGCCTGGTCTCCAAGCACCTCGCCGACCACGGCGTGGACGCCTCCGTCGTCCGGCTCGACGGGGCCGTGGAGACCGCCATCCAGCTCGGCGTCGCCGAGATCATCGCGGACGTGGTGGAGACCGGCACCACCCTGCGCAACGCCGGACTGGAGATCATCGGCGAGCCCATCCTGGAGTCCGAGGCGGTCGTCATCCGGCGCACCGGCGCCCCCGCCGACGACCCCAAGGTCCAGCAGTTCCTCCGCCGCATGCAGGGCGTCCTGGTCGCCCGCCGGTACGTGATGATGGACTACGACATCCGGGTGGAGCACGTCGAGCGCGCGGTCGCGCTCACCCCCGGACTGGAGTCCCCGACCGTCTCCCCGCTGCACCACGAGGGCTGGGTCGCGGTCCGCTCGATGGTGCCCGCCAAGGACGCCCAGCGCATCATGGACGAGCTGTACGACCTGGGCGCCCGCGCGATCCTCACCACCGGCATCCACGCCGCCCGCCTGTGACCTCCGCCACCCCAGCCGCCGACGAGAGTTCCGACGCCGTGTCCGCCTCCGCCCCCCTGCCCGACCTTCCGGTGGTCTTCCGGCCCACCCGCACCCGGGTGGTCCTGGTGACCATCGGCATCCTGATGTTCCTCGTCCTCGCCGCGGTCGCGGTGCTGCTGGACCGGCTCAGCCCGGGGGAGCGGATCAGCTTCATCTTCACCGGCGGCCTGTTCTTCGGCGGCCTGATGGTCCTCAGCCGCCCCAAGGTGGTCGCCGACCGGGACGGGGTGACGGTGATCAACCTCACCACCACCCGCCGCCTGACCTGGCCCGAAGTGATCCGCGTCAACCTGCGGACGGGCGACCCGTGGGTGTACCTGGACCTCGCCGACGGCACCAGCTACCCGGCCATGGGCATCCAGCCCGGCATCGCCAGGCAGCAGGCCATCGGCGACGCCAGGACCCTGCGCGCGCTCGCCGAGGAATACGGCACGTCTTCGCGCGGCTGATCGTCGTGATTACTCTGTTGGGCGGGGCGCGTGAAGCGCCCCGCCCGGCACCGGGCTCCCTGCTACCCAAAGGAGTGAGTCCCTCCAGCGATGGACGGATCGTCCTGTAGTACCTGCGCCGCCCCTCGTCCTCGGGCGGCGGCATGAGTCTCACGCTCTCCCTCGTGCTGCTCCTGGCGGCACTACTCCTCATCCTCGCCAACGGATTCTTCGTCGCCGCCGAGTTCGGCCTGGTCACCGTGGAGCGGGCGGACGCCGAACGCGCCGCCGCCGAGGGCGACCGGCGGGCCCGTACCGTCACCCGGGCCCTGCGCGAGCTGTCCTTCCAGCTCTCCGGGACGCAACTGGGCATCACCATCACCTCCCTGGTCATCGGGATGCTCGCCCAGCCGGCGCTCGGCCGGCTGCTGACCGGACCGCTCACCGCCGCCGGGCTGCCCGGCGGCGTGGTCCCCGGCGTCGCCGTGGTCATCGGCATGCTGCTGGCCTCCGCGGTCCAGATGGTCATCGGCGAACTCGTCCCGAAGAACTGGGCGGTCTCCCGGCCGATGCAGGTCGCGCGCTTCGTGGCCGGCCCGCAGTACGCCTTCGCCCGCTTCTTCCGCCCGATGATCGCCGCGCTGAACTCCGTCGCCAACCGGCTGGTGCGCACCCTGGGCGTGGAACCCACCGAGGAACTCGCCTCCGCGCGCACCCCCGGCGAACTGGTCTCGCTCGCCCGCCACTCGGCCCGCGCCGGGGCGCTGGAGCAGGACACCGCCGACCTGTTCGTACGGACCCTCTCGCTCGGCGAGCTGACCGCCCAGCACGTGATGACCCCCCGGGTGCGGGTCAGCGCCCTGCAGTCCACGGCCACCGCCGCGGACGTGCTCAACCTCACCCGGGCCACCGGCCTGTCCCGCTTCCCGGTCTACCGCGAGCGGCTCGACGAGGTCGTCGGCATGGTGCACCTCAAGGACGCCCTGGCGGTGCCCGCCGCACGGCGGCTGCGCACCCCGGTGGGCCGGATCGCCCGCCCCGCGCTGCTGGTCCCCGAGACCCTGCCGGTCCAGCCGCTGCTGGAGCGGCTGCGCGACGAGCAGCCGATAGCGGTGGTCGTCGACGAGTACGGCGGCACCGCCGGGGTCGTCACCCTGGAGGACATCGTGGAGGAACTGGTGGGCGAGGTGCGTGACGAGCACGACGACGAGTCCGCCGACACCCCCGACCTGACCCCGCTGCCCACCGAGGACGGCCGGGCCGTGTGGGAGGCGGACGGCGGCTGCCGGGTGGACGCCCTGCGCGCCATCGGCCTGCCGGTCCCCGACGGGCCGTACGAGACGGTGGCCGGGCTCGTCGCCGACCTGCTCGCCCGCATCCCCGCCCCCGGCGACACCGCCGAACTGGCCGGCTGGAAGCTGGCCGTCCGGCAGGTGGGCCACCACCGCGCGGAGCGGGTGCGCATCCTGCGCACCGCCGCCGCCCCGGTCACCGTGGGGGCCGAGCGATGACCGCGGTACAGCTGCTCTTCGCCCTGCTGCTGGTGCTCGCCAACGGCTTCTTCGTCGGCGCCGAGTTCGCCCTGGTCTCGGTGCGCCGCAGCCAGATCGAGCAGCACGCCGGCACCTCCGCCCGCGCCCGCACCGTGCTGGCGGGCCTGGAGAACCTGCCCCAGATGATGGCCGCCGCCCAGTTCGGCATCACCGTTTGCTCGCTGACGCTGGGCGCGGTCGCCGAGCCGACCGTCGCCCATCTGCTGGAGCCGGCGTTCCACGCCGTCCACCTGCCCGGGCAGCTGGTGCACCCGCTCGGTTACGCCATCGCGCTCGCCCTCGTGGTCTGCCTCCACCTGGTCATCGGCGAGATGGTCCCGAAGAACCTCGCCATGGCCGCGCCGGAGAAGACCGCCCTGTGGCTGTCGCCGGCCCTGGTGGCCTTCGCCCGGCTGTGCCGCCCGGTCACCGTGGCGCTGGGAGCCTGCTCCCGGCTGGTGCTGCGCGCCTTCCGGGTCGAGCCCAAGGACGAGGTGGAGGCCGTCTTCACCAGCGAGCAGCTCACCCACCTGGTGGCCGACTCCCGCCAGGCGGGGCTGCTGGAGGCGGTGGAGCAGGAACGCCTCGCGGACGCCCTGGAGCTGGGCAGCCGCCCGGTCACCGACGTCCTGCTGGACCCGGCGGGCCTGGTCACCGTCGATCCGGCGGTCACCCCCCGGCGGATCGAGGAACTCACCGTCGCCACCGGCTTCTCCCGCTTCCCGGTCCGCGGGCCGGGCGGCGCCTTCATGGGGTACCTGCACGTCAAGGACGTGCTGGACCTGGAGGACCCGGACCGGGCGGTGCCGCAGCACGTCTGGCGGCCGATCGGCACGCTGCGCGCCGAACTCCCGCTGGACGACGCGCTGACCGTGATGCGCCGGGCGGCCGCCCACCTCGCCGCGGTCGCCGACTCCTCCGGGCGGGTGCTCGGCCTGGTGGCGCTGGAGGACGTGCTGGAGAAGCTGGTCGGTGAGGTGCGCGACCCCGCCCACCGGGTGCCGCCGCGACGGGACACCGGGCCGGCGGGCGCCGCCGCGCCGGTGCCGCCCGCCGCCGCGGACGGCGCTCCCGCGGACGGCGCCCCCGCACCGGCGGGTCCCGGCGGGCCGCCCACCGGTGGCACCCCGGCCCCGGCGGGGGAGCGCGAGATGGTCGGCTGACCGCCGGACGGCGGGCTGCCGGACGCCGGACGGCGGACGGCGGTCAGTGGGCGCCGGCGGGCAGCCGGCGCCCGGAACCGGCATCCGGGACCGGTGCGGTGGCCGGTGATCGCCACCGGTGGTCGCCGGCCACCGCACCGGTGAGCGTCCGGCAGGCCCGCACCGGTGAGCGTCCCGCGGTCGCGACCGTCTTCCACCGGCGCACCGCACCGGGACGGTTCCGTCGGTGGTACGGCGGGGGCGGCGGGGACGACTCTGTGCGCCCCGCCGTACCACCGCCCCGGCGCCTGCCACCCCGCCGTACCGGCGCCTGCCGCGTCCGGGTGCGACGTGCCCGGCGTTCTCCGCGGCCGGCCGGCGGGTGCCCTGTTCGCGCTCGGCCCGGCCGGCGGCCGCCCCGGCCCGGCGGCGGACCCAGTCGCCTTCTCCCGGCCACGGCCGGCGGGTTGCCGGCCATCCCCTGGCTCCCGGGCGGTTCCCTCACCCGGCGGCGGCCCCCGGTCCGGGCGGCTCCCCTCGCCCGGCGGCGCCCCTCGGCGCCCCGGCTTGGGCCCGGCCCGGGCCCGGCCCGGGCCCGGCCGCGGGCCCCGGGGCCGCAGGGCCCTGCGGCACGACGCCGCCCGGCGCTCCCGGGCCCCGCGGCGGACGCCGCCCGGCGGCCCGCTACGGCGTCTGGCCCAGCGGCGGGTCCAGCGGGCCGCGCCCGGAGAGCACCTCGCCGTACGCCTGCATCAGGTCCGGCAGCCGCAGCGTCGCCAGGTCGTCGCGGCTGGGTATCCCGGTCCACCCGGACAGCCGCAGATCGCGGTAGGCGCAGCTCTTCTCGTACAGGGTGCGCAGGAAACGGCCGTTGCCCAGCTCGTCGATCCAGCCCTGCTCCACCACGTGGCCGCTGATGCTGCGCAGCTCCTCGACCGCCTCCTCGTCCCACCGGTCACCGTTCTCGGCGGCCAGCACCTCACCGATCCGGGTGAGTTCGTCCGGGCGGTAGCTGGGGAAGTCCACGCGCGTGGTGAAGCGGGACCCCAGGCCCGGGTTGGCGGCGAGCAGCCGGTCCATGCCCTCCGGGTAGCCGGCGAGGATCACCACCAGCCGGTCCCGGTTGTCCTCGGCCCGCTTCAGCAGCACCTGGAGGGCCTCGTCGCCGTACGCGTCGCCCTTGCTGTAACCGGAGTTGGACAGGCTGTACGCCTCGTCCACGAAGAGCACCCCGCCGAGCGCCGAGTCGATCAGCTCGTTCGCCTTCACCGCCGTCTGGCCGAGGTACTCGCCCACCAGGTCCGCCCGGCCGGCCTCCACCAGGTGGTCGCCGGCGAGCAGGCCGAGCGCGTAGAAGACCCGGCCCAGGATGCGGGCGACGGTGGTCTTGCCGGTGCCGGAGGGGCCGGAGAAGACGAAATGGCGCTTGGGCGGCTGCACCGGCAGGCCCTCACCGGCCCGCAGCCGGGCCATGTTCAGCTGCGCGGACAGCGCCCGCACCTGGCGCTTGACCGGCTCCAGACCGACCATGCGCTCCAGTTCGCGCAGCGCGCTCGCCAGCAGCTCCGGGTCCGGCGGGCCCGGGCGCGCCGGACGCGGCGCCCGCTCCCGGGGACCGTCCGCCGGACCGGCCCCGGTGGGCAGCAGGAGGGGCGTCGGGCCGCCGGCACCGGCCAGCCGGGCCTCCCGGCCGTCGGCGGGCTCGGCCACCGGGGACTCCGGGTCGGGGACCGGGACGATCCCCTCGCGCCCCTCCGGCAGGTCCTGGCCGGCCCCCGCGGCGGTCGGTACCGCGGCCAGGTCCGCGGGCTCGTCGAGGCCGTCCTCGGATATCGCCGCCAGCCGGGCGGCGGTGTCCATGAAGGAGGCGTCGATCCGGTGCACCGCCCGGTACAGCGGCAGCGCCGCGGCCGACCGCCCGGTGCCCTCGTGGGCCCGGGCCAGCCAGTAGCGCAGCTCCTTGCGCTGCGGCTGCTCGCTGCGGCATCGCATCAGGGCGGCGGCCAGCAGCGGCTCGGCCTGGTTGTACATCTCCAGCCGGACCCGGGCCATCCCGCCGAACAGGCCGGCCTCGATGCCCAGCAGCGGATCGTCCAGCAGCGGCTCGGTGTGCCGCACCAACTGCTCCCAGTCCTTGACCAGATAGGCGCGGCAGGCGTGCAGGAACCGGGCCTGCGGATCGGCCTCCACCGGCGGACAGGCCGCCAGGGCCCGGTCCAGCTCGGGGACGTGCCGGCCGTCGAGCCAGTGCGAGGCGTGCGCGAGCACCAGGTCGCGGCTGCTCTCCAGCACCGGCTGCACCCACCAGCCCAGCCAGTACCAGGAGTTGAGGGGGCGCCGGTGCCGGGCGCGCTGCTCCCCGAAGCGGTCCCGGTGGCGGTACATGTGCAGCAGCGCCGCCGAGGTGTCGGCCCGCAGGGCGTGCAGCCCCAGCCATGCGTCGGCCATCCCCGGATCGTGCTGCACCGCGGCCCGGAACTCCTCCTCGGCCTGCGCGTACGCGCCCATGGTGTAGGCGTCGACCCCCCGCAGCCACGCGAGATCGGCCGGGGCGTGAGAGCCCTGGGTGCCGAAGTCCATCACGTCCCCCACAAACCGTGCCCCCGTGGTGTGCCGCCGGGCGGGTGCCGGGCCGCCGTCCTGCCTGAACCACCGTGCCGTGGCCGGGGATCTCCCCGGTCCGTCTCCCACCGCAGCCCTCGAAAGAAGGCGCTGTGCTCCTCTTCCGGGTCCGTCCCCCGCCACCGCCCCCGGAGGTGGGCGCCGCGCGCCCGGGTCCGGGCCGGTGCCGTGCGGCGCGGCCGGTGGCCGCACCGGTTCGCATCGTACCTGCGTACGCGGCGGGGGCCGAGGGTGCCGACAGGGTTCCGGCCCCGGTTGGCCGTCGCGGGACACCACCGGCGTCATCACGGAACGTGAGCGGCGATGTACGGCAAAGCGGGTGAAAGGGACGACCGCGTCATGGACGAAGCCCCCGGTCACGGGGGAACGACCGGGGGCTTCGCGTTGTCGGGCGACTCCGGCGAGCCGCGCATTGAGAACGTAAGACCTGTATGGGGCCCAGGTCAAGCGGAGTTGGGGCACTCTCGGCGCGTCGGACACCCGGTTCGCGGGTCCCACGCGGCTCGCTCACCCTCCGTGACGCCTTGGGGTGTTCAGCGTTCCGCCGCCGGCCCCGGCAGCACCTCGTACCCCGTGGGCCGCTGCCGTACCAGTGCGTCCGCGTACGGGCGGGAGGGATCCGCGGCGAAGTGGGCCTCCTCGGCCGGCCGCCACCGGTCCCAGAACGCGGCCTGCGCCGGTCCGTCCCGCAGCCGGCCGCGTGCCCAGGAGGTGCCGCGGGGCAGCTCCATCCACAACAGGTGGGCCAGGTACGGCCGGACGGCGCGGCGACCGCTGCCCACCCCCTCCAGCAGCACCACCGCGGCCGGCGGCACCCGGCGGGGCGCCGCGAAGCGGCCGGCCACCCAGTCGTAGGCGGCGAAGCGGGCGGTCCGGCCGCGGGAGAGCGGCTCCAGCACCCCGGTGCCCAGCCGCCCGGCCCACCCGAACAGCTCCTCGTGGCTGGCCAGGTCGTCGGTGTGCACCACCGGTGCGCCGCCCAGCGCCGCGGCCAGCCGGGCGGTGAACGTGGACTTCCCCGAGCCCGCGTGGCCGTCGACCGCCACCAGGCGCACCGGACCGCAGGACGGCGGGAGCGCCGCCAGCCGCCGGGCCAGCGCCTCGGTCGCGTCCATCGTCCCCTCCCGCGCGGATGTGCCGGCGGCGGCCCCGGACACCGCCGGCCCGAATCAGTGGTCCACACCAATATTGCCACCCCGCCACGACGCGGAATCACTGGCCTGGAGGGGATCCGGCGTCCATAGTTGTGCAACCGTCGCGCACCCTGGCCCATCGGGCCACGACTGGGGGGAGCCCCGAGATGACCGGAAACGGAACCGGCCCCACGCCCCGCCGCACCGTGCTCGCCGCCGCCGTCGGTGCCGCAGCGGGCATCGCCGCGGCCACCACGCCGGCGCGCGCCGTCCCGCGCGCCGCGTCCGCCCGGCGCACGCCCGGCCGGGTGGACAACCGCGGCTGGAGCAGCTGCACCGATTGGCAGGGCGGCACCGCCGAGGGCACCCGTACGGTGGCCCGGCCCCGCCCGGGCCTGGCCATCGCCCGCCCGGCCGGCGCCCTGGACCACACCGACCCGCACACCGGCACCACCGCGCGCTGGGAGTACGCCACCTGGACCTCACCGGAGCACACCCCGGCCGTCCCGGCCGGCGAGGCCATCGTCTCCTGGAACGCCCACACCCCGGCCGGCACCTGGCTCCAGGCCGAGCTGCGGGCCACCTACACCGACGGCACCACCACCCCCTGGTACGTCATGGGCCGCTGGGCCTCCGACGACGGCCCCGCCTCGATCCGGCGCACCTCGGTGGACGGGCAGGGGGACGGCCGCAGCACGGTCTGGACCGACACCCTGTCCATCGACGACACCGCCGCCGGCCCGCGCCTGGCCTCCTACCGGGTCCGGCTGACCCTGTTCCGCAGGCCGGGCAGCGGGCTCACGCCCACCGTGTGGCGGCTGAACGTGATGGGTTCCGACGTGCCGGACCGCTTCGAGGTGCCCGCCTCGGTCCCGGGGCCGGCCGCCGGCCGCGAGCTGACCGTGCCCCGGTACTCGCAGAACATCCACGTGGGCCAGTACCCGGAGTACGACAACGGCGGCGAGGCGTGGTGCAGCCCCACCTCCTCCCAGATGATCATCGAGTACTGGGGCCGCCGGCCCACCGCCGAGGACCTCGCCTGGGTCAACCCGGAGTACGCCGACCCGCAGGTCTGCCACGCGGCCCGGTTCACCTACGACCACCAGTACCGGGGCTGCGGGAACTGGCCCTTCAACGCCGCCTACGCCGCCACCTACCGGGACCTGCGCGCGGTGGTCACCCGGCTGGAGTCACTGGCGGACGCCGAACGGCTGATCGCCGCGGGCATCCCGCTGATCACCTCGCAGTCCTTCCTGGCGAGCGAGCTGGACGGGGCGGGCTACGGGACGGCCGGCCACCTGATGACGGTGATCGGCTTCACCGCGAGCGGCGACGTGATCGCCAACGACCCGGCGAGCGACAGCAACGAGGCGGTGCGCCGGGTCTACGACCGCCGGCAGTTCGAGAACGTGTGGCTGCGCACCAAGCGGTACAACGCGAGCGGAAAGGTGGTCTCCGGCACCGGGGGAGTTTGCTATCTGTACTTCCCGGCAAAGCTGACCGCCCCTCAGAAGCGGGCGCTGGCCTCCGTCGGCATCGCCTGACCGGTCAGGAAAAACGCCGTACGTAACGTAATCGAGGGCTGTCGTTTCGTAACCCGTGGCCGATTGCGGGCCGTTGTTTTCCGTTTGCTTCTTCCATTCGAACGGGCGATCAGTAATCTCGCCTCATCACCGGCGTCCGCACCGCCGGCGCGAGCGCAACCGATGAGCTGGAGACACTGACTGATGGAGCGTCCCTCCAGGGCCCCCGACGGCACCCGCCCGCCGGCGCCCGTGGTGTCCCGAACACACGGCCGTGCCCCCGGCGGGTCCCGCGTCACGGCCGGCCGGACACCCGGCCGGCCGGGTGCCCGGCCCGGCGGGAGGGCGCCGGGGCCGGGCCGGAGGGCGCCGGTGAACCCCGGCCCGTGCCGGCCCGGTACTCGCGGTCGTGCGCAGGTGGAGCCGCTCCTTGATCTGAGCCAAGCGGTTGCCGTGCCACTCCGTGCCATGCTCCACTTCCACGGGGGCGCGGACGGCCCACGGCAGGCGGTGGTTCCGCCGCGGGGCACGCGGGCGCCGGGCGGACCGCCCGCGCCGACCCGCGCCCCGGTTGACGTGGGCATCCGGCAGCCGGGAGAGCGCGAGGAGGTACGGCACGTGTACCGGCGGACGGGCCGGATCCCGGGGGACGGCCGCGGCGCGGACGGCGGCCCGGCAGGTCACATCGGTTTCGCGGGCAGCGGTCACGCGGACACAGGACGGAAGATATGAGTTCGGCCACAGACGGCGCGGAGAGAGACCTGGCGTGCTCCCGGGCACGCCCCGAGCGGTTCGCGGCCCTGTGGGCCGAGGCGATCCACCCCCTCACCGCGACCGAGATGACCCTGCCCGAGTTCGAGCGCTTTCTGCTGCCCCTGGCGTGCCGTCTCGGCGAGGCGCTGTCCGCTCCGGTGTTCGACACCCAGTCGGCGTACGAGGTCGGTGCGGCCCTGGTGGACGCGCATTGCACGGAGCCGGAGGCGCTGCCGCACATCCTCGGCACGGTCGACGCCAACCTCGTGGAGCACTTCCCTCCGGACTCCTCGATGCCCCGCGAGGAGGCCCGCGCCCGGTGCAGCCGGCTCCAGCACGCCCTGGCCGCCGGGTTCGTCCGCGAGCTGCGGGAACGTACCCGCAGCGAGCAGGAGGCCATCTCCCGGGCCGCGCTGGCGGCCCGGACCGAGGCGGAGATGGCGCTGCACGCCAGCGAGGCCAAGTTCCAGGCGGTCTTCGAGGGCGCGGTGATCGGCGTCGGCATCGCCGACCTCGACGGCTGGGTGCTCGTCGTCAACGACGCGGTGGCCCGGATGTTCGGCGGCCGGGAGTACTTCCAGACCCGCCGTAACGTCCTGGACTGGGTGCACCCCGACGACGCCCCCGGCGTCCTGGACCTGTACTACGAGCTGGTCACCGGGAAACGGGACTTCTACCGCATCCAGAAGCCGCACCCGCGCCCCGACGGCGGGGTGCTGTGGACCAACCTCACCGTCTCGCTGCTGCGCGACTCCACCGGCCGGCCGCAGTACCAGCTCACCCTGATGGAGGACATCACCGAGCAGCGGCTGCTGGAGGAACGGCTGCGGTACGAGGCCACCCACGACGCGCTGACCGGGCTGCCCAACCGCACCCTGTTCTCCGAGCGGCTGGAGCAGGCGCTGGCGGCCGGCGCGGAGAGCGAACGGTTCGGCGTCTGCTACCTGGACCTGGACGGCTTCAAGGCGGTCAACGACAGCCTCGGGCACGCGGTCGGCGACAAACTGCTGGTCTCGGTCGCCGAGCGGCTCCGGGCGTGCGCCACCGCACCGGGCACGATGGTGGCCCGGGCCGGCGGGGACGAGTTCGTGGCGCTGGTCGCCGGGCCCACCGCGCACACCGACGTGGTGGCGCTGGCGGACCGGATGCTCACCGCGCTCGCCGAACCGGTCCGGGTGGAGGGCCGGGAGCTGCTGGTCCGGGTGAGCATCGGGGTGGTGGACGGCTTCGCCGGGGAGATGGGCCAGGCCGAGGTGCTGCGCAGCGCCGACATCACCATGTACCGGGCGAAGGCCGCGGGCGGCAACCAGTACGTACGGGCCGACGCCGACTCCGACGCCCGGGTCATCGCCCGGCACAGCCTCACCAACCGGCTGCCGTCCGCCCTGGAGAACGGGGAGTTCTTCATCGAGTACCAGCCGCTGGTCCGGCTGGCCGACGGCAGCGTACGCGGCGCCGAGGCGCTGGTCCGCTGGCTGCACCCGGTGCACGGGGTGCTCGGCCCCGACCAGTTCATCCCGCTGGCCGAGCAGACCGGGCTGATCGTCCCGCTGGGCCGCTGGGTGCTCCAGGAGGCCGCCCGGCAGGCGTACACCTGGCGGAAGGAGACCGGTGACCCGCGGCTGCGGGTGAACGTCAACCTCTCACCCTGCCAGCTCACCCACAAGGGTCTGGTCGCCGACACCGTGGCGGTGCTGGAGGAGGCCGACCTGTGCCCCAGCGCGCTGTGCCTGGAGGTCACCGAGAACGACCTGATCGGTGCCGACGAGGATGCCCTGCGCCCGCTGCGGCAACTCGCCGACCTGGGGGTGGACATCGCCCTGGACGACTTCGGCACCGGGTACTCCAACCTGTCCTACCTGCGCAGACTTCCGGTCAGCACGCTGAAACTGGACCGCTCCTTCACCCGGGGCATGCAGCGTGCCCCGGCGGACCCGGTCGATGTCAAGATCGTCGAGGGGATCGTCTCGCTCGCCCACACACTCGATCTGGCGGTCACCGTGGAAGGGGTGGAGACCGGGGTGCAGGCCGAGCACCTGCGGCTGCTGGGCTGCGACACCGCACAGGGCTGGTACTACGCCCGGCCCGGCCCGCCCGAGCGACTGCACACGCTGGCGCTCGCGGACGCCAGCTGACACCCCGCCGGGGCGGCGCCACCGGGGCGGGGCCGTGCGCGTCGCGGCGCCGGATCCGGCGGGCACCGCTCCGCGGTGGGTCCCCGCAGGGGGCCGCTCGGGGCGGGGCCCGGCGGTGACCGCGCCCGGGGCGGGGTCCGGCGGTGACCGCTCCGGCGTGGGGGTCCGGTCGGCCGTGGGCGCGGCAGCACCGGTGCACCTGACCGGCGCGTGGCCATGACCGCGCGCCGGGGCGCCCGGCCACGCCCCCGGGTGACGCCGCCGGCCCGCGCCCCGGCGGGCACCCGTGCGCCCGTACCCGCCCGCCGCCATCGGCCGGTGGCGCGGTACGGGCTTCCGGGGCGCGGGCAGTGGCACGGTGTGCCGGGCCCGGTCGGGGCGCGGGGTTCCGCAGCGGGACGGGCGGCCCCGGTTACCGGCCGGGCGCCGCCCCGCCGGCCGTTGTACCGTCCACGGAACACCGCTCGGCCCCGGTGAGCAGGTCGGACCGGACGAGGAAGCGCACCCCCTCCGGCGCCTCCAGGGAGAATCCGCTGCCCCGGCCCGGTACCACGTCGATGGTGAGCCGGGTGTGGCGCCACCGCTCGAACTGGACGGCGGACATCCAGAACTCGACCGGTTCCGCCACCCCCTCGATCCGCGGTGTGCCCAGCAGTACATCGGCGGCGCCGGTCCGGAACTCCCCGCGGGGGTAGCACATCGGCGCGCTGCCGTCGCAGCAGCCGCCGGACTGGTGGAACATCAGCGGTCCGTGCGCGTCGGTCAGACGGCGGACGAGCCGCTCGGCGGCCGGGGTGAAGGTGATACGGGAGACGTCTTCCATGACTGCTCCTTCGCCGGGTCGGGGCGCCGGGAGTCCGGTCCGGGCGGCGCAGGTGTGCCCGGAAGGAGGGGCGGAGAGCCGGTGCCCGGTCCGATCCTGCTGGTCGGAGCGGACGATGGAGCGGCGATTTTCAGCCAATATCTTGCGTTGGTGGAGCGGTTCCGGTGGCTTTTCTTCGCCCTTTCCCGTCCGGTCCGGTCGGCGATAAAAGGCGGTCATCAGGGCACATCCGGCGGAATCAATCCCTCCGGTGGAGTCTTCAGGCCGCCGCCGCAGGTGCCTGATGGAGTCCCGCACCCGCGCCGCCGCGGGGCCGGGAATGATCCGCGTCCGCGCCGCGCTGCGTGCGGAGGCGTGGTGGCCGGCGCCGTCGCGCCGCGGCGGGCCCGTTTGCCGGCGCGCATCGGCGACCCGGCGTCACAGGCGGCGCGGCGTCCAGGGTGGCGCGGTGGCGTGTGGTGCGGGGTGTCTGCGGTCGTCCGTGGGGTGCTGCCGTCGCCCGGCGGGACGACCCGCCGGTGATCGGGTGACGGGGATACGTTCGATGGGCGACATGCTGAGAATGTCGGGAAACGTGCGCCCGATGATCAATGGGGACGGCACGCCCGACGACCCGGAAGACACCCCGGGGCCGTCCCCGGGAGACCACCGGGGACGGCCCGGAGCGGACGGCGGTCCCGCCCGGCCGCCGCAGGAAGGAACGCCCCATGGAAACCGACCCCGTCACCCGGTTCCTCCACGCCCTCACCCCGTCGAGCCGGGAAGCGGTGCGCGCGCTCGACCGCGACCGGCAGGAGGCCATGGCCGAGGAGTGGGAGAGACGCCTCCGCGACGAGACCGAACTGATGACGCTGAGCGAGCTGGACCCGCCGAGCGCGGAGACCCGGGCGGCGGAGGAGGTGGCCCAAGGGCTCCGCTGAGCCCGGGGGCGGGGGCCGGGGGCGGGGGGCCGTCCCCGCCCCCGGCCCGCACGTCCCGGCCCGCACGTCCCGGCCCGTTCCGGGCGGGCGCCGGTGCCGCCGGCCGTGGCCTCCCGTCGGGTGCCCGGCCCGGGGCACGGCCCCGGTGGGCACGGCCCGTCCGTCGCGCCCGGCGTGCCCCGGCGCGGGGCGAAGCTGCCGGATGCGACCGTTCCGCTCCGGAGCGTGCCGTCGCCATGTCAGGATGTCGGTCATGACTGGCATATCCGCCGGGCGTGCCCTGGCCGTCACCGGGCTCTCCCTGAGTGTTCTGCTCTCCGTCGCCGCGTGCGGTGGACAGTCCGGCACCGAGCGCAGCGCGGACGCGACCGAGGTGGGCTCCGAGGTGCCGGCCGCCTCCGACACACCCGTCCGCCCCGAGACCCTGGACGTGGACCGGTTCACGCCCTACCCCCCGTCGGGGTCGCCGTCCTCCTCGTCCTCCGGCTCCCCGTGCCCCGCTTCGGGGGTGCGGGTGACCGCCGGTGAGGCGAACGCCGCGTCGGGGCTGCGGGCCCAGGAGGTCACCCTCACCAACTGCGGGCCCACGGCGCGGCGGCTGAGCGGCTACCCGACCGTGGAACTGCTCGACGAGGACGGCAAGCCGCTGCGGATCGACATCGACCGGGGCGCCCGGCGGGTCAGCTCCGGGGTCGGGGACGCGACCCCGGCGGCGTTCTCGGTCGAGCCGGGCGGCTCGGCCACCTTCCAGCTGGTGTGGCGGAACACCTACGACGACACCAGCCAGGCCCCGGTGGTGGGCAAGACGGTGGTCGTCTCCCCGTCGGTCGGGGACATCGGGGTGCGGATCACCCCGGAGACCCCCTACGACCTCGGCTCCACCGGCCGTCTGGGGGTCACCGTCTGGGAACCGGCCCGGTAGCCCGGCCGGGGCCGGCGCGGCGCTGCACGCCGCCGGGGTCAACGGCGGCGGACCGGCGCCCGCTCCGGCGGGTCTCCGTGGTGAAACGTGAAGCAGGGGCGCGGGTCCCGGGCGCGAGCGCCCGGACCCGCGCCCCCGGACTTGTGCGGTGGGCCGCCGCGCCGCGGGGCCGGGCCGTCGTTGTACCGGGCACCGGGCCGCGGAGGACGGGGGAGTGCGCCGTACACGACCGCGGGACGCGTACGGCGCCGGGGATCAACGGCCCTGCAGCGAGCGGACGTTGTCGCCGAAGGTCCAGTTGCGTGACCCGTCCCAGTTGATCGACCAGGTCATCAGGCCCTTGAGGCCCTTGTCCCGGTAGTTGTTCCACGCCTGCGACACCAGGCTGGGGGACATGTATCCGCCGCCGGCGCCCGGCTGCGCGGGCAGGCCCGGGACCTGCTTGTCGTACGGCACCTTGATGGTGGTGCCCTGGACCACCAGCCCCTTGTTGAGGCAGTCGGTCTGCGCGGTGAACCCGGCGACGGTGCCCGCCTGGTAGGAGTCGCCGGAGCAGCCGTACATGCTGCCGTTGTAGTACTGCATGTTCAGCCACCACAGGCGGCCGTTGTCCGCGTACTTCTTGATGATCGGCAGGTAGGCGCCCCAGATCGAGCCGTAGACCACGCTGCCGCCGGTGACATAGGCGGTCTCCGGGGCCATCGTCAGGCCGAAGTTGGACGGCATCTGGGCGAGCACGCCGTCGATGATGCGGATGAGGTTCGACTGCGAGGCCGACAGCTGGTTGATGTTGCCGCTGCCGACCAGGCCGGTCTCGATGTCGATGTCGATGCCGTCGAAGTTGTACTTCTTCAGGATCGGTACCACCGTCTCGACGAACCGGTCGGCCACCTTGGTGGAGCTGAGGTCGATGCCGGCCGCCGCGCCGCCGATGGACATCAGCAGGGTGGCGCCGTTCGCCTTGGCGTCGCACATCTCGGCGGGGGTGGACACCTTCACCGTGGCGTCCATCCCGTCCTCCCACAGCACCGTGCCGTCCGAGCGGATGACCGGGAACGCCGCGTTGATCACGTTGTAGCCGTGGTCGCGGATGCGCTTGTCGTTGATCGGCACCCAGCCGAACGGCGGGTGCACGCCGTTGGCCGAGCCGTCCCAGTTCTCCCAGTAGCCCTGGAGCACCTTGCCCGTGGGCTTGGACTTCACCGCACAGGTGTCGGTCTGTGCGGCGGTGTTCTCGCGGGGTGCGGCCGTCGCCGCCGCGACGGGTATCTGAACGGCGAACGCCAGGGCCAGTGCGGCTCCCAGCAGGCGTGACGTACGACCGGACATCCGGTGCTCCCTTCCTCCCGCGGGCTCCGTGCGCGGTGGTGCCGCCGAGTCGGCGCACCGAGCCGAGGGGGTGTCATGACTGGTCCGTGGGGTGGATGGGCCGGCGCTCCCGGGGCCCGGGCATGGTCGTGCGCATGACAGATCGAGAGCCCATGATGGCCTCCTGGGCTGCGGTGGGGGGCTCGGGGCGGTGCGGGGGCGCGACGCGCACACCGTAGGCTGGTCCAGACCTGTGGTCAAGAGGTCTGGACCAACCCGGGGGAGGGGCGTTCACAGGTGGGGAGGGCCGGGAGGTCCCCCGGCCCAACGGCGGTGGTCACGCGTACGGCCGTCGCGCCCTCCGGCCGGGACCCGGGTGTCCCGCCCACGCCGCCCGGCGGTGCTCCGGGTTGTCAACCATTCACGGGGAACGGGGTGTTCGGGACGTCGGCCGTCCGGGAAAGCGGGGGCGTCCCGGAGACGAGTCGTGCGGCCCCGCCGACCCGCAGACCCGCCGACCCGCGGGCCCCGGCGCGCCGCCGGACGGTCCGTCGCCTCCGCACGGCGGGCCACGGCGCACCGTGGAGCGGTCCGGCTGGTCAGGGGGTGGTCAGCACCTGCGGGGACAGCACCTTGACCATGGTGTTGGTCCACTTCATCTGCCGCAGCGTTTGCGGATGGCAGCGGGAGGCCAGCTGGAGCAGCTCGCCGTCGTGGGCGGCCTGCGCCGCCTGGGCCAGCATCTCCCAGTACAGGGAGTTCCCCGACGCGCTCAGGTGGAGCTTCCGCAGGTCCCACAGGAGGAGCAGCCCGGGGTCGGGCCGGTCGCCCAGCGCGTGGGCGGCCCCCTCCCGCAGTGCCGTCAGCGGCGATGGCGGGTGCTCCTCCGGCGCCTCGGCCGGGTGTCCGCGGACGCGGCCGGCCTCGGCCAGTCGGTTCGCGTGCTCCCGGGACCAGCGGGCGAGGTCGGTGGCCACATGGTGCACCTCGTGCTCGGCGCGGTGGTGCTCCGCCACGGCGGTGAGCTGCCGGGCGAGCCGGCGTTCACCGTGGTGCAGGGCGCGCAGGACGAGGGTGGTGCCGTTCATGCTCCGCCTCCCGCCGGACCGGTCCAGGGCATCGCCGGGCCCTGCCGGACCAGGGCGGAACGGCCGCCGGTGGTGGGCGGTGCGGCTCCCGCGCGCCAGGGCGCGGAGGCGGTGGTGGTGGGCGCCGGGGAAGGCGTGCCGTTCCCCCGCTCCACCAGGGTGAGTGCCGCCGCCGCGGTCTTGAACAGGGGCTGCTTGGAGACCGGGTCCCAGTCGGTGACCGTGGTCTCGTTCGCGGCCCGCCCGGGTGTGCCGTCGGCCGGCCGGTGCCCGCCGGGGGTGTCCCAGTAGCCGTAGTGGAAGGGGACGAAGAGCAGTCCGGGCCGGATGCCGGTGATCCGCAGCCGGCCCCGCAGCGCGCCGCGGGGCGTACGGACCTCCACCACGTCCCCCTCCGCCAGGTCCGCGGCGGACGCGTCGGCGGCCGACGCCTCCACCCACACGTCGGGGGCCGCGGCGTCGAGCTGCGGCGCCCGGCCGGTCTTGGTGCGGGTGTGGAAGTGGTAGACGGTGCGTCCGGTGGTGAGCTGGAAGGGGTAGCGGTCGTCCGGCTCCTCGTGCGGCGGCAGGTACCCGGCGGCCCGCAGCATCCCCTTGCCCTCCGGGTTGGCCGCCCGGTACTCCACCGCGTCGGTGGCGGCCCCGGTGACCAGGTCCCGGCCGTAGCTCTCGCAGTCGTCCGGGCGGGCCCAGGTGATCCCGCCGGTGTACAGCCGCGGGGTGCCCTCCGGCGTGTCCTCGCCGCACGGCCACTGGATGCCGCTGCCGCCGCGCAGCGCGGCGTAGCTGATGCCGGTGTAGTCGCAGGGGCGGCCGGCGCTGCACCGCTTCCACGCCTCGAACGCCGACTCCGGGTCGTGCCAGCCGATCAGCGGGCCGCCGTCCCGGTCGCGGAAGTCCATCCGGGCGGCGTAGTCGAGGAAGATGTCGAGGTCGGGACGGGCCTGGCCGGGCGGTTCGACGGCCTTGTCGGACAGGTGCACGGTGCGGTCGGCGTTGGTGAACGTACCGGTCTTCTCGCCCCAGGTGGCGGCCGGCAGCACCACGTCGGCCAGGCGCGCGGTCTCGGTGAGGAACAGGTCCTGCACCACGACGAAGAGGCGGTCCTGGGAGAGCACGGAGCGGATGCGGGACAGCTCCGGCAGCGAGACGGCCGGGTTGGTGCCGCTGATCCACAGCATCCGGATCGAGCCCTGCTCGGCGAAGCGGAACATCTGCATGGCGTGGGTGGGCGGGGCGTGGTGGGGGATCGTCTCCGGCTCGACGTTCCACACCGCCGCCAGCTCCGCGACGTGCCGGTCGTTCTGCCAGTTGCGGAACCCCGGCAGGTCCCCGTTGGCCCCGCACTCCCGGGTGTTCTGCGCGGTGGGCTGCCCGTTCATCTGCAGGACGCCGGCCCCGGGCCGGCCGAGCATGCCGCGCAGCAGGTGCAGGTTGTTGATCTGCACCGCGGCCGCGGTGGCCTGGTGGGACTGGTAGACGCCCTGCAGCACGGTGGAGAGCAGCCGGTCGGCGGTCCCCAGCACCTCGGCCGCCTCCCGGATGCGTGCCGCGGGCACGTCGCAGATCCCGGCCGCCCACTCCGGTGTGCACGACGAGACCTCCCGGGCCAGCTCCTCGAAGCCCACCGTGTGCGCCGCGATGTAGTCGTGGTCGATGTGCCCGGCGCGGATGATCTCGTGCAGCAGCGCGTTGAGCAGCGCCACGTTGGTGCCGAGCCGGGGGGCCAGATGGACGGTCGCCCGGCGCGCGGCGGCGGTGGGGCGCGGGTCCACACACACCAGCCGGGGCGGGTCCCCGCCCGCCAGCCGGTCAAGGACACGCATCCACTGCACCGGCTGGGTCTCCGGCAGATTGTGGCCGAACAGCGCGATGACGTCGGCGTGGTCGATGTCGTCGTACGTGCCCGGCTGCCCGTCGCAGCCGAACGACTCCTTGAGCGCCTCCGCCGCGGTGGCGGTGCACAGACGGGTGTTGCCGTCCAGGTGGCCGGTGCCGATCCCGGCCCGGGCCAGCACGGCGAGGGTGTAGTACTCCTCCAGGAACAGCTGGCCGGAGGTGTAGAAGCCGATCGACCCGGGCCCGCGGTCCGCCAGCAGCTCCCGGGAGCGCTCCACGATCCGGTCCATCGCGGTGTCCCAGTCGGTCTCCTCCAGCCGTCCGGCGCGCCGGACCAGCGGCCGGGTCAGCCGGTCCCGGGCGGAGTTCGCCTGCCAGGCGAAGAGGTCCTTGGGCCCCAGGCGGCCCCGGTTGACCCGGTCCGACACCCGTCCGCGCACCCCCACCATGCGGCCGTCCCGGACCGCAATGTCCATCGCGTCCCCATCGGAGTGGAGGATCGAGGCGGTCTGGACCCACCGCTGCACGCTCTCCGGGCCGGTCCCCGGCTCCAGGAACGTGTCCACGCGCGCCGGCCACGGCTGGTGGCGCCGGTAGGGGGTCCGTCCGCCCCACGGGTCGGCGATCCTATCGACCGAGGTGTCCATCGCCGCCTTTCGGTGGTACCGACAGGAGGGCCGCCGCCGCCGTCACGGCGCGACGGCGGCCCGCGGTCCGCCTTCCACGGTTCACGGCAGATACTCCTCGACGGCGGCGGCGCCCTTCTCCCTGATGAGCCGGCGGGCCCGCTCGATCCGCTCCGGCGTGGGGTCCTGTCCGGCGAGCCGGACCAGGTCCTCCGGATCGATCGGCTGGTCGCTCCCGGTGCGGGGCTGGGACGGCTGACGCCGGTCGCGGGGCTGGTGTTCTTCCTGGTCACCCATGATGCGGCTCCTCGGGTACTCCGCTGGGCCAAGCTCCCTGCCCCCAGTATCCGGGGTCCGCGAGGATTTCTCCTCTCCGGCGCCGGGACCGTCCCGCTACCGGCCCGGCGGGGCGGGCCAGGTCCGGACCCGCCCGCTCCGGTACCCGTCCGTCCCGGTGACGGCCCGCGGGGCCCGGCGTGGCGGCCGGCGGAACGGGCCACCCGCCCGCCGGGTCGGCTCCGTGCCCGGCGGGCGGGGGAGGAGCGTGCCGGACGCGGCGGGGCCGGGCCACCTGCCCGTGGGCCCGGCCCAGGCGCCCGCCGGTGACGGCCGAGGCGGGGCGCTACCCCGCCACGAACTGCGTCAGCATGGCCTGCACCTCGTAGATGTCCACGCCCTTGGTGAACGTCTTCTCGATCGGCGTGGGGCTGCTGGATATCCAGATCTTCAGCTCCGCGTCGAGGTCGAAGTGGCCCGCCGTCTCCACCGCGAAGTGCGCGATGCTCTTGTACGGAACGGAGTGGTACTCGACCTTCTTGCCGGTGATCCCCTGCTTGTCGATGAAGATCAGCCGCCGGTCGGTGAAGAGGATGGTGTCCCGGATCAGCTGGTACGCGGCGTACACCTGCTCGCCCTGGCCCAGCAGCCGCTGGTACTCCCGCTGCGCCTTCCCCTGGTCCACCGTGTGCGCGTTGCCGAAAAGCCCCATGTCCCGTCCCCGTTCGACGCCGTATCCGTGGTCGCCGCACTGTAACAACGGCATCCGGCCGCCGGCTCGCCCGAACGGCGGACATCAGGGACCGGTCCGGGTCATCCCGGATGGAAACCGGGGCCCTGGGGGACGGAGCATCGGAGCATGCCACCGATGCTTCCGCGCCGCTCGCTTCTCGCCGGCGGCGCCCTGCTCGCCGCCGGCGGGCCGGCCCTGCTGTCCACCGCCCCCGAGGCCCGCGCCGCCTCGCGGGTCGTCACCGAACGGCGCCTGGACGAGCGCCTGGTGGAGCTCACCGTCGATTCGCCCGCCCTGGCCGCCCGCAGCACGGTCGCCCTGCTGACCCCGCGCGGCTGGCGGGAGCGGGGCCCGGACGACCGCTGGCCGACGCTCTACCTCCTGGCCGGCGGCGACGGCGACCACACCGTGTGGACGACGATGTTCCGGGTGCAGGACCTGCCGGAACTGCGCGATGTGCTGGTCGTCATGCCGGCCATGCCGCTGTTCGGTTTCTGGACCGACTGGTGGAACCACGGGGCCGGCGGGCCGCCGCGGGTCCGCAGCCACTTCCTCCGCGAGGTGGTGCCGCTGGTCGAGGAGCGGTACGGCGCGGGTCCGCGCCGCGCGGCGGCCGGTGAGTCGCAGGGAGGGTTCGGCGCGTTGTCCTTCGCCTCCCGGGTGCCCGGCCTGTTCCGCGCGGTCGCCTCCTTCGGGGCACCGGTGCACCCCATCCGGCACCCCGAGGTGTGGCTGTCGGGCGCCGCGTTCGTGGGCATCGACGGCCACGCCATCTTCGGGGACCCCTGGAAGCAGTGGGAGGTCTGGCTGGACTGGGACCCGTTCCACCGCGCGGAGGGCCTGCGCCGCACCCCCGTCTACCTCGCCGCGGGCGACGGCACCCCGGGGCCGCTCGACGGGGACGAACCCGAACCCCACATCCCCGGCACCGAGAAGTGGATCGCGCTCCTCCCCGACGACGTGGTCTCCGTCACCGAGGCGGTCTGCGGGCGGGAGGCGCGCATCCTGGGCCGCCGACTCGAACAGCTGGGCGCACCGGTCACCACCCACATCTACCCCGGGACCCACACCGGTACCTACGGCCACCGCGAGCTGCGGCACGCCCTGCCGATGCTGACCCGGGCCCTGCTCCGGCCCACCCGCGGCGGCCGGGGAAAAGGCCGTGGCGGGCCGGCGTCCTGGTCCGGGACTCGGGCTGGCGCGCCTGGCCGCCCAGGCTGCCGGAGCAGCCCATCTTCTACCCGGTCCTGGACGAGGACTACGCGGTCCGGATCGCCCGGGACTGGAACGTGAAGCACGACGGTGCCGGTTTCGTGACGCGCTTCGCGGTGGACTCGGAGTTCCTGACCCGGTACCCGGTACGGCAGGCCGGCGGGCGGACCATCCTCGAACTGTGGGTGCCGGCCGAGGAACTGGACGCGTTCAACGCCCACATCGTCGGCCCCATCGAGGTCGTGCACGAGTTCCGCTGACACCGGGGCGGCACCGGGACCGCCCCGGCGCCGCCCCGGTGTTCACGCCCGGCGCAAGGCGTCCCGGCCCGCGAAGCGCGCCGAGTCGCCCAGCTCCTCCTCGATCCGGATCAGCTGGTTGTACTTCGCCGTGCGGTCGGAACGGGAGAGCGAACCGGTCTTGATCTGACCGCAGCCGGTCGCCACCGCCAGATCCGCGATGGTGGTGTCCTCCGTCTCCCCCGAGCGGTGTGACATGACGGCCGTCCAGCCCGCCCGGTGGGCCGTGGTCACCGCGGCCAGTGCCTCGGTCAGGGTGCCGATCTGGTTGACCTTGATCAGCACCGAGTTGCCGACGCCGGAGCGGATGCCCTTGCGCAGCAGCGTCTCGTTCGTGCAGAACACGTCGTCCCCGGTGAGCTGGCAGCGGTCGCCGACGCGGGCGGTCAGCTCGCGCCAGCCGTCCAGGTCGTTCTCCGCCATCGGGTCCTCGACGGACAGGACCGGGTAGGCGTCGATGAGACCGGCCAGGTGGCCGGCGTGTTCGGCGGGGGTGCGGCGTACCCCCTCGCCCGCGTAGTCGTACACCCCGTCGCGGAAGAACTCCGACGACGCCGGGTCCATGACCAGGCCGATGTCCGTGCCGGGCCGGTAGCCGGTGCGCTCGATGGCGGCCACCAGGAAGTCGAGCGTCTCCTCGGCGGTACGCAGCTCGGGCGCGAAGCCGCCCTCGTCGCCGACGCCCGTGGAGTGTCCGGCGGCCAGCAGATCGCGGCGCAGGGTGTGGAAGACCTCGCTGCCCATGCGGACGGCTTCGGCGAAGGTGTCCGCGCCCACCGGCACGATCATGAACTCCTGGAAGTCCAGTGGGTTGTCGGCGTGCGCACCGCCGTTGACGACGTTCATCATCGGCAGCGGCAGGAGGCGGGCGTCGGCCCCGCCGAGGTAGCGGTAGAGGGGCTGCCGGTGGGCCGCCGCGGCGGCCTTGGCCGTGGCGAGGGAGACGCCGAGGATCGCGTTGGCGCCGAGCCGGGACTTCGTGGCGGTGCCGTCCAGGGCGATCAGCGCGGCGTCGAGACCCGCCTGGTCCGAGGCGTCCCGGCCACGCACGCACGCCGCGATCTCCCCGTTGACGTGGGCCACCGCACGGTCGACGCCCCTGCCGTGCCAGCGCGCAGCGACCCCGTCGCGCAGTTCCACGGCCTCCCGGGCGCCGGTGGAGGCGCCGGACGGGACGGCCGCGCGCCCCAGGGACCCGTCCGCCAGGACGATGTCCACCTCGACCGTGGGATTGCCCCGGCTGTCGATGATCCGGCGGCCGATGACGGTTTCGATGACGGTGCTGGCAGTGCCGACTGCCGGTGCGCGCATGGGAGTTCCTTCCCGTTGTCGTGTGCCGTGGCCCCCGGGTGCGACAACGCTGGCGCTGAGCCCGACAGCGGCAAACTCTACAGCAATGCTGCTCAGTTTTGCTGTTCAGATTGGCTGTGTAGTACTGCTGTGCAGGTCAGCGGCGCGGGCCGGGGCGGCCGGCGGGGTAAAGTGCTCCCGTGCCCACGCCGGAAGCCGCCGCCATCGCCGCCGAACTGCGTACCGCGATGGGCAAGCTCACCCGACGCGTCAAGCACGAGGACCGCATTCCGCTCGGCCAGGCCGCCGTGCTCGGCGCGCTCGACCGCAACGGCGCCATGACCACCAGCGACCTCGCCGCCGATCAGCGCGTACGCCCCCAGTCGATGGCCCGGGCGGTGGGGCTGCTCATGGAGCAGGGCCTGGTCACCCGCCGCGCGCACCCCACGGACGGCCGCAAGTCGCTCGTCGAGCTGACGGAGGCGGGCCGGGTCGCACTGGAGGCGGAGCGCGGCCGCAGGGCCGGCTGGCTCGCGCAGGCCATCGAGGCGGAACTCACCGAGGAGGAACGGGCGTTGCTGGCGCGGAGCGCCGCCCTCCTGGAGCGGCTCGCCGCACGGTAGGTGTGGCGTCCCGGCCGGTGACGCGGCCGGACGGTGCGCGGCTGCCGATGCGGAGCTGACCGGTGCGGGCGCGGTGGCGATGGCGCCCGCACGGGCGGCCATGAACAGCGCCCCGCCCACCGGGAGTCGGCGCCGGGTCGGCCGGTGGCGCCGCGGAGGCCCGCGTCCCCGGTGCGGCGGCGGAGCCGGCCGGTGGCCTCCCGGTGGCACCCCCACCCCGCGCACACCTCCGCCCCGGCGTCTCCCCTCCCGTGCCCCGTGCCCGCGTGGACGTTATGGCCGATCGGTATGAGTGGCTGCCGCCGGGGTCGAACATACTTCCCTCAGCACCTTGACGGTTCACCGACAACCGGGTTTTCCGGGCCCGTTCCCCCGCGGCGCCCGGCCCCGGCGAAAGGACAGCCATGTTCCGCTCCACGTGGTTCGCAGCAGCCGGCACCGCAGCGGTCATCACCATGATCGCGGCCCCCGCGGGGCACGCCGGATCCGCCTCCTCCACGGCTGCCCCGAAGAGCGCTTCGGCGGTCACGACCCTCTACTACGACGACTCCCGGGCCGCCGGCTGGGAAGCGGCCATCACCGCCGGGGTCGCCTCGTGGAACACGAACGTCACCAACGTGAAACTGGTGAAGGCCCAGCCCGGCACCCGTGCCCAGATACAGATCATCGCCACCACCGGCTGGCCGCAGGCCACGCTGGGCCCGGTCCGCCCGGGCGGGCAGGGACGGGTGGAGCTGGGCAGCCAGGCGGTCGCCCAGGGCCACGACAAGACCCGCATCGTCGCCCACGAGCTCGGCCACAACCTCGGCCTGCCGGACACCAAGCCCGGCCCCTGCTCCCAGCTGATGTCGGGCTCCAGCGCGGGCATCAGCTGCAAGAACGCCGTCCCGAACGCCACCGAGCGGTACCGGGTCGAGTCCGCCTACGCCACGCGCACCGCCGCGCAGACCCCGACCGACGGCCGCGTCCTGATCGACGCACCCTGACGGTGCCACCGGTGGCACCGGCGCCGGACCGCGCGCCCGGTCACCCCGATGGACGGCGGGCCCGCGCGGAACCGCACGGGCCCGCCGCGCCGCCCCGCGGCACCTGTCGTGAGGCGGCCGGTGCCGCCGGACGCCCCGCGCCCCGCCCGACCGTGACGGATCCGCGGCGGGCACGGTCCGGCCACGGGTCCCGCCGGGCGGCGCCGGGGCGCGGGCGGGCGTGCGGGCCCGGGCGGCGGACCGGGCCCGCCGCGCCCGAGACGGCCGGACGGCCCGGGGCGCGCATACCGGCGACCGGGCCGGGCCGTCCGTGCGCGTGCGGATCACCCGTCCGGTTCTGACGGGTTCGCGACGGTGTGGTCTAGGGTCGGTTCCGCTGTGCCAGGGGCGGGGTGACGGTCCACCACCGATGTCTGCGAGGGCTGCCCATGCGCGCCGTGATGATCAACTGCACGCTGAAACGCTCCCCGGAGCGCTCCAACACCGAAGTCCTCGCCGCCGTCGTGGTCCAGGCCCTGCGCGACCGTGGCGTCGAGGTGACGACCGTACGCCTGGCCGACCTGGACATCCCGCCGGGCGTCGCCACCGACCTCGGCGAGGGCGACCAGTGGCCCGGGGTCCACGCCCGCCTGCTGGAATCCGACATCCTGGTGGTGGCCACCCCCACCTGGGTGGGACGCCCTTCCTCCCTGGCGCAGCGCATGCTGGAGCGGATGGACGCGATGCTCTCCGAGACCGACGACGAGGGCCGGCCGGTCGCCTACAACAAGGTCGCCGGGGTCGTGGTCACCGGTAACGAGGACGGTGCCCACCACGTGATCTCCGAGGTCGCCGGCGGGCTCGTGGACATCGGCTTCACCATTCCCGGCCAGGCGTGGACGTACTGGAACCGGGGACCCGGCCCGGGGCCCAGCTTCACCGAGACCGACGAGGGCCACGCGTGGTCGGTCAGTACCGGCAAGGCCATGGCGGCGAACCTGTACGCCGTCGCCCGCGCCCTGGCCGACCGGCCGATGGGCGCACCGCCGAGCTGATCCGGCCGCCCGGGCTCGGTCCCCGTCGCCCGCCGGCAGCCGGGCCGACCCGCCCCGGTGGCCCGCCCGATGGGCCACCCGGAACCGGTGCCGGTGCCGGGTTGCGGCCCGGGCCGTCGCGCCGGGCCGGTCGCCCGCGCGGGGCCCCCGATGGCGGGCGGCCGCCGGACGGGGCGTCAGGCCGGGGCCACCGTGCCCGGACCGGAGCCGTCATTGCGTGCCCCTCGGTCCTGACCGGTGCCGCACTCGACGTCGAGCAGGTCCGGGCCCGGACTCCCCGCGACCACCGCCGCCACCAGCGCGTCGGGACAGCGGAGGCGGGCCCGGTCGTAGCGCTCGGGGTCCGTGCCGAAGGACTCCGTGGCCTCGTGGTGCCGGTGGGAACCGTGCTGTGCGGAACGGACCGCGGCCCGCTCCGGGAGGTACGGTGGGCGCATGCCCACTCGTCGACGCGGGTGGTGCCGGCACGGCTCGCCGACCGGCGGGGCCGGTACGGAAGGGGAGTGCGCGTCATGCCCACCGGGGTGACCCTGCGGGACGCCCGCGAGCAGCTGTTCGACGCCGCGGAACGGGTGCTGCTGAGAGACGGTCCCAGCGGGCTGACCAGCCGCGCGGTGACCACCGAGGCGGGCTGCGCCAAGGGGGTGCTGCACCGGCACTTCGCCGACTTCGAGGCGTTCCTCGCCGAACTGGTGCTGGACCGCATCGCCCGGATGGAGAGCCGGTCCGCCGCGCTGTGCGCGTCCGCCGGGACCGGAACGGTCGCCGGCAACCTCACCCGCGCGCTCAGCGAGTTGTTCGGATCGGTCGCGGTCGCCGTCGTCGGCCTGGTGATCTCCCGCGACGGGCTGCGGGCCCGGCTGCGCCGGGCCGGCTCGACCGGCGTGCCGCTCCTGGCCGAGGCCACCGCCCAGCTCGCCCGCTACCTCGCGGCCGAACGGGAGCGGGGCCGCGTCGCGGCGGACGCCGACCTCGACACGCTCGCCCCCACCCTGATCGGCGCCGCGCACCTGCTCTTCGCCGACCGGGACGGCGGTCCGGTGGCACCCGAGGCGGTCCACCGGGTCGTCACCACGGTGCTGGCCGGCGCCGTCCCCGTACCGGAGCGGCCCGACCGGACCTGACGCCCGCGGGGAAGGGGCCCGACGACCACCGGCGACCGGATCCGACGCCCGCCGGGAAGGGGCCGGACTACCATCGGCGAACGGACCCGACGCCCTCCGGCGACGGCCCGACGCCGCCGTCAGGAGGCCTGACATCCGCCGGCGAGGGGGCCCGACGACCACCGCGAAGAGGCCTGACCACCGTTCACCGACCGGGCGAGGCCGGCACCGTACCCACGGCCCCCGGCCGCCCCAGGCGCCTGGCCCCCGGCCGCGCCGGGCCGCCGCGCCGGGCGGTCAGCCTCCGCCGTGTGGCTTCACGGCGGAGGCGAGGACGTAGTCCAGTCGCGCCATGTCCCGGTCCAGCAGCGCCCGGTCGGCCATGCCGTGCCTGAGCATCCGCAGGTAGAGCGTGCTCACCCGCCGGGCGAACGCCGGCTCGTCCACCGCGCGGCGGATGTGGGCCAGCCACGGTTCCCACACCCGGTCCCGGATGCTGCGCACCCGCACCTGCGCGAAACCCGCCTCACCCAGCTTCCCGGCGTACGCCTCCCGGTCGTGCCAGTTGCGGTCGTCCACCGAGTGTTTGATCCAGTCCAGTGCGGGGGAGCCCAGGGCGGCGCGGGGGCCGGCGCCCGGCATCGGCACGATGTCCGCGGTGGCCAGCACCCCACCGGGGCGCAGCACCCGGAACGCCTCCTCGAAGAACCGGGTGCGCGGCTGGTAGTGCATGGCCGACTCCAGCGAGACCACCCGGTCGAAGCAGTTGTCCGGGAACGGGATGTCGGTCGCCGAGGCCAGCTGGAAGCGCAACCGGTCGTGGAGCTTCTCCGCGCGCGCCCGGGCCCGCGCGGCGGCCACGTGGCGCGGGGTGATGTTGATCCCGAAGATCTGGTACGGCTCGCGGCGGGCCAGCCAGCGGAAGTCCTGGTCGCCGAAGCCGAACCCGCAGTCCAGCACCGTGTCGCCCGGCCCCATCCCCGCCGCCTCGGCGAGCAGATCGGCCAGCGCGTGCTGCGCGTGGTCGTACCGGGCCGTCCCCGGCTCCCAGTAACCCACGTTGAAGTAGGTGCCCTCCTCCGACAGCAGGTTCGTCGGCGGGTGCATCTCGTACAGACTGCGGACCCGGGTGGTCCAGTCACTGGACCACCGGTGCCGGAACAGGCTGGTGAGGATGCGGGCGTCGGTGCGGGGGGAGACGCGTAACGGAGACACCATCGGTGACCCTTCCGTCCGGGCGGGCCGCGTCCGGCGTACCGGGGCCACGGCACGCCCTCCGGCGGCCTGCTGTGGTGGAGTGCGGGAAACCGGCCGTCCGCCGCGGCCGGGCGTGCCGAGTCTCCCCCGGGACGCGCCCCACCGGAAAGATCCCATCCCGGTCGAGGTGGGCGATTCGGCCACCATTCGTCCGGAACCGCACCGGCACGGACCGGCACGACCCGGTACACCGACCCCGCGCACCGGCACGACCCGGCACACCCACCCCGCGCACCGGCACGGACCGGTACGCCGGCCCGGCGAGGCACCCCCGGCGTACGGCCCCGCGCCCCCGGCGCGCCCGCGGCCGGTGCGCGGCCCACCCACCCTGGGCCGCGCACCGGCCGTTGGCGCCCGTTGACCGCGCCACCGAGCGGTCCGGCCGCCGCCCGGCGGGTGCCGGGAGCGGCGGCCGGACCGTCACCTGACGCGTCCCTCGGCGACCCGGGGCGGCCAGGTGCCCGCCGCCAGCAGCCCGGTGGAGAAGGCCCGGGAGACCAGGGCCGTCCGGTTGGGCACCTGGAACCGGCGGAGCAGCCCGGTCACCCGGTAGTCGATGTTCTGACGGCTGAAGTGGAGCCGGGACGCCAGGCTCAGGGTGGAGTGGCCGGCCGCGATCCCCTCCAGGATGCGGGCGTCCACCGGGGTGAGACAGGCCCCGCCCGGACCCGCCGCCTCCGGGACCGCGGCGGGCGGGGGCCCGGAAGCCACCAGGATCGCCGTCACCCCCAGCGGGCCGCCGCGCACCGCGTAACCGGTGAGCGTCACGGTGGGCCCGCCCGCCGGCCGCCGCGCGGTGGGTATCCGCTCGGTGAACCGGTGGTCCGTGCCGTTCAGCAGCCGGGCCAGCCGCCGGGCCAGCCGGCCCCGCGCGGTGGGGTGCACCAGGTGCAGCAGCGGCCGGCCGCACACCTCGGCCGAGGTGCCGCCGAGGTGCCGGGGGAAGCGCTCGTCGGCCTGCCGGACGACGAGGTGGGCGTCGATGCTCGCGACGCCCACCTCCTCCTCGCGCGCCCCCCGGTGGCCCGGCACCGCGCCCGGCGGGCCGGGCGGGCCACCGGCCACCGCGCGGGCGCAGGTGGGCACGGTCACCCCACCACCCCGTCGACCAGTTCCTTGATGGTCGGGTGCTCGCTTTCGATGGTGGCCGGCAGGTGGCGGCCCAGCTCGTCCCCGAGCCTGGCGATGATGTCGATGAGCATCAGTGAGTCCATGCCCAGTACGAACAGGTCGGTTTCCACGCCGGGCAGTTCGTCGGTACCGCCCTGGAGCATGGCCGCGATCTGCCGGCGGAGGAAGTCCTCCACCAGTGCCTGACGGCCGGCGCGGTCGGCGCGCTCGTAGCGGGCACGCAGGCCGTCCGCCGCGGCACCGGCGGACGGCTGCCCGTCACGCTCCGGGTCCACCCAGTGCCGCTTGCGCTCGTACGGGTAGGTGGGCAGCGGCACCCGGCGGTGCTCGGTGCCGAACCACACCGGCCAGTCCAGGTCCGCGCCGAGCGTCCAGGCCCGCCCCAGGGCCTCCAGCAGCGCCCGCCGGGCCGGTGCCGCCCCACCGGGCGCCGGCGTCAGCTCCAGCCGGGTCAGCCCCTCCTTCGTCAGCAGGGCGGCGATCGCCTCCTCGTCGCCGCCGTCCGGACCGGTCCAGGTGGCCGGGTCGGCGGCCTCGCCGGGGGTCAGCCAGTGACCGTCGCCGCCCACCGCCACCGGCAGTTCACCGTCCGCCGGGGTGCCCATGGCACCGCCGGCCAGCACGGTGAGGGCCTGCCCGAGACCGAGGACCCCCGCCAGGCACCCGGCCACCAGCCGGCCGACGCCCCGTCCGCACACCGCGGCCGGCCGCACACCGGCCGCCCGGCAGGTTTGGGCGAGCGCGTACCCGGTGACGAACGCCGCGACCGCGTCCCCGGCGGCGCCGGACAGCAGCCCCGCCGCGTCCGGCCCGCCGGCGCCCCGGGCGGCGGCGCAGTCGTCCACCGCCTCCCGGAACGGGGTGACGCACCGGTACAGCTCCGCGGCGTCCGGCGCCGGCCCGGTCAGCGCGCCGCAGACCAGGGCGAGCGCCGCCGGGGTGTCGCCGGTGCCCGCCAGCACCCGCGCCGGGTCGTTGACCGCCAGCGCCAGGGCCGCGTCCGCGAGGTCGTCGCAGACCACGGCGCGCCGGTGCGTGAAGGGCCGGCGGCCGGTGGCCAGGGTGTGCGCCACGGCCGCGAGGTCCAGCTCCCGGTGGCGCCGCAGGTGGCGGGCGAGGTCGCCGGCCGCCCGGGTCAGCGCCCGCGGGGTGCGGGCGGAGAGCACCAGCAGCTCCGGACCGCCGGGACGATCGGGGGCCGGCGCCGGGGCCGGCGGCTCCTCCAGGACCACATGGGCGTTGGTGCCGCCCACCCCGAACGAACTGACCCCGGCGCGCCGCGGGCCCCCGTCGGACTGCCACTCGGCCGTCTCGGTGGCGATCCGGAACGGCCCCTCGGTGACGTCGATGTCCGGGTTGGCCCTGCGGAAGTGGAGGCTGGGCGCGATGGTCCGGTGCCGGAGCATCAGCGCGGTCTTGATCAGCCCCGCCAGGCCCGCGGCGACGTCGAGGTGGCCGATGTTGGTCTTGACCGACCCCAGCAGCACCCGGCCCGGCGGCACTCCTTCGAACGCCCGGGACAGCGCGGCCACCTCGATCGGGTCGCCGAGCGCGGTGCCGGTACCGTGCGCCTCCACGTAGCCGATGGTCTCCGGCGGACAGTCCGCCACCCGCTGCGCGTCCCGGATCACGTCCGCCTGGCGGGCGACGCTGGGCGCGGTGTACCCCGACTTCAGGGAGCCGTCGTTGTTCACCGCGGTGCCCTTGACCACGGCGTACACCGTGTCACCGTCCGCGACCGCGTCCACCAGGCGCTTGAGGACGACCACCCCCACGCCGCTGGAGATCACCGTGCCGCCCGCGTCCGCGTCGAAGGCCCGGCAGTGCCCGTCCGGAGAGAAGATCATCCCCTCCTGGTGGAGGTAGCCGCGCACCTGGGGCACCCGCAGATGGACCGCCCCGGCCAGCGCCGTGCCGCACTCCCCGGCGAGCAGGCTCAGGCACGCCTGGTGGACGGCGACCAGCCCGGTCGAGCAGGCGGTGTTGACGCTCATGCTCGGGCCGCGCAGGTTCAGCTTGTAGGACACCCGGGTGGCGAGGAAGTCCTTGTCGCCCGCGAGCATCAGCCGGTAGTGGCCCACCGCCGACTCGCGCCGGAAGCGCTCGGCGAGGTTGGTGAGGAGATAGGTGTTGAGGCCCGCGCCGGCGAACACCCCGATCTCCCCGGGGAAGCCCAGCGGCTCGTAGCCGGCGTCCTCCAGGGCGGCCAGCGAGCACTCCAGGAAGTGCCGGTGCTGCGGGTCGAGGATCTCCGCCTCGTCGTCCGGAATGCCGAAGTGCCCGGCGTCGAACTTCTCCAGGTCCGCCAGCACATGGCCGGCCTTCACATAGCCGGGCTTGCCCACCTCCTCGGGGTCGGCCCCCTGGGCGAGGAGTTCCTCGTCGGTGAAGTGGACGAGGCTCTCCCGGCCGTCCCGGAGGTTGCTCCAGAACGCCTCGGCCGTGGTCGCGTCGGGGAACCGGCACGCCATGCCGATGATGGCGACGTCGGTTTCCCGGATCGCCGTTGTCTGCTCCATTGTCTGCTGCGCCTCTCGTTCTTCAGAGGGTGATGCCGAGATCCGCGGCCACGGTCCGCATGCCGAGGAACCCTTCGGTGACGAACTGCGCCGCGTCCTCGGTGGCGCCCAGTTCGCGGAACACCTCGACCAGTTCCCGCCGTTGCTCCGCGGGGTCACCGCGCTGCTCGGCGATGTCCAGGACCACCCGCTTCATCCGCTCCTCGATGACGGGCAGGTCCGCCGCCCGCGGGAAGGTGATGCTGAAGGTGGAACGGTCGTAATTCTTGTTCCGCCGCACCGACCGGCGGTGACTGGCGGCGTTGAGCTTGTAGAACATGCAGTCCCAGTTCTTGAACGAGTAGTAGTTCAGGAGCGGGAACAGCGTGCAGTGGGTCTCCAGCGGGGACGAGTTGTACAGTCCCTTGGCCTTCAGCTCGGCGACGATGCGGTCCGGGTCGTAGGAGTAACGCATCGCGATGAACGGAAAAACGATCTTCGGCAGGTCCTCGTCGTCGGCGAAGAGGATCTGCTCCGCCTCGCTGCGGAACACCTCGTCGGTCAGCCGGGCGCCGAAGGTCTGGTAGAAACCGCGGACCACTTCCCGGGTGTCCGACTCCATGGTCAGGATCTGCTGCGGATCGGCGCACAGCGCAATGTACGGAATGCGGTTCCGGAAGGCGTAGAGAATCGCGCGGATCACGAAGAAGGTACGGCAGGAGATGCACGGGAGTTTCTCGTCGAGATACTTCCCGGGTTTCGTGACCGGGCGGTTGAACACCTCCCGCATCACCGTCTTGATGTTGTCGTCGTCCGAATCCAGCACGAAGGTCGCGGGAATCTTCTCCCGCGCCAGGGCGATGTTGTCCGCCGCGTGCGCGCTTTCGAACGGGACGTCGAAGGTGTAGGCGACCACCCGCTTCCCGTACTCGTTGACGAACTTGTCCAGCATGTAGGTGCTGTCCTTGCCACCGCTGTACATGAAGAGGCAGTCATGGTCGCCGTGCGGATTGGGTCCGCTGCGGGTGAACTCCTCGTGCACCTGCTCGGTGTAACTGAAGTTCTCCATCAGGTCGCCGACGACTCCGAGCCGGCACAGGCTGCACACGCCGTCGTCGTCGAGGCTGACGCCCGGGTGCTCCTCCTTCAGAGCGCATATCTGGCAGACACGCATGGTGATCCTTCTTCCGGGTCATCGGCCGGTGTCGTCGGCCGTGCGGACTTGCTGCCGTCGCCGACGCAGAGCGGCGAGGCCGGTACGGGACGGCCCGGTGGCGGCGCGCGGCTGCGGCACCGCCGGGCCGGGGCCGGTACGCCCCGACCGCCGGGCCCGCAGGTGGCGGGCCATCGACCGGACGGTGGGGTACATGAACATCTCGACGCGGGACAGCGCGGCGTCCAGGTCGGCGTTGAGCCGGCCCATCAGCCGCATCAGCAGCAGCGAGGTGCCGCCCGCCTCGAAGAAGTTGTCCTCGGCGCCCACCGCATCGAGCGCCAGCACCTCCCGCCACAGGCCGGCGACGCTGCTCTCCAGCTGGTCGGCGGGAGCCACCCGCGGGCCCCCGGCACCGGCCGGGCGGGGGAGCGCCCGCCGGTCGGTCTTGCCGTTGCCGGTCAGCGGGATCGCGTCCAGCTCGACGAAGGCGGTCGGCACCATGTAGGCGGGCAGGGTCTCCAGCAGCCGGGTGCGCAGCTCCCCGGGCCGCACCCCGGGGGCGCGGGTCACCAGGTACGCCACGAGCCGCCGGTCCCCGGGGCGGTCCTCCCGCACCGTCACGACCGCCTCGGCGACGCCCGGGTGCAGCAGCAGCGCCTGCTCCACCTCGCCCGGCTCGATCCGGTAGCCGTTCACCTTCACCTGCTCGTCGATGCGGCCCAGGTACTCCAGGTCCCCGTCGGGGCGCAGCCGCACCAGGTCACCGGTGCGGTAGACGGTGTCACCCGGACCGCCGTAGGTGTCCGGCACGAATCGCTGCGCCGTCAGCTCCGGCCGGTTGAGGTAGCCGCGGGCGACGCCGGCGCCGCCGATGAGGAGTTCGCCGGGGATGCCGGGCGGTACCGGCCGCAGCCGGCGGTCGACGACATGGCAGGTGGTGCGGGCGATCGGCCGGCCCAGCGTCACCGGCTCGGCGGGGCGGACCCGCTTGACGGTGGACCAGATGGTGGTCTCGGTGGGGCCGTAGAGGTTCCACAGCGGCGCGCCGAGCGCGAGCAGTCGCCGGGCGAGGTCGTCCGGGAGCGCCTCGCCGCCGCACAGCAGCCGCGGCACCGGGGCGTCCGGCCGCCGGGGCCAGCCGGCGTCCAGCAGCATCCGCCAGGTGGCCGGGGTGGCCTGCATCACCGTCGGCTCCACGCGTTCGATCAGGTCGCGCAGGGTGGGACCGTCGGCGGCGGCGCGCTCCGGCGCCACCTCGACCCGGCCGCCGGCGGCCAGCGGGGCGTACAGCTCCAGCCCCGCGATGTCGAAGCAGACGGTGGTGACGGCGAGCAGGGTGTCGTGCTCGGTCATCCCCGGGGTGCGGCACACGGAGTCGATGAGGTTGGTCAGCGCGCGGTGCGGGATCCGTACCCCCTTGGGGCGACCGGTGGAGCCCGAGGTGTACAGCACGTAGGCGTCCTGGTCGCCGTCGACGTCCGCGCCCGGTTCGGGGGCCGATGCCGCCACCTCGGGCCAGGACCGGTCGAGCAGCAAGGTCTCCGCATGGCCGCCGGGCAGCCGGGCGGCGGGCGCGGACTCGGTGACGACCAGGCGGAGCCCGGTGTCCTGGAGCATGTACGCGATGCGCTCGGCCGGGTAGACCGGGTCGAGCGGTACGTAGGCGGCCCCGGACTTCATGATCCCCAGCAGCGCCACCGGCAGCCGGACGGACCGCTCCAGGTGGACGCCGACCAGGTGGCCGGGGCCGATGCCGCGGGCCCGCAGATGCCCGGCGAGGGCGGACGAGCGGCGGTCCAGCTCGGCGTAGTCGAGGGTCTCCCCGCCGCAGGACACGGCCGGGGCGTCCGGCCGGAGCGCCGCCTGCCGGGACACCAGCTGGTGCACACAGGCGGCCGGCGGGGGCGGTGCCGTGAAGTCCCCGCGGGCGCCTCTGCGCCGGTCCTCGGTACCGAGCGGAAGGGCGGTCAGGTCCGCGGGGTCGCCGCCGGCCGCGGCGGCGAGGAACGCGGTCGCGTACCCGGCGAGCAGCGTCCGGACGCCGGGTTCCAGGACGCCCTCGCGCACCAGCCACCGGCACGGGCCGGGCGTCCCGCCGGCGGGGATGCGGATGAGCAGCGCGGTGCCGTCGGCGGGGGCGGCCGGGGCCGTGGGGTCGTCACAGACCTCCACGGCGATCGGCAGGCCGGGCGCGGCGGGCCGCCGCTCGCGCAGCCGCGGGTGGCGCGGCCACAGGTCCAGGGGATGGGTGCCGCGGCGGGTGGCCTCGTCCGCCGCCGCGGCGGCCCGCGCGGCGAACGCGGCCGGGCCGGTGCCGTCCGCCGCCGGGACGCGCAGCGGGACGAACGGCGCGTACAGCGCGGCGACCGACGGCCGGCCGGCACCCGGGCGGGGGACGGCCCAGTGCACGTCGGAGCCCTCCGCCACACCGGCGCGGACCAGGAAGGCCAGGTGCGCGGCGAGCAGCCAGCGGTCGAGGGGGAGCCCGGCCCGGCGGGCCGCGCCGGCCGCGTCCCCCGGGACGGGCACCGGGATCTCGTGCACCCCGCCGCCCGGCGCGGGGGCACCGGCGCCGGGGAGTTCGGCCGGCACCACCGCCGCCAGCCGGCGGACCCAGTACGCCTCCTGGCGTACGGTTCCGGACTGGGCCTCGGTGGCGGCGGCCAGCAGCTCCGGGCCGGGCACCGGCAGCGGACGGCCGGGCCGCACGCCGTACCCACCCAGGGCGGCGCCGGTGAGCGGCTCGCCGCGGGGCGTGGTGAGCCCGGTGAGCCGTACCGCGCCGTCCGCCACCGCCACCACCACACCGCCCTCCTCGGTGCCCAGGACCGTGCCGGGCGGTGCTCCGGGCGGCTGCGGGACCGGGACGGGGGCGAGCCCGCCGACCAGCACCGCGCCGTCCGCGGTGGCGAACTTGACGGTCCCGAAGCTGTTGGGGTACGGCCCGTGGTCCGCGGCCCGGACGGCGGCGTGCAGCGTCGCGGCCGGCTGGTCCCAGCACAGGAAGCCGCCGCCGGCCGGCCGGTCGAAGCGGCCGTGGTAGGTCCGGGCGGACAGGTCCTGCGGGGTGCGCCGGAGCGTGCCGGTCTCCAGCCGCTCCACCAGCTCGGCGAAGGACGCGTAACCGGCCTCCAGGCACTTGACGTCGAGCGTGTGGCTGGTGTCCTCGGCGGTCACGGTGACCGGTCGCCGCACCAGGACGTCGCCCTCGTCGGCGCCCTCGGTCATCACGTGCCAGGTGACGCCGTGGGTGGTCTCGCGCTCCAGCAGGGCCCAGGTGGTGGCGTTGAGGCCGGCGTGCCGCGGCAGCGGTCCGTCGTGGAAGTTCACCGGCAGCCCGCGCGGCAGGCCGAGCAGCTCGGCGGGGAGCATCCGCAGGTTGGCGATGCTGAACAGGTGGTCGAAGGGGGTCTCGGACAGGTGCGGGACCAGGTCGGGTCCGAAGTCCAGGGCGCGCAGCCCGTGGTCCCGCGCCCAGTCGCGGATGCCGGCGTCCGGGGACACCAGGCCCAGTACCCGGTGACCGTGGCCCAGCAGCAGCTCCGCGCAGCTCACCACAAGGGAGTTGCCGCCGATGAGGACGCAGCTGAAGGGACGGCCGGGGTCCGGGTTCCGGGGCGCCGGCCGGTGGCCGGGTCGTGGAGGTGAGCCCTCCGGCAGGTCCATCGGATTCCCCCTGTGAGGCGTGCGGTCGGTCGGTCTGTGATCACGTACAACAACGAACTCATGCCTATCCGCGGCAACTTGAGCCCCAGTGGAACCTCGCTCGCCCGCGGGTCGGACGGCCGTTTCGCCGCTGGTCGGCGCCGGACCGGATTAGGGATCTCCCTAATGAGGCGTCAGGGGCCGTTGATCGGCACCCGCGGCCTCCCCTTGACTGGGCTCCCGGCGCGTCCCGCGCCGTGGGCCCCGGAGCGGTCGGCGAGGCCGCCACGCCCCGTACCGGCCCCGGCAGGCCCGGCGCCGCGCGGGGACCGACGGCGGACCGGTCGGCGAGGCCGGCCGGCCGGGCGGCGTGCCCGCGCCCGGACACGTGCTCCGGACACCTGCTCCATCCCTCTCCCATTCGTCGAACAGCCCACGTCCGTCACGAGCGCGCGGACCACAGCCAGGGGGCCCTCACATGCACGAAGCCGATCTGCGAGACGGTGACTCCATCGCGGTGATCGGAGTGGCGCGCCCGGCGCCGGAGCACCACGGTCCCGGCGCCAGCCCGGGCCCCCTCCACGACCTGCCCGGGCCCCGCCCCGCGGACGAGGCCCTGCCGGCGCTGACGGCGGCGTGGACCGCCCTGGAGGACGCGGGGCTGGCGCCGGACCGGCCGGCCGTCCCGGTGGCCCTGTTCGCCGACGACACCGCGGTCACCCTCCCCGACGGGCCGGACGCCGCCCTGGGCCACCTCGCCCCCCGCCACCGCGGACCGGACCCGGTGGCCGCGGCGGTGGCGGCGCTGCACGCCGGGGAGTGCCGGCACGCCCTGGTGATCGGCGCCGGCCCCGCCGGAACCGCGGCCGCGGTCCTGACCACCGCGGCCCCCGGCACCTTCCGCTACCGCCTCCAGCCGCCGCCCGGCGCCGCGGCCGGCGTCCCCGGGCTGGTGGACGCCGCGCGGCGGCCCGCGCAGACGGACGAGGACGGTCCGGACGGGGACGGTCGGGCCGGGGACGACGGTCGGGCGGTCCCGCTGCCGCTGTCCGCGCACAGCTCCGGGGCGCTCCGCGCCCGGGCCCGCGACCTGCGGGCGTACCTCGCCGCCCACCCCGGCCGGCCGCTGCGGGACATCGCCCACTCGCTGGCCATCACCCGGTCCGCCCACCCGCACCGGGCCCTGGTCGTCGGCACGGACCGGGAGCGGCTGGCCGAGCAGCTGGACCGGCTCGCCGACGGTGCCGCCGGCCCCACGACGGTCCGCGGGACCGCCCGGGAGCCTGGCCGGACCGCCTTCGTCTGCCCGGGCCACGGCCCGCAGTGGCCCGGCATGGCCAAGGAGCTGTACGAGACGTTCCCGGTCTTCGCCGAACGGCTGGACGCCTGCGCCGAGGCGCTCGCCCCGCACGTGGACTGGCCGGTGCCCGACGTCCTGCTGGGCGCCCCCGGCACACCCCCGCTGAGCCGGCCCGAGGTCGCCCAGCCCGCGCTGTGGGCCACCACGGTGGCCTTGGCCGACCTGTGGCGCTCCTTGGGCGTGGTCCCGGACGCGGTGATCGGCTCCAGCGCCGGCGAGATCACCGCCGCCACCGTGGCCGGGGCCCTCACCGTCGCCGACGGCGCCCGGGCCGTCGCCGTGTTCAGCCGGGCCCAGACCCCGCTGCTGGGGCGCGGGGTGATGCTGTCGGTGCTGGCCCCCGCCGATGAGGTACGCCCCCGGCTCGCCGGCTACGGCGGCGAGCTGGAACTCACCGCCGTCTACGCCCCCCGGTCGGTGGTGGTCTCCGGCACCCCCGAGGCGGCCACCGCGTTCGCCGCCGAACTCGCCGCCGACGCGGTACGCACCTGGCGGATCGCCCTGGGCATCGCCGGCCACAGCCGGCAGGTGGAGCCCCTGCTGGACCGGCTCCGCGAGGACCTCGCCTTCCTCACCCCCCGCGCCACCGGCATCGCCTACTACTCCGCCACCACCGGCACCCCGCTCGACCCGCGCACCCTCACCGCCGACTACTGGTGCCGCGTCATGCGCAGCACCGTCGAGTTCGAGGCGGCCACCCGCGCCCTGCTCACCGACGGCCACGGGGTGCTGCTGGAGGTCAGCCCGCACCCGGTGCTCACCCACACCGTCGAGGAGACGCTGGCCGACGCGGGGGCCGAGGCCCTGGTCACCGGCACCCTCCGCCGCTACCAGGGCGGACCGGCGCGCCTGTTCACCGCGCTCGGCGAGCTGTACGCCCACGGCGTGCGGCCCCGCTGGTCCGGGGTGTTCGCCGGCCAGGACGTACGGACGGTGCCGCTGCCCACCTACCCCTTCGCCACCGACCCGGCCGAGGACGGCGACGAGCGGCCGGAGCCGGCCACCGCCGCCCCCGGCGGGCGGACCGCCGGCCACCCGGCCGGCTCCACGGCGGCCCGGCTGGCCTCGGCCGGACCGGCCGAGCGGCGCCGTGAGCTGACCGAGCTGGTGCACACCGCCCTCGCGGAGGTCCTCGGCCCGCAGACCCCCCGTTCCCTCGACCCCGGGGCGCCGCTGTCCGAACAGGGCCTGGACTCGGTGGGCGCCACCGAACTGCGCAACCTGCTGAACGCCGCCACCGGACTGGACCTGCCGGTGACCCTGGTGTTCGACCACCCCACCACCGCCGCGATCACCGACCGCCTGGACCGCGCCGTCACCGGCGCCCCCGACTCCGCCCTGCCGCCCGCCCACCACGGCCCCGCCGACGACGAGCCGGTCGCGATCGTGGCGATGAGCTGCCGGCTCCCCGGCGGGGTGCGCAGCCCCGAGGAGCTGTGGGAGCTGGTCTCGGCCGGCGGCGAGGCGTACACGCCGTTCCCCACCGACCGCGGCTGGCCCGGTGAGGAGCTGTACGACCCCGAGCCCGGCACGCCCGGCCGCACCTACCAGCGGGAGGCCGGGTTCCTGCTCGACGCCGACCGGTTCGACGCCGCGTTCTTCGGAATCTCCCCCCGCGAGGCCCTCGCCATGGACCCCCAGCAGCGGGTTTTGCTGGAGATCTCCTGGGAGGCGCTGGAGCGCGCCGGCATCGATCCCGCCACGCTCCGCGGCGACCGCGCCGGGGTGTTCGTCGGCGCCATCGCCCAGGACTACGGCCCCCGACTGCACCAGGCCCCCGCCGACCTGGAGGGGCACCTGCTCACCGGCAACACCGCCAGTGTCGCCTCCGGCCGCATCTCCTACGCCCTGGGCCTGACCGGGCCGGCGGTCACGGTGGACACCGCGTGCTCCTCCTCCCTGGTGGCCCTCCACCTGGCCCGTCAGGCACTGTTGCGCGGGGAGTGCACCCTCGCCCTGGCCGGCGGGGTCACGGTGCTCTCCACCCCGGGCCTGTTCGTGGAGTTCGCCCGCCAGCGGGCGCTCGCCCCCGACGGCCGGTGCAAGGCGTTCTCGGCCGACGCCGACGGGTTCGGCATCGCCGAGGGCGCCGGCATGGTGGTGGTCGAACGGCTCTCCGACGCCCGCCGCAACGGCCATCCGGTGCTCGCCGTGCTCCGCGGCAGCGCGGTCAACCAGGACGGCGCCTCCAACGGGCTGACCGCGCCCAGCGGCCCCTCGCAGCGCGCCCTGATCGGCCAGGCACTCGCCGCCGCGGGGCTGACGCCGGACCAGGTCGACGCCGTGGAGGCACACGGCACCGGCACCCGGCTGGGCGACCCGATCGAGGCCGGGGCGCTGATCGAGGCGTACGGCCGGCACCGGACCCCGGACCGGCCGCTGTGGCTCGGCTCGCTGAAGTCGAACATCGGCCACACCCAGGCGGCGGCCGGGATCGCCGGCGTCATCAAGACCGTGCTCGCGCTGCGCCACGGCCGGCTGCCCCGCACCCTCCACGCCGAGCAGCCCTCCCCGCACATCGACTGGTCCGCGGGCACGGTACGGCTGCTCACCGAGTCCCGGCCCTGGTCCGCCACCGGCGCCCCGCGCCGGGCCGCGGTCTCCTCGTTCGGCGTCAGCGGCACCAACGCCCACGCGGTCCTGGAGCAGGCGCCGGCCGAGGACCCTGCCGGGCACCGGGAGCCGGCCGCCGCCGGGGACAGGGAAGACGCCATTGCGGAGGAGCCGGCCACCGCGGGCGGACCGGCCGCCGCCGCGGAACCGGAGCCGGCCGCCGCGGACGAACCGGGAGCCGCGGGCGGGCCGGACGGGGCGGACGCGTCCGTCCGGGCGGTGCTGCCGTGGGTGCTGTCGGCCAGGAGCGAAGCCGCGCTGCGCGCCCAGGCCCGGCGGCTGCGCGCCCATCTGACCGCCCACCCCGGCCCGGCACCCGCGGACGTCGGACACTCGCTGCTGGCCACCCGGTCCCTCTTCGAGCACCGGGCCGTGGTCGTCGGCGAGGACCACGACGCCCTCCTCGGCGGCCTGGCGGCGCTCGCCGACGGCGAGGAGAGGGACCTGGTGGTCACCGGCCGGGCGTCCGCCGCCACCCGCGAGGCGGTGTTCGTCTTCCCCGGCCAGGGCTCGCAGTGGCTGGGCATGGGCGCCGGACTCTGGGACGCCTCACCGGTGTTCCGCGCCACCCTCCAGGAGTGCGCCGACGCACTGGGCGACCACGTCACCTGGCCCGTGGTGGACGTGGTGCGCGGCACCGCGGACCCGGCGCTGCTGGAGCGGGTGGACGTGGTGCAGCCGGCGCTGTGGGCGGTGATGGTCTCCCTCGCCGCCGTGTGGCGGTCGGCGGGGGTGCGCCCGGCGGCGGTGGTGGGCCACAGCCAGGGCGAGATCGCCGCCGCCTGCGTGGCCGGCGCGCTCACGCTGGCGGACGCGGCGCGCGCGGTGGCGCTGCGCTCGCGGGCGCTCACCGTACTCTCCGGCACCGGCGGGATGGTGTCGCTGGCGCTGCCGGCGGCCACGGTACGGGAGCGGCTGGCCCGGTGGCCCGGACGGATCTCCGTGGCGGCGGTCAACGGGCCCCGCTCGGTGGTGGTCGCCGGCGACCGCGACGCGCTGGCGGAACTGGTCGACGCCTGCGAGGCCGACGAGATCAGCACCTGGTGGCTGCCGGTGGACTACGCCTCCCACTCCTCCCACGTGGACCGGGTCCGCGAGGACCTGCTGGCGGCGCTGGAGCCGGTCCGGCCCCGGCCGGCCACCGTACCGATGATCTCCACCGTCACCGGGGAGCCGGTGACCGGAACCGAACTGGACGCCCGCTACTGGTACCGCAACCTGCGCGAGACGGTGGAGTTCGACACCGTCGTCAGCGGCCTGGTCGCCGCCGGGCACCGGGCGTTCATCGAGGTCAGCCCGCACCCGGTGCTCACCGTGGGGGTCCGGGAACTGGTCGAGGCGGTGGCCACCGACGCGGTCGTGGTGGGCACCCTCCGCCGTGACGAGGGCGGACCGGACCGGCTCGCCGCCTCACTGGCGCGGGCGTTCGTGCACGGGGTGCCGGTGGACTGGAGCGGGACCCTCCCGGGCGGGCGGCGGGTGGACCTGCCGACCTACCCCTTCCAGGGCCGGCGCTACTGGCTCGACCCCGCGCCGGCCGCCGGCGGCACGGACCGGCACCGCGACGACGGCGACGACGCCTTCTGGGCCGCGGTCGAACGGGAGGACCTGGCAGAGCTCTCCCGCACCCTGGGCGCCGACGGCGACACCTCCCTCGCCGCCCTGCTGCCCGCGCTCGCCGGATGGCGGCGCCGGCGCACCGAGGAGGCCGCCGTCGACGCCTGGCGGCACCGCGTCACCTGGCGGCCGGTGGACATCCCCGCCGACCCGGTGCTCTCCGGCCGGTGGCTGCTCGTCGTCCCGGCGGACCGGACCGGCCACCCGTGGGCGGCCGGCGCCACCGAGGCGCTGCGCGGCCACGGCGCCGAGGTGGTGACCGTCGAGTGGGACGGGGACGACCGTGCCGCCCTGGCCGAGCGGCTGCGCGACGCGTCGGCCGGCACCGCCCCCGACGGGGTGCTGTCGCTGCTGGCCCTGGACGAACGGCCGGAGCCCGGCCACCCCTGCGTGCCGCGCGGACTGGCCGCCACCGCCGCGCTGATCGGGGCGCTCGGCGACACCGGGACCGGCGCGCCGCTGTGGCTGGCCACCGCCGGCGCGGTCTCCACCGGCCCCTCCGACCCCGTGGTCGCCCCCCGTCCAGGCCCAGGTGTGGGGGCTGGGCCTGGCGGCAGGGGCTGGAACACCCCGACCGGTGGGGGCGGGCTGGTGGACCTGCCGGCCGCCGCCGACCGGCACGCCGTGCGGCGGCTGGCCGCGGTGGTGGCCGGGCCCGGCGACGAGGACCAGTTCGCGGTCCGCGCCACCGGGGGTGTCGGTACGGCGGCTCGCCCCCCGCGCCGGCCGCCCCGGCGGGCGACCCGCTCCCTTCCGCCCCCGCGGCACCGTCCTGGTCACCGGCGGCACCGGCGCGCTCGGCGGCCATGTCGCCCGCTGGCTCACCGGCCGCGGAGCCGCACACCTGGTGCTGGCCGGCCGCCGCGGACCGGACGCCGCCGGGGCCGCGGAACTCGCCGCCGAACTCGGCGCCGCGGGCGCCACGGTGGAGGTGGTCGCCTGCGACACCGCCGACCGCGCCGCGCTCGCCGCGCTGGTCGCCCGGCTGGAAGCGGAGGACCGGCCGGTGCGCGCGGTGTTCCACGCCGCCGGGGTCGCCGCGTCCCGGCCGCTGGCCGACACCGGCACCGCCGAACTGGCCGACGTCCTCGCCGCCAAGGCGGCCGGCGCGGCCCACCTGGACGAACTGCTGGCGGACCGGGACCTCGACGCGTTCGTGCTGTTCTCCTCCGGCTCCGCGGTGTGGGGCGGCGCCGGTCTGGGCGCCTACGGGGCGGCCAACGCGTACCTCGACGCCCTCGCCCAGCGGCGCCGGGCCCGCGGCCTGCCCGCGCTCTCGGTCGCCTGGGGCATGTGGGACGGGCCCGGCATGTCCGCTGGCGGCACCGGCGCGGCGCTGCGCCGGCTGGGCCTGCGGCCGCTGCCGCCGGAGCGGGCCCTGGCCGCCCTCGCCGGCGCGCTGGACCGCGGCGAGACCACCGTCACCGTCGCCGACGTCGACTGGGCCCGGTTCGCCACCGGGTACACCGCGGCCCGGCCCCGCCCGCTGCTGGACGAGCTGCCCGGCGTGCCGCCGCGTACCGCCGAGGAGCCGGACGGGCCGGCCGGCCACGGACCCGGGACCGGCCTCGCCGCCTCGCTCGCCGCCCTCCCCGAGGCCGAGCGGCACCGGACGCTGCTGGAGCTGGTCCGTGCACAGGCCGCCGCGGCGCTGGGTTCCGCGCCGGAGGAGATCGCGGTGGACCGGCCGTTCCGCGAGCAGGGCTTCGACTCCCTGCTCGCCGTGGAGGCCCGTAACCGCATCAACGAGGCCACCGGCCTGCGCCTGCCCACCACCGTGGTGTTCGACCACCCCACCCCCGAGGCGCTCGCCCGCCACCTGGGCACCGCGCTGCTCGGCGCCGGCACCCGGGCCGCACCGGCCACCGCCCGGCCCGCCGCCGCGGCCGCGGACGAGCCGATCGCGGTGGTCGCCATGGCGTGCCGCTACCCGGGCGAGGTGCGCGGCCCGGAGGACCTGTGGGAGCTGGTCCGCGCCGAACGGGACGCCGTCGGGCCGTTCCCCACCGACCGGGGCTGGGACCTGGACCGGATCTACGAGGAGGACGCCGAGGCGGCCGGACACAGCACCACCCGCGAGGGCGGCTTCCTGTACGACGTCGCCGCGTTCGACGCCGACTTCTTCGGCATCTCCCCGCGCGAGGCGCTCGCGATGGATCCGCAGCAGCGTCAGATCCTGGAGCTGTCCTGGGAAACGTTCGAACGGGCGGGCATCGACCCCAGGTCGCTGCGGGAGAGCCCGACCGCGGTCTTCGTCGGAGCCTCCGCCCAGCGCTACGGCGGCCCGCTGGACCACGCCCCGCACGGCACCGACGGCTACCGCTTCACCGGCGACTCCACCAGCGTGCTGTCGGGGCGGGTGGCCTACGTGCTGGGGCTGCGCGGCCCGGCGCTGACGGTGGACACCGCATGCTCCTCCTCCCTGGTGGCGGTGGACCTGGCCTGCGCCTCGCTGTGGCGCGGCGAGTGCACCATGGCGCTCGCCGGCGGGGTGGCGGTGATGGTCACCCCCACGTCCTTCTCCGAGTTCAGCCGGCAGGGCGGGCTCGCCGCCGACGGGCGCTGCAAGCCGTTCGCCGAGGCCGCCGACGGCACCGGCTGGGGCGAGGGCGCCGGCCTGCTGCTGCTGGAGCGGCTGTCGGACGCCCGCCGCAACGGCCACCCGGTGCTGGCACTGGTACGCGCCACGGCGGTCAACCAGGACGGTGCCTCCAACGGGCTGACCGCGCCCAGCGGACCGGCCCAGGAGCGGGTGATCCGGCAGGCGCTGGGCACCGCGGGGCTGACCGCCGCGGACGTGGACGCGGTGGAGGCGCACGGCACCGGCACCACCCTGGGCGACCCCATCGAGGCCCGGGCGCTGCTGGCCACCTACGGCCGGGACCGGCCGGCCGACCGGCCGCTGTGGCTGGGCTCGCTGAAGTCCAACATCGGCCACACCCAGTGGGCCGCCGGGGTCGGCGGCGTGATCAAGATGGTGCAGGCGCTCCGGCACGGCCTGCTGCCCCGCACCCTGCACGTGGACCGGCCGACCTCGCACGTGGACTGGGACGCGGGCGATGTGCGACTGCTGACCGAGGCCCGGCCGTGGCCCGAGGCCGGCCGGCCGCGCCGCGCCGCGGTCTCCTCGTTCGGCGTCAGCGGCACCAACGCCCACGCCATCCTGGAACAGGCCCCCGCGGCGGCGCGGCCGGAGACCGGACCGGCCCCGGACACCGGCGACGGGCGCACCCCGGTGGCGTGGGCGCTCTCCGCCCGCACCCCGGCCGCCCTGCGGGAGCAGGCCGCCCGGCTGCGCGCCGCGGTGGCGGACCGGCCCGGCACGGACCCCGCCGACGTGGCGCACTCGCTCGCCGCGGGCCGCGCGGCACTGGAGCACCGCGCGGTCGCGCTCGGCGCCACCCGCGCCGAACTGCTCGCCGCGCTGGACGCGATCGCCGAGGACCGCACTTCGGCCGGCGTGCGTCGGTCCGCCCCCGGCGGCGGGAAACGCGCCGTCCTCTTCCCGGGCGCGGCCGCCCCGCGCCCCGGCACCGGCCGGGAACTCCACGCCCGCTGCCCGGTGTTCGCCGACGCGCTGGACGCGGTGTGCGCCCACCTCGACGCGCACCGCGACCTGCCGCTGCGGGAGGTGCTGCACGGGGACGACCCGGCGCTGCTGGACGACCCCGCACACGCCGAACCCGCGCTGTTCGCCCTGGAGGTGGCGCTGTTCCGGCTGTGGGAGTCCTGGGGCCTGCGGCCGGACGCCGTCGCCGGCGAGGGGGTCGGTGAACTCGCCGCCCTGCACGTGGCCGGGGTGCTCAGCTCCGAGGACGCCGCGGCCCTGGTCGCCGCGCGCGCCGCGCTGCCCCGCCCGCTCCCGCACGGCGGCGCGCAACTGCTGGTCGCGGCCGGTGAGGAGGAGGCCGTCCGCTACCCGGCGGTCCGCGACGGCCGGGTGACCCTCGCCGCCGTCCACGGACCCGGCTCGCTGGTGGTCTGCGGCCCCGAGTCCGAGGTTCGCGACCTGGCGGCCGACCTCCAGCGCCGCGGCCGGGAGGTCAAGCGGCTGCCCGGCGGACGGCTGTTCCCGCTGCCCGTACCGGGCGCGGACGACCCGGCCGCGGAGGCGTTCCGGCGTGCGGTGGAGCGGGCCGTGTTCCGGGCCGCGCGCCTGCCGGTGGTCCCGCTGGGCGACCCGGACCCGGACGGGCCGGACGGACCCGGCACCGCCGACCACTGGCTCCACCGGCTCGCGCGGCCCGCCCGGCTCCCCGACGCGGTCGCCGCGCTCCGCACCCGTGGCGTGACCACCGTGGTGGAGGGCGGCCCGGGGGACGCGCTCACCGCGGCCGGCCGCCGGACCGCCCCGGAGACCGCCTTCGTGCCCCTGCTGCACGGCCGGTCCGAGGCCGAGGCGGTGGTCACCGCCGCCGCGGAGCTGTTCGTCCACGGCGCCGCGCCCGACCCGGCCGCGTACGTGGCCGGCCAGGACGCCCGCCGGGTGGAGCTGCCCACCTACCCGTTCCAGCGGGAACGCTACTGGCTGCCCTCCGACGGAGCCCCGGCCCCCGACCGGGCGGCGGCCGGCCTGGGCCTGACCGCCACCGGGCACCCGCTGCTCGGCGCCGCCGTCGCGCTGCCCGAGGACGGCGGGACGCTGCTCACCGGACGGCTGTCGGCCGGCACCCAGCCGTGGCTCGCCGACCACGTGGTGGGCGGCCGGGCGCTGTTCCCCGGCACCGGCTTCGTGGAACTCGCCCTGCACGCGGCCCGGCACTGCGGGCTGGACCTGGTCGAGGAGCTGACCCTGCGCGTCCCGCTGACCCTGCCCGAGCGGGGCGGCGTGCAACTGCGCCTCACCGTCGGCGCCGCGGACGACGACGGCCGGCGCCCGCTGGACGTCCACGCCCGCGCCGAGCACACCGGCCCCGACGGGCCGTGGACCCGGCACGCCTCGGGCACCCTCGCCGACGGCCACCGCAAACCGGTGGAACTGCCCACCTGGCCGCCGCACGAGGCCGAACCGCTGGACACCGAGGGGATGTACGACCGGGCCGCCGGGCTCGGCTACCACTACGGCCCGGCGTTCCGGGCGGTCCGCGCGGCCTGGCGGGTCGGCGAGGACGTCTGCGCCGAGGTCGCCCTGCCGGCCGCCGCCGAGACCCCCGGCAAGCCGTTCGGACTCCACCCGGCGCTGCTGGACGCCGCCCTGCACGCCCCCGTGCTGCGGGCCATGGAGGCGGACGGCGGCGGGACGGTGCTCCCACTGAACTGGGCCGGGGTACGGCAGCACGGCCCGGCCGGCTCCGTCCTGCGGGTCAGGTGGTCGCCGACCGGCCCCGGCGAGATGGCGCTGGCCGTCGCCGACGAGCGCGGCCGCCCGGTCGCCACCGTGGACGCGCTCACCATGCGCCCCGCCGACCTGGCCCGGCTCGGCGGCCCCGGCGAGGCGGCGGACCGGGCGCTGTTCGAGGTGGAGTGGCTGCCGGTCACCGACACCCCGGACACCCCGCCCGCCGGCCCGCTGACGCTGCTCGGGACGGACGACCCCGGCCTCACCGCCGGCCTGACGGTGGAGACGGTGGACGGCCCCGGCGCCGCACCGCCCGCCCCCCGCCCGCTGGTCGCGCCCTGCCCGGTGCGGTGCCCGGACGACGCCGGCCCGGCCGGCACCGCCGCCGCGGTGCGCGCCGCCACCCGGTGGGCCCTGGACCTGGCCCGCACCTGGGCGGGCGAGGACCGGCCCGGCACCGGCCGGCTGGTGGTCCTCACCCGCGACGCGGTCCACACCGACCGGCCCGACCCCGCCCAGGCCGCCGCCTGGGGACTGGTCTCCTCCGCCCAGTCCGAACACCCGGGCCGCTTCGCCCTGGTGGACCTCGACGCCACTGACGCCTCCCGCGCCGCCCTGCCCGCCGCGCTCGCCACCGACGAACCACGGCTGGCGGTACGGGACGGCGAGATCACCGCGCCCCGGTTCACCCGCGCCCTCCGGCGGCCCCCGCTGGCCGTGCCCCCGGCCGCCGGCCCCTGGCGGCTGGACATCGAACGCAAGGGCTCCCCGGACGGCCTGGCCCTGGTGCCCCACCCGGCGGCCGACCGGCCGCTCGCCCCCGGTGAGGTACGGATCGCGGTACGCGCCGCCGGGGTCAACTTCCTCGACGTCCTGCTCACCCTGGACGCCGGCCCGGACGGCTACGAACTGGGCAGCGAGGTGGCCGGAGTGGTCACCGAAACGGCCCCGGACGTCACCTCCCCGGCCGTCGGGGACCGGGTGATGGGCCTGGTCACCGGACAGCTCGGCCCGGTCGCGGTGGCCGACCGGCGGATGCTCGTCCGCGTCCCGGACGGCTGGTCCCACACCCGGGCCGCCTCGGTGCCGGTGGCCTTCCTCACCGCGTACTACGGACTGCGGGACCTCGCCGGGCTGCGGGCCGGCGAGGCGGTGCTGATCCACGCCGCGGCCGGGGGCGTGGGAATGGCCGCCGTACAGCTGGCCCGCCACTGGGGCGCCGAGGTGTTCGCCACCGCGAGCCCCGCCAAGTGGCACGCGGTACGCGCCGCCGGTGTCCCCGCCACCCACCTCGCCTCCTCCCGCGACCTGGCGTTCGCCGAACGGTTCGCCGCCGCCACCGGCGGCCGCGGGGTGGACGTGGTCCTCAACTCCCTGGTCCGCGAGTTCACCGACGCCTCGCTGAACCTCCTGCCGCGCGGCGGCCGGTTCGTGGAGATGGGCAAGAAGGACCTCCGCGACCCCACCGTGCTCGCCACCACACACCCCGGGGTGAGCTACCACACCTACGACCTGGCCAGCCCCGGACCCGACCGGATCCAGCAGATGCTCACCGAACTGGTGGAGCTGTTCGAAAGCGGCGCGCTGCGCCCGCTGCCCACCGCCACCTGGGACGTACGTCGCGCCCCCGACGCCTTCCGCCATTTCGGCCGGGCCAGGCACATCGGCAAGCTGGTGCTCACCGTGCCCCGCGCCTTCGACCCCGGGCACACCGTCCTGGTCACCGGAGGTCTGGGCACCCTCGGCCGCGCCCTCGCCCGCCACCTGGTGACCGCCTGGGGCGCCCGCCACCTGCTCCTCACCACCCGGCGCGGCCCGGCGGCCGACGGCGCGCAGGAATTCCACGACGAACTGCGCGCCCTGGGCGCCGAGGTCACCGTCGCCGCCTGCGACGTCGCCGACCGGGACGCGCTCGCCGCGCTGCTCGGCTCCCTGGACCGCCCGCTGGGCATGGTGGTGCACGCCGCCGGGGTACTGGCCGACGGCGTACTGGCCGCGCAGACCCCCGAACGGACCGACCGGGTCCTCGCCCCCAAGGTGGACGGCACCCTCCACCTGGACGAACTCACCCGCGACCAGCCGCTGTCGGCGTTCGTGGTGTTCTCCTCCGTCGCCGGGACGCTCGGCGGCGCCGGGCAGGCCGGCTACAGCGCCGCCAACGCCGCCCTGGACGCCCTGGTCCGCCGCCGGCGGACGGCCGGACTGCCCGCGGTCTGCCTCGCCTGGGGACTGTGGGCCGAGACCAGCGGACTGACCGGGACACTGGGCGGCGCAGACCTGGCCCGGCTGACCCGGGCCGGCATCACCGCGCTCACCACCGAGGACGGCCTCGCCCTCTTCGACGCCGCACTCGCCGACGGCCGCGACCTGCTCGCCCCGGTACGGCTGGACCCCGCCACCCTGCGGCCCGGGCCCACGGCCGGCGCCCCGCACCCGCTGCTGCGCGCCCTGGTCCGCCCCTGCCGGGCCGGCCGTCCCCGCCCCCGGCCCGCCGCCGGACCCGGTACCGCGCCCGCGGCCCCCGCCCCGGCCGGCTCGCTGAAGGAGCGGCTGGCGGCCCTCCCCGCCGAGGAGCGCCACCCGCTCGTCCTGGAGGTGGTGCGCACCGAGATCGCCAACGTCCTCGGCCACGCCACCACCGACCGCGTCACCCCCGGGCGGGCGCTGAAGGACCTCGGCTTCGACTCCCTGACCGTCATCGAACTGCGCAACCGGCTCAACGCCGCGACCGGGCTGCGGCTCCCCGCCACCCTCGCCTTCGACCACCCCACGGCCACCGCGATCGCCGACTTCGTCCTCTCCCGCCACCCGCTGGACGCCCCCGGCACCGGCACCGACGTGCTCGCCGAGATCGACCGGCTGGAAGCGGCCGTCCTGGCCCTCGCCAAGGACCCCGCGCACACCGCCGCCGCCGAACGGATCGACACCCGGCTGCGGACCCTGGTGGCCCGGTGGGGCGGCGCGCGGGACGGCGGACCGGAGCCGGCGGCCGAGCAGGACCTGACCACCGCCACCGACCGCGAACTCTTCGCGTTCCTCGACGAACAACTCGAAGCCCAGGACCCCGACCAGTGACCGGCCCCGTTCACGACCAGGAAGAGAACCACATGGAGAACGAGGAGAAGCTCCGCGACTACCTCAAGCGAGCCGGCAACGAACTGCGCACCGCGCGGCGCCGGCTGCGCGAGACCGAGGAGCGGGAACGCGAGCCGATCGCGATCGTCGGGATGAGCTGCCGGTACCCCGGGGACGCAGGGTCCCCGGAGGAGCTGTGGCGGCTGCTCGCCGACGGCCGGGACGCGGTCGGCGACTTCCCCACCGACCGCGACTGGGACCTGGAGACCCTCTTCCACCCCGACCCCGACCACCCCGGCACCTCCTACACCCGGCAGGGCGGGTTCCTGCGCGGGGCCGCCGACTTCGACGCGGAGTTCTTCGGCATCCCGCCCCGCGAGGCGACGGCCATGGACCCGCAGCAGCGGTTGCTGCTGGAGACCTCCTGGGAGGCGTGCGAACGCGCCGGGATCGACCTGACCCGGACCCGCGGCAGCCGCACCGGGGTCTACCTCGGTGTCATCTACGACGACTACGCCAGCCGGCTGCCCACCCCGCCCAAGGACTTCGAGGGCTACCTGTTCAACGGCAGTTCCGGCAGCGTCGCGTCCGGCCGCATCTCCTACACCTTCGGGTTCACCGGGCCGGCGGTGACGGTGGACACCGCCTGCTCCTCCTCCCTGGTCTCCCTCCACCTGGCCGTCCAGGCGCTGCGCCGCGGCGAGTGCGCGCTCGCCCTCGCCGGCGGCGCCACGTTCCTGTCCACCCCGTGGGCGTTCGTCGCCTCCAGCCGGCAGCGGGTCTCGGCCCCCGACGGCCGCTGCAAGGCCTTCTCCGACACCGCCGACGGCGCCGGGTGGAGCGAGGGGGTCGGCGTCCTGGTCCTGGAACGGCTCTCCGAGGCCCGCCGCAACGGCCGACCGGTGCTCGCCGTGATCCGCGGCACCGCGGTCAACCAGGACGGCGCCTCCAACGGGCTCACGGCACCCAACGGGCCCTCCCAGGTGGCGGTGATCGGCCAGGCGCTGACCGCGGCCGGCCTGACCCCGGCGGACGTGGACGCCGTGGAGGCCCACGGCACCGGCACCACCCTCGGCGACCCGATCGAGGCCCAGGCGCTGATCGAGGCGTACGGGCCGGGCCGGGAGGCCGGACGGCCGCTGCTGGTGGGATCGCTGAAGTCGAACATCGGGCACGCCCAGGCGGCCGCCGGCGTCGGCGGCGTGATCAAGATGGTGCTGGCCATGCGCCACGGCCTGCTGCCCAGGACGCTCCACGTGGACCGGCCCTCCACCCACGTGGACTGGTCCTCCGGCACGGTCGAACTGCTCACCGAGGCCCGGCCGTGGCCGGCCGGCGACCGTCCGCGCCGTGCCGGGGTGTCCTCCTTCGGCATCAGCGGCACCAACGCCCACGTCATCCTGGAACATGCCCCGGACGCCGACGAGGCGCCCGGCACCCCGCCGGCCGCGGCACCCGGCACCGCCGCCCTCCCCTGGGTGCTCTCCGGCCGCACGGCGGCCGCGCTCCGCGCCCAGGCCGAGCGGCTCCACGACCACCTCTCCGGCCGGCCCGAGCTGCACCCGGCGGACGTGGGCCGGGCCCTGATCACCGACCGCGCGGCCTTCGACCACCGTGCCGTGGTGGTCGCCGACGACCGCGCCGGCCTGCTCGACGGCCTCGCCGCCCTGGCACGCGGCACCGAACCAGAGTCCGGCACCGCGACGGTGGTCGGCGGTGTGGCGGCCGAGCAGCCCAAGGTCGCCTTCGTCTTCCCCGGCCAGGGCGCGCAGTGGGCCGGCATGGCCCAGGGCCTGCTGGACACCGAGCCGGTCTTCGCCGAGCGGCTGGAGGAGTGCGCCGCGGCGCTGGCACCGCACACCGACTGGTCCCTGATGGACGTGGTGCGCGGCGCGCCCGGCGCCCCCGGACTGGACCGGGTGGACGTGGTGCAGCCCGCGCTGTGGGCCGTCATGGTGTCCCTGGCCCAGCTGTGGCACGCCTACGGGGTCACCCCGTCGGCGGTGGTCGGGCACTCCCAGGGCGAGATCGCCGCGGCCTGCGTGGCGGACGCCCTCTCCGTCCAGGACGCCGCCGCCGTCGTGGCGCTGCGCTCCCGGGCGCTGCGCGCCCTGGCCGGCCGGGGCGGCATGGTCTCCATGGTCGCCTCCGCCGCCGAGGCCGAGCGGCGCATCGCGCCGTGGCGGGACCGGCTGTCGGTCGCCGCCGTCAACGGCCCCAGCACGGTGGCCGTCTCCGGCGCGCCCGACGCGCTCGACGCCCTGGTGGCCGCCGCCACCGCGGACGGGGTCCGGGCGGTGCGGCTGCCGGTGGACTACGCCTCGCACTCACCGCAGGTGGCCGAGGTCGAGGAGGAGGTGACCGCGGCGCTGGCCGGCATCCGGCCTCGCCCCGCCGCGGTGCCCTTCCACTCCGCGCTGACCGGCGGACGGTTCGACACCACCGGCCTGGACGCCGGCTACTGGTACCGCAACCTGCGCCACACCGTCGCGTTCGAAACCGCCGTACGGGCGGTGGCCGACGCGGGCCACACGGTGTTCCTGGAGGTCAGCCCGCACCCGGTGCTGACCATGCCGGTGCAGGACACGCTGCGGGACTCCGGCGGCGTGGCGCTGGGCACCCTCCGCCGCGACGACGGCGGCCGCCGCCGGTTCCACTCCGCCGCGGCGGAGCTGCACGTGCGGGGGGTCCCGGTGACCTGGCCGCTGCCGGACCGGCGCGGCGGACCCGTGGAGCTGCCCACCTACCCGTTCCAGCGGGAGCGCTACTGGCTCACCGCACCCCCCGCCCGGACCGGCGAACGCGCCGTCGCCGACCTGGGCCTGTCCACCACCGGGCACCCGATGCTCGGCGCCGCCGTGGAACTGCCCGACGGACAGGGCGTGGTGGCGACCGCCCGGCTGTCCCTCACCGCGCACCCCTGGCTCGCCGACCACGTGGTGGGCGGCGTGGCGCTGCTGCCCGGCACCGCCTTCGTGGAACTCGCCATGGCGGCCGGCTCGCTGGTCGGCCGCGACCTGCTGGAGGAGCTGACCATCACCGCGCCCCTGCCACTGCCCGAGCGCGGCGGGGTGCGGCTGCGGGTGACGGTGGGGGAGGACGACGGCTCCGGCCGCCGCCCGGTGGTGTTCGACGCCTGCCCCGGCACCGCGCACCCCGCGGACGGCGCCGACGCCCCGGCCCCCGGCGAGCCGTGGACCCGGCACGCCACCGGCGTCCTGGCCGTCGCCCCCGCCACCGCCCCGGCCGCCGACCGGGACTGGCCGCCGGCCGGCGCCGAACCGCTGCCGGTGGACGGCGCGTACGACACGATGGCCGGCGCCGGCTTCCCCTACGGGCCCGCCTTCCAGGGGTTGCGCCGGGCGTGGCGGCGCGGTCCCGAGGTCCTCGCCGAGGTGGAACTCGCCGACGAGCAGCGGGCCGGCGCCGACGCCTACGGGGTCCACCCGGCGCTGCTGGACGCCGCGCTGCACGCCGTCGGCCTGGGCTGGCTGGAGGGGTTCACCGAGAGCCGGGCCCGGCTGCCGTTCTCCTGGCGCGGGGTGCGCCGGCACGCCGTCGGCGCCACCGCCGCCCGGGTGCGGCTCACCTCCGCCGGCCCCGACGCGGTCGCCGTGGAACTCACCGACGTGGCCGGTGAGCCGGTCGCCACCGTGGAGTCCCTGGTGCTGCGCACGGTGGACCTGGACCGGATCGGACCGGACGGCACGGCACCCGCCCCGCTGCTGGTGCCCGCATGGCCGGCCGAGCCGGCGGCCGCCGCGGCGCTGCCCGAGGGGCGCCGCATCCTGCTGGGCCAGGACGACCTCGACCTGAGCGCGGTGTTCGCCGCCTGCGGCGTGAAGACCGACCGGGTCCGCGACCTGGACGACGCCGCCGCGGCCATCGAGGAGGCCCGGGCCGGTACGCCCACCGTGGTGCTGGCCTCCTTCGGCGCCGGTGAGGCACCGGCGGCCGACCGGGCCGCCGCCGCCCGTGCGGCGCTCGCCCGGGCGTTGCCGCTGGTCCAGCGGTGGCTCGCGGACGAACGGTGTGCCGGCGCCCGGCTGGCCCTGGTCACCCGGGGCGCGGTCGCCGCCGGCCCGGACGAGGACGTCACCGACCTGGCGCACAGCGCCCTGTGGGGACTGGTCAGGTCGGCGCAGAGCGAACACCCGGACCGGATCGTACTGGTCGACCTCGACACGTCGGCCGCCTCGTACGACCGGCTGCCCGGGGTGCTCGCCTGCGGCGAGCCGCAGACCGCGCTGCGCGACGGCGAGGCGCGGGTGCCCCGGCTGGTCCGCGCCGAACCGGCCGCGGGCCCGGACGGCGGTACGGCGCCACCCGCCGCCTTCCGGCCGGGCGGCACGGTCCTGCTCACCGGCGGCACCGGCACCCTCGGCGGGCACCTGGCCCGGCACCTGGTGACCGCGCACGGTGTGGACCGGCTGCTGCTGGTCAGCCGGAGCGGCCCGGCCGCCGCCGGCGCCGCCGAGCTGCGGTCCGAACTCACCGTCCTGGGCGCCGAGGTGACCGTCGCCGCCTGCGACACCGCCGACCGGTCCGCGCTCGCCGGGCTGCTGGACTCCATCCCCGCACAGCACCCGCTCACCGCGGTGGTGCACGCCGCCGGGGTGCTCGACGACGGGGTGCTGGAGTCCCTGGACGCCGACCGGCTGGACCGGGTGCTGCGGCCCAAGACGGACGCCGCCTGGCACCTGCACGAACTCACCCGGGACCGCGACCTGTCGGCGTTCGTGCTGTTCTCCTCCATGGCGGGCACCCTCGGCAGCCCCGGCCAGGCCAACTACGCGGCAGCCAACGCCTTCCTGGACGCCCTGGCCCGGCACCGCCGCGCCGCTGGCCTGCCCGGCCTGTCCCTGGTGTGGGGACTGTGGGCGCAGGCCAGCGAGATGACCGGTGGCATGACCGGGGCGGACGTGGCCCGGGCCGCCGGGCTGGGGGTGGACACCCTCCAGGTGTCCGAGGGGCTCGCCCTGTTCGACCGGGCGCTCGCCACCGACGCGCCGGTGGTGGCACCGGTCCGGCTCAACATGGCGGCGCTGCGGGCCCGCGCGGCCACCGTACCGCCGGTGCTGCGGGGTCTGGTCCCGGCGCCGGCCCGCCGGGCCGCCGCGGCGAGCCCGGCCACCGCCGCCCGGTCCGGCGCGGACCCGGCCGCCGACCTCGCCGCCCGGCTCGCCGGGCTGGGGGAGGAGGAACAGGAACGGGTGCTGCTGGAGCTGCTGCGCGAACTGGCCGCCGCCGTCCTCGGCCACCGCTCCGCCGAGGCGCTGGCCGCCACCGACGCCATGCCCAAGTGGGGCTTCGACTCGCTGACCGCGCTGGAACTGCGCAACCGGCTGTGCCGGGCCACCGGGCTGCGCCTGCCCACCACCCTCATCTTCGACCACGCCTCCAGCTCGGGGCTCAGCCGGCACCTGCGGGAGCAGCTGGCGGCCCACGGCGGCACCGGTGCGGCGCCGGTCCCGGCTCAGGCCGCCGCGGCCCCGGCCGACGACGACACCATCAGCGTCCTGTACCGGCAGGGGTTCCGGCTGCGCCGGTACGACGAGAGCCTGAACATGCTGCGGGCCGCGTCGGCGGTGCGCCCGATGTTCAGCACGGTGGCCGAGGCGGGCGACCCGCTGCCCGCGGTCGAGCTGACCACCGGCGACGGCATCCACCTGGTGTGCCTGCCGCCGGTGATCGCCCCGGCCAGCCCCAACTTCTTCTACCGGTTCTCCACGGTCTTCACCGGCGAGCGGAAGGTGACGGTGCTCCGGCACCCCGGCTTCCGGCCGGGGGAGCTGATCCCGGCAACGCTCCGGCCCGCGGTGGACTTCCAGGCCGAGGCGGTCCGGCGGCACGTCGGTGACCGGCCGTTCGCGGTGCTCGGCTACTCCTCGGGTGGCTGGTTCGCCAACGCGGTCGCCGGCCGCCTGGAGGAGTGGGGCGTCCGGCCGGCCGGGCTGGTGCTCATCGACACCTATCCGGACACCAGCAAGTTCAAGACGGTGCTGCTGGACGAGATCGTCGATCGGATGGTCCGGGCCCCGGGCGGGGAGCTGGAACTGCTCACCGGCACCCAGCTGACCGGTCAGGGCGGCTATCTGCGGGCCTTCGAGGGCTGGTCGCCGGTGAAGGTGGCGGCTCCCACCCTGCTGGTGCACGCCTGCCGCCCACCGAGCCCCTCCGCCGAGGCCGCCGACGGCGACGCGTGGCGCTCCAAGTGGCCGTGGCCGCACGAGCTGGTGGATGTTCCCGGCGACCATTTCACCATCATGGAAGAACATTCCCTGACCACCGCCGAGGCCATCCAGCGGTGGCTGGTGGGTCTGGAATCCGGGGTTCCGCAGGCGCGCGACTGACGGCCGGCCGGCGTCCCGGCCCGGCGCGGGGAAGTGGTGGCCGACCGCGACCAGTGGTGGTAGAGGTATGGACCATTGGTCTCCGGGCGCTGCCCGGCACCCGGCGGACCGGCCCGCCGAAACACCGTTGACCTGCGAGGTCCGCGGCCCCGGGCGGAACCGCGACAGCGGCTCCGCCCGGGTCGCCGCGGGCCTCGCGGCCTCCCGGGCGAGGTTGACGCGGGCGCGCGTGGCGGTGGATTCTCGCGGTGCTGCGGCGTCTCGGGCACTGCGGTGCCACGGGGGCTACGGCCCCCCTCGCGAAGGGATTCGAACTGACCATGCTGACGTCCTTGCGTGACGAGATCCTGCGCCGGAATCCGGGGGAGCCGGAGTTCCACCAAGCGGTGGGCGAGGTGCTGGACTCCTTGACGCCGGTACTGGCCGCCCGTCCCGAACTGGCCGAGGCCGGGCTCATCGAGCGGCTCGCCGAGCCGGAGCGGCAGATCATCTTCCGGGTGCCCTGGCAGGACGACTCCGGCGCGGTCCGGGTCAACCGGGGCTTCCGGGTGGAGTTCAACAGCGCGCTCGGCCCGTACAAGGGCGGCCTCCGCTTCCACCCGTCGCTCAACCTCGGGATCGTCAAGTTCCTGGGCTTCGAGCAGATATTCAAGAACGCGCTGACCGGGCTCGGCATCGGCGGCGGCAAGGGCGGCAGCGACTTCGACCCGCACGGCCGCTCGGACGCCGAGGTGATGCGTTTCTGCCAGTCGTTCATGACCGAGCTCCACCGCCACCTCGGCGAGTACACCGACGTCCCGGCCGGGGACATCGGGGTCGGCGGCCGGGAGATCGGGTACCTGTTCGGCCAGTACCGGCGGATCACCAACCGCTGGGAGGCGGGCGTCCTCACCGGCAAGGGGCTGGGCTGGGGCGGTTCCGCGGTGCGCACCGAGGCCACCGGGTACGGCAACGTCCTGTTCACCGCGGAGATGCTCCGCAAGCGCGGCGAGGAGCTGGACGGCCAGCAGGTGGTGGTCTCCGGGTCCGGCAACGTGGCGATCTACACCGTGGAGAAGGCCCAGGCGCTCGGCGCCCACGTGCTGACCGTCTCCGACTCCCAGGGGTACGTGGTGGACGAGAAGGGCATCGATCTCGCCCTGCTGAAGGAGATCAAGGAGGTGGAGCGCGGCCGGCTCAGCTCCTACGCCGACCGCCGCGGACCCTCCGCCCGCTATGTCACCGGCGGCCGGGTGTGGGACGTGCCCGCCGAGGTCGCGCTGCCCTCGGCGACCCAGAACGAACTGGACACCGATGACGCGCTGACCCTGGTGCGCAACGGCGTGAAGGCCGTCTCGGAGGGCGCCAACATGCCCACCACGCCCGGCGCGATCCGCGTCCTGCAGGAGGCGGGCGTCGCCTTCGGCCCGGGGAAGGCCGCCAACGCCGGCGGGGTGGCCACCAGCGCCCTGGAGATGAGCCAGAACGCGGGCCGGGCCGCCTGGCCGTTCGACGTGGTGGAGCGGGAACTGGCCGGCGTCATGCGGAGCATCCACGACACCGCGTGGGAGACGGCCGAGCGCTACGGGCGCCCCGGCGACTACGTGACCGGCGCCAACATCGCCGGCTTCGAGCGGGTCGCGGAGGCGATGCTGGCGCAGGGCCTGATCTGAGGCGCCGGCCGCGCGGTCCGGCCGGTCCCGGGCCCCGTCCGGGCGGCCGGGGCGTGCGGCCCCGGCTCCCGCCCACCGCCCGGGGTGTGACCTGCGGGCGGGGCCGGGCGGCGTCCGGCGGCGGGGCCGGTCAGCCGAGGCGGTCGAGGAAGTCCACGGCCCGGCGGCACACCAGCTCCGCGGCCGCCTCGTCGTAACCGGGCAGGCCGCTGTCGGTGAACAGGTGCCGGTCGCCCGGGTAGAGGAACAACTCGCCGTGCGGCGCGGCACCGGTGAGCGCCCGGGCGGCGTCCAGGTCGCCCTCCCCGGCGAAGAACGGGTCCCGGTCCATGCCGTGCACCTGCACCGGGAGCCCGGGCGGCCACGGGCCGCCGGCGGCCGGGCCGGGCAGGCAGGCCTCCAGCAGCAGGGCGCCCCGGGCGCCGGGGCGGGAGCGCGCCAGCCGCTGCGCCGGCACCACGCCGAGCGAGATCCCCGCGAGGACCAGGCCGGCGGGCAATCGGTCGGCCGCGGCCGCGCCGCGGGCCGTGAGGGTGTCGAACCCGGTCGCCGCGGCGTACTCCGCCCCCTCGTCGAGGCTGCCGAACACCCGGCCCTCGTACAGGTCCGCCAGGTGGACGGTGTGCCCGGCCGCGCGCAGCCGGCCGGCGAATGCCCGGACCCCGTCGGTCAGCCCGTACGCGTGGTGGAAGAGCAGTACTTCGGCCATGTGCTTCCTCGTGCCTCTCGTGCCGCGGGGACCGGTCGGACCGCCGCGCGACGATGATGGCGCACGGCACCGACAGGGGCGGCCCTGCGGCCCCTGCGCCCCCGCGGCGGGTGCGGCCGGGACCGCGCCGGGGTCTCGCGGGGCCCGCGCCCGGGGGTGCGCGTGCTGCGCCGCCGGGGCGGGCCCGGGCCCCCGTCCCACCTGCTTCCGTCCCGCCTTCTGCCCCGCTTCCCGTTCCGCTCCGGCGGGCTCCCGGCCCCGGTCCCGGCCCTGGCCGTGGCCTCGGCCCCGGCCTCCGGTCTGGTCCCGGTTTCCGTCCCGTTCCCGGTCGGCCGGCCGCGCGGACACACGGGCACCCGGATACACGGCGGCGCCGCCGGGCCAGGGGGCCCGGCGGCACCGTTCGTGCGCCACTCCGCCGGCCGCCGCGCGGCGGCCGGCGGAGCAGGGTCCGCGGTCAGCCGGTGAAGCCCGCGGTGATGGAGGTGAACTGCCAGCTCGGCCGGTCGCGGTTGACCGCCCAGAAGGCGAGCCGGCCGATGTCGTGCGCGTTGGCCCAGTCGCGGATCTGGGTCCAGATCTGCGGGGTGGTGACCTCGCCGGTGTCGCTGCTGTCGTTCATGCCGGAGATGCCGATGTGGGCGTAGGCCTGGGCGTCCGTCCAGTTGAAGGTGGACTTCAGCTTGTTCTTCAGCCCCTCGGTGGCCTTGACGGTGCTGCCGTACATGTCCGCGCCGCCGCCGAAGTTGAACGGCATGATGGTGAAGTTGTCGATGTCGGCGTTGAGGGCCGCGGCCCGCTCGATGAGGCGGTTGCCCCAGGAGTTGGGGCCGGTGTTGAGCGTGGGGAAGGTGAGGATCGTCTTCAGGCCCGGGTTGTTCTGCTTGACGATCCGCAGGGCGGTGAGGATGCGGTCCTGTACCGCGGCGTTCTCGAACTCGTCGGTGTTCTCGATGTCGACGTCGATGGCCTTCAGCCGGTAGGCGTCGATGACCTTCTGGTACGCGCCGGCCAGCGCCTCGGGGGTGGAGCAGGCGGGGCCGAGCTTGTTGCCGCTCCAGCCGCCGATCGACGGCACGATGTCGCCGCCGGCCGCGCGGATCGACTTGATGGTGGCCTCGTCCACGCCGCCGGTGAGCGGACGCTGGCTGTCCCACGACGGGTTGCAGCCGTTCTGGGCGAGGATGAAGGCCATGGTGAACCACTTGATGCCGGTGGCGTTCATGACCTCGGTGGCGGCGGGCGGGTTGCCCCAGCCGAGGTAGAGGTAGGGCGCGGCCTGGATGAAGCGGTCGGAGCCGCCGCTGTCCGGGGCGGTGGTCGCGCGCACGGAGGCGGAGGCCGGGGAGGTGTTGCCGGCCCGGTCCTTGGCGCGCACCGTGAAGTCGTAGCCGGTGTTCGGCGTCAGGCCGGTGACGGTGGCGGTGGTGCCGGTGACCGAGGCCGCGCGGGTGTCGCCGCGGTAGACGTCGTAGCCGGTGACGCCCACGTTGTCGGTGGCCGGGTCCCAGGAGAGCGAGACGCTGGTGGCCGTGGTGCCGGTGACCTTCAGGTTGCCCGGGGCGGTGGGCGCCTGGGTGTCGTCCCCGCCGCCGGGGCCGTCGAGGCTGACGTCGTCGGCGTAGTAGGTGCCCTGGCCGTACCAGCCGTGCAGGTAGACCTCGGCGCTGGTCTGGTTGGCCCCGGTGGTGAACGAGACGGTCAGCTTGGTGTAGTCGGAGGCCGACGAGGTCCAGGTGGCGGTGCCGCCGGTCACCCCCAGGTGGACGTAGGAGCCGCGCACCCAGCTGGAGAGGGTGTAGGCGGTGTTGGGCTGGACGGTCACCCGCTGGGAGCAGCGGGCGGTGTCGCCGGCGGTGGCGGCGCCGGCGAGCGCCTTGGAGCCGCCGTGCACGGGGCTGCCGACCACCGAGCCGGTGCTGCCGGAGCAGGACCAGCCGGACAGGTCGCCGGACTCGAAGCCGGCGTTGGACAGCAGGTTGGCGGCGTGTGCCGTGGTCGGCGCGGCCAGCGCGCCGAAGCCGGCGACCATGAGCGCGCTCAGCCCGGCGAGCAAGCGGTTTCGGGTACGCACGTGACCTCCGATGAGGTGGCGGGGGAGCAGCGGGGGGTGGAGAGAGCGACCAACGGATGACGCGGGGCGTGCCGAATGGCGTGTGCATGTCATTTGCAATTGGTCTGGACCTTTCGAGGAGATTGAAGCGCCCGGGGGTTGAGGGCGTCAAGGGGGCCGACCGGGACCCTGTCGCGGGCCGGCGCACGCCGTCGCCCGCCGGCCGGTGCCGCCCGCCCTCCACCGCCCCTGCCGAGCCGGCCGCCCGTTCGCCCGCCGTGTCGTGCCGTGCCGCCCGAACGTCGGCCGGTGCCGGTGCCCGTGCCGGTTGCCGGCGCCGGTGGTCCCGGTCGGCGGTCCTCCCCGGTGGTGTGTGCGGGGTGGTCCGGCCATCCCCGGTGGTCCGTAACGGTCCGCCCGGCCGGTGCCCGGCGAGGTGGGCCGGGGGTTCCCGGCGGCACCGCCCGGCGTAGGGTGACGTGCTGTGCATACGGTCGCGATCCTCGCCCCTGACGGTGTGTCGGCCTTCGACCTGAGCATCCCGTGCCAGGTGTTCGCCGTGGCCCGCCGCCCCGACGGCGCCCCCGCCTACGAGGTACGGGTCTGCGCCGAGCGCTCGGTCACCGCGACCGCGGGCGCACTGGAGCCGTTCCGGATCTCCGCCCCGTACGGCATGGCCGACGCCCTCGGCGCCGACACCGTGGTCGTGCCCGGCGGGCACGTGGACCTGGTGCCGCACCCGGACACGATCCGGGTGGTCCGGGAGGCGGCCGCGGCGGGGGCGCGGATCGCCTCCATCTGCACCGGCGCCTTCGTCCTGGCCCAGGCCGGCCTGCTGAACGGCCGGAGGGCCACCACGCACTGGCGGTTCGCCGGCCGGCTGGCCGACCGCTTCCCCGAGGTCGAGGTGGACGCGGCGGTCCTCTACGTGGACGAGGGACAGATCCTGACGTCGGCCGGGATCGCGGCCGGGATCGACCTGTGCCTGTACATGGTCCGCCGCGACCACGGCGCCGCGGCGGCGGCCGAGGTCGCCCGGATGGTGGTGATGGCGCCACAACGCAGCGGTGGCCAGGCGCAGTTCATGGAGCACCCGGACCCCGGGACCGACCCGGAGAGCCTGGCGGAGACCCTGCAGTGGATGCGGGAGAACCTGCACCGGCCGCTGTCGGTGGCCGACATCGCCGCCCACGCCGCCTTCAGCAGGCGCAGCCTCGCCCGGCACTTCCGCGCGCAGACCGGCACCACCCCGCTCCGCTGGCTGCTCAACCTCCGGTTGCAGCGAGTGCGGGAACTTCTGGAGACCACGGACCTGCCGGTGAGCCGGATAGCCGCCGGCACCGGCTTCGGCTCCGTCGAGACCCTGCGGCACCACTTCTCCCGGGAGGTCGGGACCACCCCGACGGCCTACCGCGCGGCGTTCCGGGTCTGACCGGACGCCCGTCCGGCGCGGGGCACGGTCCGGGGAAGTCCGTCCGGTACGGGGGCACGGGCACGGTCCGAGGGGGCGGCCGTTCGGGATGGGGACGGGTGCGGGAGCGGGCGGGAGCCCGCTCGCCTGGGCGTCACGGCGCGCGGCGGGCCCGGCGTCCTGCGCCGTGCACCCGGGCGGTGGTGGAGGCGCGCGCGCACCGGCGGCCGGCTGGCCGTATGTTACGGATGCTCGGCACTCGTGCCACTGTTCGGTGCCCCCGGCCGGCGGAAGACTCGGTGGCGTACCGCCCCACCGAGAGTCTTTGCGGAGCCTTGATGAACAGTTCGGTCGTCCCCGCCGACCCCGGCGCGGCCCTGCCGCCCGGTGAACCGCTGCGGGTGCACACGGTGCTCTACGACGGCGTCGAGGAGCAGGACTTCGCCGGCCCGGTGGAGGTCTTCGGCATCGTGGGAACCCGGCAGCCGGTGCGGCAGTCGTTCGTCACCGCCGGCGGGCCCGGCACGGTACGGACCTCCGCCGGCATGGACATCGAGGTCCGGCAGGAGTGGTCACCGGAGTCGGCCGATGTGCTGCTGGTGCCCGGCGGCGGCTACGGGCCGGGCTCGGGACTCGACCGGCAGCTCGCCGACGGCACCCTGCCCCGGGCGCTGGCCGCCGCCCGGCGGCCCGGGCTGAGGACGGCCGGGGTCTGTACCGGGACGATGCTGCTGGCCGCCGCCGGCATCACCACGGGACGGCCCTGCACCACCCACCACTTCGCCCTGGCCGACCTGGCCGCCCTGGGCGGGACGGTGGTGCCCGGCCGGGTCGTGGACGACGACGACCTGATCACCTGCGGCGGCGTCACCTCCGGCATCGACCTCGCCCTCTGGATCGTCGAGCGCTGGTACGGCCCTCGGACCGCCCTCTTCGCCGAGGGGGTGCTGGAGTACGAGCGCCGCGGCACCGTCTGGCGGGCCGACCCTGCCACCGGGCGGCCGGGGGCGCTCCCGCCGGCTGCCACCCGGCCCGGCCCGCGTCCCTGAACCCGCCCGGCCTCCCGTCCACGTACCCCCGGCCACGGCCGGGCCGTACGCACCCCGGCCCGGATGAGCCGCGTCACCGCCCCGACCCGGATGAGCCGCGTACGCGCCCCGGGGCTCCGAACGACCCGCCCGCGCGCCCCCCGGTCCGGAACACCCGTCATAGGTGCCCCCGGCCCGGCGCGCCACCCCTACCCATCTGTGAAAGGACGACATGACGAACCTCGATCTCGACGCCACCGGCCTGGAGTTCCCCCGTACCGAGGTGGCACTCGCCGCGCTGCGGCTGGCGGAGGAGTGCGAGTCCGTCCCGCTGTTCCACCACAGCCTGCGCACCTACTTCTTCGGACGGCTGGTCGGCGAGCAGCTCGGCCTGCGCGCCGGCGAGGACTACGACGACCAGCTGCTCTTCCTGGGCTGCGTGCTGCACGAAACCGGTCTGAGCCCGCGCGGTGACGGCTCCCAGCGCTTCGAGGTGGACGGCGCCGACCTGGCCGCGGAGTTCCTCGCCCGGCAGGGCCTGCCGGCGGCGGAGGTGGAGGTGGTCTGGGACGCCATCGCGCTGCACACCACCGACACCATCGCGCTCCGCAAACGTCCGGAGATCGCCCTGGTCTCCCGCGGCGCCCGGTTCGACATCACCGGTGGCCCGGTCTCCCTCCCGGCCGGGCACGTCGAGCGGGTCCACGCCGCGCTGCCCCGGCTGGACGTCGCCTCGGCGCTCCACGAGGCGATCGTCGGGCAGACGAGCCGCAACCCGGACAAGGCCCCGCCGTTCACCCTGCCCGGAGAGCTCCACCGGCAGCACACCGGTGCGGCGTGGCCGACCTGGGAGCAGCTCACCGCCACCTCGGAGTGGGACGGCCGCACCGCCGCCAGCCGGTAGCCGGTCAGGTCCGCCGGATCCCGCGCTCCGGCGGAGTCCGTCCAGGTCCCGTGCGCCGGCGGGGACCGCCCGGCTCCGGTGCTCCGGCGGGGTCCGTCCGGACCTCCGTGCTCCGGCGGGGTCCGTCCGGACCTCCGCGCCGGGCCCCGCCGCCCGGCCCCGGGACAAGGACCGGCCGCTGCCCGCCGGGGGCCGCCCGCAGCCTTCCCGGTCCGCGGGCGGTCCCCGGGCGATCCGCGCCGCCCGGCAGCCGGAGCCGGGTGCACCGGTCCCGGGTGGCGTGCCGGTCCGCCGGGTTTCGCCGGGCTTCCGGAGCCGGTCGAGACGTTCGACCGGGGACGCGGCGGGTACGCGTCCGTCCTCGGCAGGAACGTCGCGAAGGAGGTGGACACCATGGCCGACCGCCGTGGGGACGGTACCCGGGGCACGGCTCCCGTCCCGAAGGAGCGTGCCGATCAGCAGGCGTCGGACGCCCCGGACCCCTGGGATCTGCCGGAGGACGAGGAGCGCCGCCCGACCGGTCCCGACCAGGAGGCCCCCGACGTGGACGAGGCCGGCGCCGGGCCGCGCGGAGCGCCCCGCTCCGGCAGCGTGCACCCGGAGCAGCCGGTGCCCGACGAGCCGCCCGGCTGAGCGCACCGGAGCGGTCCGCGGCGGGCCCGCGCGGTGCGCGGCCCGGTCCCCGGGCAGGCCCGGCACCGCCTCCCGCGGCCCGTCCGGGCGGGGAGCGGCGGGCCCGCTTCCGGGCGGGCGGCCCGGCACGGACTGCCGGCCCGCCCTTCGCCCGGGCCACCCCGGCCGCCCACGGCCCGGGTCCGCGCCCTCCCGCCCGCCCCCGTCCGCCCACCCGGACGGGCCCCCCCCATCCGCTCATTCGCCGGCTCGCCCCCGCGCCCGGCCCACCGGGACGGTCGCCCGTCGGCCCCCGCCCGCTCGTCCGGACCGGTGACCTCCCCCCGCCCCCGCCCGCTGAGCCCGGCCCGCCGGGCCCTCTCGGCCCCTAGGCCGGCCGCTCATCCGATCCACTCGGGCGGTCGCCCGAACGGTGGCCCCATGCGTTCGCTCGGACCGATGACGTCCTCCGCCCCGCGCGCCGGACCCGGTCCGCCGGCCCCTCGCCCCGTAGGCCGACCGCTCATCCGATCCACCCGGACGGTCGCCCCGTCGGCCCTCGCCCGGCTTGCCCGGCCCGACGCCCCCGCCCGCGTCCGTTTGCCCGGTCCGCCCGGCCGCCATCGGCCCGGGGCCGCGCCCTGCCGTCCGCCGCCCGCCACGCCACGCCACGGCTGGTGCGGCCCGGACCCCACCGCTGGTCGGCAGGCCGGTGACGGCGCCGGCCGGACTGCGGCTGCGTACCGTGACGGTCGGCCGCAGCAGGTGGCGGACGGCGCGTCCGGCGCCGTTCCATCCCGTCCCGGACGCCCTCCCGGCCCGTAGGGGGGGCCGGGCGCACCCGGCGCGCATCGGCATGGTCCGCCGAACCCGGCGACGGACCGTTCCGGCCCCGCGGCATCCCGCTCGGGCGCCCGTGCCCGCCACGGTCGGGGCCCCGCGCCGCCCGGCCGGGCCGCGGGTCCGGTGCGCCACCGGCAGCGGGCCGGCGCGGGCCGCAGGGGCCGGCCCTGTGCCGTCCGCCGGCACGGCACGGCACGGCACGTCGCGCCGCGGAGGCCGGGTCCGTCGCGCCGCTCCGGCCGGCGGGACCGTCGCACCGGCCGGTGGAACCGCCACACCGGCCGCGGGAACGCCACCAGGTCCCACCGGTCCACTCCATTGACGGTTTGGTCCAGACCTTTTACGTTACGACTGCTCCTGGCCGCCACCCCCCTCGCACCGCCGCGTATCCGGCCGCCGGGTGATGCGCACGCGAAACGGTTCGAACACCCCTGTACAACCCCCACAGGGAGAGCCATGACCCGTCACCAGCGCAGATCATTCCGGGGCAGAGCCGCCGCTCTGCTCACCTTCCTCCTCCTGCCCCTGGCCCTGCTGACCGGCCTGCCCGGTTCCGCGCAGGCGGCCGGAACCCTCACCGCCACCTTCTCCGTCCAGGACAACGGTTCCTGGTGGAAGGGCGCCTACACCATCCGCAACAGCGGCTCCGCGGCCGTCAGCGGCTGGCAGCTCGAATTCGACCTGCCGCCCGGCACGACGGCCGTCGGCCACTACTACGGCGACGCGACCGTCACCGGCAACCACGTGTCGGTCAAGAACGCCCACTACAACGGCAACGTCCCCGCGGGCGGCAGCACCGACCCGTTCAGCTACTGGTTCATCGGCAACGGACCGGTCGGCACCCCCACCGGCTGCACCGTCAACGGGGACAAGTGCGACGGCTCGCCGGACACCCCGCCCGGCGCGCCCGGAACGCCGAAGGTCACCACCGCCACCGCCCGGAGCATCAGTCTGCAGTGGACCGCCGCCTCCGCCGGGGACTACCCGGTGACCTCCTACGAGGTGGTCCGGGACGGTGCCACGGTGGCCACCTCCACGACCACCTCGGCCACGGTCACCGGGCTCACCCCGGCCACCCGCTACCAGTTCGCGGTACGGGCCAAGGACCGCCGGGGCAACACCGGTCCGCTCAGTCCGCCGGTCACGGCCGACACCGTGGACCCGGCCACCGATCCGCAGCCGCCGACCGCGCCGGGTGACCTGCGGTCCACGGGGAAGACCGCCACCTCGGTCACCCTCGCCTGGACCAAGGCGACCGACAACGTCGGGGTGGCGGCGTACGACGTCTACCGGGGCGGCACGCTCGCCCGGACGGTCCCCGCGGACACCACCACGGCGGTGATCGACGGACTGTCACCGGTCACCGAGTACTCCTTCACCGTCAAGGCGCGGGACGCGGCGGAGAACTCCTCGCCCGCCGCCGGGCCGCTGAAGGTCACCACCGACGACCTGGCCGGCTCGGGCAACCACCTCAACGTCGGCTACTTCGTCCAGTGGGGCATCTACGGCCGCCAGTACTTCATCAAGAACCTCGACACCTCCGGCGCCGCCGCCAAGCTCGACGTCGTCAACTACGCGTTCGAGAACATCGACCCGAAGAACCTGACCTGCATGGCCGGGGTCACCAAGGGCACCACCACCAACCCGCAGGACCCGGACCAGGGCACCGGGGCCGGGGACGCGGACGCCGACTACGCCCGGCCGATGTCGGCCGCCCAGTCGGTGGACGGCGTCGCCGACGACGGCTGGGGCAAGCTGCGCGGCAACTTCAACCAGATCAAGAAGCTGAAGGCCAAGCACCCGCACCTGAAGTTCGTGGTCTCCCTGGGCGGCTGGACCTTCTCCAAGTTCTTCTCCGACGCCGCGGCGACCCCCGAGTCGCGGGAGAAGTTCGTACGGTCCTGCGTGGACGTGTGGATCAAGGGCAATCTGCCGGCCTACAACGGCGCGGGCGGCCCCGGCACCGGCGCGGGCGTCTTCGACGGCGTCGACATCGACTGGGAGTGGCCCGGCTCACCGGACGGCGGCCACCCCGGGAACCACTACAACCCCAAGGACAAGGAGAACCTGACCGCGCTCCTGGCGGAGTTCCGCAAGCAGCTCGACGCCACCGGCGGCGAGCGGAAGCTGCTGACCGCCTTCACCCCCGCCGATCCGGTCAAGATCGAGCAGGGCTGGGACCTGACGAAGATCTTCGACTACCTGGACTTCGCCAACATCCAGGGCTACGACTTCCACGGTTCGGGCAGCGACAACTCCTGGGAACCCAACCGCACCGGGCACCAGGGCAACCTCTACACCGACACCGACGACCCCTATCCGACCCACTTCAGCGTCGAGAGCGCGCTGAAGGTGTACACCGACGCCGGGGTCAACCCGCGCAAACTCACCATCGGCTTCCCGTTCTACGGCCGTGGCTGGCAGAGCGTGGAGGACGGTGGCAAGAAGGGCGAGTGGCAGTCGGCCAAGGGCGCCGCGCCGGGACAGTTCGCCGAGGAGGCGGGCATCCGGGGCTACCAGAACATGCTCAGCAGCGTGCCCAACATGACCGTCCACCACGACGAACAGTCCATCTCCACCTACGGCTACACCGGGCCGGGCGGCCAGTGGTGGTCGTTCGACGACGCCTGGTCGATCGGGAAGAAGACCGCGTACATCAAGTCCAAGAACCTGCTCGGCGCGATGGTCTGGGAGATGTCCGGGGACACCCCCGACGGACGTCTGATGACCGCGCTCGACAACGGACTGCGCTGACCGCGCACCCGCGCGCGCCGGGCGGGACCGTCCCGCCGGAGGCGGGCGGCGCACCACCGGCCCGGGCAGCCACGGCCCGGGCCGCACCCGTGGGCCGGGTCTCCACCCGGGGGGCCGCCCGGCACGAGCACCGGTCCGAGGGCGGCGGCCCGGCTCCGGTCAGGCCCCGGCCCGGCTCCGGTCAGGCCCCGGCCCGGCCCCGGGTGTCCTCGGCGCCGGGCCGCCGCGCGACGCGGCGGCTGCGCGGGCGGCGCGTCAGGTGCCCAGCGGGTGCCCGGTCGTGGCGTCCACGTGCTCGGGCACCGCCTCGTGACGGTCGCCGACCGTCGCCGTCCCGGTGGGCTCGAAGAGCAGGATCGCGGCGCCGCCGGGGGAGCACGGCTTGTGCTCCACCCCCCGGGGCACGGTGAACACCGCGCCCCGGGGCAGCCGGACCGTCCGCTCCCCGGCCGGCTCGCGCAGCGAGATGAACAACTCGCCCTCCAGCACCAGGAAGAACTCGTCGGTGCCGTCGTGCGCGTGCCAGAGGTGTTCCCCGCGCACCTTGGCGACGCGTACGTCGTAGTCGTTGACGCGGGTGACGATGCGGGGGCTCCACAGCGCGTCGAACGAGGCCAGCGCCCGGTCCAGCTCGACGGGTCCGGCCGGGGCGCCGGGGCCGACGGAGGCCTCCGGGCCGGGTCCGGAGGCTGTTCCGGGTACGGCTGGGCCGGCGGTCCCTCCGGAGCCGGCGGGTACTGCGGGTACGGCGGGTACGGCGGGTTCATGGTTCATGGCGTCACCCTCCCCTGCCCGGGCGGGGGAGACGAGTGCTAGGAATCGCACATGACGCACCGATCCTCGCAGCCGCCCGCCGTCCCGCGACCGCGCCCCGCCGTCCCGCGACCGCACCGCGTCGTGGTGATCGTCGACGAGAACTCCAACCCCTTCGAACTCGGCTGCGCCACCGAGGTGTTCGGGCTGCGCCGGCCGGAGCTGGGGCGTGACCTGTACGACTTCCGGCTCTGCTCGCCCGAGCCGGACACCCTCATGCGCGACGGGTTCTTCACCCTCACCGGCGTCGCCCCGCTGTCGGCGGCCGACTCCGCCGACACCCTGATCGTGCCCAACCGGCCGGACACCGAGGTGCCGCGCCGCCCGGCCGTGCTCGACGCGGTACGCCGGGCGCACCGGCGCGGCACGCGGCTGGTGGGCTTCTGCAGCGGGGCCTTCACCCTGGCCGAGGCCGGGGTGCTGGACGGGCGCCGGGCCACGGCGCACTGGCAGTGGGCGGACTCCTTCCGCTCCCGCTTCCCCGCCGTCCACCTGGAGCGGGACGTGCTGTTCGTGGACGACGGCGACATCCTCACCGCGGCCGGCAGCGCCGCCGCCCTCGACCTGGGGCTGCACATCGTCCGCCGCGATCACGGTGCGGAGGTCGCCAACTCGGTGAGCCGACGGCTGGTCTTCGCCGCCCACCGGGACGGCGGCCAGCGGCAGTTCATCGAACGCCCGGTGCCCGACATCCCCGACGCGTCACTGGCGCCGGTGCTGGCCTGGGCGCAGCGCCGGCTGGACACCCCGCTCACCGTGGCGGACCTGGCCGGTCGCGCCGCGGTCAGCCCGGCGACCCTGCACCGCCGCTTCCGGGCCGAACTGGGCACCACCCCGCTGGCCTGGCTCACCGGGGAGCGGCTGGCCCTGGCCTGCCGGCTCATCGAACGCGGGGAGCGGCGTTTCGAGGTGGTGGCGCGGCGCAGCGGGCTGGGGACGGCCGCGCGTCTGCGGACGCTGATGCGCCGCGCGACGGGGCTCACGCCCTCCGCCTACCGGCAGCGGTTCGGACCCGCGGGCGGCCTCGGCTGACCGGGCCGGGAGCGCCGTGCGGGCGGTCGTCCGGAGCGGTGCGCCGGGTGATTCTCCGGTGGGGATGCCGGGTGATCCTCCGCAAGGGATTCGGACCGGACCATTGACAGGTCCAGACCATTCCGGGAAGGTCGCGCAAGGACCTCGTCGTCCCGAGTGAAGGAGCATGACGTGTCACGACGCCTGGGATCCTGGCTGGCCGCGTTCGCCGTGGCGGCCGGACTGACCGTACTGGTCCCCGCATCGCCCGCGGCGGCCGCCGACTGCGCCGCCCCGTGGAGCGGCTCCTCCGTCTACGTGGGCGGCAACGTCGCCTCGTACAACGGGCACAACTGGCAGGCCAAGTGGTGGACCCAGGGCGAGACGCCCGGTACGGCCGGGGTCTGGGCCGACCAGGGCAGCTGCGGATCGGGCACGCCCGAGCCCTCGCCCTCCGGGTTCGTGGTCTCCGAGGCCCAGTTCAACCAGATGTTCCCGAACCGCAATCCCTTCTACACCTACAGCGGGCTGAAGGCGGCGCTCAGCGCCTACCCGGCGTTCGCCAACTCCGGCAGCGACACGGTGAAGAAGCAGGAGGCCGCCGCCTTCCTCGCCAACGTCAGCCACGAGACCGGCGGACTGGTCCACATCGTCGAGCAGAACACCGCCAACTACCCGCACTACTGCGACACCACGCAGCCCTACGGGTGTCCGGCGGGCCAGGCCGCGTACTACGGGCGCGGTCCGATCCAGCTCAGCTGGAACTTCAACTACAAGGCGGCCGGCGACGCGCTCGGCATCGACCTGCTGCGGGACCCGTGGCGGGTGGAGCGGGATCCCGCGGTGGCCTGGAAGACCGGCCTGTGGTACTGGAACACCCAGCGCGGCCCCGGCCGGATGACGCCGCACGACGCGATGGTCAACGGCGCCGGCTTCGGCGAGACCATCCGGTCCATCAACGGGACCCTGGAGTGCAACGGCGGGAACCCGGCGCAGGTGCAGAGCCGGGTGGACAAGTACCAGCGGTTCACCCAGATCCTCGGCGTCCCGACCGGCGCCAACCTGTACTGCTGAGGTGAGTTCCGGGACGGCCGCCGGCGGGCGGCCGTCCCGGGCCGGCCCGTACCCCGGCGGGGCGGGCCCTGAGCCGGGGTGGGCCACCGCCCCGCGCCGGCCGGCCCGCGGCGTCCGCGGACCGGCCGGCTCCCCGTTTCCGGCAGCTTCCGCGGGGCGACCGTTTCCGGCCGGGTCCGCCGACGGGCCCACCGTCTCCGGCCGGTTCCGCCGGGCGACTGTCTTCGGGTGTCCCGCCCGCCGGCCACCGAACCGCCCCGCCCGGGCCCGGACGCCACCGGCCGGTGACCGGCCCGGTCCGTTCCGGGTGCTCCGCCCGCCCGGCCGGCTCCCGGGGAGTCAGGACCCGGCCGGCGGCCGGCGGGGCCCGGCGGGGCCCGGTCGCGGGTGCCGGCCGAGCAGTTCGGCCAGCCCCCGGCGGGTGGCGGCCAGCACCACCCGGTCCCCGGACCTGAGCACATAGCCGGGGTGCGGGTCCCAGACCAGCCCGGTGGGGTGCGCCTCGCCGTCGGCGGGGTGCGGGACGGCCAGGTCGGGGCGGCGGTCGGCGGGGGCGGCGGTGTCCAGGGCGAGTACCCGCCAGGCGCCGGGCCGGAAGGACTCCGCCACGGTGCGGCCCTCCAGCTGCGGGTGCCCGGCGACCACCAGCGCCGCGAAGAGCAGTACCTTCCGCTCCACCGGCACCGCCCCCAGTATCTGACGGCCCATCATGGCTCCGGCGAAGGCGGGCGCGGCCAGATGGGAGACGCTGCGGCTGCGGGTGAGCGCCTCCGGATGGGCGGTGCGCAGGGTGCGGTACACCACGGTGGCGAAGTCGTCGTCGTACAGCCGCAGGGACACCCGGAGGTCGGACCGGAGCGTACGGGCGTACAGGGCGGCCTCCAGGTTCGTGGTGTCGGAGCTGGTCACGGCGAGCAGGGCGGCGGCCCGGTGGATCTTCGCCGCCTCCAGGACGCCTTCCTGGGTGACGTCGCCGAGCACGGTGGGCACACGGAGCCGGCGGGCCAGGGCGATCCCGCGGGCCTCGGGGTCCTCCTCCACGCAGACCACGGGGATGTCCAGGTCGCGCAGCCGGGCCAGCACCCGGGTGCCGATCTTGCCCAGGCCCAGCAGGACCACGTGCCCGGACAGTCCGCGCGGCGGCTTGGGCAGCGCGGAGGCGCTGCGGAAGGCGCCCAGCGCCTCCAGCGCGCCCGCCACCAGCAGGGGCAGCAGCGCCAGTCCCACCAGCCCGGTCAGCAGCTGGAGCACCTGGCGTGCGGTGGACTCCCCGACGGCGGGGTCGTTGATGGCGAACAGGTCCAGCAAGGTGATGTAGGCGGCGTGCAGCGGATGGTCGCCGGTGGTCAGCCAGGAGGCGACCGCCAGGCCCAGCACCGCGCCCACCGTGCCGGCCGCGGCCCAGCGCAGACGGCGGGAGAACAGCTCCGACAGCGGCAGCCCGCGCCCGGCCAGCCGGGAGGCCGGCAGCGCCGGGCCGCTGTGGGTGACCGTCTCCAGCACGATCGTGCCGCGTCCGGTGGCGGCCGCCACCGTGCCGGGGTCGGGCAGCAGCAGCGGCCCCGCCGTGCCGCTGCTGTCCGACCCCTCCTGGCCGGCCGGGTCGGAGGCGGTGGCGGAGAGCAGCGCGAGGGTGCACAGGCCCGGGTCGGCGGCCTGGCCGGGTCCCGGCGGGGTGCGTTCCACGGCCCGCAGCAGCAGCCCGTCGGCGTGCACCACCTTGCTGGTGCCGGCGACCGCGCTGGCCGCCAGCGCGGGCGCGGCGGTGTCGGCGTCGGAGAGCACGGTGGTGGACGCGTCCAGGGTGGCCGGGTCCAGGTCCGGCCGGCTGACCAGCGCGGCCTGGTCCAGCAGCTCCTCCAGGTGCTGGCCGAGCTTGCGGTTGTAGAGCCGGATCACCAGGCGCAGCCCCGGGTTGAGCCGCCGGGCGGCGAGCGCGGCGCGGATGTTCGTCTCGTCGTCCTCGTAGACCAGGGCCAGCGCGGCCGCCCGGTCCACCCCGGCCGACGCCAGCACCGGTTCGGTGGGTTCGGCGGCTTCCACGGTGGACCCGGCCGGCCCCTCCGGTGCGGGCGGTGTACCGGTCACCGCGGCGCCGACCCGCCCCAGGAGGACGGCGGCCCGGCCCTGCCGCGGTACCGCCAGGCGGGTGCCGAGCACCGGTGCGCCGCCGGGGCGGACCAGGGTGACGTGTTCGCGGTAGACGTCGCGGAGTTCGGCGGCGAGCCGGTGGGCCAGCGCGCCGTCGCCGCAGACGATCATGTGACCCGAGGGAGGCGTGGCGGAGGACTGCCGGGTGAGTGAAGGCACCCGCGTAGCCTGCCCGGTCGCGGGCCGGGACCGCACCCCCGCCCCGCGGGCGTCGCGGTCCCGGTCCGCGGGGCACGCGGTCGCCGTGCGGGCGGGGGCGCCAAGCACCCGCCCACGCGGAGTCGCCGGCGGTGCGGGACCGAGCTCGGACTCCGGGGCGTGGCGAGCCGGGTGAAGGACCCGTACCCGGGCGTCGTGCGAACCGGCAGCGGCGAGGGGTTCCGGGCCGCTCCGGTCAGCCGCCCTGGCCGATGACGTCGTGGAGGTACCGCACGGCGAGCTGCTCGGCGTGGTGGCGCCGTACGACGGCCGCTCCACCGGCATCGGACCACCGGCGGTAGAGATCGACGGCGGCGAGGAGCGCCCGTCCGGCTTCGTGGCGGTCGTAGCCGCACAGAGTGGCCTCAAGGTCGCGAGCCTCATCGGGCGCGACGGTCTCCAGGTGGCGTACACCGCGGGGGACCGCGCCCACCCGTCGGGCGGCCAGCGGGCCGAGTACGGTCTCGCGCAGGTAGCCGAGAAAGCCGACGGTCTCGAACAGCTCTCCACGGCCGAGCTTCGTCGCACCGTAGTGCACCCAGACCCAGAACCGGTCCTCGATCCACTGGAGCCACTGGAGGTCGGACGCCGGGGTGGCCGGCGCCCGCCGGGCCAGGGCGCCGGCCAGCAGGCCGTCCCGGTCCCACAGGACCTCCGGGTCCCCGGGCCGCTCGGCGAAGTCGGAGACCCGGACGAACAGGAAGTCGACGTGCAGGAGCTGCGGCCCGACGAGCGTGATGATCAGGCGCGGCTCGCCGACATGCTCCCCGGTGAATCCGGCCACCAGGGAGGTCCAGGAACCGATCAGCGCGAGCCGCTCCCGCAGGACCGCGTCGTACGCCGCGTCCTCGACGACCAGGACCAGGTCCACGTCCGAGTAGGCATCCGGGCTTCCTCCCGCGAGGGACCCGGTGAGCGCCACGCCGGCCACGCGCGCGTCCTGCCGGATCCGGGGAAGCACGTCGCTGAGGAACTGGCTGTGCAAGGAGGGGACGGCCATCTGCTTTCCTTCCGATCGGAGTGAAGCAGAGCAACGTAACGCCCGTCCGGGCGGAGTCGCCCCCGAATTTCTCCCGAGGCGGCCCTTCGCGCGAGCGGGACCGAGGACCGGCCGCCGTACCCCACGCCGGAGTCCGCGCCCACCGCCGCCCGGCAACATCGCTCGCCGGGCCCCTGCCCCCGCTTCCGCGACCCCACCGGCCGGCGGACCTGCTGTCCGCCTTCTTCGCGGCGGTCGCGGGGAGCGGGCGGAGAGCCGCCGTGAGCCCACGCCCGAGGGGTTCGGCGGGGCGTACCCCGTCCGGCGCCTGCGCGGACGGGCCGGGCCGCCGCGGGGGTTGCCGTGCGCACGGCCGCGGGCATTCCGGCAGGTGGGGGGCCGCACGCCCGCTGGTGCGGGGGCCAAGAAATTGTTAACGTATAAATAACGCGTCAAGGATCGTGCCCGAGGGGCACCGCCGGGCGCGGGGTGTGCCGGGAAGTCTGGTCGGCGTCCGAGGGGCTGCATGCCCCGGCCCGACACCCGAAAGGCCCCCGTGACCTCCTCCCCGCGCGAGCGCACCCACTTTCTCGGCCTGCTGCCGCTGCCCGAGCGCAACGCCGTCACCCAGGCCCTGCGCACCGAGACGGTGGGCGGCCTGGTCCTGCTCGGTGCCGCGGTCCTGGCGCTGATCTGGGCGAACACCCCCTGGCGGGACAGCTACGAGCAGATACGCGACTTCCACTTCGGCATCTCCGCGCTCGGCCTGGACCTCTCCGTGGGGCACTGGACCGCCGACGGACTCCTCGCCGTCTTCTTCCTGGTCGCCGGGATCGAACTCAAACGGGAACTCGTCGTCGGCGAGCTGCGCACCCCCGCCACCGCGGCCCTGCCGGTGATCGCCGCGATCTGCGGCATGGTGGTCCCGGCCGCCCTGTACTTCGCCACGGTCTCGGCGACCGGTGGCAGCGCGGACGGCTGGGCCGTGCCGATGGCCACCGACATCGCCTTCGCCCTCGCCGTCCTCGCGGTCCTCAGCACCCACTTGCCGGCCGCGCTCCGGGCGTTCCTGCTCACCCTGGCGGTGGTGGACGACCTCGGCGCGATCCTGATCATCGCCATCTTCTTCACCAGCGACCTCAACCCGCTCGCGCTCGCCGGAGCCTTCGCCGGACTGGTCGTCTTCCACCTCCTCCAGCGGTACCGGGTGACCGGCTGGTGGTGGTACGTACCCCTCGGCGTCACCATCTGGGCGCTGATGTACAACGGCGGGGTGCACGCCACCGTCGCCGGGGTGGCCATGGGGCTGATCCTGCGCACCACCCGGGACGAGCAGCGCGGGGAGACCGCGTCCCCGGCCGAGCGCACCGCCCATCTGCTGCACCCGGTCTCGGCCGGTGTCGCGGTCCCGCTGTTCGCGCTGTTCGCCGCCGGGGTGAGCGTGTCGGGCTCGGCCCTCGGCGAGGTCTTCACCGGGCCCGAACCGCTGGGCGTGGTGGTGGGCCTGGTCCTCGGCAAGACCCTGGGCATCTTCACCGGTACCTACCTGGCGGCGCGCTTCACCCGCGCCCGGCTCAACCCCGACCTGGCCTGGGCCGATGTCTTCGCGCTGGCGGTGCTGGCCGGCATCGGCTTCACCGTCGCGCTGCTCATCGGCGAACTGGCCTTCCCGGCCGGGCACGAGGCCGAGCCCATCAAGGCCGCGGTGCTGCTCGGCTCGGTGCTCGCGGCGCTGCTCGCCGCGGTGCTCCTCAGGCGCCGCAACCGGGTCTACCGCCGGCTGTACGAGGAGGAGAACCGGGACGACGACCACGACGGCATCCCCGACATCTACCAGCGGCCCGGCCGGGACCGCGTCCAGCCCGCCGAGGGGTGACGCCGGCCGGCGACCGCGGGGCGGAGCCCGTCAGGGGCAGGTCTCGCCGAACTTCACCGCCGTCAGGGCGACCGGCCGGCCGTTGAGGGCCGACCCGGCGGCCGGCCGCTGGGTGCAGACCCGCCAGTTGGACTCCACCAGGATGATGCGGTCCTCGGCCGAGGCGTCGGTGACGGTGAGGCTGGTGGAGCCGTCCAGCGCCTGCCGCGCGACCTTCACCGACTTCCCGGTGAAGTCCGGCACGGTCCCGTCGGACTGCGCCGGTCCGGTACCCGCGTCCTTCGCGGGGCAGGACTCGTCGAGCTTGACCGTGCCGAAGTCGATCGGGCTGTCCGTGGCGCGGGGGCCGGGCCGCGGCGTCTGGAAGCACACCTTCCAGTTCCGGTCCAGGAACTGGTTCCGGCCGCGCCCGAGGGCGTCGTGCGAGGTGAGGTCGTGGAAACCGAGCCCCTGGGCGGTGTCCTGGGCACTCTGCAGCCCCATGCCGACGAAGGAGGGCAGCCGGACGGTCTCCGGCCCGCTCTTCGACGGGGTCCCCGAACGGTCCCGCGCCGGACTCTCCGCCGGCCCGGCGCCGGGCGCGGGCGACGCGGTGGTGCCGGCCGCGCCGGAGCCCCGGGGGCCCGGGTCCGTCCGATCGGTGGTGTCGTCGCAGCCGGTGAGCAGCAACGACACCGCCGTGGTGGTGATGGCGGCGGCGACGCGGACGCGCATGGCGATCCCCTCGGGAAGTGGTGTGCAGGGAACGTGGGGGGCGGTGCAGCTTACCGAGGTGGCGCGACGGGCCGTGCGGCGCGCGCGGCGTGTCCGACCGGTGTCACCCGCGGCGGCGCACGGCCCGGCCGTGGCCGTCCCGCGGGCGGACGCACCGGCGTGTGGGGCGGCCGGGCGAGAACGGGACATCCCGCGGGCGCGCACGGGCGGGTGCCGCGGGCACACCGGGACGACGAACGGGGGCGGGCCGGGACGGGCGGGCCGTGGGGCCGACGGAGATCACACCCCAAGCGCCCCAAAAGCCAGTGATTCACCTCATAGGTCACCGGTGTTGGGGTCGATTTCGCCGGATCCGTTCCCTTGTGGCCCGGCCCGGCGGTCCGTTTCGCCCACCACCCTCTCAAGGGGCGAACAAGCGGCGGGTTAGCATATGAGCGCCGCCTAGCTCGAAAGATAATCCTGTGACTGTCAATGACGACTCGTTCACGAACTGGAAACTTCGCGAGGAGATCGCGGAGTCGATGATCCCGATCATCGGGAAGCTGCACCGGGAGCGGGACGTGACCGTCCTGCTGCACAGCCGCTCCCTGGTGAACAAGTCGGTGGTCAGCATCCTGAAGACCCACCGATTCGCCCGGCAGATCGCCGGCGAGGAGCTCTCGGTCACCCAGACCATGCCGTTCCTCCAGGCGCTCACCACGCTCGACCTGGGTCCGTCCCAGATCGACATCGGCATGCTCGCCGCGCTGTACCGGGAGGACGACCGCGGCCTGTCGATCGAGGAGTTCACCGCCGAGGCGGTGGCCGGCGCCACCGGTGAGAACAAGATCGAGTGCCGGGAGCCGCGGGACGTCGTCCTCTACGGCTTCGGCCGCATCGGCCGCCTCATCGCCCGCCTGCTCATCGAGAAGGCCGGCTCGGGCAACGGCCTGCGGCTGCGCGCCATCGTGGTCCGCAAGGGCGCGGGCCAGGACATCGTCAAGCGCGCCTCGCTGCTGCGCCGCGACTCCATCCACGGCCAGTTCCAGGGCACGATCACCGTTGACGAGGCGAACAGCAAGATCATCGCCAACGGCAACGAGATCAAGGTGATCTACTCCGACGACCCCACGTCGGTGGACTACACCGCGCACGGGATCAAGGACGCCATCCTCATCGACAACACCGGCCGGTGGCGCGACCGCGAGGGCCTGTCCCAGCACCTCCAGCCGGGCATCGCCAAGGTCGTGCTGACCGCGCCGGGCAAGGGCGACGTCCCGAACGTGGTGCACGGCGTCAACCACGACATGATCAAGCCGGACGAGCAGATCCTGTCCTGCGCCTCGTGCACCACCAACGCGATCGTCCCGCCGCTGAAGGCGATGGCGGACGAGTACGGCGTGCTGCGCGGCCACGTGGAGACCGTCCACTCGTTCACCAACGACCAGAACCTGCTGGACAACTACCACAAGTCCGACCGTCGCGGGCGCTCGGCGCCGCTGAACATGGTCATCACCGAGACCGGTGCCGCCTCGGCCGTCGCCAAGGCGCTGCCGGACCTCAAGGCGCCGATCACCGGCAGCTCCATCCGCGTCCCGGTGCCCGACGTCTCGATCGCGATCCTCAGCCTGCGGCTCGGCCGGGAGACCACCCGCGAGGAGGTCCTCGACTACCTGCGCAACGTGTCGCTGACCTCGCCGCTGAAGCGCCAGATCGACTTCATCACCGCCCCCGACGCGGTGTCGAGCGACTTCATCGGCTCGCGCCACGCCTCGATCGTCGACGCCGGGGCCACCAAGGTCGACGGCGACAACGCGATCCTGTACCTGTGGTACGACAACGAGTTCGGCTACTCCTGCCAGGTCATCCGGGTCGTCCAGCACGTCTCCGGGGTCGAGTACCCGACCTACCCGGCGCCGGAGGTCTGATCCCGCCGGAGCGTGCACACCGCGCAGTCCCGTGACGGGGCGGTGGTGGGACGCGGCCCCGCCCGTGAACCGGGCCGGCCGCCCCCCGCCGCCGCCCCGTCGGCACGTCCGCCGCGGCCCACCGGCACCTCCGCCGCCCCCCGTCGGGCCCTGTCCGCCGGCCCGCCGCGGTCGGGGGACCGCTCCCGGCCGCGGTGGTGGTGCGTTACGTGTCGTCCGCCGGCCCGCCCGCCCGCCATGTCCGCCCGTCCGCCATGTCCGCTCGTCCGCGCGGCCGGCGGCCGGCGGCCGGGCCGGCGAGTCCCGGCGGGGCATCGCCCCGCCGCGTGTTCGGTTCCCCGGCCGGGTGGGAACCCGGATGACCGGCCCGCCGGACCCCGGAACGCGGCGGGCACCGCCCATCCACCCGGGGACGCCAACCATGAACCACCAGGACCACACGCCCTCCCGGAACGCCGGCGCGGACCCGGTGCGGGAGGCGTTCTTCGCCCTCCACCACGACCTGCCCCGGCAGGGCCCCGGCTCGGACGACACCACCCGGCGCCTGCTGGAGCGGGCCGGCCCGCTGCCGCCCCGGCCACGCGCCCTGGAGGCCGGCTGCGGACCGGGCCGTGCCGCGCTGCTGCTCGCCGGGGAGGCCGGCGCGCGGGTGACCGCGGTCGATGTGCACCAGCCCTTCCTCGACCTGCTCACCGCCGCGGCGTCCGCCCGGGGCCTGGCCGACCGGATCACGGTGGTCAACCGCTCGATGGACCGGCTCCCGTTCCCCGACCGCGGTTTCGACCTGGTCTGGGCCGAGAGCTCCGCCTACATCATCGGATTCGACACCGCGCTGCGCGTCTGGCGGCGCCTGCTCGCCCCCGGCGGGGCGCTCGTCGTCACCGAGGTGGAGTGGGCCACCGACCACCCCTCCGGCCCCGCCCGCGCCTTCTGGAACACGGTGTGCCGGCTGCGTACCGGGGCCGCCAACACCGAGGCCGCCCGTGCCGCCGGCTACCGGGTCGCCGCCCGGCTGCCGATGCCGGAGAGCGACTGGTGGGACGAGTACTACACCCCGCTCGGCGAACGGATCGCCCGGGCCGACCCGGACCGGCCCGGCATGCGGGAGACCGTGGCGGCGCTCCGGGCGGAGATCGCCCTGCGCCGCGAGCACGGCGCCGAGTACCGGTACACCGGCTACGTGCTGCGCCCGCGGTGAGCGCGGACGCCGGACGGGCCGGAGCCCGCGCCGGGCCCCCGGTCCCTACGACCCCGCCCCCGGGACCGGGGGCGGGGTCGTAGGGGCCCCGGGACCGGGGGCCCGCTCCGGTGCCCGCGCCCCCGGCGCGGTGTCCGGTGGCCCGGGGGTGGCCGCGCCGGGAGGCTGTGGTGCGCGGCCCGGGCGGGCGCGCCCAGTGGGACCGGCCGGGCTCAGCGCTCCGCGGCGCCCGGCGGGCGCCGTACGCCGACCGCGGCCAGCACCGCGCCCGCGACACACAGGACGCCGGTGACGAGCGCCGCGGTGTGCACCCCGTTCATGAACGCCTGGCCGCTGCCCTCGACCACCGCGGCCCGCAGCGGGCCCGGCGTGCCGTCGGAGACGGGGGCGATCCCCATGGTCACCGCGTCCTCGGCCGCGCCCAGGCCACGGGCGGCCGGGGCGGGCACCCCGGCCGAGGTCAGCTCGCCGGTGAGGGTGGCCCCGACCCGGCCGCCGATCAAGGAGATCAGCACCGAGGTGCCCAGCGCACCGCCGATCTGGAGCGAGGTGGCCTGCAGCCCGCCCGCCACCCCGGCGTCCCGCACCGGGGCGTTGCCGACGATCGCGTCGGAGGACGCCGCCATCACCATGCCGACCCCCAGGCCGAGGGCGACGAACGGCGGCCACAGGGCCGCGTACGAGGAGTGCGCGCCCCAGCCGAGGATGCCGAACGAGGCCGCGGCCTGGAGCACCATGCCCAGCGGCATGGACAGCCGGGGACCGAACCGCTCGGTGAGCGCGGCGCCCAGCGGGGAGGCGACCACGGAGGCCAGGCTCAGCGGAAGGGTGCGCACCCCCGCCTCGACGGGGCTGAACCCCCGCACGTTCTGCAGGTAGAGCATGACGAAGAAGATCACGCCGAGCAGCGCGAAGAAGTTGAGCGCGGTGATGAGCGTGCCGATGGTCAGCGCAGGGTTGCGGAACAGCCGCATCGGCAGCAGCGGGTGCGCCACGCGTGTCTCGTACCAGCCGAACACCAGCAGCACGGCGACGCCCGCACCGAGGGTGCCCAGCGTCGCGCCCGAGCCCCAGCCCCAGTGCTCGCCCTTGACCACGCCGAAGACGACGACGAGCGTGCCGAGCGCGAGCAGCAGCACACCGGGGATGTCGAAGCGGTGGCGGTCGGCGGGGTTCCTGCTCTCCGGCAGCACGGCCGCGCTGAACAGCAGCGCGGCGACGCCGATCGGGGCGTTGAGGTAGAAGACCGACTCCCAGTTGACGTGCTCCACGAGCAGGCCGCCGACGATGGGGCCGAGCGCGGTGGACACCGACGACACCATCGCCCAGATGCCGACGGCCATGCCGAACTTCTTCGGCGGGAAGACCGCGCGGAGCAGGCCGAGGGTGTTGGGCATGAGCAGGGCACCGAAGAATCCCTGTGCCGCGCGGAAGGCGATGACGCCCTCGATCGAGCCGGCCAGGCCGATCGCGACCGAGGCGACCGTGAAGCCGGCGACACCGATCAGGTAGTACCGGCGCCGCCCGAAGCGGTCGCCCAGCTTCCCGCCGAGGATCAGCGCGGCGGCGAGGGCGAGCAGGTAGGAGTTGGTGACCCACTGCAGGTCCGCGGAGGAGGCGCGCAGGTCCCGGCCGATCTCCGGGTTGGCGATCGACACGACGGACCCGTCGAGACCGACCATGAACAGGCCGAAGGCGACGGCGAGCAGCGTCAGCCAGGGGTTGGCCCGGCGGCTGCCCGGTGTACCGGGCGGGGCGTGCGCGGGCAGAGCGGAGTGGTCCACTGCGGTGGAGGACATGGGTAGGTGCTTCCTCGAAGAACAGGATGAAGAGAGACGGGTGGTGACGCGGGGAGGCGGGCGGGAGAGAGGGCCCGTTGGCCGGGACGCCCACCGGGGCGCGCGGCGGCGCCCCGGGGCAACCGCAAGGGCGCGCACGGTCGCGCGTGGGAAACCGCGCGTGGGAGGCCGCGCACGGGGCGCCCGGCCGGGCGGGCGTACGGGCCGCCGTGCCGGGTGCCGCCGCGGACCCCGTCAGTGGCCGGAGGGGTGGATCCGCCGGGCCAGTACCGACAGGGCGCCCAGGGCGGACCCCAGAGCGTCCAGGTCCCCGTCGGTCAGCGCACGCAGCCCCTCGGTGAGGTATCCGTCCCGGAGGGCGTTGACCACGGCGATCCGGTGCCGGGCCTCACCGGTGACGCGCAGGTGCACCACCCGCTTGTCGGACGCGTCCGGCAGGCGTTCCAGCAACCCCTGGCCGACCAGGCCGGACACGAGCGTGCTGACGTTGTTGGGCTTCATCAGCAGCGCCTCGGCCGCCTCACCCACGGTGATCCCGTCCCGCTCCGCGACCAGCCGCAGCACCGCCAACTGGCCTTCGGGGAGCCGGGCGTACGGCAGGTCCTGCGCCAGGCGCCGGTCGAGCGCCCGGTGCAGCGCGGGCAGGACGGCGGCGAGCCCGGCGGCCACGCCGTCGATGTCCTGCCCGGACGCACTGGAGGGGACCATGCCGGGGACTATAGGTATGGGCTCATACCTATGTCAAAGGAGGTGTTGCGGGACCCGGGGCCGCCCGCCACGCGGCGTACGTCGGCCGCCGTCCGGCGGACCTCGCCGCCCGCCGGGACCGTGACCGGGGAAGACTGGGGGCGGGCGACGCCGCCCACCCGCGCGCCCGACCGGCGCCGGCGACCTCCGGAAGGAGCGGACTCCATGACGACGCGCCCCGACGACGCTTCCGCGCAACCGCTGTGTCTGGTCACCGGCGCCGGCGGCTACATCGGCGGCCGGCTGGTCCCGGAGCTGCTGGCCGCCGGCTACCGGGTGCGCTGCCTCGCCCGTACCCCCTCGCATCTGCGCGACCACCCGTGGGCGGGGCGGGCCGAGGTCGTCCGCGGCGACGTCACCGACGCCGCGAGCCTGCGCCCCGCCCTGCGGGGGGTGGACGTCGCCTACTACCTGGTGCACTCCATGACCTCGGGGCGCGACTTCGAGCGGACCGACCGGCTGGCCGCGCGCACCTTCGCCGCCGAGGCCCGGGCCGCCGGGGTCCGCCGCATCGTCTACCTCGGCGGCCTCACCCCGCCGGGCGTCCCGGACGACCGGCTCTCCCCCCATCTGCGCTCCCGCACCGAGGTGGGCCACATCCTGCTGGACTCCGGGGTGCCCACCACCGTGCTGCGCGCGGCGGTGATCATCGGCTCGGGGTCGGCGTCCTTCGAGATGCTCCGGCACCTCACCGAGCGGCTGCCGGTCATGGTCACCCCCAGCTGGGTCGGCAGCCGCGTCCAGCCCATCGCCGTCCGGGACGTGCTGCGCTACCTGGTGGGCAGCGCCCGGATGCCCCCGGAGGTCAGCCGGGCCTTCGACATCGGCGGCCCCGAGGTCCTCACCTACCGGGAGATGATGGTCCGCTACGCCGCCGTGGCGCGTCTGCCGCGGCGCCTCATCCTGCCGGTGCCCCTCCTCACCCCGGGGCTGTCCAGCCACTGGATCGGGCTGGTCACCCCGGTGCCCTCGGCCCTGGCCCGCCCGCTCGCCGAATCACTGCGCCACGAGGTGGTGTGCGCCGAGCACGACATCGCCGCCCTGGTGCCGGATCCGCCGGGCACACCGATCCCCTTCGACGAGGCGGTGGAGCTGGCGCTGCGCCGGATCCGCGAGGCACGGGTGGACACCCGGTGGTCCTCGGCCTCGCTGCCCGGCGCCCCGAGCGACCCGCTGCCCACCGACCCCGACTGGGCCGGCGGCAGCCTCTACCAGGACATCCGCGAACAGCCCACCGAGGCCGGGCCGGACCGGCTGTGGCAGGTGATCGAGGGCATCGGGGGCGAGAACGGCTGGTACTCCTTCCCGCTCGCCTGGGCCGTGCGCGGATGGCTGGACCGGCTGGTCGGCGGTGTCGGGCTGCGCCGGGGCCGCCGCGACGCCCAGCGGCTCCGGGCCGGTGACTCGCTGGACTTCTGGCGGGTCGAGGAGATCGAGCACGGCCGGCTGCTGCGGCTCCGCGCGGAGATGCGGCTGCCGGGGGTGGCCTGGCTGGAGATGTGGGTGGAGTCCGGCGGCCCGGGGCCGGTGCGCTACCGGCAGCGGGCGCTGTTCCACCCGCACGGCCTGGCCGGTCACCTCTACTGGTGGAGCGTGGCCCCGTTCCACGCCGTGGTCTTCGGCGGCATGGCCCGCAACATCACCCGTACGGCGGAACGGACCGGGGCCGGCCCGGAGCAGGCCGGACGGGCCCGGCCCGGCCGGCGGCGCCCACCCCGGTGGCGGAGCCGCCGGCCCGCGCGGCGGTGACCCGGGCGGGGTACGGCGGTGACCCGTGCCCCGCGCCGGGGTGATCCGTGCCCCCGCACGGCGGTGACCCCCCGCGCGCCGGTGACCCGCACCGCGTACGGGTGGTGACCCGTGCCGGATGCGGGGCGGTGACCGGCTCCCGGGCGCGGAGGGCCCCCGCCCGGCCTCCGGGCGGCGGCGGAACACGGTGTGCCGGTACGGGGCCGGGCCGGCGGTGCCGTGGCGGCGGCACCGGGGGAGTGCCGTTCCCCGCCGGGACGTGGCGGCGCCCGGCGGGGAACGGCGGCCGGAGGGCGTCAGCAGGTGGGGATCACCGCGCCGTTGTTGTCCCGGGCCTCGTCGTTGCCCCAGCGGGAGAGGTAGTACGCCGAGACCCACTGGCCCGCCGGGCCCACGTCCAGGTCGGTCTTGAGCCACCAGTGGTTGTAGTTGCCCTGGGCGTCCCGGATCTCCCGGCCCCACGCCTTGCAGAACACGTAGTTGGTGCCGGCGTACAGCGTGCCGGTCCGGGTGGTGCTGGTCGGCGAGGCGTGACCCGGGGCGTCGGCGAACGTGTCCACCCAGTACCTGCCCTGCCCCGCGCAGCCGTTGTCGCTGGTCAGGTACTTCTGGTGGTACGAGCCCGGGTACGGCGTGAGGGACTGCCCGTTGATCCGGATGCTCTGTCCCACGCCGTTGTACAGCTGCTCGTAGTGGATGTGCGCGCCGGAGCTGTTTCCGGTGGAGCCGGTGGTGCCGATCTGCTGCCCCTGCGACACGCCCTGCCCATGGGCGACCGTGAACGACGCGAGGTGGAAGTAGTACGTCTTCCAGCCACCGCCGTGGTCGACGACCACGTAGTTGCCGGCGCCCCCCGCCTCGTAGTAGCGGTACGCGGTGCCGCCGGCGGAGGCCAGCACCGGGGTGCCCGCGGTGGCGCCGCCGTCGGAGCGCACGAAGTCCAGTGCCTGCCGGACCTCGGCCGAGTGGTGGCTGTAGGTCCAGGTCTGGCCGCAGGGGTACGGGGCCTTGAAGTTCGGCGCCGCGTGCGCCGGCGGGGCGAACAGCAGGCCGGCCACGATCGCGGCCAGACCCACCAGGACGACACGGAGTTGACGCATCGGACCTCCGGGGAGAGGGGCTGCCGGTACGCGCAGGGGTACCGGACGACGGCTGACTTGGCGCGATCATGCCAGAGGGTGCGGCGGTCCGACAGCGGTGACGGCGGCCGGTACCGCATCCTGGGCACCTCTCTCCGGCCGGCCCGCGGCCACCCGTTCCGCGCGCCGCCAGGCCCGCCGGGCCACCCGGTCCGCCGCGCCACCCGGTCCGCCGCGCCACCCGGTCCGCCGTGCCGCCGTGAGGCCGGCCGGGGGCACCGAGGCCGAGCCGGGCGCATCGGTCGTACGGGGTCGTACCGGGCCGTGCCCGCGGCCGTACCGGGCGGTGAGGACGCACCCGGTGGTGAGGGACGCGCCCGGCGGTGCGGAGGAGGGCGGGGAGGGGCGCGCCGGGCCGCGACGGGACGGGCCGAGGACCGCCCCGTCGCGGAGGTTGCGGTCACCTCACCGGGACGGGCCGGCCCCCACCGTCGGCAGGTAGCGCGGCGCGCGCCAGGCGTCCAGCCGCCGCTCCACCGAGGCGCCCAGCGCCAGCAGTTCGGCGTCCTGGTACCGGCCGGCCATCAGCAGCAGCCCGACCGGCAGCTCGTCCACGAACCCGGCCGGCACCGACAGCGACGGATACCCGGCGACGGCGGCCGGGGTCGAGGAGGGGATCACGTCGTTGTCGCCCCGCGCGCAGTCGGTGGTCCAGGCCGGCGGGTTGGCGGGCGAGGCGATGGCGTCCAGGCGGTGGGCGGCCATGGTCTCGTCCAGCGACCGCCGGGACAGGTCCGTCAGCTCCGCCCGCATGGCCCGGTACCCGGGGTCGGTGGTGGGCGGCGCGGCGAGGGCCTGTTCGAACAGCTCCTGCCCGGCGAAACAGGTGCGCTCCGCCGGATGCGTCCGGTTGAACTCGATCAGCCCGGCGAGGTCCCGGGGCCCCTCGCGGGTGGCGAGATAGGCGTCGATGTCCCGGTGGAACTCGCTGAGCAGCGCCGGGAACTCCAGCTCGGCGAGCCGGTCCTGGTACGGCGGGGTCACCTCCACCACCTCCGCGCCGGCGGTCCGCAGCCGGTCCGCGGTCCGGGTCATCAGCGCGTCCACCTCCGGCCCCAGCGAGGGCAGCCGCCACAGCCCGATGCGCTTGCCGCGCAGCCCGGCGGGGCGGGTCAGCCCGTCCAGCTCGCCGAACGAGGCGTGCGGCGCGTCACCGCCGCTGATCACCGCCAGCGTGAGCGCGGCGTCCACCACGTTGCGCGCCATCGGACCCGCGGTGTCCTGCTCGGCGGAGATCGGCACCACACCCGCCTGACTGACCAGCCCGAGGGTGGGCTTGTGGCCGACCACCCCGTTCATCCCGGCCGGACAGACGATGGAGCCGTCGGTCTCGGTGCCGATCGTCACCTGGGCCAGTGACGCGGCCAGCGCCGCGGCCGACCCGGAGGACGAACCGCACGGATTGCGGTCCAGGACGTACGGGTTGCGGGTCTGCCCGCCCACCGCCGACCATCCCGACGTCGGCTTCGCGGCGCGGAAGTTCGCCCACTCCGACAGGTTCGTCTTGCCCAGGATCACCGCTCCGGCGTTCCGCAGCCGGGTCACCAGCTCGGCGTCGGTGTCCGGCGGGCTCCCCGCCAGCGCCAGCGAGCCGGCCGTGGTCGGCAGGTCCCGGGTGTTCACGTTGTCCTTGAGCAGCACCGGGATCCCGTCGAGCGGCCCGCGGGCGGTGCCGCGCCGGTGCCGGGCGTCGCTGGCCGCCGCTTGGCGCAGCGCCGTCGGATCGGTGCGCAGCACCGCGTTGATCCTCGGATCGACGGTGCGGATGCGCCACAGGTAGGCCCGGGTCAGCGCCGAGGAGGTCAGCGACCCCTCGGCCATCCGTGCCTGCAGCTGGGGGATCGTCACCGTGTCGAGATTCACGCCCGGTTCCGGCGGCCGGCCGGGGGCCGCCCCGGCGGCCTCGGCCCCCGGCCCGGGTGCGCCCGGCAGCAGTGAGCCCGCGACGAGGGCGGTGAGCAGTAGGGCCACACTCCTCTTCTTCATGACGGTCAGCGCACTACACGCCGGGCCCCGGCGCAAGGGTGCGGGAAGCACCCGCGGCGCCGCTCCGGCCCGCTCCGCCCCGGTGGAGTGCCGCCCCTCGCCCGGCCGCCCGCGCGCGGATCCGCCCCGTTCCGGCGGGGCCGTGGCCGGGCCGGGCCCGATCTGCTCCGGCGGGACCGGGACCGGGACCGGGCCGATCCGTCGTACGCTGCCCTCGGTCCACGACGCGGGGGGCGTATGAGATCGGGCGATGTCGTCAACGGCCGCTACCGGCTCCTGGAACGGCTGGGCACGGGCGCGTTCGGGACGGTCTGGCGGGCGTACGACCCGTGGGTCCAGCGTGCCGTGGCGGTGAAGATCTGCGTACCGCGCTTCGCGGGCGAGGAGCTGCGGCTGGCCCGTGAGGCCAGGCTCAACGGCGGCCTGCACCACCCCCGCATCGCCACCGTGCACGACTTCGGCGCGACGGACCTCGGCGGGGAGCGGGCGTTCTTCCTCGTCATGGAGCTGGTGGAGGGGGAGACCCTGTCGGCGGTGCTGCGGCGCGGACTCCCGCCGCTGCCGGACGCCCTGGAGTGGGCGGCGCAGATCTGCGCGGCGCTGGCCGCCGCCCATGACGCGGGGGTGGTGCACCGCGACATCAAACCCGCGAACGTGATGATCACCCGGTCCGGGGCGGTAAAGGTGCTGGACTTCGGCATCGCCCGGCAGCAGGGCGCGGTGACCGAACTCACCGGCCGCGGCAGCCTCATCGGGTCCATGCCGTACATGGCGCCGGAGCGCTGGACGAACGAGGGGGTGGACGGCCGCTCCGACCTCTACGCCCTGGGCTGCGTGCTGATGGAGCTGTGCACCGGACGGCTGCCGTTCCTGGGACAGGAGTGGCAGGAACTGTGCGTCCAGCACACCGTGGCCGACCCGCCCCGGCCCAGCGACCTCCGGCCGGGGCTGCCGCCGGCGCTGGACGAGCTGACGCGGCGCCTGCTGGCGAAGGACCCGGCGGACCGGCCGGCCGACGCCCGGGAGACCGAACGCCTGCTGCGCGCCGTACCGGCCGGGCCACCGGGGAACGGGCCGGGCGGGGCGCGGGGGACGGCCCCGGACGGAGCGCCGGGGAGCCGGTTGGGCGGAGCGCCGGTGACGGGGCCGGCCGGCCCGTCGTCCACCGCCGCCCGGCGCCGCTCCCGGGCCCGGCGGGTGACGGCGGTCGCGGTGGCGGTGGCCGTGCTCGCCGCCGGTTCCGCGGCCGGGGTGTGGTACTTCACCGGGGACCGGGACCACGGGCCCGGGCGCGCCGGGAGCACCGCGCCGCACCCGGCCACCACGCCCCCGGTGACGGCCGGCCCGGCGACGCGCACCGGCCCGCCCTGGGGTCGTACCCCTGTCCGACGGCTCCACCGGTACCCCGCACCCGGGACCGTCCACCGGCGAGCCTCGCCCCCGTCCCCGTCCCTGGGCCCCGCGGCCGCCCGCCCTCCCGGACGGCTGGTTCCGGCTCACCAACGCCGCCAGCCGGATGTGCCTGACGGTCCCCGACGCCGCCGTGAACGCCGCCCAGGGCCTGGTGCAGGCCACGTGCGCCAACGGCACGGAGCAGTTGTGGCGGCTCACCGAGGAGGAGCCGGGGCTGTACTCCGTGCGCAACGCCAACAGCGCGCTGTGCCTGTCGGTGGACGCCGCCCGCAAGGAGAACGGCGTGGTGATCACCCAGTACCTGTGCGGGGACGAGGAGCACCCGCTCTTCCCGGACCAGGTGTGGGGCTTCCGCTGGGACGCCACCTACCGGGCCTGGCGCCTGGTCAACCGGCACAGCGGGAAGTGCGTCACGGTCCGTCCGGGCGGCGGCGACCGGGAACAGGTGCTCCAGTGGGACTGCGGCGACGAGTCCTGGCGCCTGTGGCGCACCTGAACGCCCCGTGACCGGTCCCGTCCGTCCCGTCCGCAGGTCCGCAGGTCCGCCGTCCCGGTCCGCCCGGGTTGGGGTCGTCGGGGGCAACGGGACGGGACCGGCCGATGGGGCCGAGGGGCCGGGGTTGAGGGGCCGGCCCCGGGCGGTCACCGGACCGGGTCCCAGGGCGCGGGTCCGGTCCCCAGGGCCCAGGCGGTGAGCGCCGGGCCGTCCACGCAGCCGATCCCGCACCGGGCCGCGTACTCGGCGGCCGGTTCGGTGAACTCGCTGGTGGTCACCACGGCCGCGACCTCGGCGTCGTGCACCGCGAAACAGGTGCCGCCGAACCGCTGGACATCGCCCGAACCCACCTTGTGCGCGGGGTCGTAGCGCTTGCACTGGATGACCACCCGCCGCCCGTCCGGGGCGACGGCCACCACGTCGGCCCCCAGGTCGCCGGCGCCGCCCACCACCCGGACGTCCTCGCAACCGTCCCGCTCGCACAGCGCCGCGACCGCCTGCTCGAACTCGTCGGCGTCCAGGGCGGTGTAGTCTGGTTCCCCGGCCTCCTCGACCAGGATGTCCTGGCCGTCCCGGGTGCCGTCGAGGTCCTCGGCGGGGACGCCGGACGCTTCCGGCGCCACGACGGGGTCCGGGGCGGGGCGGGCGAACTCGTCGAACCCCTCGGTGTCCGGTGCGGCGCCGGGCGGCGCCGGGTATGCCGCCTCGCGGCCGGTGGGCACGGCGTCATCGGGGAGGACCAGGGTGGGCTCGGTACCGTCCGCGGCGGCGGCCCCTGGGCACCGGGCCGGCCACCGGGGCTGCCCGGCCACCGGGTCGGCGTACGCCGGCGGGGCGGGGTGGGCGGCCGCCGCCCGAGGGTCCGACCCTCGCCCGCCACCGGCGGTACGGAGGGCCACGGGTCCTCGTACGCCCCTCCGGCCGTGCCGGCCCGCGCGCTCGCGCAGGCCGCGGCCCGGCGCGGCCACCGCCCCCGGTACGCCGCGGAGGCCGCCCAGGGCCCCCGGCCGGCGCCCCGGTGGCGCCGGCGGTGGAACAGGGCGGCCACCACCAGGGCCACCGATGCGATCACCAGGGCGGCGAGCGGACGGGAGGACCGGGCCGCCTCGCGCACCATGACCGCCGTACCGAAGAGCACGATGGCGAACAGCCCGAAGCCGAGCGACAACTGCCGCAGGCTGAAGGCGGACCGGTGTCTCCGCCCCGTTCGACGACCGTCCACGGCCACGGGCCGCACCCCCCTCACCTCGCCAAGATCACTCGTCCGTCGTCCGCCGTCTGCCCCGCGGCGCCCTCCGCACACCGCCCGCGCCGCCGGCCCGCTCCACCCCGGCCACGGCACGACCGCGGGACCACGGCGCCCGGGACCCGGATTCCCGCATCCGGTGACCCCCGGGGCGCGCACCGGCGACGCGACGGGGGTACGGAGGCGGAGCGGGGCCGGAGAGTGCGGCGGCCCACGGGCGGGCACCGGTCCGCCGGGAAACACCGGACGGACGGAAACGCCCGATGGCCGGGAAACGCCGGACGGCCGGGCGCGGGTGTGCCGGGGTGCCGAGTTGAGCGGCGCCCCGGATCGCAGAGGTCGCGGGGACCGGGGCAGGGCGGACACGGAGAAGGGGCCGTACCCACGTGGGTACGGCCCCGGTGCCCGTGCGGTCCGGCGCGGCCGTCGGGGTGGCGCGGCGGCTTCTGACGTGCCGTCCGTCCCGGCCCGCGGGCAACACTCTCACGGCCCGGCCGGGCGGCGGTCCGGTCACCCGGGCCAGGTCCCGGTGAGGCGCCGCACGGCGACCGCGCCGCCGCGGTCCACCGCCGCCCGGACGGCCGCGAAGATCGCTCCCTGGAGCGCCGCGGTGAGCAGCACCTCCCGCCACCCGCGGTCCTGGTCCAGGGCGTCGGGGGCATCGTCGTCATGCCCCATCAGCTCCCAGGTCCGCCGGAACAGCGCACCGGCGGCCACCCCGCTGAGGGCGCCCAGGGCGAGCCCGAGCGGACGGTAGACGGCCTTGGACGCCTTCACCGGCTCCTCCGGGACCGGCCAGCCGTGACCAGGACGACCACCACCACGGCCGCGGCGGCCAGCAGCGGCCCGCGGCGGCCGCGCACCGCCGCGACGGCCTTCCCGGCGCCCTCCACCACCGCCTCGGGGGCCTTCTCCTGGGCGATCCGCGCCACCTGGGTGGCCGTCTCCTTCACCTGGTCACCGGCCTTCACCGCGGTCTCCCGGACCTGGTCGCCGGCCTTCGCCGCGGTCTCCTTGGCCTTCTCCCCGGCACCCCGCGCCGTCTCCCCGGCCTTCTCGCCGGTGTCCCGTGCGGTCTCCCCGGCCTTCTCCGCGGTGTCCCGCGCGGTCTCCTTCGCCCGGCCGCCGGTCTCCACCGCCTTCTCCTTCGCCTTGTCCCCGGCCGCCGCGGCCTTCTCCTTCGCGTTCTCCCCGGCCTTCTGGTCCAGCTGTTCCCGGGTCGCCTCGACGTGCTCGCGCAGCTCCTTGGAGACGCCTGCCTTGCTGGTGGCCTTGCCGTTGTGCTGCGGATCGCTGGTCATCGGTTCTCGCTCTCCTCGCTCTCGTGCGCCCCGGCGGACGCGGTGGACGGCCCGGCGCGGCGCCGGTCCGCCGCCTGCAGGGCCGGGCGGCCGCGGCGTCCCGTGCGGGGCCGTGTCCCGGCCCGGTGACGGCGGCCGGCGCGCCCGGCGCGCCGCGCGGTCCGCTCCGGGCGGCGCGGCCGGGGTGGTCCTGCCCGGCCGACTACCCCGGGTCCCCCGGCTCATGCCCGTGGCCGGCCCAGGTGCGGCGGCCGGCGACCGCCGCACCGGGACCGGGTGGACGGCATCCGCTTGAACCGCGTCCCAGCGGGCAGCCGGGAGCTCAGACCACTGGTGAGAAAGGTGCGGTTCGGGATGCGAAGCGTGGGTGTGGAGGAAGAACTGCTGCTGGTCCATCCGGAGACGGGGGAGCCCCAGGCCGTCTCCGGCGCGATCCTCGCGGCGGCCGGGCGGGAGGGGGAGTTCGAGGCGGAGCTCCACCGGGAGCAGCTGGAATTCGCCACCGAGCCGCACCGGGTGATGACGGACCTGGCCGGCGAGGTGCGGCGGTGGCGGAAGCTGGCCGACGAGCGGGCGGCCGAGGTCGGGGCGCGGGTGGCGGCGCTGGCCACCTCACCCCTGGAGGCCGACCCCACCATCGGCACGGGGGAGCGGTACCGCTGGCTGTCGAAGGAGTTCGGCCTGACCACGCAGGAGCAGCTGACCTGCGGCTGCCACATCCACGTGGAGGTCGCGTCGGACGACGAGGGGGTCGGGGTCATCGACCGGATCCGCCCCTGGCTGCCCCCGCTGCTCGCGCTGAGCGCCAACTCGCCGTTCTGGCAGGGTGTGGACAGCGGCTACAGCAGCTACCGCAGCCGGGTCTGGAGCCGCTGGCCCTCCGCCGGCCCGATGGAGGTCTTCGGCTCCGCCGAGCGCTACCACCAGCGGGTGGGCGCGATGCTGGCCACCGGCACCCTGCTGGACAAGGGGATGATCTACTTCGACGCGCGGCTCTCCCACCGTTACCCGACCGTCGAGGTGAGGGTGGCGGACGTGTGCCTGGAGGCCGATGACACCGTGCTGGTCGCGGCGCTGGTCCGCGGCCTGGTGGAGACGGCGGCCCGCGACCTCCGGGACGGCCGCCCCGCGCCGGAGGTGGGCGTCGGAGAGTTGCGGCTGGCCGCCTGGCGGGCCGCGCGCTCGGGGATCACCGGGGACCTGGTCCATCCGCTCACCTGGCGGCCCGCCGCGGCCGAGACCGTGCTGGCGGCGCTGCTGGACCACACCTCGGACGCCTTGGCGGACAGCGACGACCTGTCCTTCGTCCGCAAGCGCCTCGACGAGGTGCTGTCCCGCGGCAACGGGTCCCAGCGGCAGCGGAACACCTTCGCCCGCACCGGCGACCCCCGGGCGGTCGTCGCCGACGCGGTGGAACGCACCGCGGCCTGACCACACCGGCCGAGGCGGGGGACGGCGGCGGTGGCCGGTGGCGGGGCTCCCGCCGGTGCCGGCCGCCCCGGGCCCGGGAAGCCCGCCGCCCGACGCCGCCCGTACCCGCTGCCCGGCGCCGACCGCACCCCGTGCCCGGGGCCGCGGAAGGCCGGTGGGACTCAGGCGAGGACCACACAGGCGGCGGCGGGCACCGGCAGCGCCCCGGCCCGGCTCGGCCGCCCGCTCACCGGGTCCACCGCGAACCAGGTGACGTCCCCCGACCACTCGTTGGACACGTACAGCAGGCGTCCGTCCGGCCCGGCCACCAGGTCGCGCGGCCAGCTGCCCCCGCACTCCACCCGGTCGGTGATCCGTGGCCGCCGCGGTCCGTCGGAGAGCGAGAGGGTGACCAGGGTGTCGGTGCCCCGCACCGCGACCCAGGCGAAGCGCCCGTCGGGCGCGACGGTGACCACCGACGGGAAGGCGCGCGGCTCCGCCCCCTCCGGCGTGACCGCCAGGTCCGACAGCGGCGTCAGCCGCCCGGAACCGCCGTCCCATGCGCATACGGTCAGCCGTGGCACCAGCTCGTGCAGCACGTACGCCGTCCGTCCGTCGGGGTGGAAGGCGAGGTGGCGGGGGCCGGACCCGGCCGGGAGCGGGGCCGTGGAGTGCACGTGGAGCGCCCCGGTGGCCGGGTCGAGCCGGTGCACCCGTACCGTGTCGGCGCCCAGGTCCACCCCGAGCACCCAGCGGCCCGTGGGGTCCGGCAGCACCTGGTGGGCGTGCGGGCCCCGCTGACGGTCGGGGTCCGGCCCCGAGCCCTGGTGGGTGAGGACGGCGGGCGGGCCGGTGAGCGTGCCGTCGGCGGCCAGCGGCAGACTGCTCACGCTGCCCGAACCGTAGTTCGCGGTCAGCAGCCGGCGCCCGACCACGCTGAGGTGGGTGGGGCCCGAACCGCCCACTGCGACCGGCTCGCCCAGCGGCGCCAGCCCGTCGCCCTTGGTACGGAAGGCTGCCGCCGTCCCCGCTTCGGTGTCGCTCACCGCGTACAGCACCCCGGTGCCCGGGGCCAGAGCGAGGCAGGACGGGTTCACCGGGCCGTCGGCCGCCGCCCGCGGGCTCAGCCCGCCCGTGGCCGGGTCCACGGCCGCGACCGTGATGCCCGCACCCCCTCCCGTGGTGAAGGAACCGATGTAGGCGAGCCGGGCGCGGTTTCCGTCGGTCATGTCTGACGCTCCTGCGGTGGGCCGGGCGCGGTGGCCGGGCGGGACGGGGGCAACGGGCGACGGACCCGGACGGCGGGCCTGTCCGGGCGGGCGGTGCGTCGCGTGGGGTGAGTGCGCGTCGTACGGGTGAGCGCATCGCGTGGGGAGGGTGCGTCTCGGGGTGCGTCGGTGGGGAGGCGTGGCCGTCCGGACGGGGGCGCCGCGGTCCCCGGCGAGCGGCCGTGCCGCCGCCCGGAGACGCCGGGGCGGGCCGGGGACCCGCCGGGCGGGGTACGCGGCGGTGGCACCGCCGGCGGGCCGGTCCGTCAGCGCTGGTACCGGCCCATCAGTGTGCCGCCGGCGAGCTGCCGGGAATCGACCGCCGCGTGCACATCAGCGGCGGTCGCGCCGTCCGGCAGCGGGACCGGCCCGGGGAGTGCGTAGAGGCGGAAGAAGTACCGGTGGGCCCCGTCGCCGGCGGGCGGCTGGGGACCTCCCCAGCCGAGGTCCCCGTACCCGTTGCGCCGCTCCTGCCCGCCTGCCGGGCACTCCCCGGCGGCCACGCCGGACGCGCCGGGGTCGATGCCGGTGACGAGCCAGTGCAGGAACGTTCCCGAGGGCGCGTCCGGGTCCTCGCACAGCAGGAGCAGCTCCGCGGTTCCGTCGGGCACCCCCGACCAGGCCAGATCGGGGGAGAGGTCGTCGCCCTCCCTGGCGTGACGGCGCGGGATGAAGGCGCCGTCGTCGAAAGCGGTGCTGCGCAGCTCGATACCAGCCATGCGGGGCTCATACCCGCTCGCCGTCGTGCCCGCCGGGGACGGCCCCCAGATGCACGCGACCGGCGCAGTGCGTACCGCCCGGGTGGCACGCCGGTGGCCCACCGCCCCGCCGCGGGCGGACGCGTCGCGGCCGGCGGCCACGGGGGCAGGACCACCGACCGTGCCCGTCGCGCGGACCACCCGCCGGGCCGCGCCGGATCACCGGGTCGCGCCGGATCGCCTGCTGTGCGGCCGCCGGGTCGCGGGGGCCGGACGGCCGCGCGGTCGGTGGTGACAGGACCGCGGCCGCGGACCGCGGGCGACGGGAGCTTCCCGTGGCCACCCGGCCACCGTCGGCGACCGGCCGGATTCCGCCCGGTTCGACGGGGTACCCGAGGGGCCGAACCGGGATCGAAGACGGACGGTCCCGGCCCCTACCGGAGGTGTGTGGACATGACACAGCGGTCCCCCGAGGAGAAGCGCCGGGAAGCGGCCGGGCAGGCGTCCCCCGACCGAGGGCCGGGGGCCCACTCGGGCGCGGAGCGGCAACCGCGCGACCGCGCCGTACCGGGTACCGCGAGCAACCGCGAGGGCTATACGACGGTGGGCGGGACGGCCCACGGCGAGCAGCTCGCCGGGGTGGAGGCGGACGAGGAGACCGCACGGCCGCGGCCGGACCGGTCCGCCGGGCAGGGCCGCGAGGACACCCGCCGGACGCCGGACCGGGACCGGGCGGACGGCGAGGCGTAGCCGCCCGGTGCCGGCCGCCCGCCAGGGCGCTCGGCGACCCGGCACCCGCCGGGAACGGCGGCGCGGGCGGCGGGCCGCGGCGAGGCCGGGGAGGAGGTCCCGGAGACGGGACCGGCGTACGACACGGAAGCGCACGAGGAGAAGAGGAGACCGATGAGCCACCGCGAGGACCGGACGGAGTCCGCGACCGAGGAAGTACTCCGCGAAGTGGAGGAGGCGGAGACCCGGGTGACGGACGACGACAGCCCGTGGACCCAGGAGGACCCCGGGACGGGGGACCCCATGACCCCGAACACGGAGGCGCAGCGGTCGCCGCACGGCACCGGTGACGACCACGGGGAGGCGGGCCGCGGCCGCCGCTGAACCGCCGCCGGGGTAACGCAGGCCGGCCCCGGGTCCACGGCCGGGCCGGCGGCCCCCGTCCACGCGACCGGGCACCGCGCGCGCATCCGATGCGCGCACGGTGCCCGTTCGTATGAGCGCGTGCGGTACCGGCACCGCCTCACCGGCGGGGCCGGGCACCGCGGGCGGGAACCGGGGTGCCCGGCGGCGGGCCCGGGCGCCGGCTCCCGTCCGTGCGCCCGGGCCGCGTCCCCCGTCCGGTGGGCCCCGTCCGTGGGCCGGTGCGTCGTCCGCGGCCGCGCCCGAACGCGGGGCCCCGCCTCGCCCCGCTCCCGCCGTCCGTGGCCGCGGCGGCCGGACCTCGGCCCGCCCACCCCGGCAGTCGCCCGGGCCTCACGGGCGGACCTCGGCCCGCCCGCCGGCAGTCGCCGGGCCTCAGCTCCGCCCGCCGGCCCCCCGCCGGGCCGGAGCCGCCCACTCGTCCGGTCGCCGCCGGGCCGGAAGCGCCCGCCCGGCCCGCGGCCCCCGCCACGCCCGGGACACCCGCCCGTTCCGGGGTGACCGCGGACAGCGGTGCCGCGATGTCCTCCAGCGACTTGCGCTCCGCCGGCACCGCGAGGAGCACGGCGACCAGACCGGCCAGGCACATCAGCACCGCCCCGATCCGGAACGCCAGCACGGTGTCGGCCACCACACCGGTCTCGGTCAGCTCGGCGAAGATCAGCGGACCGCTGATGCCGCCGGCCGCGGTGCCGATCGCGTAGAAGAAGGCGATGGCCATCGCCCGGGTCTCCATCGGGAAGATCTCGCTGACCGTCAGGTACGCCGAGCTGGCGCCGGCCGAGGCGAAGAAGAGCACCACCGACCAGCAGGCGGTGAGGGTGTTCGCGGTGAGGTGGCCGCCCTCGAAGAGCCAGGCGGTCACCAGCAGCAGCGCGCCGGAGAGCAGATACGTGCCGGAGATCATGACGCGCCGGCCGACCGTGTCGAAGAGCTTGCCCAGCAGCAGCGGGCCGAGGAAGTTGCCCGCCGCGATCACCGCGAAGAAGTAGCCGGTGTGCCCGGAGGCGACATCGAAGAACGTGGTGAGGATCGTCCCGAAGCCGAAGGTGATGGCGTTGTAGAGGAACGCCTGCCCGATGAAGAGGGCCAGCCCCAGCACCGCCCGGGAGCGGTAGGTGGAGAACACCGTGCGGGCCACGTCACCGAAACCGGTGGCCTTCCGGCGCCGGATGGTGATGCTCTCCCCGGCCGGGGGCAGCTGCTCCCCCTTCTCCTTGCGCACCCGCGTCTCGATGTCCTCGACCAGCTCCTCGGCCTCCCGGCCCCGGCCGTGGATGATCAGCCACCGCGGGCTCTCCGGAACGTTCCGCCGGACCAGCAGGATGGCCAGGCCCAGGACCAGGCCGAGGGCGAAGGTCAGCCGCCAGCCGACGTCGGCGGCGAACAGGGAGGTGTCCAGGAACGGGATGGACAGCAGGGAGCCGCCCACCGCGCCGAGCCAGAAGCTCCCGTTGATCACCAGGTCGACCCGGCCCCGGTACCGGGCCGGGATCAGCTCGTCGACGGCGGAGTTGATCGCCGCGTACTCGCCCCCGATGCCGAAGCCGGTGAAGAACCGGAAGACGAAGAACCACCAGCTGGAGAACGACAGGGCGGTGAGCGCCGTGGCCGCCAGGTAGACCGCCAGGGTCAGCATGAACAGCTTCTTGCGGCCGTACCGCTCGGTGAGCCAGCCGAAGACCAGTGCGCCGCTGCAGGCCCCCGCCACGTACAGCGCCGCGGCCAGGCCGGTGACCTGCGCGGCGGAGATGTCCAGGCCGCTGCCCTCTTCCGACAGCCGGCCGGCGATGTTGCCGACGAGGGTGACCTCCAGGCCGTCCAGGATCCACACCGTCCCCAGGCCCACCACCACCGCCCAGTGCCAGGACGACCAGGGCAGGCGGTCCAGGCGCGCCGGCACCGTGGTGGTGACCTCGTCCGCGCCCCGTCCGCCGTCCGGCCCGGAGCCGCCGGACCGGGAATCCCCGCCCCCACGTATTCTCGATGTGTCGCCGATGGCCTTCACGCACCCTCCCTCGGTTCGCCCCGGGGTGTCGGTGTGCCCCCCGGTGGTGGTGATCCGGATGCCCCCGGCGGCGTCCGGCATGCCCGGCGCCGCGGCGGGCGCATCGGTGCCGCCGGTGATCCCCCGGCCGCGAGGTGGGATAGCCTCGCCGGGACCGGCCCCGTGTCCGCACGGGGGTCGCCGCGGGGATCGGGGGAGCGGAGCCGCGGCGGCGGCCCGGGCCGTGCCGCGGTGCCCGCGCGGCCGGCGACCGGGCTCCAAGGACGGGTTGAGCGAGGGGACACATGGCTGGCACGAGGACGGACGAATCCGGGGCCGAGCGGACGGAGGTGCCCCCTTCCCGGCTGGACGAGTTCGGGGAGGCGGAGCTGCGGCAGCTGCTGGCCGGGCTGACCGCCGTCCGCGACGGTGATTTCCGCACCAGGCTGCCGGAGCGGACCAGCGGCGTGCTGGGGGAGATCGCGACCGTCTTCAACGGCATGGTGGACCAGCTGTCGCTGTTCACCTCCGAGGTGACCCGGGTGTCCCGCGAGGTGGGCACCGAGGGGACCCTGGGCGGTCAGGCCGAGGTGCCGGGCGTCTCCGGTTCCTGGGCCGACCTGACCGACTCGGTGAACGCCATGGCCGGCAACCTCACCGCGCAGGTCCGCGACATCGCCCAGGTGGCCACCGCGGTGGCCGCGGGCGACCTGTCGCAGAAGGTGGACGTCGACGCCCGCGGCGAGATCCTCAAGCTGAAGAACACCATCAACACGATGGTGGACCAGCTCTCGTCGTTCGCCGACGAGGTGACCCGGGTGGCCCGCGAGGTGGGCACCGAGGGCATGCTCGGCGGACAGGCGAACGTCCGCGGGGTGTCCGGCACCTGGCGCGACCTGACCGACTCCGTCAACTCCATGGCCGGCAACCTCACCGCCCAGGTGCGGTCCATCGCCCAGGTCGCCACCGCGGTGGCCAACGGCGACCTGTCCCGCAAGGTACGGGTGGACGCCCGCGGCGAGATATTGGAGCTGAAGGAGACCATCAACACGATGGTGGACCAGCTCTCGTCGTTCGCCGACGAGGTGACCCGGGTGGCCCGCGAGGTCGGTACCGAGGGCATACTGGGCGGCCAGGCCCGGGTGCCCAACGTCGCCGGCACCTGGAAGGACCTGACCGACAACGTCAACTCGATGGCGAACAACCTCACCGGTCAGGTCCGCAACATCGCCCAGGTGACCACCGCGGTGGCCAAGGGCGACCTGTCCCGCAAGATCGACGTGGACGCCCGCGGCGAGATCCTGGAGCTGAAGACCACCATCAACACCATGGTGGACCAGCTCTCCTCGTTCGCCGCGGAGGTCACCCGGGTGGCCCGCGAGGTCGGCAGCGAGGGGCGGCTCGGCGGCCAGGCCGAGGTGGACGGCGTCTCGGGCATGTGGAAGCGGCTTACCGAGAACGTCAACGAGCTGGCCGGCAACCTCACCCGCCAGGTGCGGGCCATCGGCGAGGTCGCCAGCGCGGTGGCCGAGGGCGACCTGACCCGCCTGGTGAGCGTCGAGGCGTCCGGGGAGGTGGCCCAGCTCAAGGACAACGTCAACGCGATGGTGGAGTCCCTGCGGGAGACCACCCGCGCCAACCGCGAACAGGACTGGCTGAAGTCCAACCTCGCCCGGGTGTCCGGCCTGATGCAGGGCCACCGCGACCTGACCGTGGTGTCGGAACTGGTCATGGAGGAACTGACCCCCCTCGTCGAGGCCCAGTACGGCGGGTTCTACCTCGCCGAGGAGGGCGCCGAGGGCACCGAACTGGTCCTCATCGGCTCCTACGGCTACCCCGTGGAATCCGACCGCCCCACCCGGTTCCCGGTCGGGCGCTCCCTGGTCGGGCAGGCGGCACGCGGCCGGCGCACCATCGAGGTCAACGGGCTGCCGGAACACTACGTCACCGTCTCCTCCGGGCTGGGCAGCACCGTACCGACCGCCCTGCTGGTGCTCCCGATCATGGTGGAGGACCAGGTGCTGGGCGTCATCGAGCTGGGCTCGGTCTCCCCCTTCACCCAGATCCACCGGGACTTCCTGGACCAGGTGATGGAGACCATCGGCGTCAACGTCAACACCATCCTGGCCAACGCCCGCACCGACGAACTGCTGGAGGAGTCCCAGCGGCTCACCGCGGAGCTGCGCGAGCGCTCCGAGGAGCTCCAGGTGCAGCAGGTGGAACTCCAGCGGTCCAACGCCGAACTGGAGGAGAAGGCCGCCCTGCTCGCCGCGCAGAACCGCGACATCGAGAACAAGAACCTGGAGATCGAGCAGGCCCGCCAGGAGCTGGAGACCCGCGCCCAGCAGCTGTCGCTCGCCTCCAAGTACAAGTCGGAGTTCCTGGCCAACATGAGCCACGAGCTGCGCACCCCGCTCAACAGCCTGCTCATCCTGGCCCAGCTGCTCGCGCAGAACCCCACCCGCAACCTCACCCCCAAGCAGGTGGAGTACGCGCAGATCATCCACTCCGCCGGGTCCGACCTGCTGCAGCTGATCAACGACATCCTCGACCTGTCGAAGGTCGAGGCCGGCAAGATGGACGTCAACCCCGAGCGGGTGCCGCTGCGCCGGCTGCTGGACTACGTCGAGGCGACCTTCCGCCCCATGACGACGCAGAAGAGCCTGGAGTTCCGCATCTCCACGGCCGCCGGCGTCCCCGTGGACCTGATCACCGACGACTCGCGGCTGCGGCAGGTGCTGCGCAACCTGCTCTCCAACGCGGTGAAGTTCACCGAGCAGGGCAGCGTGGAGCTGCGGATCGAGCCCGCCTCCGACCACGAGCTGCCCCCCGCCGTCCACCGCGGCGGCCCGGTGCTGGCCTTCCGCGTCAAGGACACCGGCATCGGCATCCCCGCCGAACAGCTGGAGACCGTCTTCGGCGCCTTCCGGCAGGCCGACGGCACCACCAACCGCAAGTACGGCGGCACCGGCCTGGGCCTGTCCATCAGCCGCGAGGTCGCCTACCTGCTGGGCGGCGCGGTGACCGTGGAGTCCACCCCCGGCGTCGGCAGCACCTTCTCGCTCTACCTGCCGGTGGCCCGCTCCGACTACCAGCAGCCCGCCGCCCCGGCCCTGCCGGAGGGGCGGGCGGAGGAGGAGCCGGCCGCGACCGCCGTCCCGGTGCCCTCCACCGGCGCCGTGTGGCCGCAGCGCCGCCGGCGGCTGCTGGTGGTCGAGGAGAGACCGCGCGGGCTGCTGTCGCTGGTCGCCGAGAGCGCGGTGGGGGAGATCACCGGCAGCCGCCACCCGGCCGACCCGGGCATCGCCGTGGAGATCGTCACCGCCGTCGGGCCGCAGGAGGCGGCCACCGCGCTGGCCACCGAGCCCTGCCACTGCGTGGTGCTGGAGGCGAGCGCGGCCGGCGAGGGCGCGGCCCGCTTCCTGCGCGCCATGGGCGGCGACTCGGCGCTGCACAACGTGCCGGTGCTCATCCACACCAGCCGCCACCTGGCGCCCTCCCAGGAGGAGGGGCTGCGCACCGACGCCGCCGGCCGGCCGCTGGAACTCCTGTCCAGCCTGGACGAACTGCGTGAGCGGATCGCCCTGCACCTGTCGGCCGACGAGCCGGGCACCGTACTGCCGCTGGTCCGGCCCGACGACACCCAGCAGCCGCTCGCCCAGCGGCCGGACGGCGCGTTCGCCGGGCGCACCGCGCTGGTGGTGGACGACGACGCGCGCAACGTCTACGCACTCACCGGGATACTGGAGCTGCACGGCATGCGGGTGCTGATCGCCGAGAACGGCCGGGAGGGCATCGACATGCTCGAAACCAACCCGGACATCGACGTGGTCCTGATGGACGTGATGATGCCGGAGATGGACGGCTACGCGGCCACCACCGCCATCCGCTCCCAGGAGCGGTTCGCCGACCTGCCGGTGATCGCGGTCACCGCCAAGGCGATGCCCGGCGACCGGGAGAAGAGCCTGGCCGCCGGGGCCAGCGACTACATCACCAAGCCGGTGGACGCCGACGACCTGGTCGCCTGCGTCCGGCGGTGGCTGGACCGATAGCGGGTAGACGAGCAGAGCAGCACCCCGTACCGGGCCGGCCACCGACCGCGGCCCCCGGTGCGATCCCGTGAGGAGCAGTGCAGTGGAAGACCCCCAGCGGCACCAGGACCCGGCGGTCCACGGTGAGACGCCGGCCGCGTCCCCCGTGGCGCCGGGCGGCCTCGCGGTGCCCGCCGCCCGGCCGCCGCTGCCCGGCGCCGACGCGCCCGGCGGCACGCCGGCGACGGTCCGGCAGGGGCACGACCGGCCGGTGCCGGAGGGCCCGGAGGACGAGGAGTCGGGGATCGGCCGCCTCGCCGCCACGGTGGAGCGGCTGCGGCACGAGGTGCGCCGGGCGCACGCCGCCGCCGACGGCCGTGCCCTGGTGGAGATGGCCAAGGGCGTCCTGGTGGAACGGCTGCGCTGCGGGCCCGCCGAGGCGGCCCGGCAGCTCGTGGCGCTCGCCCAGGGCGCCGGGGTGACCCAGCTGGAACTCGCCGCCGACATCGTCAACCAGGCGTCCCAGGACCGCCTCGCCGAGGCGGCCGGGGAGTTCCTGGCCCGGGTCTCGGCGAGCCGCCGGGCCCCGGCGGACCGGCCCGCGGTCCACCGGCCGGAGGACACCGAGCCCGCCTCGGTGGCGGTCCGGCTGCGCACCGCGGAGAGCGGCGCCCTGGCCGCCGACGACACCCAGGCCGTCGCCGAGTCGATCCTCGCCCACGCGCTCGTCCCGCTGGGCGCCACCGCGGTCGCGGTCTGGGCGGCCGACGGGGACTCCTCGCTCACCCTGGCCGGGTACGCGGGCTTCTCCGACGAGGAGGCCGCCCGCTGGCACTACGTCCCGCCCGGGGTGGCCACGGTCGCCCGCCGCGCGCTCACCGAACTACGGCTGGTCCAGGTCGGCAGCCTGTCGCGTACCGGTCTGCCGTCGATCGGCTACCGCGAGTTCCCCGACGGCGGCCGGGTGGCGGTGCCCACCGGGACCGGCGGCCGGATCACCGGGGTGCTGGAGATCGGCTGGCCGCAGGAGCTGGAACCGCAGCCGCCGCGCATCGAACGGCAGCTGGAGGCGCTGGCCGAACTGTGCGCCCACACCCTGGAGGAGCACCCGACGCCGCGCGGCGCGGGCGCCGGCCGGCGCGACCGGGACCTGGCGGAGCTGGTGGACCTCGCCGGCGGGCTGCACGACCCCGCCCTGGTGCTCCGGCCCCACCTGGGCCCGGACGGACGGCTGGTGGACTTCCGCATCCACCACGCCAACAGCCTCTTCGTGGACCCCGCGGGACGCCCCCGCGCGGCCGTCACCGGCTCGCTGCTGCTGGAGGCGTACCCGCTCGCCGCCGACGACGGCGGGCTGTTCGAGAAGGTGCAGCGGGTGCACGCCACCGGGGAGCCGTTCCGCTCCGACCGGATGGCGCTGACCGCGCTGGTCGGCCAGGTGCCGGTGACCGCCGTCACGGGCGTGAGCATCAGCCGGCACGGCGACGGCGTCCTGCTGATATGGCGGATCGAGAGCGAGGCGGCCCGGCTCGCCAACCTCCTCCAGCACGCCCAGCGGCTGGGCCGGATCGGCGGGTTCGAGGAGAACCTGGAGACCGGGGAGATCGTCTGGAACAGCCAGCTGTACCACCTGTACGGGCTGCCGGTCACCGCCCTCCCGGTCCCCCTGGAACAGCTGCCCGGCCACGCGCACCCCGACGACTCGGCCGCCATCCGGCGCTTCCTGCGCACCCTGCTGCACCACCGCCGTCCCGCCTCCGCCGCGCTGCGGCTGCGCCGGCCGGACGGGGTGACCCGCCACATCCGGCTGGTCGCCGAGCCGGTGTTGGGGGCGGGCGGCCGTCTGGTGGCCGTCCGCGGCGCCTACCAGGACATCTCCTCCCAGCACTGGACCGAGGTGGCCCTGGCGGTCACCCGCGACCAGCTGGCGCACACCGAGGCGCAGGCCGCCGAACGCAACCGGCTGGCCCTGCAGTTGCAGCACGCCATCATGCCGCCCGCCCGCGGCCCGATCCTGGCGCCGAACCTGCGGGTGGCCGTGCGCTACCGGCCGGCCGAGACCGAGCACCTGGTCGGCGGCGACTGGTACGACGCGGTGGTCCTCCCCTCGGGACAGGTGCTGCTGTGCGTGGGCGACGTCGCCGGCCACGGCATCGAGGCGGCCACCAGCATGGTGGTGCTCCGCAACGCGCTGCGCGGCCTGGCCGTCACCGGGGCGGGTCCGGCGCAGCTGCTCACCTGGCTCAACACCGTGGCGCACTACCTGACCTCGCAGATCACCGCGACCGCGGTGTGCGGCCTGTTCGACCCCGAGGACCGGTCACTGCGCTGGGCGCGGGCCGGCCACCTGCCGCCGGTGCTGGTGCGGGGCGGTGAGGCCACCGCCCTGCCGCTGCCGGAGGGCATCCTGCTCGGCGCGGTGCCCGAGGCCCGCTACGAGGAGCACCTGCTGCGGCTCGACCCCGACGACCGGCTGCTGATGTACACCGACGGACTGGTGGAGCGGCGGGACCGCTCGGTGGAGCACTCGCTGGGCCAGCTCGTCGGCACCGCCGGGAAGCACCCGGGCGACCTGGACACCTACCTGGACCGGGTCCTCACGCACAGCCGGTCCGACACCGACGACGACACCTGCCTGGTCGGCGTCGAACTGCGCTGACCGCTGACCGTTGACCCGGACCGGCCCGGACCCGGGCCGGGGGCGGTCCGGCGGGTGTCCCGGCGCGGCCGGCGCCCCGGGCGGGACTTGGTGGGCGGCCGCTCACGGTGCCGGTGCCCGGCGGGCCGGCCGGTCACCCGGCGCCGGGCCGGGAGCCGGTGGGCGGCCGCTCATGGTGCCGGTGCCCGGTGGGCCGTCGGTCACCCGGTTCCGGTGCCCCGCCGCAGTCCCAGGCGGCTCCACCGCACGCCGGCCCGCCCGTGCAGGTCCTCCCGTTCACTGCGGTGGACCACGCCCATCCCGTGGCGGCCGGCCAGCTCGGCCGTCTCCCGCGCCGAGACGTCGAACATCCGGCGGCCGGCCGGCACCGGACCGTGCCGCAGCGTCAGCAGGAGCTGCCCGGCCGGGGCGAGCAGGGCGGCCAGCCTTCCCATGGCCTCCCGCCGCTGCGCCTCGTCCAGGTGCATCCACACGGCGGTGAGCAGGACCAGGTCGAAGCCCCGGGCGAAGCGCGGGTCCCGGTCCCGGAGCACGGTCAGCGCGGGCAGCCCGGGCAACGCGTCGTCGAGCCACTCGATCTCCCGGTCCGCGTGGCGCCGCCGACCCAGGCGGCGCAGCTCGGGCGTCGGTTCCACGGCCACCACCCGGTGGCCGAGCGCGGCCAGGGCGGCGGCGTCGCGCCCGCTGCCGGCGCCGATGTCCACCACGGTGGAGGGCCGGGTGGGGAAGAGGTGCAGCGCCTCGCGGTGCACGTCGGCGAAGGACACGCTCTCGTACTGCTCCACGAGCGCCTCGGCGGCCTCGCCGTAACCGGCCGTACCGGCAGGGGACATCGCATCGGTCATGCGCGCAGCCTAGTGAGCGCGGGCCCGGCCGCAGGCCGTCCCCCGGGGCCGGTGCGGCCCGGCCGGGCGCGGAGCGGGTTCCGGGCCCGACCGGGCCGCGGTCCCGTCACGGCCGGACGGCGCCCCCGCGCACGGGGCCGGCCCGCCGGTGCCCGCACACCCGCCCGTCGCGTGACCGCACGCCGGCGGACGGGTGGTCGCAGGCCGGGTGGTCACACGCCGGAACCCCCGTGCTCCGCGGGGGTTCGGCCTGCGGGGCACGGGGGTCGGTCGGTACGGGGTGCGGGGAGCGGCCGCGGGAAGGAGAGGCGGCCGGGCGGGGGAGGGTTCAGGCGGTGCCCAGCAGCCCCGCCCGCAACCGGCCGAGGATGCGGGAGAGCAGCCGGGAGACGTGCATCTGGGAGACGCCCAGCTCCTCGCCGATCTGCGACTGCGTCTTCTCCTCGGCGAACCGCAGCCGGAGGATCAGCCGGTCCCGGTCGCTCAGCTGGGCGATGAGCGGGCCGAGGGCGTGGCAGTTCTCCATCAGGTCCAGGGCCGGGTCCTCGACGCCGATGAAGTCCACCAGCGCCGCCTCCCCGTCCCGGTCGCCCTCGCCACCCACGACGGCCTCCAGCGAGGCGGTGTTGTAGCCGTTGGCGGCCACCTGCGCCTCGATGACCTCCTCCTCCGACAGGTTCATCAGGGTGGCCAGTTCGGCCACCTTCGGGGCGCGGCCCAGCCGGCTGGTCAGCTCCTCGGTGGCCTTGGCCAGCTCGACCCGGGCCTCCTGAAGGCGCCGGGGAACGTGCACCGCCCAGGTGGTGTCCCGGAAGAAGCGCTTCATCTCCCCGACGATGCACGGCACCGCGAACGTGACGAACTCCACATTCCGGGAGAGATCGAACCGGTCGATCGCCTTGATGAGCCCGATCATGCCGACCTGGACGAGGTCCTCCATCTCCTCGGCCCGGGCGCGGAACCGGCCGGCGGCGTACCTCACCAGCGACATGTTCATCTCGATGAGGGTGTTGCGGACGTACTGGTACTCCGCCGTCCCCTCCTCCAGTGCCGCCAGGCGTTCCAGGAACACCTTGGTGAGATCACGGGCATCGCGGGGCGAAACGCTCTGCGGGTCGGCGATCTCCAGGGGACCGGAGGAGGCAAAGGGCGCGCCGGGCCGGGACGCGTCACCCGTGGGCGGCTCGCCTCGCACGGCCTCAGAGGTCGTCGTGGTCTGCGCAGCGACTGCCGTGGTCACGGTGAATCCTTCCTCCAGTGAAAATGCACTGTCGATGGCGAGCCCCGGGGTACTGACGCCGCTTCCCGTTCTCCGCCGGGTCATGCCTGTGGCGTGCGGAACATCTCAGCCTTTGCGACGGCGGGCCGGGCGCCTAGGGTTGCTGTAGCGCCCCCGATGGCACGGTCGGCCCCACCGGGTCCCGCGGGGCGAATGTCCGACACGCGGGACGTCGTCCGGCGGAGCCGCCACCGGGCAGGAGAGACACAGCACCGCCGGACCTACGGGGGTAGGAGATGACGACCACCGGGCCACAACGGGTCGGTAGTACCAGGCCGCCGCAGTCGGCGGCGGACGCACGGGACGCGGTGCGCGAGCTGCTGCTCCGGCAGCCACAGCCGGTCCCGGAGCGGGCCGTCACCGACGCGTTGCTGGTCACCTCGGAGCTGGCCACCAACGCGATCCGGCACGGCGGCGGGATCACCGCGTGCCGGGCGGCGGTCCAGGACGGCCAGATGCTGATCGTGGTCGAGGACGCCAGCGACGCGCTGCCCCGGGACGCCGGGGCCACCGCGGAGATGCCCGGCGGACACGGCTGGCCGATGGTATGCCGGCTCTCCTCCACGGTGAGCGTGAGCCGGCTGCCGGGCGGCGGCAAACGCGTCAGCGCCTCGGTGCCGCTTTACTGACCGGCGCCGCGCACCGGCGGTTCCCGTGCCGGCGGTCCGCGCCCGGCCGCGCGCCGGAGGCCACCGCCGGGCCCCGGCGTGCCCCCGCGCGCCACCGCCCGCGGCGCGGAGCGGTCCCGAGGTGCGCCCCGGACGTCCGGGTGCGCGCCGGCCCGTCCACCGCGGCGGGCGTCGCCGCCGGACCCGATCTTCCGCGCCTTGGGGGCGGGGGCCATGATGGGTTCATGACGTCCCGTGCCCGCGCGAGAAGGGCCGAGCTGTTCGCCGGCCCCGGCAGCGACCGGCGGTTCGGCGGCCCGGCCACCGGAGCCGAACGCCCCATGCTCCTGGACATGCTGGAGGCCCAGCGCGCCACCCTGGAGCTGAAGTGCTCCGGACTGGGACCGGAACTCTTCCTGCGGCCGGTGGCGCCCTCCACCCTCTCGCTGCTGGGGCTGGTACGGCACCTGGCCGACGTGGAACGCCGCTGGTTCCGGCGCGTCCTGGCCGGACAGGACGCCCCGGCCCTGTTCTCCTCGCCCGACGACCCGGACGGTGACTTCGACGGGGCCACCCCCGGCCCGGGCGCGGTGGGCGCCGCCTGGGAGGCCTGGCACTCCGAGGTGGCCTTCGCCCGACGCTTCGCCGCCGGGGCGCCGCACCTGGACGTCACCGGCGAGGACGGGTGGCGCGGGACGGTGTCGCTGCGCTGGGTGCTCCTCCACATGATCGAGGAGTACGCCCGGCACAACGGCCACGCCGACCTGCTGCGGGAACGCATCGACGGGGCGACCGGACTCTGAGCCGGTGCGGCAGGGCTCATTGCGGCCGGTCCCCGGCCCCGGTCCGCCCGCCCGGCTGCGGGCGCGGATGGCAGCCGCCGCCGGTCCGGGCCGCCGGGCGTACCTGCGACGGCGAGCGGTCAACCGCCCCTTACCTGGCATTCCGTCAGTTACCGCAAAGTGTGAATCGGGGGAAATTTCCTGGCATATCCCCGAGGGGGTCGGGCAGCAGGAGTGGTGCAAGGAGCTGTACCCAGGGAGGAAGGAGCAGTCATGGCTGCGTCCACCAACTCCGGTAACTCCGGCAACCCCGGAAACTTCGCCAACGACCGGCAGCGCGCCGCGGAGGCGGGCCGCAAGGGCGGCCACGAGAGCGGCGGGAACTTCGCCAACGACCGCCGGCGGGCCTCCGAAGCGGGCCGCAAGGGCGGGCACGCGAGCGGGGGCAATTTCGCCAACGACCCGCAGCGCGCCGCGGAGGCGGGCCGCAAGGGCGGCCACGAGAGCGGCGGGAACTTCGCCAACGACCGTCAGCGGGCCTCCGAGGCCGGCCGCAAGGGCGGCCAGGAGAGCGGCGGCCGCCGCTGATCCGTCTCCGTCCCGCTCCCCCCTCGGCGGGACGGACACCACGGGCCCGGGCCTTCCGGTTCGCACCGGAAGGCCCGGGCCCTGCGTCGTTTGCCGTCCGGGCCGGCCGCCCGCCCGCGACACCGGGACCGAGGGGTGTACCGGGTCAGGTGGCCGGCCCCGCGTCCGGACCGGTGCTCGCCGCGGCGGCCGCTCGGGCGTGGCAGGATGCCGGCGTGACCGATGACCGCGCACCGTACGGCACCTGGGAGCCCGCGTCGACGGCCGACGTCGTCCGGTGGTTCGCTCCGCTCGACGGCCGCTGGTGGGTGGCCGGGGGAGTGGCGATCGAACTCGCGGTGGGACACCGCCTCCGCGGCCACGGCGACATCGACGTGCTGATGCTCCGGCGCGACCAGGCGGCGGCCCAGCGGGTGCTGGCCGGCTGGGAGTGGTGGTGCGCGGATCCACCGGGCCGCCTGCGGCCGTGGGCCCCGGGCGAGGTCCTGCCGGTCGGGGTGCACGACATCTGGTGCCGCCCCGGTCCGGACGAGCCCTGGCGGGTACAGCTGATGCTCGACGAGTCCGACGGGCCCGACTGGACCTCCCGGCGGGACGTCCGGGTGCGCAGGCCGGTCCGGGACCTGGGGGCCCGCACCGCCGACGGCACGCCCTATCTCGTGCCGGAGGTGCAGCTGTACTACAAGGCCCGCAGCCCGCGGCCGAAGGACGAGACGGACTTCGAGGCGGTGCTGCCCGTGCTCTCCGCCCCGCAGCGGCGCTGGCTCGCCGACGCGATCACCCTCTCCTACGGCCCCCACCCCTGGACCGACCGCCTGAGCGTCCCCTCTGGGCCGACCGCCTGAGCACGTGGCCGGCCTCGGCCGGAGCCTGCCGGCCGCCGGTCCGATGTTCCGGCCCTGCCCCGGCCGGGCCACCGCCCGCGGCAACCCGTACGCCGCCCGAGCCAGCGCGGTGGACAGCGGTCATCCGGTGCGGTCACTCTTCCGGGCCGCGTGCAGGAACGCCGGCGTGGCTGGTGTCACTTGCAGAAGCCACGGCCTCGCCGGTCGTCGCGGGCACCTATGGGATCTTGAGGCCGTGAGCAGCCGGTGGCAGGCTCGTGCCGCATGATCGACGAGTTTGCGAAGGACAACCTGCACAAGAGACTGCGGCGGGACCGTGAGGCGCTGCTCTGGAAGCTCGACGGCTTGTCCGAATACGACGCGCGCCGGCCTCTGACAGCGACCGGGACCAACCTCCTCGGCCTGGTCAAACACGTGGCCACGGTGGAGGCCAGGTACTTCGGCGAGGTCTTCGACCGCCCTTCTCCGGAACCGCTGTGCCGGTGGCAGGACTCGGACGGCAGCGATCACTGGGCGGCCGAGGACGAGACGCGCGATCAGATCATCGGGTTCTACCGGCGCACATGGGAGCACTCGGACGCCACGATCAACGAGCTTGCCCTCGATGCCCCCGGCCACGTGCCCTGGTGGTCGGAGCCTTGTCCGAACACCAACCTGTTCGCCGTCATGGTGCACGTCCTCGGCGAGACCATCCGGCATACCGGGCATGCCGACATCCTGCGCGAGGGCGTCGACGGCCGGACCGGGGTGCGCGCCGAGAACGAGCAGCCGATCGACGAGGAAGCCCGTGCCGCCTCCTTCACCAAGATCGAGAAGGCCGCAGGGACGGTCCGTACCGACCGAGCCTGAGAAGGCTGTCCCACGTGACGTGACGTGATCGTCGAGCGGCATGATGCCGGTCGTGAGTGCGGAAACCCCGCGCGGACGAGGCGTACTTCTCCGCCGAACACCTGGGCCGGCTGTGTGAGCGTGGGCTCGTCGCGCGCATCGCGCGACCAGGCGCAGAACCCGGCGAACCCCGGGGGCGGCATCGCTGGAAGATCGAGGGGCCGATCGCTCGGCTCTTCGGCCACCGCCGCCTGACCGTCCGATACGAACGGCAGGGCTCACACGTCCTCGCCAGCCTCGGCCCGGTTGCCACAAACAGCGCGTCACCGACCGGTCCGGCACCTCGGGGAGCGGGCCCCCAGTACCCGCCGGCCCGGGCGGGGGCGGCAGGCACCCGCCCCCGCCCGGTGCGGAGTACGTGCCCGGCCCGCTCCCGGTGGCCGGGCACGCCCCCGGCCACCGCACCTCGGCCCGCCCTTCCCGGAGCGCGGTACGCCCGGCGCCCCGTCCCGGAAGGTGCGGCACGCCCGCCGCCCGCCACCCCCCGCGGCCGCCCTGAGGGCACGCCCGCCACGGAGGGCGCGCACGCCGCCGGTACCCGGGCCCGGCTGCCGGGACACCCGGGCAGGGCCCTGCGCCGGGACCCACGCCGGGCCCGCGCGGAACTCGGCACCCGCGCGTGACCGGGGCGCCCGGCCGCCGGCGGAGTGCTCCGGCGCGCCCGGAACAGGGGCGTATCGGTCCGGGGACCGGGGGTAGACGACGGACCTGCCGCCGCCGCGCCCCGGCGGCGGCCCCCTGTCCAGGTCCGTCTGCCGAAGGTTGGAGCATCGTGCTGCGGTTGCCGACACGTCCGAGCAGGACACCGACTGACGAAGCGCCGGGCGGGCCGGCCCGGGCCCTGGGTTGGGTCGCCCCGGCGGCGGGGATCGCCGCCCGGCTCGCGGTCGAGGCCGCACAGGCCGGACTGCGGACCACGACCGGGGTGGCCACCGCGGCGGCCGGGGCCGGCCGGGTGGCCCGCAACGCGATGACGCCGGGGGACTGGCGCACCGGCTCCCGGCTCCATGTGCCGCTGCGGCCCGCCGGGGACGCCGCCGACGGTCCCGACCGCGGTGCGGACACCGCCACCGGACGCGACCGCGCCCCGGAATCCGCCGCCCGGCGGGTGGCCCGGACGCTGCGGGAGCACCCGGAGGTGGTGAGCGCCTACTGGGACGGCGGGCTGGGGCGGCTGGTGGTGCGCGTCACCGAGGAGGCGTTCACCGACGAGGTGACCGACCGGGTGGAGCGGCTGGCCGCCCGGTACGGGCTGGAGCGCCCCGACGAACAGGTGCTGGAGCGCGCCCACCCGGGGGCCGCCGGCGACGTGCGCGCGCAGGCCCTGGCGCTCGCCTGCGACACCGCCGGGATCGTCACCGCGGTGGCCGGGCGCACCGCCGGGCTGCGCGGCTCGCCGCGCGCGGTCACCGCGGCGATGACCCTGCTCCGCGAGGACTCCCGGGTCCGGGGCGCGCTGCGGCGGCGGCTCGGCGCCCCCGGCACCGAAGCGGTCCTCGCCGCGGCGAACGCCGCCGTGCACGGCTTCGGCCAGTCACCGGCCGCGCTCGTCCTCGACGCCGCCCTGCGCACCGTCCAGCTGACCGAGGCGCTGGCCCGGGGCACCGCGTTCGACGCGGCCCACGACCGGCTGTGCGCGCCGGGCCGGGTGTCGGTCTCCGGGCAGCGCATCGCACGGCCGCGGATCGTCCGGACCAGGGGGCAGGAGTACGCCGACCAGGCCGTGACCGGCAGCGCGGTGGGGGCCGCCGCCACCTGGCTGTTCACCCGCAGCACCGACGAGGCGGCCCGGGCGGTGCTCGCCGGGTCGCCGAAGGCCGCCCGGTACGGCCCGGTCGCCTTCACCGCCGCCCTGGGCACGGCGCTGGCCCGGCGGGGCGTGCTGGTCCGCGACCCCGAACGGCTGCGGCAACTGGAGCGGGTGGACACCCTCGTCCTGCACCCCGGCAGCCTCCACGGCGACCGGCGGACCGTGCTGGAGGTCCGCCCCGGCGCGCCGGACTGGGACCACGACCGGCTCTGGCACGCCGCCCGCGCCGCGCTCCGGGGCCCCGGTCCGGCCGGGACCGGGACCCCGGAGCGGGCCGCGGATCCCGGCCGGACCGGTGACACCGACCGCGCCGGCGGCCCGGACCCGTCGGAACCGGCCGCGGACCCCGGGACGGAACCGGAGGCGGTCGAACTGCTGGCGGCGCCCGGCGCGGAACCGGGCCCCTCGGGCTGGATGATCGCCTCCCACCGCGGCGAGGACGTGGGCACCGTGCTCGTCGGCTGGGAACCCGACCCGCTGGCCGACGCGCTGCTGGACGCCGCGCGCCAGGCCGGGCTCCGCGTCGTCCTCCCCGACGACCCCTCGCTGCGCGACCTCACCCCGCTGGCGGACCAGGTGGTCCCGGTGGACCGGGCCCCCGCCGACGTGGTCACCGAACTGCGCGAACAGGGCGCGGTGGTGATGACCGTGGCCCGCGTCCCGGCCGGTGGCACCCCCGCCGAGGGGCTGGACGACCGCGGCCGGGCGCTGCTCGCCGGGCTGCGGGCGGGCCATCTGGCGGTGGCCCTGACCGACGACGGCTCCGCGGTGGTCTGGGGCGCCGACGCCCTGGTGCAGGACGGTCCGGAAGGCGTGTGGCGGCTGCTGTCCGCCATCCCCGCGGCACGCGAGGCCGGGCGGCGGTCCCGCACCCTCGCCCAGGCCGGCGCGGCACTGGCCGGACTGATGGTGATGAGCGGCGCCTCACGGCCCGGCCGCTCCTGGCTCGCCCTCGGCCGCCGGATCGGCCCGGTGAACGCCGCGGCGGCGGCCGCGCTGCTGACCGGCCGGCGCGCCGCCGTCCGCGTCGCCGCCGCGCCCCCGCCCCGCCCCCGGCCCCAGGTGGCCTGGCACGCGCTGCGGCCGGAGGAGGTACGGGCCCGGCTGGCCGGTACGCCCCGGCGGGCGGGCGGCGGATGGACCGCCGCGCGGAGCGCCGTACGCACCACCGCCGACCGGGCGCTGCGGCTGCCGGTGCTCGCCCCCGCCCGGCTGCCGGCCCGGCTGCTGTCCGCGGTCCGGGCCGAACTGGACGACCCGCTCACCCCGCTGCTGGCCGTCGGGGCGGCGGCCTCCGCGGTGTTGGGCGCGCCGGTGGACGCCCTGCTGGTGGCCGGCGCCATGGGCGTCAACGCCCTGGTCGGCGGCGTGCAGCGGCTCCGTGCCGAGCGTGCGCTGACCTCACTGGCCGCCGGACAGCGCCGCCGGGCCCGCCGGGTGGACGAACACGCCGACGAGGCCGACGCGGTCACCGTGGAGGCCGCCGGACTGAAGCCCGGCGAGGTCATCGAGCTGCGCACCGGGGACGTGGTGCCCGCCGACGCCCGGCTGCTGGAGGTGGACGGACTGGAGGTGGACGAGTCCGCGCTGACCGGCGAGTCGCTGCCGGTCACCAAGGAGACCGGCGCCACCCCCCGCGCGGAGCTGGCGGAGCGCCGCTGCATGGTCTTCGAGGGCACCACGGTGGTCGCCGGCCGGGCCCGGGCGGTGGTGGTCGGCACCGGCGAGCAGACCGAGGCCGGCCGCGCCGCCCACCTCGCCGCCCGCAGCCGGCCGGCCGGCGGCGTCCAGGCGCGACTCCACGAACTGACCCGCAAGGTCCTTCCGCTGACCCTGGCCGGCGGCGCCGCGGTCACCGCGCTGTCCCTGCTGCGCGGCCGGCCCGCCCGGGAGGCGCTGAGCGGCGGGGTGGCGGTCGCGGTGGCCGCGGTGCCCGAGGGCCTGCCGCTGGTGGCGACCGTGGCCCAGATGGCCGCCGCCCGCCGGCTGAGCCGCCGCGGTGTGCTGGTGCGCACCCCGAGGGCGCTGGAGGCGCTGGGGCGGATGGACACCATCTGCTTCGACAAGACCGGCACGCTCACCGAGAACCGGCTGCACGTCTCCCGCACCGTCACCGCGGACGGCACCACCGAGGCGGCGGACACCCCCGGCACCCGGGAGGTGCTCCGGTGGGCGGCGCTGGCCTGCCCGCCGCCCGGCGACGGCGCCGCCCAGGCACACGCCACCGACGCCGCCGTGCTGGCCGCGGCGCCCGAGGACACCGGCTGGCAGCGCCTGGACGCCCTGCCGTTCGAGGCCAGCCGGAGCTACGCCGGAGCCGTCGCCCGGGACACCGACGGCACCACCTGGCTGGTCGTCAAGGGCGCGCCGGAGGTGGTGCTGCCCGCCTGCGCGGGAACCGGCGGCGGCACGGACGTGCCCGGGGCGGTACGCGACCTGGCCGACGAGGGGCTGCGCATCATCGCCGTCGCCCGGCGGCGGCTGGCCCCCGAGGAGGTGGACGGCGCGCTGGAGCGGCCCCTGGAGGACATGGAACCGGCCGGTTTCGTGGCGCTGGCCGACACCCCGCGCGCCGGCTCCGCCCCCCTGGTGGCGGAGTTGCTCGGGGCCGGGGTGCGGCCGGTCATGCTCACCGGCGACCACCCGCACACCGCCCGCGCCATCGCCCTCGACCTGGGCTGGCCGAAGGACGTCACGGTGGTCACCGGGGAGGAGCTGACCGCGACCGACCGGGCCGGCCGGGCCCGGCTGCTGGCCGGCTGCGGGGTGATCGCCCGGGTGGCGCCGGAACAGAAGCTCCAGGTGGTCGAGGCGCTCCGGGAGGCCGGCCGGGTGGTGGCGATGGTGGGGGACGGGGCCAACGACGCGGCGGCCATCCGCGCCGCCGACGTCGGGGTCGGCGTCGCCGCCCGTGGCTCGGCCGCCGCCCGCAACGCCGCCGACCTGGTGCTCACCGACGACGAACTCACCCCGCTGATCGCCGCCGTCGAGGAGGGGCGGGCGCTGTGGCGCAGTGTGGCCGACGCGGTCGCCATCCTGACCGGGGGCAACGCCGGCGAGGTGGGCTTCACGGTGCTCGGCACGCTGCTGTCCGGCGCCTCGCCGCTGTCCACCCGTCAGATGCTGCTGGTCAACCTGCTCACCGACATGTTCCCGGCGATGGCCGTGGCGGTCACCCCGCAGGACGAGCCGCAGAACGAGCCGGAGGCCGGAGAGGCAACCGGCGGAGGGTCCGGGGAAACGACCGGGCAGGACACCGGGACGGGCCCGGCCCGGCCGGGGATCAGCGCGCTCGGCGACCCCCTGACGCGGAAGATCCGCCGGCGCGGCATCACCACATCGCTGGGGGCGGGCACCGCCTGGCTGCTGGGCAGCCTCACCCCCGGCACCGCGCGCCGGACCAGCACCATGGCGCTGTGCGGGCTGGTCGGCGCCCAGCTGGTGCAGACCCTGGCCGGCCGTCGCCGCAGCCCGCTGGTACTCACCACCGTGGCCGGTTCCGCGGCGGCGCTGTTCGCGCTGGTGCAGACGCCCGGGGTCAGCCACTTCTTCGGTTGCACCCCGCTCGGCCCGGTGGCCTGGGCGGGGGTCGCGGCCGCCGTGGGCGTCGCGTCCCTGGGCCCGGTGGTCACCGGCCCGCTGGAGCGTCTGCTGCCGCGTGGGGCGGACGCGGTGCCCGCGCCCGTCCGCGAGGTGTGGACCCGGCTGACCGGCACCGTCGCCGGCGGCGCCACCGCGTGACGGCGCCGGCGTCGCGTGCGGTGTGCGGAAGGGGGAGGCCCGGCGCGGGCCGGCCCGCGCCGGGCCGCCGGCCGGGCCGCGCCCGGGTGCCGCGCACCGTCCCGCCCGTGACCCGCGCCGTGGTCCACCCGCCGGCGGGCGGCCCCGTGGACACGGCGCGCAGGACGGACGGCGCCGGGTCAGCCGTCGGCGGGGGCCGGTCCGGTCTCGATACCGGAGATCCGCTTGGTGGCGAGGTCCGACCGTACGGTCAGGTACGTGTGGCGCTGCTGGTCCGCGTCGCCCCAGGAGAGCCGGACGGTGGTCCAGGTGTGGCCCATGGCCGACTCGTCGTAGGTGACGCGCCAGGACGAGGGGACCTCGCGGGAGCGCAGCACCCCGTCGGCGCGGTGGTCGCGCTCCCAGGCGTCCAGCTCGGTGCGGAGCTTCTCGGTGAGGTAGTGCTCCCGCAGCCCGTCGGTCAGGTCACCGCGCCCGCGGTCCTGGACCACATCGATGTAGGTGCCGTAGAAGTCCGCGACCCGGTCGACGGCGGAATCCGGGCTGCCGCTGCGGGTGGGGACGCTCTCCCCGGCGGCGCGCGTTTCCTGGTGGGCCGCGGCCGGTGCGGCGGCGGTGAGGGCGAGGGCTAACAGGGGCAGAACGCCGCGCCGTATCAGGCGAGTGCGTGACATGTTCGCTTCCTCCACTGAGGGGTGAAAGGGTGAGGGATACGCCGGCGGCGCATCCGGGTCATACCTGCGCGTTGCCGCTCGGCGGATTCCTACACGTATGGGGCGGTCCGTCGGCCTCACCGCATCATGGGCCGGTGCGTCCAGCCAAGGGCGTTTTCCGCCACCGCTGCCCGGCCGTGGCACGCCTCACCCGCCCCGGCCCGCCTCCCCGGACCGACCGGCCCCGGAGCACCACTCCCGACTCACCGGTCCCGGGCCGCCGCACCCGGCCCACCGATCAGGGCTGCCGCGCGCGGGTCGCCTCAGCCTGACCCCGGCGCCCGGCTCGGCGGTCGGCTCTCCGGCCCCGGACCGCCGCACCCGGCCGGCACCGCGCCGAGCCACCGGTCAGGGGGCGGCGCCACCGGGGCCGGCGCCGGGCGGGCCCAACGGGTGGGCCGGACCGGGCGCGACCGGCGTGGCGTGGCGGCCCCGGGCGGCGTCCGGGGGTCAGGCTGGTGCCGACGGCCTGCGAAAAGGGTTTTCCGGCCAGGTCCAGGGGCATGTGCGCCAGTGCCCGTGACCCGGGCGGCCGGCCCGTCGCGCCGGCCCCGTGAACGCCCTGTCGACCCGGCCGGTCCGGAAGCCGGCCGGGAGAACCCCGCGACACCCGAACGACCCCGTACGCCGGAGGAGCACCTGAATGCCGGCCGCAGCCGAGATGCCCGTCCTCGCCCGACTCGACGACGTCGTGGACCTGGTACGACGTACCCGGGAACCGCTGTACGTCCGCTGGTCGAAGGGGCCTCAGGCCGATCTGGGATCCACCACCAGCACCGATGACCTCACCGGCGTCCCGCTGCCCGGCCTCTCGGTCAACGCCCTGAAGGTCGAACCCTGGTGGGGTGACCGCCCGCTGCGGCTGTGGGTGGCCCGGAGGCTGTACGACTACTGCCACCTCCGGCGCGAGAAGGGCCCCGGGGTGCGGCCCTGGGTGCTGACCGGGCGGGAACTCGCCCGTGGCCCCGACAACGAGCCCCTGCTGGCCGAGGTCGCCCCCGTCGCCTGGATCGACGCCGGGGTGATCGACGAGGCCCAGGAGGAGGTCTGCGGGCAGCGCGGCGCCTGGGGCCCGCTGCGCCGTGCCACCGACGCCGCCCCGCCGCCGGGCTCCGGGGCCGGAGCCGGCGGGGCCGGCACCGAAACCGAGGAACGGCCCGGGCTGGGGGAGCCGGGCGTCGGACCGGGAGAGGGACCCGGGCCGGGAGAGGCCGGCACCGGGCCGCCGGGCTCCGGTTGACATCCCGGCCGTGGCCATGACCACGGCCGGGATCCGGTGCCGCCCGCGCCGAGGCGTGCGCGCGGACGCGACCGGGTGCGCCGCCGATGCGCGACCCGGGACGCGGCCGTGCCGCGTCGCAGGTCGGGGACGAGCAGGTCCCGGCCGGTGGCGGACGGCCCAACCCCGTCGGCGGCGTACGGGTGGCCCTCGCCGGGGTACGGACGGACGGCCGCCGGGGCCGGGCGCGTGACGCCGACGCCGGCGTGCGGGATGCCGTGGCCGGACAGGTGCGGCGCCCGCGGCAGTGCGTACGCCCGCCGGCGCCGGGATGTGCGGCAGTTCGGTAGGGGTGAGCGGGGGCGCCTGGCGAGGGGGGCCGCCGGGGCGGGTACGGCCGCGGCGGGCCGGACCGCCGCCGGGAGCGGCCCGGCCGGCGGGCGGGGCGCGCGGGGATGCCTCCTGGAGGGGATCGACACGGGCGGGGGCGTCCGGCCGGACCAGCCGGACCGGCGGGACCGCCGAAACCGGCGGACGCCGGTAGGGGACCGTTGAGAGACCAGTGGGAGCGCTCCCAAAGTGGCTCCCCGCGTTCGATGTGTCAAGACAGTGAACGAAGCCCAGGTAACTCGGGGGTCCGGTCGGACAATTTCTGAACGACCCTGTTGACACCGGCCCGCCGAGCGCTACGGTCACCTCGACCAGTGGGAGCGGTTCCATCGACCGGGCCCGCGCCGCCCCGGCGGCGCGCCGGTCACCCCGCGCACGACCGGACGAGATCCCGGTGCGCCCGGCCCCTGCTCCGCGCCGGGCCGTGCCCCCGTACCTCCTCGTCCCGGTGCCGCCGGACCCGTACGGGCCCGTGGCGGCGGACCCGTACGGGACCGCCCGGCGCGGCACACACCCCCTGCCGTCTCGCGCTCCGCGAGCTGCGAAAGGACAGTCACCGTGATGAGCCGTACCTCCCCACGCCTCCGCCGGTTACGGGCCGGCGCGCTGGCCTCCTGCGCCCTGCTGGTGGCCGCGGCCGGCACCTCCTCGGCGCTGAGCCGCTCCGGCCCGGCCGCCACCGCGGCGGGCTGCACCGTGGACTACCGGATCACCAACCAGTGGAACGGCGGCTTCCAGGCGGACGTCACCGTCACCAACACCGGCGACCGGGTGAACTCCTGGAAGCTGGAGTGGGCCTTCGCCGGCGACCAGAAGGTGGGCCAGGCGTGGAACGCCTCGGTCGGCCAGAGCGGAAAGGCCGTCACCGCCACCAATGTGAGCTGGAACGGCACGCTGGAGCGCGGCGCCTCCGCCGGCTTCGGCTTCACCGCCACCCACACCGGCGCCAACGCCGTCCCCGCCGCCTTCTCGCTCAACGGTGTCACCTGCGACGGGTCCGGCGGCGGACCGACCGACCCGCCCACCGACCCGCCCGGCGACCGGGTGGACAACCCGTACGAGGGCGCGTCGGTCTACGTCAACCCTGAGTGGTCGGCGAAGGCCGCCGCCGAGCCCGGCGGCGACAGGATCGCCCACCAGCCGACCGGGGTGTGGCTGGACCGGATCGCCGCGATCGAGGGGGCCGGCGGTGCCATGGGGCTCCGCGACCACCTGGACGAGGCGCTGACACAGGCCGGCGGCAAGCCGCTCGTCGTGCAGCTGGTGATCTACAACCTGCCCGGCCGGGACTGCGCCGCCCTCGCCTCCAACGGCGAGCTGGGCCCCACCGAGATCGACCGGTACAAGACGGAGTACATCGACCCGATCGCCGCCGTCCTCGCCGACCCCCGGTACGCGAGCCTGCGGATCGTCACCACCATCGAGATCGACTCGCTGCCGAACCTGGTCACCAACACCGGCGGCCGGCCGACCGCCACCCCGCAGTGCGACACCATGAAGGCCAACGGCAACTACATCAAGGGCGTCGGCTACGCCCTGGGCAAGCTGGGGGCCGTCCCCAACGTCTACAACTACGTCGATGCAGGCCACCACGGCTGGATCGGCTGGGACGACAATTTCGCCGCGAGCGCGCAGGTGATCCACCAGGCGGCCACCGCCGAGGGGAGCACCGTGGACGACGTGCACGGCTTCATCACCAACACCGCCAACTACAGCGCCCTGAAGGAGGAGAACTTCACCATCGGGGACACGGTGAACGGCACATCGGTGCGGCAGTCGACGTGGGTGGACTGGAACCGCTACACCGACGAGCTGTCCTTCGCGCAGGCGTTCCGGCAGGAGCTGGTGAGGGCCGGGTTCCGGTCCGGCGTCGGCATGCTCATCGACACCTCCCGGAACGGCTGGGGCGGCACCGCCCGCCCGGCCGGGCCCGGCCCGCGGACCGGCGTGGACGCGTACGTCGACGGCGGCCGCTACGACCGCCGGCTGCACGTCGGCAACTGGTGCAACCAGTCCGGCGCCGGGCTCGGTGAGCGGCCCCGGTCCGCACCGGCGGCCGGCATCGACGCCTACGTGTGGATGAAGCCGCCGGGGGAGTCGGACGGGGCGAGCAAGGCCATCCCGAACGACGAGGGCAAGGGCTTCGACCGGATGTGCGACCCCACCTACGAGGGCAACGCGCGCAACGGCTACCACCGGTCCGGGGCGCTGCCCGACGCGCCGCTGTCCGGGCATTGGTTCCCCGCGCAGTTCCAGGAGCTGATGAGGAACGCCCACCCGGCGCTGTAACCGGGCGGGTCCACGAGCGGTCCCGGTGCGCCGCGGGGCCGCGGACTGGCCGGCGGGCGGCCGACACGGCCGCCGGCCCCGCCCCGCGCTGCCCCGCCCCGCGCTGCCCCGCCCCCGCGCTGCCCCTGCCCCGCGCTGCCCCCCCCGCGCTCTTCCCCGCCCGGCGATCTTCCGCCCCGCGCTCTCCGCCCCCTCGCGGGTCCTGCGCCTCGCGCCCGGACGGTGTGCCCGCCTGACCGGGCGCCCTCGCGTCCCCCGGGTCCCGCGCCGGGCCACCACCCCGCGTTCCCGAGCGCCGGCCCCGCCGGACGCCGTTCCCGCGGGGTCAGGAGGAGGCGCGGCGCACCAGCTCGGTCGGCAGCACGTGGCGCCGCGGGTCCTCCGCCGGCCGGTCCTGCGGGACGCCGCCCTCCCGGCGCGGCCCGATCTGCTCCAGCAGCAGCCGGACCATCATCCGGCCCATCTCCTGGACCGGCTGGCGGACGCTGGTCAGCGGCGGGTCCATGTGGTGGGCGACCACCGAGTCGTCGAAGCCGACCAGCGCCACGTCACCGGGCACCGAGCGGCCCGCCTCCCGCAGCACCTGCCGGGCGCCGGCTGCCATCACGTCCGAGGCGGCGAAGACCGCGTCCAGCTCCGGCGCGCGGTCCAGCAGCGCGCGCATCGCCCGGCGGCCCCCCTCCTCGGTGAAGTCGGCGGTCCCGATCAGCCCGGGGTCCACCCGGCGTCCGGCCGCCTCGACGGCCGCGCGGTAGCCGTCCAGCCGGCACTGGGCCACGTACATGTCCGTCGGCCCAGTGATGGTGGCGACCGCCCGGCGGCCCCGGCCGATGAGGTGCTCCACCGCGGCCTGCGCGCCGCCGGTGTTGTCGGAGTCCACGTACGGCACGGACTCGTGGGCGGACCGGCGCCCGCCCAGCACCGCCGGTATCTCGATCCGTTCCAGCAGGTCCGGCAGCGGGTCGTCGGCGTGGAGCGAGACCACCAGCACCCCGTCCACCCGGTGCCCCGACAGGTAGTCGGCGAAGCGCTGGCGCTCCTTGGGCGTGCGGATGAGGGTGAGCAGCAACTGGAGGTCGGCCTCGGCCAGTTCGGCGCCGACGCCGCGGATGATGTCGGAGAAGTACGGCTCGGCGAAGAGCCGGGTCTCCGGTTCCGGGATGACCAGGGCGACGGCGTCCGCCCGGTTGGCGGCCAGCGCCCGGGCGACCCGGTTGGGCACGTACCCCAGCTCGGCGACCGCCCGCTCGACCGCGGTGCGGGTGCGCTCGCTGACCCGCGGCGAACCGTTGATCACCCGGGAGACGGTGCCCCGGCCGACCCCCGCCCGGGCCGCAACCTCCTCCAGCGTGGGCCGGCGTCCGGCACCGTGCCGTCGGGTTCCTGCCATCTTCCGCCTCCAAGCCCGTCCGTACGGGACGCCACCGCGCGGGGCGCCCGGGCCAATTCAACAGCACCGGCGGTGGCCTGAAGTCGCCCTGTCCGCTCCCTTGACACCCCCCGACGGGAGCCGCGACCCTTCAACACATCACTGCTGGGAGCGCTCCCACACCCCCGGCAGCCTACACAACCCGCACGAGCCCGGCCCCGGTTGACGCGGAACGAACCCCTCCGGACACCGCACGGCGACCCGGACCGTCCCCCAGGGGCCCGAGGAGGACACCATGCGCAGCAGATCCCGTTCCCACCGACGCCGGGCGGTGGTCCTGGCAGCCGTCTGCGCCCTCGGCGCCGGCCTGCTCGGCGGCTGTGCCGACGACGGCGGCGACGACCGCGCCGGCGGCTCCGGCGGTCCGGACACCAAGGGCCGGACCACCCTCACCGTCGGCGTGTTCGGCGTCTTCGGCTACAAACAGGCCGGCCTGTACGACGAGTACATGGAGCTCAACCCCGACATCGCCATCAAGGAGACGTCGATCGAACGGAACGAGAACTACTACCCGCAGCTGCTGACGCACCTGTCCACCGGGAGCGGGCTGGCCGACATCCAGGCCGTGGAGGTCGCCAACATCGCCGAGATCACCGCCACCCAGGCCGACCGGCTGGTGGACCTGTCCAAGGCGCCGGGGGTGCGGAAGGAGGACTTCATCCCCTGGAAGTGGCAACAGGCCACCACCGGGGACGGCCGGACCGTCGGGCTGGGCACCGACATCGGCCCGATGGCCATCTGCTACCGCAAGGACCTGTTCCGCGCGGCCGGACTGCCCACCGACCGGGAGGAGGTCGGGAAGCTGTGGGCCGGTGACTGGGACAAGTACATCGAGACCGGACGCAGGTACCAGCGGAAGGCGCCGGACGGCACCTCCTTCGTGGACTCGGCCGGCGGCGTCTACAAGGCCGTGGTCGCCGGCAGCCCGCGGCGCTACTACGACACCGCCGGCAAGGTCATCTACAAGGACAGCCCCGCGGTCCGGCAGGCGTGGGGCCACGCCATGGACGCGGCCACCGGCAAACTCACCGCCCGGCTCCAGCAATTCCAGAAGGAGTGGGACCAGGCGTTCGCCAACGGCAGGTTCGCCACCGTCTCCTGCCCGCCGTGGATGCTCGGCTACATCAAGGAGAAGGCCGGCCCCGCGGCCGAGGACCAGTGGGACGTGGCCGCCGCGCCCCGGCCCGGCAACTGGGGCGGATCCTTCCTCACCGTGCCCGCCGCCTCCCGGCACAAGGACGAGGCGATCAAGCTCGCCGCCTGGCTGACCGCCCCCGAGCAGCAGGCCAAACTCTTCGCGAAGCAGGCCAGCTTCCCCAGCGCGCAGAGCGCCTACGCACTGCCGCAGGTCGCCGGCGCCCGGCACCCGTACTTCGGTGACGCGCCCACCGGAAAAATCTTCGCCGAGGCGGCGCGCGGGGTGCCGGCCCAGATCCTCGGCCCCAAGGACCTGGTCATCGACCAGAACATCGTGGACATCGGGGTCCTCCAGGTCGACCGGCAGGGCAAGTCACCCCAGGACGGCTGGCGGGCGGCCACCCGGACGATCGACAACGCGCTGGACGAGTGACCGCCGATGAGCCCGCCCACCGGTACCGCTCCGCCCGCCGCCGGGACACCGGGGGTCTCCCCGCCCGCGCCCGTCCCCGCCGGCCCCGACGCCGCCGAACTGCGCCGCCGGGCCCGCCGCAGCCGCCGCTACCGCCGCGACCTGCGCTGGAGCCCGTACGCCTTCGTCGCTCCCTTCCTGCTGTTCTTCCTCGCCTTCGGTCTCTTCCCGCTGCTGTACACCGGCTGGGCGTCGCTGCACCGGGTGGAGCTGACCGACCCCACGCACATGGAGTGGGTGGGCCTGCGCAACTACACCCGGCTGTGGGACGACGAGTTCTTCTGGAACGCGCTGCGCAACACCCTCACCATCGGCATCATCTCCACCGTGCCGCAGCTGGCCATGGCGCTCGGCCTGGCCCACCTGCTCAACTACCGGCTGCGGGCCTCCACCTTCTGGCGGGTGGCGGTCCTCACCCCGTACGCCACCTCGATCGCCGCCGCCACCCTGGTCTTCGCGCTGCTCTTCGGCCGGGACTACGGAATGATCAACTGGGTGCTGGGGCAGCTCGGGGTGGACGCCGTGGACTGGCAGAACGGCCACTGGTCCGCTCAACTGGCCGTCTCCACCATCGTCATCTGGCGGTGGACCGGCTACAACGCGCTGATCTACCTGGCCGCCATGCAGGCCGTACCGCGCGACCTGTACGAGTCCGCGGCGCTGGACGGGGCGAGCCGCTGGCAGCAGTTCCGCCACGTCACCATCCCCTCGCTCCGCCCCACCATCCTGTTCACCGCCGTCGTCTCCACCATCGGGGCCACCCAGCTCTTCGGCGAGCCGCTGCTGTTCAGCGGCAGCGCCGGGGCCACCGGCGGTTCCGACCACCAGTACCAGACGCTCGGGCTCTACCTGTACGAGCAGGGGTGGATCAACCTGCACCTGGGCCGTGCCTCCGCCATCGCCTGGGCGATGTTCCTGATCCTGCTGCTGATCGCCGCGGTCAACTGGCTGATCGCCCGACGGCTGCGCAAGAGCCAGTGAGGGAGAACCCGTGACCGCATCCCGCGCCGGCCGGCACCTGCACGGCGGCCGGCTCACCTACGCCGTGCTCGCCGTGTTCACCGCCCTGTCGCTCTTCCCGCTGGTGTGGACGGCGATCGCCGCCTCCCGCGACAACACCCGGCTCGCCGAGACCCCGCCGCCGCTGTGGTTCGGCTCCAACCTGTTCCGCAACCTGGAGATCGCCTGGACCGACGCCAACATGGGGGAGGCGCTGGTCAACACCGCCGTCGTCGCCTCCGTCACCGCGGCCGGCACCGTGCTGCTCGCCACCCTCGCCGGCTTCGCCCTCGCCAAGCTGCGGTTCCGCCTGCGCGGTGCCGTGCTGGCGCTGACCCTGGGCACCATGATGGTGCCGCCCCAGCTGGGGGTGGTGCCGATGTACATGGCCGTCGCCGAGCTGGGGTGGACCGACCGGCTCCAGGCGGTCATCCTGCCCTCGCTGGTCTCCGCCTTCGGCGTCTTCTTCATGCGGCAGTACCTGATCCAGGCGCTGCCCGGTGAACTGATCGAGGCGGCGCGGATGGACGGCGCCAGCAGCGTACGGATCATCTGGCACATCGTCTTCCCCGTCGCCCGGCCCGCGATGGCGGTGCTCGGGATGCTCACCTTCGTCCAGGCGTGGAACGACTTCTTCTGGCCGATCATCGCCCTCACCCAGAACGGCAACCCGACCGTCCAGGTGGCCCTGACCGGCCTCGGCCGCGGCTACATCCCCGACCAGTCGGTGATCATGGCCGGGGCGCTGCTCGGCACCCTGCCGCTGCTGCTGGTCTTCACCCTCTTCGGCAAGCAGATCGTCGGCGGCATCATGCAGGGCGCGATCAAGGGCTGACCCGCCGGCACACCCTCCGGGGGCGGTCCGCGCGGGACCGCCCCCGGTCACCGACACCTCGACATGGGAGCGCTTCCATGACCCTCTCCTTCCCGCCCGGCTTCCTGTGGGGCGCGGCCTCCTCCGCCTACCAGATCGAGGGCGCCGCCCAGGAGGACGGCCGGACCCCCTCCATCTGGGACACCTTCTGCCGCACCCCCGGCAAGGTGCTCGCCGGGGACACCGGCGACACCGCCATCGACCACTACCACCGGTTCCGCGACGACATCCGGCTCATGGCCGGTCTGGGGCTGAACGCCTACCGGTTCTCCGTCTCCTGGCCGCGGGTCCAGCCCACCGGGCGCGGACCGGCGGTCCAGCGCGGGCTGGACTTCTACCGGGCGCTCGTCGACGAGCTGCTGGCCCACGGCATCCGTCCGGCCGTCACCCTCTACCACTGGGACCTGCCGCAGGAGCTGGAGGACGCCGGCGGCTGGCCGCAGCGGGAGACCGCCGAACGGTTCGCCGAGTACGCCGGGCTGGTGGCCGGCGCCCTGGGGGACCGGGTGGACCTGTGGTGCACCCTCAACGAGCCGTGGTGCAGCGCCTTCCTCGGCTACGGCTCCGGGGTGCACGCGCCCGGCCGCACCGGCCGCGAGGCTCCGCTGCGCGCCGCCCACCACCTCAACCTGGCGCACGGCCTGGGCACCCAGGCGCTGCGGGCGGCGCTGCCCGCCCGCGCCCGGATCGCGATCTGTCTCAACCCGGCGGTGGTGCGGGCCCGTACCGGCAGCCCGGCCGACCTGGACGCGCGGCGCCGGATCGACGCCCTGGCCAACCGGGTCTTCACCGGCCCGCTGCTGCGCGGCGCCTACCCCGACGACCTGCTGCGGGACACCGCGGCCGTCACCGACTGGTCCTTCGTCCGGGACGGCGACCTGGCCACCGCCCGGCAGCCGCTGGACGCGCTGGGCATCAACTACTACACGCCGTCCCTGGTTTCCGCGGCCGACGGCGAGGACCGCCCGGCGCGGCACGACGGGCACGGCGCCGCCGAACACTCCCCGTGGCCGGGGGCCGAGCACATCGCCTTCCACCGGACGCCGGGCGAACGCACCGAGATGGGCTGGACGGTCGATCCCACCGGCCTGTACGAGCTGCTGATGCGCTACAGCCGGGAGGCGCCCGGGGTGCCGCTGTACATCACCGAGAACGGGGCCGCGTACGAGGACAAGCCGGCCGCGGACGGCACCGTGCACGACCCGGAGCGGATCGCCTACCTCCGCTCCCACCTGGCCGCCGCCCACCGGGCCCTGACCGACGGCGCCGACCTGCGGGGCTACTTCCTCTGGTCGCTGTGGGACAACTTCGAATGGTCCTACGGGTACAGCAAGCGGTTCGGCGCGGTGTACGTGGACTACGCGACCCAGGCCAGGACCCCCAAGTCCAGCGCCCGCTGGTACGCCCGGGTGGCCCGCACCGGACAGCTGCCGGCGGCCTGAGGCGCCCGGCGGGCGGGTCCACCCGCCGGAGGGCGGCCCGGGCAGGGCGCGTCCGGGCCGCGCCGGTCCTGGTGCGAGGGCACCAGGACGGGGCGGCGGCTGGTCCGGGCGGACCGGACCGCGACGGTCACCGGGGACGATGCCCGCCGGGGCGCCGGAGGGGAGTGTGGGTGGCGCGCGGGATCCCGCGCGTTCCCCCTCCTCGTGGCGTCTGGAGTGATCATCGGATGACGGCTTCTCCTCACCGGATCGGACGGCGTACCCTGCGGCGGCACCGGCTCACGGACGGTCCGTTGCCGGGTGGCCCGGCGCGTCGTCGGGACGCCGGCCCGGGAGGAGGACCTCCCGGTACCCGGCTCCGGGTCGCGGAGGCCGCCCGGCCGGCGGGCCGGACGCCGGCGGCAGGGGCTCCCCTGCCCGCGGCCGCGGAACCCCCGCGCCGCGTCGGGTGGTTGTGGATCGGTGCCCTCGGCACCCTGGCGCTCGCCCTCGGCACCCTGCAGTCGGTGGTGGAGCCCGCACTCCCGCTCCTCCAGCGCGAGCTGGGCGTCAGTCCCGCCGAAGGCGCCCTGATCGGCAACGCCCTGCTCATCACCGGCGCGGTCATCACCCCTGTCGCGGGCCGCCTCGGCGACCGCCACGGCGGGAAGCGGGTACTGGTCCGGCTGACGGCCGTGGTCTCGGCGGGTGGTCTGACGGCCGGCCTGGCACCGAACCTGCCGGTGCTGCTGCTCGGTCAGGTGCTGCAGGGCGTCATGGTCGGGGCGCTGCCCCTGTCGTTCATCCTGGTGCGCAAGCACCTCGCGGCAGGAGCGTCACAGGCGGCGATCGGACTGGTCGTCGCGCTGTTCACCGCGGGCGGCATGGTGGGAACGCTGTGCGCCGGGCCGATCGCGGAAGGGCTGTCCTGGCGGTGGATGTTCGCGCTGCCGACGATGGTGATCATCGCGGCGGCGACGGTCGTGGCCCGGCTGATGCCACACGATCCGCCGGTCGCCTCGGCGGAGGGGACGGACTGGCCCGGCGCGGTGCTGCTGAGCGGCACCCTGCTCGCGTTCATGCTCGGGCTGGTGACGGTGACCGGGGACGGCGGCGCGCCGCCCTTCGCGGCCGGTGCCCTCGCGGTGGCCGTGGTGGCCCTCGGGTCCGGCTGGGTCGTCGTGGAGCGCCGGGCGGCCTCGCCGATGGTCGATCCGCGCATGCTGGCGAAGCCCGCCATGCGGAGCGCGTGTGTGCTCACCCTCTTCATCACCATCAGTTCCGGCATGGTGCTCGTCCTCCTGCCCCAGCTGTTCGCGGCACCGGCCGACGGGTACGGCTTCGGAGCCGGCACCACCGAGATCGGGCTGCTCCTGCTGCCCGGCGCCCTCGCCGGGGCGGTGAGTGACGCGGTGGGGGGGATCGCGGCGCGGCGCTTCGGTCCGCGTGCCGTGGTCGTCGCGGGCACCGTCGTCACGGCGGCGACGCTGATCGCCCTGGCGTCACTGCACACCGAGGAATGGCAGCTGGTCCTCGCCAAGGTGCTGCTGGCGTTCGCCGCGGGCGCCGGTACCACGGCGTTGCTCGCCGGTACCGCCTCCGCCGCCGGGGCCGAGGACATCGGCATCGCCACCGGCGTGCTGGTGGTCACCCGGGTGATCGGCATGGCCCTGGGCGCCCAGGTCGCGGCCGCGATCCTCGACGCCGGGGCCGCGCCGGCGACGGGGCAGCCGGCCGAATCGGCCTTCGTCACCGGATTCGCCGTCGCCGGCCTCGTCGCCGCGTTGTCCCTGCTCGCCGTCCGTACCGCGCGGAAGGGGGTCCAGGCATGACACGCACCGGTCCGGCCGGCCCGTCGGGGGCCGCGGGCACCACCGCGCGGCGCAGCGTTCTGATCTCCGGGGCCGGTGTCTGCGGAGCCGCGCTGGCGTACTGGCTCCACCGGTCCGGATGCGCGGTCACCGTGGTGGAGAAGGCGGGCGCACCGCGCGACGGCGGCTATCCGATCGACATCCGCGGTACCGCGACCGAGGTGGTCCGGCGGATGGGGATACTGCCGCGGCTGCGGGACGCACACCTCGACGCGCGCCGCCTCACCTTCCTGGACGCCGACGGCAGCGAGGTGGCATCGCTCACCCCGGGGGCCGTCGCCGGCGGCGCCGAGGGGCAGGACCTGGAAGTGCGCCGCGGGGATCTGACCACGATCCTGCACGCGGCCGTCCGCGACGACCTGGAATTCCTGTTCGACGACTCCATCGACACCCTCGACCAGGCCGGGCCGGAGGTCGACGTCACCTTCCGCAGCGGCCGGCGGCGCACCTTCGACCTGGTGCTCGGCGCGGACGGAATGCACTCACACACCCGGCAGGCGGTGTTCGGCCCGGAAGAACGGTTCCACCGTCACCTCGGGTACTGCTTCGCCCTGTTCACCATGGCGAACACCCGCGGGCTCGCCCGCGAGGTCGTGGTGTGGAACACCCCGGGGAGGACCGCGGCCCTGTACGCCGCCGGGGACGGCGACGATGTGCACGCCTTGCTGGCGTTCCACCGGCCTCGACCGCCGGTCGCCGCCCTCCGGGACCCCGGCGCCCGGCGGGACCTGGTCGCCGCGGCCTTCACCGGCGCGGGCTGGGAGGTCCCCGGCATGGTCGGCGCCATGCGCGACGCGGACGACCTGTTCTTCGACACGGTCGGCCAGATCCGCATGCCCCACTGGTCCAGCGGCCGCGTCGCGCTCGTCGGCGACGCCGCGTACGCGCCCTCGTTCCTCACCGGGCAGGGGACGAGCCTGGCGCTCGTCGGGGCCTACATGCTCGCCCACGCCCTGGCCGTGCACCGGGACCACACGGCGGCCTTCGCCGCGTACGAACGCGCCCTTCGCCCGTTCGTCGCCATGAACCAGGCACTGGTGGACAACGGCGCGGCCACGCTCCTCCCCGTCACGGCGCGGGCCCTCGATCGGCGCAACACCATGCTGCGGAACCTCGTCGCCGTGCCGTCCGCCACGGCACGACCGGCCCATACGGCCCTGACCCTGCCCGAGTTCACCCCGCTGCCGTGACCCGGCACCCCGGCGCACCGCACCATCTCCCGGGGTCAGCGGCCGGGGCTCCCGGAACCGGACCGCGGGAGCCGGTCGGTGCCGCCGTCGGGGGCGGCACGGACCAGGCCCGTGCGGTAGGCGATGACGACGAGCTGCGCCCGGTCGCGGGCCTCCAGCTTCGTCATGGCGCGCTGCACATGGGCGCGGACGGTGAAGGGGCTGAGGAACATCCGCTCGGCGATCTCCTGGTTGGACAGGCCGGTCGCGACCGCGGCCACCATCTCGCGCTCGCGCGGGGTGAGGAGGGCGAGCCGCTCGTGGTGGCGCGGCGGAGCAGCCTCCGGTGTGGCCAGGAAACGGGCGACCAGGGAGCGGGTGGCGGCGGGGGACAGCAGGGTGTCGCCGGCGGCGATCGTCCGCACGGCGTCCGCCAGGTCCTCCGCCCCGATGCCCTTGCCGATGAAGCCGCCGGCCCCCGCGCGCAGCGCCCGGGCGACGTACTCGTCCGTTTCGTACGTGGTGAGGATCAGCACGCGGGTGGCCCGCAGCGCCGGGTCCGCGCAGATCTCCGAGGTGGCGGTGAGCCCGTCCACCCCGGGCATGCGGATGTCCATGACCACCACGTCCGGGAGCAGTTCCCGGGCGAGTCGCACCGCCTCCCCGCCGTCGGCGGCCTCGCCGACCACGGTGATGCCCTCGGCGCTGTCGAGGAGCAGGCGGAAGGCACCCCGCAGCAGGGCCTGGTCGTCGGCGAGCAGCACCCTGAGCGTCATGGCGCCTCCCCGGCCTTCCCGCCCGCCCGTCCGGCGTCCGTCACCGCGCCGGGCACCGGTCCCCCGGCGGCCGTGGCCCCGCCCGGCCTCCGCGTCGTGTCCCCGGCCGGCGGGACGGGCAGCCGGGCGCGGACGAGGAAACCGCCCTCCGGGCGCGGGCCCGCGAAGAGGTGTCCCCCGACCGCGGTGGCACGTTCCCGCATCCCGATCAGACCGTGGCCGGGCGGACGGTCCGGTGCCGCGGACGCGCCCGGTCCCGGAGGCGTGGCCGGCGCCGCCCGGGAGCCCCGCCCGTCGTCGGCGACGGTGATGGTCACACGGTCGCGGTCCCAGGTGAGACGGACCTGAGCGGTGGCGGTGCCGGCGTGCCGGGCCACGTTGGTCAGGGCCTCCTGGACGATGCGGTAGGCGGTGAGGTCCACTCCCGGCGGCAGCGGTCCGGCCGTGCCTTCCTGGTGCACCGACACCTCCAGACCCGCGCGGCGGAAGGAGTCGAGGAGCGCGGGGAGCCGGGACAGCCCGGGTGCCGGTTCGGCCGGCGCGGCCGTGTCCCCGGACTGACGCAGCAGACCGACCGTGGCCCGCAGTTCGTCGAGCGCCTGGGCGGTGGTCCCGATGAGATCCTGGAGGCTCGTGCGGGCCTGCTCCGGGCGCGCGTCGAAGAAGTGGGCGGCGACCGTGGCCTGGGCGTGGGCCAGGGTGATCTGATGCGCCACCAGGTCGTGCAGCTCCCGGGCGATGCGCACCCGTTCCTCGGCCACCCTGCGGCGCGCCTCGGCGTCCCGGCTCTCCTCGGCCCGCCGGGCCCGTTCCTCCACGGCCGCCAGGTAGGCCCGCCGGTTGCGCACCGCATGCGCGAGTACGCCGGCCACCGGCGGGAACACCGCCACCGCACCCATCCTGCTCGCGTCCTTCCACGACACGTTCCCGGACAAGGGGATGGCGGCGACCAGTACCGCGGACGTGAGCAGCACCGCAGCCGCCGCGCGCCGTTCGGTGCGCGCCGCGAGCGCGCAGGAGTACGCGGCGATCACGGCGGGGGCCACGATGAGCGGGGTGAGCAGCAGGCCCAGGGGCGGCACCAGCACGCCGGCCGCGGTCGTGGCCGCCAGGGCGGCCGGTGGCGCCCGGTGCCGTACGGGCAGGACGGCACAGGACACCACGGCGATGGCGTAGGCGGCGGCCGGCGGTGCCGACAGGGTGTCGTCCACCTGTATCACCCCGCCGAGCAGACAGAGCGCGAAGGCCGTCGCCATGATCGCCGCTTCTCGCCGCCACGCGCCGGACGACCGCGGGCCCCCGCCATCGGTGCCCGCCCCGGCCCCGGCCGGCGGGGAGCCGCCGCACCGCTGCGTCGGTCCCGGCCGCGAAGGATGGGGCACGCCCGCCCGGTGCCTCACCCTCGACAACGGTAATCGGCACACGCGCCTCAGGATACGAGCCGGCCGCCGGGCCCGGTGGCCGGGCGGCGGGGCCGCCGGCCCGGGCGCCACCGGCCCGGAACCTCGGGGACGCCGCCGGAAGGCAGGCCGTCCGAACCGGTGAGGAGAAGTCGCCACCCGCTGATCACTCCGGACACCACGAGAAGAGGGGAACGCGCGCGGTCCCGCGCGCCACCCCCCACATTTCCCTGCGGCGCCCCGACGGGCATCGTCCCCGGGGGCCGTCCGCGGCCTGGTGCCCGCGCACCAGCCCGCTCCCCGGTCCTGGTGCCCGCGCACCAGGAGCCGGTACGCGGACCGGCGGGCCGGGGCTCGTTCCCGGCGGGACCGGGCCGGGAGCCGGTGACCCGAGGGCCGCCGCCGGACCTCCCGCCGCCGGCCGAGATGAGGCACGACAGCCGGCCCGGCGGACCGGGGGCCCGATCCGCCGACGTCCCGTCACGAAGGCGCCGGCCGGGGTCGTCACGGAGGTCTCGGCCGGGGTCGTCATGGAGGCGCCGGCCGGGGTCGTCAGGGAGAGGCGCCGGCCGGGGCCGGTCGCCGCGCGGGGGACGGGTCGGCCCGCCTCCCCGGCACGGGCGGTGGCCGGGGAGGCGGCGGACCCCGCCGGTCAGGCGAACTCGGGCGCCCCCGGGGCGCTCGCGGCCGGCCGGTCCGGGGTCTGCTCGTGGTCGCGGGCGCTCAGCGTGAGGTTCCCGGCCGCGTTGAAGAACGGCCGGAAGCGGGTGGCCCCCCGCTCCGGGTGGTCCAGCACCCGGGCCGGGTGGACGTCGGTCTTCTTCCGGTCCGCCAGGTCACCGGCGATCCGGCCGAGCGGCACCGGGGAGGCCCCGGGCGCGCAGAGCAGCCGCAGGTCCCACAGGTCCTGCTCCACCGAGGTCCGCCGGTCGAGCGCCGCCGCGTACGGGAGGGTGACCTCGAACCGGGCGGTGCCCCGCCCACCGGGCACGGCGGTGACCGGCGCCCGGAAGTCGTACGCGTCACCCTGCCGGGACGCCGCGACGACCACCGCCTCCGGACCGAGCACGGCGGTGCCGTACAGGTCCGCGGTCACCGTCACGGTGCCCTGGCCCACCAGCACCTCGGCGACCTCGGCGTGCGAGGGACGCAGCCAGGTCCGCAGCGCCAGGAAGCCGTCGGCGGTGGTGTAGGGGACCAGCCCGGTCACCCCGTCCTTCCCCGCCGGCAGCGGGAAGACCACCAGCCGGGCGGTCTCGACCAGCCGGGCGGTGAGCCGGGTCCGCTTGTTGGTGCCGCGGGGCGCCACGTAGCAGTCCCAGCGGCCCTCGGGCAGCACCTGCGCGGTCCGCTCCAGGGTGACCTCGGCGTGGCTGCCCAGGGGCGCCGGCAGCGGCAGCCGCACCTCGCGCTTCTCCGGGTCCCGGCGCAGCCGCACCACCAGGTCCAGGTCGCCCTCGGGCAGTTCGGCGACGGGCAGCCGCACCGTGACCCCGCCGTCCGCGGTGGCCCGGCAGTGCGCGTGCACCGGCCCCTGGGCGGCCGGCGCCACCGGTGCCTCCTCGGCCGCCGGCCGCGCCCGGTCGGCCCGCGGCACGATGCGGCGCAGCTGCGACCGTACGCGCCGCAGCAGCGGCGGGGCCGCGGGCGCCGGGCGCGCCGACCGCAGCTCGTGGATGAGGCTCTCGTAGCGCTCGGCGATGATCGACGGGTCGAAGGAGGCGGCCGTGGTACGGGCCTTGGCGGCCATCCGCAGCCGGGTCTCCCGGTCGTCGATCATGCGCAGCAGCGCGGCGGCGTAGGCGTCCACCCCGCCGTCGAGCGGGACGAGCAGCCCGTCCGAGCCGTGGGTGATGATCTCGCCCGGACCGTAGGGGCAGTCGGTGGCGACCACCGGCACCCCGCAGTGCATGGCCTCCACGATGGTCATGCCGAAGGACTCCGCGTCGGAGGAGACGGCGGCGATGGAGCCCTTGGCCCACTCGGTCTCGATGGGGGAGACCGCGCCCATCAGCCGGATGCGGTTGTACAGCCCCAGCCGGTCGATGCGCTCCCGCAGCGCGCCCTTCTGCGGGCCGCGGCCGTAGATCCGCAGGTGCCAGTCGGGGCGTTCGGCGGCGACCTTGGCGAAGGCGTCGATGAGCCGGTCGTAACGCTTGATCTCGACCAGCCGGCCGGCCGCGACGATCAGCTTGGCGGCGTTGCCGGAGGGCTCGACCGCCGGGGCGGGCACCCCGTTGGGGATGCACAGGATGCGGGTGGTCACGCCGGGCAGCGCGGCCTGGTAGACCGCGGCGTCGGCGTGGGAGACCGTGACGAAGGCGTCCAGGCCGGCCAGAGCCGCGTTCTGGTCGTCGCGCACCTGCGGGGTGTGCGAGTTGAAGGTGAGGTGCTCCTGCCCGATGCGGATGAGGCGGTCACCGCCGTACCGGGCGAGGTAGCCGTTGAGCACCGGGCGGGTGGCGATGACGACGTCGGCGTCGGTGTCCCGCAGATAGGCGGCGATCCGGTCGTCGGTGAGCCGGGAGGGCGCCATCGGACCGAAGGCCACGCCGGTGTCGGTGAACATGGTGCTCGGCTGCTTCGCCGCGGGGTCCTCGCCGTCGTGGCCGGAGGACTCCGGACGCCAGTCGATCAGCGGGACCAGGCGCACCTCGGCGGCGATGTCCAGCTGCGGGGTGTCGGCCGGGCGGTAGACGCTGGCGATCTCGACCTGGTGGTGCGCCGACAGCGCCCGGGACAGGTTCACCGTGGAACGGATCGTCCCGCCGATGCCGTAGGCGTTGTAGATCAGAAAGGCGATCTTCACCCGTCCTGTACCCCTCATTCGCGGGCGCGCCGGTCCGGCGCGGCCGTGGTCGATACGGGCCCGGCCAAGGAGGCGGCCCGGGACATCAGACCCGGCCACGGGCGGAAGGTTGTGCGCGGGCCGTGAATTGTGATGACCGTCATATGTATACCGGGTGAAGGGCGGATGACGCGGCCGGGGGGGGCGGGGTGTGCCGCCGGCGGCCCGGCGTGCGGGCGGGTCGAGGCCGGGTCGGACGCCCGGGAGGCAGGCCGGGCGCGGCCACGACGCCCGGGGCGTACGCACGGGGACGGCCACGACGCCCGGGGCGTACGCACGGGGACGGCCACGACGCCCGGGATGCGCGCACGGGCACGTTCGGCGACGCCCGGCCGTGCCCGGCCTCCGACCGCGGGGCTGTGGGATCCTGGCCGGGTGGGGGCGCCGGGGGGCCGAGCGCGGGAGGTGTACCGGTGGCAGCACCGCCGCTGGCGGTCTTCGACCTGGACGGCACCCTGGCCGACGTCCGGCACCGCCTGCACCACCTGGAGCGCCGCCCCCGGGACTGGCAGGCGTTCTTCCGCGCCGCGCCGCAGGACCCGCCGCTGGCCGAGGGGGTCGCGCTGGCCCGGGCCGGTGCGGTGGGCTGTGAGGTCGCCTATGTGACCGGGCGCCCCGAGCACTGCCGCGCCGACACGGAGGAGTGGCTCGCCCGGCACGGGCTGCCGTCCGGCCGGTTGCTGATGCGCAGGCCGCACGACCGCCGCCCGGCCCGGGTCGCCAAGCCGGAACTGCTGGCACGGCTGGCCCGGAACCGGACCGTCGCCCTGGTGGTCGATGACGACGAGCAGGTCTGTGCCGCCTACGAGCGGGCCGGTTTCCCGGTGGTACGGGCCGCCTGGGCGGCCGCGGAGCCGGTGCTGCGGCAGGTCCAGGAGGAGGAAGGCCGCTCATAACCGCCGGCCGCCCGGCCGAAGGTCCGGAAGCCGCGACCCGCTCCGTACGGGGCTGCGGCCGGACGTGTGCGGCAGCCGCCGCCCGCGTCGACGGTCCGCGTCCGCATTGACAGCCCCGAGTGTGAGTGGTTGAGTACTCACATGCAATCGGAACGGCAACGACGGCTCTCCACCGCGGAGGAACGCCGCGCCACGGTGCTGCGCACCGCCATCGGCGCGTTCGCGGCGCGCGGTTACTTCGGCACCACCACGACGGAGGTGGCCAAGGCCGCCGGCATCTCCCAGGCGTACGTCTACCGGCTGTTCCCCAGCAAGGAGGCGCTGTTCGCCGCGGTCGTCGAGCACTGCTTCACCCGGGTCCGCGCGGCCCTGGAGGAGGGCGCCGCGACGGCGAAGGGGGGCTCCGCCGAGGCCGTGCTGGACTCCATGGGTGATGCGTACGCGCGTCTGATCAGCGACAACGACCTGCTGTTGGTGCAGTTGCACGCCCAGGCCGCGGCGGTCTCCGAACCCGCCATCCGGGAAGCGGTGCGGGCCGGGTACGCCCGCACCGTCGAATACGTGCGCGGGGCCTCGGGGGGTGACGAGCGGCAGGTGCAGGAGTTCTTCGCCGTCGGCGCGCTCTGTCATCTGCTGGTCTCGGTCGACGCGGCGGCGGTGGACGCGCCCTGGACCCGCACCCTCGCCGCCGGGATCACGCACTACTGAAACGACCGACCACGACCGGCCGGGGCCCGCCGTGCCCGGTCGCGACCGGGCGGGCGGCCCGTCGGACCCCGGTCCGGAGGTCGCCCGTTTCTTCGAGGCCGCGAGTGAGTGGTCAATCACTCATCGAGAAGAGGGAAGGCGACTCACCCGTCCGTCGGGCGCCGGGGAGCGCCCGGCCGTACCGCGCCCACCGGCCCACCGCTCCGTCGGGCGCTCCCGTACCCACCGGCCGGCCCCGCCACGTCCGCGACCCACGTCCTCCACGCCCGGCCACTCCGACCCCACCCGCCACCCGTCCCTCACGCGCACCGCGCTCATCACACCCCGAACCCCCGGCCCCACACCGCAGAAGGAGCCCCCAGCCATGACCGTGACCCGTCGTACCGCCATCCGTTCCATCGACCCCGCCGCTCCCGTCATCGCCCGTGCCGCCACCACCGTGTACGCCCCGCCGGCGGCCGTCTGGGCGCTGCACACGGACATCGGGGCGTGGGCCGACTGGCAGACCGACGTCAGCCGCGCCGAGTTCACCGGGCCGCTCGCCCCCGGGGCCACCTTCCGCTGGCACACCCACGGGCTCGCCATCACCTCCACCGTCCACCAGGTGGTGCCCAGGGAGCGCATCGTCTGGGGCGGCCCGGCCCACGGCATCGACGGCATCCACGTCTGGACGTTCGAGGAGACAGGGGGAGCCGTGACGGTCCGTACCGAGGAGTCCTGGAGCGGCGCTCCGGCGGAGGCTGATCCGGTGGGCCTCCGGCAGGCGCTCCAGCGGTCCCTGGAGACCTGGCTCCGCCTGCTCAAGGCCGAGGCCGAGCGGCGGTGGCCGGACCGCCCGTCCGCCGTCACCCCGTAGGGCGGAACGTCCCCGGCCGCGCCCCGACCGCCTCCGCGCCGCCGGCTCCCGCCCCCGGTCCGTCCTCACCGGCAGCCCACCCGGCGCACCGCACCCCCCATGCGCCCCACCGGAGCCCACCCGGCCACGGCGCCCCGCCCCCAGCCACCGCATCCCACCGGCCCACCCGCATCCCCCCGGCTCACCCGCAGCCCACCGCCCACCCTCCCACCGCCCACCGCGACCCGCACCACCTGGAGGAGAGACCCCCATGACCGGCAAGCCGTACCTCACCGGCCACTACACCCCCGTCCCCGACGAGATCACCGCCTCCGAACTGGCCGTGGAGGGCACCCTGCCCCCGGAGCTGACCGGCCGGCTGGTGCGCAACGGCCACAACCCGAGGCCCGGCATCACCCCGGCCCACTGGTTCCGCGGCAGCGGCATGGTGCACGGCATCCGGCTCCGCGACGGCCGCGCCGAGTGGTACCGCAACCGCTGGGTCCGCACCCCCGCCCTGGACGGCGCGCCGTACCTGACCGAGCACGGGCCCGACCTCACCGCCAGCACCGCGGGCACCCATGTGATCGAGCACGCCGGACGCCTGCTCGCGCTGTGCGAGTCGGCCCTGCCCTTCGAACTCACCGCCGACCTGCGCACCGTGGGGGCGTTCGACTGGAACGGGAAGCTCACCTCGGCCATGACCGCGCACCCCAAGGAGGACCCGGTCACCGGGGAGCTCCACTTCTTCTCGTCCTCGCCCTTCCCGCCGTTCCTGATCCACCACGTCTCCTCACCCGACGGCACGGTCCTCCAGAGCCGTGAGGTCCCCGGGGCGAGCCCCGCGCTCAAGCACGACTTCGCCGTGACCGAGCACCACGTGGTCTTCCTGGAGGGCTCGGTGACCTTCGATCCGTCGGAACACTCCGGCATCCCCTACGCCTGGAGCGACACCGTGCCGAGTCGGATCGGGGTGCTGCCGCGCGGTGCCGGGGGCGCGGCCCGGACCCGCTGGTTCGACATCCGCCCCGGTTTCGCGATGCACCTGGCCAACGCCTACGAGGACGCCCGAGGCCGGATCGTGGTCGAGGGGCCGGCGGTGGGCCGCGAGGACTGGCAGCGGTCGTGGAACTGGTGGGTCGGAGCCCCCGACCGCGGCGCCGAACCGGTCTCCGGCTCACACACCGTGCGGTGGACCGTCGATCCGGCGGCGGGCCGGGTCACCGAGGAGCAGACCGACGACCTGACCGTCGAGTTCCCCACCATCAACGACGCCCGCACCGGCCGGGAGCACCGCTACCAGTACGCGGTCGCCTTCCCCGACGGCCGGGGCACCGGTGACCACGCCCTCGTCAAGTACGACCGCCGCACCGGAAGCCGGCAGGTCCTGCCCGTGGGCGCCGGCCGGCTGCCCAGCGAGGCCGTCTTCGTGCCCGCCGGGGACGCCGCCGAGGAGGACGCCGGGTATCTGCTCACCGTCGTCAGCGACCTGAACGCCGACGCCTCCGGCCTGCTCGTCCTGGACGCCTCGGATCTGTCGGTCCCGCCCCTCGCCACGGTCCGGCTGCCCCGCCGGGTCCCCGCCACGATCCACGGCTCCTGGATACCGGACGGCCCGCGGTGAGCCGGGGGCGGCCGGTCCCGCCCCGGGCCGCGCCCCCCGCCTGCCGTACGCCGGTGGACCACCGTACGGATCGGTGGTCCACCGGCGTACGGGGCCCGCCGCGCGCACGGGGCCCGTCCCTCCGGGTCCCGGCCGTAGGGGGCGCGCGAGCCGTCCCCGCGCGGGGCCCGTCGCGGAGGGCCGGGCCGGTACCGGGTCAGGCCGGGGCCGGGCCCGCCACCAGGGTGTTCTCGCTCCGGCGGCCGGCCCGGTAATCCGCCACGTTGCGCACCGTGGCGCTGATGATCTGACCGACCGCGTCCCGGGTGAAGTACGCCTGGTGGGAGGTGACCAGGACGTTGCGGAAGGTCATCAGCCGCGCCAGCACGTCGTCGGCCATCACGTCGAGGGAGTGGTCGAAGAAGAAGACTCCGGCCTCCTCCTCGTACACGTCCAGGCCCACCCCGTCCAGCTTGCCCCGCTTCAACGCGGCCACCAGGGCCGAGGCGTCGATCAGTCCGCCGCGGCCGGTGTTGACCAGGATGGCGTCGTCCTTCATCGCCGCCAGCGCCGCCGGGCCGACCAGGTGGTGGGTCCCGGGCACCAGGGGCACATGCAGACTGATCAGGTCCGCCTCGGCGAACAGCTGCTCCTTGCCGACGTACTCCATGCCCAGCGCCAGGCACTCGGGGTTCCGCACCACGTCCCAGCCCAGCAGCCGCATCCCGAAACCGTGGGCGATCCGGGCGAAGGCCGCGCCGATCTTCCCGGTGCCCAGGACGCCCGCGGTGCGGCCGTGGAAGTCCCGGCCCATCAGCCCGGTCAGCCGGAAGTCGAACTCCCGGGTCCGGCCGACCGCCCGGACCGTACGTCGGTTGACGGCCAGGGCCAGGGCCCACGCGAACTCCGCGACCGAGTACGGGGAGTAGGACGAGACCCGGGCCACCGTCATGCCCAGTTCGCGGGCGCGGGCCAGGTCGATGTTGTTGTAGCCGGTGGCCCGCTGGGCGATCATCCGGGTGCCGCCGGCCGCGAGGATCTCCAGCACCCGGGCGTCGAGCACGTCGTTCACACTGCTGCTGACCACCTCGTGCCCGCCGGCCGCCGGGGCGGTGTCCGCGTCCAGGGACACCTCCAGGCACCGGATGCCCTGCGCCGCCGCCCCGAACGCCTCCTCCAGCAGTGCCCGTTCGTCGTCCAGTACCCCGAACGCCACCATGTCCATCCGGTGATCACCTCGCGTCGTCGGATCGTCCGTCCCGCATGCACCATGACGCCCGCCGGCCCCGTCGGCCGACCGGCTCCCCGAGGGCCGTACCGGACTCAGCCCGAGTGGCCGTACCGGCACCGGCACCGGGTCTCCCGGGCGAGGCGCTCCAGCGCCGCCATCCGTTCGGTCAGCTCGCCCAGGCGTCCTTCGAGCTCCAGCAGCCGGTCCTGTACCGCCCGCACCGCGCGTGCGGTGGTGCGGGCCTCCGGAGCCAGATCCGCAGCGGCCACGAAGTATCCCGGCTCCAGCAGCCCCTCCAGCAGCACCCCGTCCTCGACCAGCCGGCGGTACGCGGCCAGCACCGCCCTGGTGTGCTTGCCGAGCTGTTCGGCCAGGCTCTCGACGTCCGGCAGCCGGTCGCCCGGGGCGTACACCCCGCCCGCGAGGTCCTCGCGCAGCTTCGCCTCCACATCGGCGGACCGCAGCCTGTTCCGCATCTGCTCCATGGCGGCGAACCTACCCACGGACGGCGGCGGCAGCCCCCGGCCGGCCGGAAACCCCGCCCCGCGCCGCTCCTCCGCTCCCGCGCCGCCCGCTGTGCGGGCGCACGTCTCCCGCCCCGCTGCACGCGCACGCCCCCGTACCGTCCCGCGGGCTCGTACGCGCCCCCGCCCCGCACCCGCGCCCCTGCTCCGCAACCGAGCGCCCATCCGGCGCCCGCGCGCCGTCCCACGCCCGCGTGACAGGCTGCGAAACCGTCGGCACGGGCAGCGACCGGGCGTCCGCGGGTGCCCGGGAGGGCTGGTGGAGCCGGACCTGAGCCGCACGCACCGTGACATCCGCCGGATGCCGGGTGACCGGCCTCACGTGCCTGATATCCACGCCCCGTGATCGTGAGAAGCTGACGCGGTTGGAGGCGGGCAGGGCATGGAAGGACGGGTGGCATGACGGGAGACGGGGCGAGAGACGGGGCCGTGCCCGGTGCGCTCCCCTCGACCGAGGTGCCGGCGCTGCTGGGGACGGCGGCGTGCGTGGTGGACGACCGCGGGGTGATCGTCGCGGTGAACTCCCTGGCGGAGCGGCTGCTGGGCGCGGCCGCGTCGGACCTCGTCGGCGGGGACGCCCACGACCTGCTCCACCGCGACCGGCACGGACAGCCGCTGGCCAGGTCCCGGTGCCGGATGGAGGAGGCGGTCCTGGCCCGCCGGGCATGCGACGGCCGGGGCTGGTTCCGCCGCGGGGACGGCACCCTGACCGAGCTCTACTGGCTGGTCACCCCGTGTGCCGGGGAGGGTGGCCGCACGGCCACCATGGTGATCTTCTACGGGGCGAACGCCGAGGCGCCGGGCGGGCAGAAGCCGGACCTGGACCGGACGACGCTGTCGGAACTGGACCGCCTGGCGCTGCTCGCCGAGACCACCACCCAGCTCACCTCGACCTTCGACAGCGAGGAGGCACTGCGCCGGCTGGTGCGGCTGGCCATACCCCGGCTCGCCGACTGGGTGGTGGTCGATCTGATCACCGAGGTCGACGAGGTGGAACGGACCATCGTGGCGCACCACCGGGACGGGGTGCCGTTCCTCCGGGAGGACCTGCAGGGCCCGATGCCGCCGGTACCCGCGGAGTCGCCGATGCCGCTGTCCCGGGCGCTGCGCGGCGCGGCGTCCACCCTGGTGACCCCCGCGACGTACCAGGGGCCGCCGGACTCCGGCGTCGCCATCGAACAGCGGCGGCTGTTCGCCGCGACCGGCATGCACTCGGCGGCGATCGCGCCGATACGCGGGGTGCGCGAGGTGCTCGGGGCGCTGACCCTGGGCCGCTCCGACCGTCCGGACCCGATGTCCGCCACCGACCTGTCGCTGCTGGAGGACATCACCCGCCGCGCCGGGGTGGCCCTGGAGAACGCCCGGCTGTACCAGCGTCAGCGCAAGGTGGCCGAGACGATGCAGCGGCATCTGCTCCCGCAGCTGCCCTCGGTGCCCGGACTCCAGATGGCCGCCCGCTACCTCGCCGCGCCGGACGCCTCCCAGGTCGGCGGCGACTGGTACGACGCGTTCACCCTGTCCGACGGCAGCACGGCGCTGGCGATCGGCGACGTGGTCGGCCACGACCTGGACGCCGCGGCGGGCATGGCCCAGGTCCGCAGCATGCTCCGGGCCTACGCGTGGACGCACCGCGAGCCTCCCGGCACCACCGTGAACCGGCTGGACGAGTCGGTGGTCCCGGTCGCCGGGGTGTCCATGGTGACCCTGGTGTTCGGCATCCTGCGGCGGACCGAGGAGGGCGGCTGGCACCTGTCCTGGACCAACGCCGGCCATCCGCCGCCGCTGCTGGTCACGCACGACGGGCGGACCCGCTTCCTCACCGAGGGCCACGGGATGCTGCTGAGCACCGGCCTGTCGCCCAGCCGTACCGAGGCCGGTGTGGTCCTGCCGCCGCGGGCGACGCTGGTGCTGTACACCGACGGCCTCGTCGAGGCCCGGGGCCGGGCGATCAACGACGGGATGGACCGGCTGCGCAGACACGCCGCCTCGCTGGCACACCGCCCCCTGGCCGCCTTCACCGACCTGCTGCTCCAGCGCGCCCGGCCCACCCGGAGCGAGAACGACGACGACGTCGCCGTCCTCACCCTGCGCACCCCGGAGCACGGCGGGAGCGCGACGGACTGACGGACTGGCGCGGAACCCCGGCGGCCGCCGGGCCGGAACCCGTGTACGCCCGGCCCGGTGAGCCCCGGGCCGGGCGTACACGGTTCCGTCCGGTGCCCGGGTGTCCGGGGCCGCCGGACGTCACCGCCCGGGGCCGCCGGACCGCGGCCGGACCGCGGCGGGATCAGGCGCTCCGGTGCCGGCCGCGGAAACGGCCCGGCTGCCGGGGCACCCCGGCCCGCCGGAGCGCGGCCGCCCGGTCGGCGGGCTGCGCCGCGACCAGCCTCTCGAACAGGGCCCGGGCGGCGAGCAGGGCGTCGCGCATCTCCTCCGGCCGCCCCTGTTCGACGTCCGTGTGCCCGGCCACCCGCCGCAGCTCCCGGTACCCGCCCACCTGCTGGGCGTGGTGCAGGGAGAGCGCGTCGAGCTGCTGCTCGGGCCGCTGCGGGTAGCCCCGCTCGACGGCGAGCCGCGACAGCAGGTCGGCGGCCTCGGCGACGGCCGCGGCGGGCGCGGCCCCGAAACGCTGCTGCACCTCGGCCCACCGGGCGGCGTACCGCTGCCGCTCGTCGAGCGGCAGCGCGCGCATCCGGATGTCGGCGTACCGGCGCACCCGCTCACTCAGGTCCCGCAGTGCCGCCCGGGTGTCCCCGTCGTGGTCACGGACCGCCCGGTCGTACTCGGGGCCGAATCGTCTGCGTAAGCCGCTCGCCGTGCTCTGCAGCACGGGCGGGGCGAGGATGAGGGCCACGATGACGGCTGCCGCCACCGCCAGGATGCCGATCACCACTGCGAGCATGGTCACACCTTCCGAACAGTGAGTATTCACACGCGGTGTAACCGAACGTTGCCCGAGCCGCACGGGGTAAACGCGGCAACATCCCGCCACTTCCCGGCCGCCGCCCGGGGACCGTCGAACCAGGGACGGCGGTGCGAACCGCCGGCGCCTTCGCGGGGGCCTCCGCCGGGGTCGCGGCACCCCGGCGGGGAGCATGCAACGGGACCCTCGTGGGGCCGGCCGGGAGCCCTGCGGCGGCGTCGCCGCGGCAGAGAGGCGGCGAAGAGGGGGACCAGCCGTACATCCCGGCCACCACGGCCGGGCCCGGCCGCGGTGGCCGACCAGGAGGGGATGAGGACCAGGAGGAGGAGCAGGTCAGCCAGGAGGGGGGGACAGGCCGGGTGTGGGGGGCCGTCACGGTCGCTGTGGGCGGCGTGACCGTCGCCCCACCGTGTGCCGGCCCCTGCGCGAGATGCCCCGGGCGGGACCGTCATCCGGGCCGGCGCCGGTGGGACACGCGCGGTACGGGGGCGTACGCCACCGGACGGGGCCGCCGGTACGGGCGGTGAGGCCGTGCGGCCGACGGCGGTCGGTCGCCGTCGGCCGCACGGGTCAGGATGGCCCGGGACGGGCCCGCTCGCACGCGGGCCCCGCCACGCGGGCGGGCAGGACAGGAGCCGGGACACCGCAGGGCTACACGGCCCGGCGGAAACCGTTCGCCACCCGGTGGCCCGGAGACCCGGCGCGGGAACGGTTCGTGATCCGGGACGCGGCACGGCACGGTGCGTCGGCGTCCGGCAGGTCGCGCGGTAGGTACCGGACCGACGGGCCGCGCCGGGCTCCGGCGCACCACGCCGTAGGGGAGGGGCGGGCCGGTGCCTGCGGCCGGTGACCCGCGCCCGTGCGGCCGTGGGTCGACGGGCCGCACGGCCGTGGGGTCGTTCGGTCGTGGGGTCGCCCGGACCGGGCGGGCGGTCAGGCCGCCTGTTCCCGCTTCTCCTTCGTCTCCTTCAGCCGCAGCGCTTCCTTGCGGACCTCCGCCTGGACCGCGCGCTCGCGCACCAGCCACTCGGGAAGCTCGGCCTTCAGGGCCTCGATCTGCTCGGTGGTGAGCGGCTCGGTGACCCCGCCCCGCGCCAGACCGGAGATGGACACGCCCAGCTTGGCCGCGACCACCGGCCGGGGGTGCGGGCCGTTGCGCCGCAGCTCCCGCAGCCACTGCGGCGGATCGGCCTGCAGCGCGTTGAGCTCGGCCCGTGAGACGACGCCCTCCCGGAACTCCGCGGGGGTGGCTTCGAGGTACACACCCAGCTTCTTCGCCGCGGTCGCGGGCTTCATGGTCTGGGTGCTCGTGTGCGTCGTCATGCCGTCCAGGGTAGCGAGCCGTCCGGCACCGCACGCCACGCCCGGTAGCCTGGCCACGTGACAGGCTCGGAGACCACCCCTTCGTTCCGGCTCGCGTACGTCCCCGGCGTGACCCCCGCAAAGTGGGTGCGGATCTGGAACGAGCGACTGCCGGACATCCCGCTGACCCTGGTCCAGGTGTCCGCCGCCGAGGCGTTCGGCGCCCTGCGGAACGGGGAGGCCGACGCCGGGCTCGCGCGGCTGCCGGCCGACCGGCCGGACGACCTCAGCGCGATCCCCCTCTACACCGAGACGACGGTGGTCGTGGTCCCCAAGGACCATCTGGTGGCGGCGGTCGAGGAGGTGTCCGCCGAGGACCTGGCCGACGACATCGTGCTGCACCCGATGGACGAGACCCTCGACTGGCAACGACGCCCCGGGACGCCCGCCAAGGAGCGCCCCGCCACCACCGCGGACGCGGTGGAGCTGGTGGCGGCCGGGGTGGGCCTGCTGGTGGTCCCACAGTCGCTCGCCCGCCTGCACCACCGACGGGACCTCACCTACCGGCCGGTGACCGACGCCCCGCAGTCCCGGGTGGGGCTGTGCTGGCCGCAGGAGGCCACCACCGACATGGTGGAGGACTTCATCGGGATCGTCCGCGGGCGGACCGTCAACAGCACCCGGGGCCGCCGCCCGGCACCGGAGCAGCCGAAGGAGCAGCGGCCGCGGGCGGCGGAGGGCACGCCGCGGCGGACACCGGCGCGCGGCCGGGCCGCCGCGCCGGGGAAGAACCCGCGCAAGCCCGCCGGCGGGCGGCAGGGCAGGTCCCGGCGCCGCTCCTGACACCGGGGCGTGCCCGGGGGGCCCGCCCGTCGTGCCGGGCAGGTGCGCCCGTCAGGTCCGGTGAGAGGCCCCGGCGCCCGGGTGCCGTCGCCTGTGACCCCCGTACGCCCCCCTGCTCCCGGTGCCCGGGGTGCGCCCTGTTCCCGCACGCGCGGGTACGCCGACCCACCATGACGCGGGCCGATGCGCCCGGCGCGTTGCGTTCCCGCACGCGCGGATGAGCCACCCGCCCCCCGGCGGACGCTTCCCTCGCCCGGTCCGGTCCCGTCCGGTCAGGCCGGGACCGGGCCCGATCACCAACCACCACCGGCGGCGCCGGCCGGCCGGGTGACGGAGCCGCCGCCGGGGCGGCGGGGCCTCGGCCGGGGCGGCCCCGCAGGTCATGTCCCCGCGGGCGGGACGGTCAGCGCTGCCAGGTAGTCGTCCAGGAGCGCCACCTGGCGGTCGGGCGGGAACGCCCCGGGGTCGAACAGCGCCTGCACCACCAGGCCGAGGACGAACGCCTGCGCGCCGGCCGCGATGCGCGCCGGGTCACCGCCGGTCAGCTCGCCCCGGTCCTGGGCGGCGGCGACCAGGTCGCGCAGCTTCTCGCGGCTGCGCGCGTACTTCCCCGCGTAGTCCTCGGTCCACGCCGGGTCGGCGAGCGCGGTGTCCCAGGAGGACACCCAGATCCGGTTGCCGGCGGTGGCCTCGGCGGTCAGCGGCAGGATGTCCAGCAGCGCGGCGCGCACGGCGGACAGGCCCGGGCCGCCGGTCCGGCGCGGACGGTCGGCACTGCGCTGTTCCAGCAGGTCCAGGGCGTGCGCGACCAGGTCCCGCTTGGCCGGGAAGTAGTGCGTGAGCAGGCCGGTGCTCGCGCCGAGTTCGGCGGCCACCGCCCGGAGCGTCAGACCGCCGAAGCCGTGCGCGGCCAGCACCCGCCAGACCGCCTCGGAGACCTCCCGGCGGCGGGCCTCGTGGTCCCCCTTGGTACGTGGCATGCTGCTACCGTACATATCCATAACGCTTGTTGTGTGAATGGGGTCCCCATGTTCTCCGTCCCGCTCGGCGATGACGCCGAACTCCGCCCGCTGGAGGTCTGGCACGCCGAGGAATTCGCCGCGCACCTGGACCGGGCGCGGGAGCACATCCGGCCCTGGGTCGGGGCCTCGTTCGTCACCGACGACCTCGACGGGGCGCGCGCCACGCTGCGCCGTTACGCCGAGCGCCGGGCCGAGGACAGCGCCGGCCTGCACGGCATCTGGCTCGACGGCACGCTCGTCGGCGGGGTGATGTTCGTGGAGTTCCACGCCGCCCTGGGCGTCTGCGAGCTGGGGTGCTGGCTGGAGCCGGCCGCCGAGGGCCACGGTCTGGTGACCCGGGGCTGCCACACCCTGCTGGACTGGGCCTTCACCGTCCGCGGGATGCACCGCGCCGAATGGCGCTGCCGGTCCGACAACGAGCGGAGCGCGGCGGTCGCCCGGCGGCTCGGCATGACCCGGGAGGGCGTGCAGCGGCAGTCCTGGCCCTCCGGCGGGGTCCGCCACGACAAGGAGCTGTGGGCGGTGCTCGCGCCGGAATGGCGGGCCGCACGGGCCTCGGCGGGGTGACCGCCGGCCGGCGGGCCCGGCGCACCGGCCGCGGTCGTCCTCGCCCGTGGCCCCGGCCGGCGCCGCGGGGGCGGGTACAGCGGGCCGCGACGGTTTATCCACCGCCCGGCCCCAAGCTCGGTACGGAGCGGGGGACCGCCCGGCCCCGGCCGGACGGCTCCCCGGTCACCGGTCGCCGCCGGCGTCAGGACCCGGTGGCCACCGGGTTGCGGGCCGGACGCCGCCGGAGCGCGGTGCCCGGCCGGGCGCCCCACCCCGGGCGGGCCGGGCCCCTGCCGGGTCCGGTCCGCCCCGGCATCCGCACCGACCGACACCCGAGGAGACCCGAGCCCCATGACCAACCCCTTCGAGGACGAGAACGGCACCTACGTCGTCCTGGTCAACGACGAAGGACAGCACTCCCTGTGGCCCTCGTTCATCGACGTGCCCGCCGGCTGGACCGTCGCCCACCCGGAGGACACCCGCGCCGCCTGCCTGGCCTTCGTCGAGGAGAACTGGACGGATCTGCGGCCCAAGAGCCTCATCGCCGCCATGGGCGAGGCGGACGACTGAGCCGGCCGGCCCGGCCCGCCCGGCGCCCGCCGGTGTGCCGGAGGGGCGCGGCGCGGCCGGCGGCCGGCGCGCGGCCCCGTCCGGAGCAGGTCCGGACCGCGGTGTTCCGTCCGGGTCGTCCCCGTCCCGGACGGAACACCGCGGTCCTGGTCCCGGGCCCGTCGGCCGGGCCCAGGGCCGGGACACCGACGCACCCGGGTACCGCCACCCGGGGCACCGGGGCACCGCAGCGCCCCCGGTACCGCCGCCCCGGGGCGTGGCCCGGCCGCCGTGTCCCCGTGCCCGGCGGGGCGGATCAGACCTTCTCGTCCATCCCGATGGCCCGGCGCAGATCGTCGTGGGCCCGGACGGTCCGGCCCTCGTGCTGCTCCAGCAGTGCCGCGGCGATCGCGTCGAGCTTCCGCTGCACCGCGTGCTCGGCCCGGCGTTCGGAGTTCTTCAGCAGGGCGAGCAGCAGCAGCGTCACCGCCGTCATCAGGTCCCCGGCCAGGAACATCCAGGTCTGGCCCATTCCGGCGGCGTGGGTGACGACGAAGAAGGCGACGAGCACCAGGCAGATGCCGTGGAAGAGGGGGGAACTGGTGAAGTTCGACGCGGCCTCGGCGAGCCGCTCGAACCGGCCCTTGCCCTCCGTACGTTCCGCGGGGTGTCGCACCACCATGACTGCTCCTCACCGTGACAGGCGGCTACCGTTCCGGTCCCTCGCGTACCCCGTCGTGCGCCACCATGCCGGCCGCGGTCTCCCGGCCCGCCCCCCGTGCCGTGCGCGGGTGCCGGTCGGCGTACCCTGAACCGGCGCCCGGCATCCGTCGGATGACGGATGTGCATCCGGTACGGGCGGCCGCATAGTCCTTGCAGCCCGTTCCGGCCCCGTCGTGTTCCCTGCCGTGCGGCGGGCGGCCGGGCCGCACCTCGCTGAAAGGACATCGGTGTGTCTGCCGCCTCCGCGGATCTGGTCTTCGTCAACGGCTCGGTGCTGACCGTCGATCCCGTGTTCACCGTGGCGTCCGCCCTGGCGGTGACCGGCGGCCTGGTCAGCGCGGTGGGGGACCGTGCGCAGGTGATGGCGCAGGCCGGCCCCGGCACCCGGGTGATCGATCTCGGGGGCGGGACGCTGCTGCCCGGCATCAACGACACGCACCTGCACGCCTGTTCGTTCGGACTCACCCGGCCCCCGCTGGCCCTGGACCTCGCCGGCCCGGCCGTGCGGTCGTTGGCGGACGCGGCGGAGGCGGTGCGGACCGCGACCCTGCGCACCCCGGCCGGGGAGTGGATCACCGGCCACGGCTGGGACCTGAGCCGGTTACGTGAATGCGCCGCCGACCCCGCCCGGCTACCCACCCGGTACGACCTGGACCCGGTCGCCCCCGGACACCCGGTGGTGCTGTTCTCCGGCTGCGGACGCGCCGCCTGGGCCAACTCCGCCGCGCTGCGGCGCGCCGGGATCGACCGGAACACCCCCGCCCCGCCGGGATCGGGCCTGCTCACCGACGAGGCCGGCGAGCCCACCGGGCTGCTGCGGGACGACGCCCGCGCGGCCTTGGAGCGGGCGCTGCCCCCGCTGACCCCGCGGTTACGGGCCGACGCGATCAGGGCGGCCCTGGGCACCCTGGCCCGGCTGGGCATCACCAGCT